>NZ_LMHF01000001.1:0-542325 GCF_001427715.1 Lysobacter sp. Root667
CATTGCGTGCAACGCTGCGTGCGTCGCGCGTTCCTGTGCGGAATTGACCGCTACACGGGTCGGTCCTACGAGCATCGAAAGGACTGGATTGAGCAGCGGTTGCTGCTGCTRGCCGAATGCTTCGCTATCGCCGTTCACGCCTACGCGGTGATGAGCAATCATCTGCATTTGGTCGTGCAATTGGAACCGAGYYTGACAAGGCAATGGGCGGATGCCGAAGTGGCCGCACGTTGGGTTCGGTTGTTTCCGCCTCGCGAGAACACTCTCGCCGCTCACGAGTGCAAGCGCAGCGCGCTACTGGCCGATCCGGCTCGCCTATCGTTGATCCGTACCCGTTTGGGCGACCTGTCTTGGCTGATGCGTTGTGTTGCGGAGCCGATAGCCCGCGCCGCCAACGCCGAGGACGGCTGCAAAGGGCGCTTCTGGGAAGGCCGCTACAAGGCGCAAGTACTTTGCGACGATCGAGCCGTATTGGCCGCTATGGCCTATGTGGATCTGAATCCGATTCGCGCCGGTCTCGCGAGTGGACTGCAGGAATCGCATCACACCAGCGCGCACCTCCGGTTGCGCGCGCTCAACACTGATTCCGCCGAGACGGCGCTTCGCCCGGTCGCCGGCTCGCAGGTGGCCTGCTTGCCGATCCGGTTGGGTGAGTACTTGGCGTTGCTGGAGTGGACCGGGCGGCAGGTCCATCCGGACAAGCAAGGCGCCATTCCCTCTGACGCGCCGAGCGTATTGGTAAAGCTGGATAGGGAGCCAAGCCGCTGGACGAAGCGGGTGAGGTCGGTGGGCTCGGGCTACTGGCGTGTGGTCGGCGAAGCCCAGGATTCCTCCGGTTGCGCGCGCTCAACACTGATTCCGCCGAGACGGCGCTTCGCCCGGTCGCCGGCTCGCAGGTGGCCTGCTTGCCGATCCGGTTGGGTGAGTACTTGGCGTTGCTGGAGTGGACTGGGCGGCAGGTCCATCCGGACAAGCGAGGTGCCATTCCCTCTGACGCGCCGAGCGTATTGGTAAAGCTGGATAGGGAGCCAAGCCGCTGGACGAAGCGGGTGAGGTCGGTGGGCTCGGGCTACTGGCGTGTGGTCGGCGAAGCCCAGGATTTGATCGAACTGGCGCAACGACTGGGTCAGCGCTGGCTTAAAGGTGTGGGTCTAGCGGTCAAACTCGCCTAAGGCGCCTGAAAATGGCGGGAAGCGCGCGAGTAAGGGCTGACAATTATCCCTCCAGGGGCAATGGACCTGTGGCGCACGCGACGGGGCTGGCATCCGTCGACCTTCTGTGAATCTCGCGATCCCTCAGGTTGTTAGTATCCGATGGGATACCTGTGGGTGTCCCATTCTTCCCAGTATCTGTGGGTGTCCCATTCTTCGCCTCGCCCGTGACGGGGCTGGGCATCCGTCGACCTTTTGTGAATCTCGCGATCCCTCAGGTTGTTAGTATTCGATGGGATATCTGTGGGTGTCCCATTCTTCGGTTCCATTCTTCGGTTTTCGATGGGATATCTGTGGGTGTCCCATTCTTCGTCCTCCCATTCTTCGTCCCATTCTTCGCCTCCCATTCTTCGCCATTCTTCGGCCACCGTCGGCGCGCTTGCCGCGCTGCAGGGAGTGGATCCTCAGATGCAGTCCCATATGCGCATCAGCCGCAATGTCGGCCTGGCAGAAGCACAGTTGCAGCAGGTGGTATCCGTGCTGCGTGAGCGCGTCGGCACCGAAGCGGCCGACCGCGCCGACGCCGCGCGCATAAGCACGGCCTCCAAGTGACGTCGATGAAACTCGTGAACCTGCGGCCCGCGTGTTTCGTTGTCATCGATCGGTTCGGTGATGCATCTTGACCGATCAATTGCCCTTCTTCTGACGACCGCTCAACGGCAGGCGCCACAACTCGTAGCGTTCTTCCCCAAGCGGGACGGAGCCCGCGAAGTGGTCGTTGAGGCGGCTCGAGGTGAAGATCAGATCGCCACCGGGCTGGATGGCGGGCGTATCGGGCCAGCGCACGCCCTCGTTGGACGCGATCAAGGACATCGATCGGGTCTTGTGGTCGTACTTCACGATGCCGTTGCGGGTGACGTCGGTGATGTAGAGGTCGCCTTGGGCGTCGGTCACGATGCCGTCGGTGTTGCCGTCCACCGCGCCCAGGTCCTGGATCGTCGCGGCGATCTGTTCGTCGGTGGAACCGGTTTTGCGCAGGATCGCCGTCGGCAGCGCGTGGATGCGCGTTCCGGTCGTCACCGTCCAGTACAGCGTCCTGGCGTCCGGCGAGAGTGCGATGCCGTTGATGCCGATCAGCAAGGGCTTGCCCGGCCATACGTCGGCGCCATGCGCGACGACCTTCACACCCGGTTCGATCTGCAGGCTCGGGTGCCGATCGAGGACGCGGCGGACCGTAGCGCTGGCGTAGTCGACCACGATCAGGCCGACCTTGTTATTCGGCGCACTGCGCGACCCGCTGTCGGAGATGTAGGCGATGCGACGGCGCTCGTCGACGACGATATCGTTGAGAAAACTGGCCTTGCGGTCGGCGACGCTATCCAACGGGATGCGCTTGACGGTACGGCCGGTTTTCAGATCCAGCACCAGCACCTTCTGCGAGCCCGCCGGCGCCTCGGCTTCGCCTGCGACGAAGCCCATGTCCAGCGCCCACAGCCAGCCGTTCCTGCGATCGACATGGAATCCGAGCACATTGCGCAGACTTCGTTCCGGCGCGCCCTCCACCGCGTTGCCTGGGTGTGACGGGAAGGCGGTCAGCCGTGCCGGACCGGATTCGGCCCGGGTGTCCAGAATGCTCAGCGTGGCCGGCGCCGCGGCGGAAACCAGACGCGGCGTACTCACATAAGCGACACCTTGCGCATCGAAGTGGATGCCGGCGATGGGTGCGTCGACCGACGCGGCGAAAGGCGCCGGGTTCTTGCCGTTGTCCGGCGCATCCCAGCTCACGCCAGCGTAGCTGCGCCAGCGTTCCAGGGAGGGCCCATCCGCCGCACCGGCCGCGTTTGCGAAGGAAAGCAGGGCCGCCATCGCGATGGCGGACGTACGACAGGGGCGCTTGGACATGGTCGTGTTCCGTAAGGGAAGGAGGAGATGCTGGAAGTCGGGCGGGCTCAGGCGACCTGACGCATCTGCAGCAGGTCGAACGCGCCGATCATCGACCCGGCCTTGCTTCGGAACGCGTCCATGTGCGGACCGCGCATGTGGGTTTCCCACGCAGCGCGGTCGCGCCAGCGTTCGACGAATACGACCCGGCCCGGCTGCTCCAGGGACTCGTTCAACTCGTAGCTGATGCATCCGGGCAGCTGGCGCACGACGGCGACCAGTTCGGCTTGCGCCTGGACCAGCGCGGCTTCGTAACCGGGCTTGGCCTGCGCGATGGCGATGACGATGAGGTCGGACATGATGGCTCCGGATTCAGAGGATCGAACGGAAAGTGCCGCCTTCGACGCGAACCGCCGCGCCGTTGGATGCGGCGCCGAGCGGACTGGCCAGCAACGCGACCATCGCCGCGATCTCGTCGGCCTCGATCATTCGCGCGATCAGCGAACTGGGGCGATAGGTCTGGAAGAAGTGCGCTTCGATCTCCGCGTCGGTCATGCCAGGACGCGGCGCGGTCTGGCGCAGGTATTCGACGATGCCGTCGGAACGCGTGGCCGACGGCAGCACGCTGTTGACGGTGACGCCGGTGCCCTTGGTCAGCTCGGCCATGCCGCGCGAGACCGCCAGCTGCGCCGACTTGCTGACGCCGTAATGCACCATGTCCGGCGGCGTGAACGCGCCGACCTCGCTGGAAACGAAGATCACCCGGCCCCAGTTGCGCTGCAACATGCGTGGGAAGTAATGCCGCGACAGGCGCACGCCCGACATCAGGTTGACGTCGAGCATGCGCAGCCAGTCCGCATCGGTGATCTCGGCGAAGGGCTTGGCTTCGTAGTAGCCGAGGTTGTTGACCAGGATGTCGGCGTCCGGCTGCGCCGCGGTCAGCGCAGCGGCGCCTTCGGCGCTGCCGAGATCGGCGACGATCGTGGCGACGCGGCTGTCGGGTGCGCCCTTGGCGATCTCGGCGGCGGCGTTCTGCAGTTTTTCCGGGTCGCGGCCGGTCAGGGTGACGGTGACGCCTTCGCGCGCCAGGGTGCGGGCGATGGCCAGGCCGATGCCGGCGGTGGCGCCGGTCACGAGAGCGGTTTTGCCGGCGAGTTGAAGGTCCATGGTGATTTCCTTGAGACGAGCCGACGGCGCGCCCGCGCGAACGGACGTGCGCATCGCTCTGCGTAGAAAGAGTGGGGCCGACCGATCCGCCGGCCGCTGGTCGCGCAACCGGAGGTACTGCGACTTCAGAGGCCGGCCGCTTGCGGGTCAGCCAGGGGTGGATGACCTGCCCGAGCTAGGTGCCGGTCGGCCGTTCGTTGCCGCCCTGGCTGCCCTGACTCGGCACGGGCGGCACGAGTCTGGCGGAAGGGATGGAGGTGCTCTGGTTCATGGTCGTGGCCCTGCGATGCGGAATGGACTCACTGTATTCAGCACTTATGCGGCGATAAACTGATCAGGGAGAAAAACATTTGTTCTTCTGAGGACAAGATGAGCCGGAAATTCGACTACCTGGGGGACGTGGAAGCCTTCATCGCCGTGGTCGAGCACGGCTCTTTCACCGCCGGCGCCGTGGCGCTATCGACCACGCCCTCGGTACTGAGTCGCGCCGTCGCCCGGCTGGAGACGCGCCTGGGGCGGCAGCTGCTGCAGCGGACCACGCGCCGCCTGGGCCTGACCGAAGCCGGACGCCTCTACCTGGAGCAGGCGCGCTCGGCCTTCTCGCTGCTCGAAGACGCCGAGCGCGAGGTGCAGGGCCAGGAGGGCGAAATGGCCGGCCGCGTCAGGCTGAGCGTGCCGACCACCTACGGCCACTATCGGCTGCCGCCGCTGCTTGCGCGCTTCGCCAGGCAATACCCCCGGGTCCAGGTAGAACTCAACATCACCAACCGCAATGTCGACTTGGTGGCGGAAGGATTCGATCTCGCCATCCGCCTAGGACATCTGCCCGATAGCGGCCTGGTCGCGCGCAAGCTCGAAGACGCCGCCCTGCTCCTGGTCGCATCCCCCGAGTACGTGCAACGGATGGGCCTGCCGCAGGCGTTGGAGGATTTGCGGCGGCACCTGTGCCTGCCCTTCCTGATGCCGCGCACGGGTCGTCTCGCGCCCTGGGTGTTCCGCGACGGCGGGAAAGATATCGATTGGTTGCCCGACGCGCCGATAGAAATTTCGGACGATGTGCTGGGCGTGGTGTCGCTGGCCGAACAAGGCGTCGGCATTTGCCAGAGCTACGAATTCATCGTTCGCGACCGGATGGAACGCGGCCGGTTGGTGGAAGTGCTGCCGCAGTTGCGGGGGCGATCGCGGCCGTTCTCGGTCGTCTATGCGCCACACCGGAGTCAATCCGCAGCGGCACGAGCCATGATCGACCTGCTTACGTCGTAATACGACACGCTAAAATCGATGTCGAGAAGCTCAGCCTATCGAAACTGAACTCTCTTCTGGTCGCCGCGGAGCAGCAGATACAGCTGATATCCAGCCGTCGCCCATTGCCTTAGTGCGTCGATAAGGTGATCGCACTCGCTGCTCAGTACGGTTATACGATCGAGGACCCAAAACCATTTCCCAGTCCGCATGCGCGCGCCACGCGGACACATAGGTCCGCGTAGCCGAACAGCCTGAAAACATGCGCGATGCCAGGCCTCAGCCCATTACCCGCACCACCACCTTGCCGAAATGCCTGCCCGCCTCGAGGTACTCGTACGCCTCGCGCGCCTGGTCGAAGCCGAACACGCGGTCGACCACCGGCACGATGCGATTGACCTCGACGAACTTCGTCAACGCATCCAGCATCGCGCGACTGCCGACGAAGATGCCGGACAGGTGCTTCACGCCGACGATCAGTGCGAGCGGGTCGACCTGGGTGCCGCCGAAGCCGGTGACGCCGCCGATCACGGCGACGGTGCCGCCCATGCGCGTGGACTGGATGGATCGGGCGAGGGTGCCTTCGCCGCCGACTTCGATCACGGCATCGACGCCGATGCCGTCGGTCAGGCGCAGCACTTCGTTCTGCCATTCCGGGGTGTCGCGGTAGTTGATAACGGCGTCGGCACCGAGGGCGCGCACGCGTTCGAGCTTGTCGTCGCTGGACGAGGTGACGATGGCGCGCAGGCCGGCGGCCTTGGCCAGCTGCAGGGCGATGATCGAAACGCCGCCGGTGCCGAGCAGCAGCACGCTGTCGCCGGGCTTGAGCGCGGCTTCGACGAACATCGCGTTCCAGGCGGTGATGCCGGCGCAGGACAGGACGGCCGCTTCGGCGTAGTCGAGGTGGGCGGGGATCGCGACCAGCGCGTCCTCGTGGGCGATGAACTGCTCGGCGAGCACGCCGTCGATCTGGGCGCCGAACGAGTCGCGGGTCTTGGTCGGCGTCGGCCTGCCGTCGATCCAGTCGGGGAAATACGTGTTGATGACGCGGTCGCCGAGCTTGAAGCGGGTAACGCCGGCACCGACCGCGATCACTTCGCCGGCGCCGTCGGCCACCGGGATCATCGGGTGGGCGGCGACCGGGCCGTACTGGCCGCGCGCGAACATCAGGTCGCGGTAGTTCAGGGACACGGCATGGGTGCGCACGAGCACTTCGTACGGACCGGCGACCGGGGCGGGGCGTTCGACGCGCTCCAGGCCGGCGACGTGGGCGCCGCTGACGATCTGGTAAGCCTGCATGGGGTGGATCTCCGTAGGGGGTCCGGGCGGTCCGGACGGTGATCCATACGATATAGTCGCCTGATGGGCCCCGGTGGCTCTATTCAATCGCTAATCTGTATCCCTATAGGCGCCAATGGACGACAAACTCACCGGCATCGCCGCTTTCGTACAGGCCGTGGACTCGGGCAGCTTCGCGGTCGCGGCCGAGCGCATGAACCTCACCCGGTCCGCCGTGGCCAAGAGCGTGGGGCGCCTGGAACGTCGCCTGGGCGCGCGCCTGTTCCATCGCACCACGCGCCGGCAGAGCCTGACCGAGGACGGTCAGGCCTATTACGAGCGTTGCGTGCGGGCCCTGGCCGAGCTGGACGCAGCCGAGGCGACGCTGGACAGCGGCCGCCGCGAGCCGCGCGGCCGTTTGCGGGTGAGCGCGCCGGTGCTGTTCGGCCGTCATTGCGTGGCGCCGGTGCTGATGACGCTGGCGCAGCAGCATCCGCAATTGCAGGTGGAGATCTCCTTCAGCGACCGGGTCGTCGATCTGCTGGAGGAGGGCATCGATCTGGCGATACGCATCGGTCCGCTGCCGGACAGCACCCTGCTGGCGGCGCGCCGTCTGGGCACGCAGCGCATGGGCATCGGCGCATCGCCCGCTTATCTGGCCCGACGCGGTCGGCCGGAGAGCGCCGAAGCACTGGATGGCCACGCCTGCATCGTCTATGGCCGCGCCGGTCAGGACCTGCGCTGGCGGGTGCGCGACGGCGATGGCGTGCGCGAGCCGCGCATGGACGTGAAGCTGCGCATGGACGATGTGCAGGCGATCGCCGATGCCGCGATCGCCGGCGTCGGCCTGGCCTGGCTGCCGTGCTGGATGCTGTCGCGCTATCTCGCCAGCGGCGAGCTGGAATGCGTGATGGGCCACGAGCTGGTGTACCCGAACGACGTGCACGCGGTGTGGCCGCAGTCGCGCTACCTGCCGTCGAAGACGCGGGTGGCGATCGATGCGCTGGTGGAGGAAATACCGAAGATCATCGGCAAGTGACGCGTCCGCCTCGGGCCGGGAATCGGCTCGGCCGCTGGTCGGACGCGCTCCAGCGCGGGGTCTGAACAGGCGCAGCGTGGCCGGCCCGGCCGGTTTCGACCGTTGGTATTCGGGCGACATCGACGCGTGAAGGACGCGCGGAAGTACAGGCCAAGGAAGCGGTCCCGCAACGGGACCGGGGCGGAATGAGGTCCGCCATGGCGTTGCGGCGCGCAGCAAGCATTCGTGATCGGTGTCCGCGCGTTCGCGGCGACGCAAAGCCTTGCGCGCTGCGTGCGTTCGACCCACGCGACAGGTCCAAGGAGGACCCCATGAACCCGAGCATCCGCATTCCCACCGTCGCCGCGCCGCGCGCGGCGCTCTATGCCTCGGCGCTGGCCGTGCTGCTGGCCGCGCCCGCCTACGCGATCGGCCCGGAGGCGCCGGTCGATTTCGTCGATCACTACGTGCGCGACGGCTTCGTCGTGATGGTGATCGAGCCCGAACGCCTGGCGTCGCTGGACGTCACCCGCGCGATCTACAGCGACGGCACGCCGCTGGCGCGCGAGCCCGATCCGGTGCCGTGGCGCAAGCTGCGCATGTTCGACTACACCGCGCCGTTCACCGGGCCCAACGATTTCAAATACCGCGATCCGCGCGACAAAGCGCCGCCGCGGCGCGCGGCCGAAGCCGAGCGCCAGCTCCCGAGCATCGCCCGCGCCGAGCCGCGCGCGGAGCTGCGCCTGGCCGACGCGTCCGCCGCCGCGCGCACCGCGCTCCGGGACGAACGGCCCAAGCGCGTCGGCGTGCTGATCCCGCTGGCCAGCGACAAGGCCGCGCAGCTTAAGGACGGCGCCTACGCCGAGAAAATCCTCGCCCGCGCGCATGCGGCCAACGAGGACCCGAAGAGCAAGCCGCTGCAGATGGTGTATTGGGCGCACTTCGTGGTCCGCGACGGCAAGCCGGCCTATGTCAGCCAGGCCGAGTACTCGCGCATGGTCGACCCGCCTTACGACGGGCTCGATGCGCTGGGCGAGAAAGTGCAGTGGAACGAGGGCCGCGGCGCGGCGGCGAAAATGCCTGTGAGCAAGACCAGGCTCGGCCGCGCCATTCCGCTGGGGCGCGCGGGCGGGTTGCTGCCCGAACGCGAAGACGCGGCACGCCGCAAGGACCAGGACGCCGGCCGGAACGCCGACGAATCACGCGAACGCTAGGAGGCACCCGCCATGAACATCCGCATTATCCAATTCGCCGCCACGGCGGCCCTGTTGCTGGTCGCGCAAGTCGCGGCCGCGGCCGAACGCAACGTCTGCTTCCGCCTGCAGCTGCGCGACGAGCGCGTGCAGTGCGCCGACACCTCCGAAGCCGGCGCGCGCCGCGGCTGCAATTCCGGCGGCTACGTCGACATGGTCGGCCACCAGATCGAAGTCTGGGACAAGGACTGGGAAGGCGACGACGAATACATCGGCACCTGGTACATCGGCGGCGGCGGCAGCCAGTGCGTCGCATTCGAGTGGGAGAACTCCGACTACGACAAGGGCGAAGCCAATCCCGATCTGTACCTGCGCTACATCAACAGGGTCAACCGCACCGGCTACAGCCACTACGTCGAAGTGCGCGGCGTGAACACCGACAACAGCGCCGCCAGCGTGACCTCGTGGCGCAACGGCCAGTCCGGCGACCCGGAACGCTATGTATCCATGAACTGCAAGGCCAACACCACCTGCAGCGTGTTCGGATCGGGCACGCTGGTGCCGACCAACGACATCGCCTCCGATCGCGGCCTGCGGATCATGGCGCTGGACTCGGCCCAGCACACCCTGCAGGCCTTGGGCGAGATCATGGACACCAGCGTGCGGCTGCAATACCCGGGCCAGACCGATTGCCCGACCAGCTGCGCGCCGGACCGCGACCTGATCAAGATCACCCGCACCCGCGGCGCCAACGGTTCCAACGTGACCCACGAGCTCGGCCACGTGATCCAGATGCAGGAGTTCGACCAGGATTGGCTGCGCGACGACTGCAGCCGCGGCGGCGACGGTCACAGCCTGGACTCGCTGGAACACGAGTCCTGCGCGACCACCGAGGGTTGGGGCAACTACGTCGCCCTGGTGAGCTGGTACGAGCCGAACAACAGCGCGACGGTGCCGTTCGGCTGGGGCCGCAACTTCGAGACCGCGACCCTGGGCTTCGCCACCTGTTCGGACAACGCCCACAACGAGATCCAGACCGGCAAGGCGTTCTGGGACCTGGACGACTGGAACAACGAGGGCGGCAGCGGTGCGGCCAGCGGCGACGACGATCGTCTGGCCTACGCCAGCACCGACATCGTCACCGGCTGGCGCCAGTTCGACGACGGCAGCGACAACCGCGAGGACGGCGAAGACGGCGCCGATGGCGTCAACGTGCGCGACTACTGGGGCAACAACAGCGGCCGCTTCACCGCAGCCGGCGCTTTCGAAACCCTGATCGACCACAACTGCCTGCAGGCGCAGGTCAACGATTGAACCGCGTCGCGCGCACCGGTCCCGCGGATCGGTGCGCGCGTGGCTAGTTGTCGCGGCGCATGCGCAGCAAGGCGACCACCAGGATCACCACCAGGGTCAGGCAACCGACTAGGCCCAGGATGATGATCCAGTGCCACAGGCTGAGTCCTGCCATCCCTTCCTCCGACCGCTTGAGCTCCTGTCGAGGCGCAGGGTAACGGAGGTGGTTGTTGCGAAAGTGTGTGCGTCGTTAAAGCGTGACCTGCGTGTGTAGCGCGTGCTGCTCTTGTGTGGAGCGAGTCGGATCGCGATGTGGCTGTGGCCAATGATGGCTCGCGATCGCGGGTACGTCGGCAAGGGGAGGTTCAATCGCGACTTACGTCGCTCCCACAGTCGCTGCGGGGTTCGGGCTGTGTGCCGGGCTGGACGATGAGAGCAGGACTTGCGCTGGTTCGCCGACGACGCTGCTGCGTGATCGAGTGCGGTCGCGGCTTACGCCGCTCCTACCCCGAGGCGGCGGCGTGGTGCGAAAGAGCGGTGGTCAGCCGCGGTGCTCCAAGGCCAGATACTCCGCCGACTGCATTTCGATCAGGCGCGACACGGTGCGTTCGAAGGCGCCGCCGAGTTTGTGGCCCAGGTAGAGCTCGGTCGGCGCGACGGCGGCAGTGCAGACCAGGTTGACGTGGCGGTCGTAGAGTTCGTCGATCAGGGTGACGAAGCGGCGCGCGGGGTCGTCGTTGCGGCCGTCGAACAGCGGGATGTCGCCCAGCAGCACGGTGTGGTGTTCGGTCGCGATCTCGATGTAGTCGCCGGCCGCGCGCGGGCCTTCGCACAGCGCGGCGAAGTCGAACCAGGCGTGGCCTTCGGCCAGGCCGCGCACCGGGATGTCGCGGCCGTCGATGTGCAGCGGGCCCTGTTCCTTGGGGCAGGCCATCGACAGTTCCTTCCAGCGCGCGGCCAGCCAGGCGTCGGATTCGGCGTCCAGCGGCGTGCGATACACCGGCGAGCGGGTCAGCGCGCGCAGGCGGTAGTCGTGGGCGCTGTCGAGCAGCAGCACTTCGCAATGCTGCTGGATCTGCGCGATCGCGGGTTTGAAGCGGTCGCGCTGCAGGCCTTCGGCGTAGAGGTTGGGCGGCGCGGTGTTGGAGGTGGTGACCAGGGCCACGCCCTCGGCGAACAGGCGTTCGAGCAGGCGCCCGAGCAACATCGCGTCGCCGATGTCGATGACGAAGAATTCGTCCAGCACCAGCACGCGCAGTTCGCGGCCCCACTGGCGCGCGATCTTGGCCAGCGGATCGCTCTCGCCGGTATGCGCGCGCAGCTGCGCATGCACTTCGCGCATGAAGCGGTGGAAGTGGGTGCGGCGCTTCCCGCGGATCGGAAGACCGTCGAAGAACAGGTCGATCAAGAACGTCTTGCCGCGACCGACACCGCCCCACAGGTACAGGCCCTTGGGGGTTTCCGGTTTCTTGCCGAGCAGGCCGTCGAACAGGCCGCGCTTGAGCGGTTCGCTCAAGCGCGCGTGGAGGCGGTCGAGTTCGCGCAGCGCGGGGTGCTGGGCGGGGTCGTCGTTCCAGTCGCCGCGGGCGACGCCGGCAGCGTAGGCGGCGGACGGCAGCGCCGCCGCGATCGGTTCACTCATGCGGTTGCGCAGGCAGGTAGGGCTTGATGCCGTTCTTGATCGCGCCGCGCAGGTCGATCAGGCGGCGGTGGAAGAAGTGGCTGGTGTCGGGCATGCGGACCAGGTCCGGCGGCTGCTTGAGGCTGTCGAGCCAGGCGTAGACGGCGCTGGGGTCGACGATTTCGTCGGCCTCGCCCTGGATCACCAGCCAGGGGCAGTCGGGGATGACGATGTCGGCGAAATCCCAGCGCCCGGCCGGCGGCGCGATCGAGATCAGCATGCCGGGCTTGAGTTCGTCGGCCACCTTGAGCGAGACGTAGGCGCCGAAGCTGAAGCCGGCCAGCCACAGGTGCGCGTCGGGACGGGTCGCGCGGACCCAGGCGGCGACCGCGCGCAGGTCGTCGGCTTCGCCGCGGCCATGGTCGAACTCGCCCTCGGACTGGCCGACGCCGCGGTAGTTGAAGCGCACCGTGGCCGCGCCGGACTCGCGCAGGGCGCGCGCGGTCATGGTCACGACCTTGTTGTGCATGGTCCCGCCCTCGGTCGGCAGCGGGTGGCAGACGATCGCGACCAGCGGCCGCGGCGTGTCCTCGGCGGCTTCGACGATGGCTTCGAGCGCGCCGGCCGGGCCGCGCAGGCTGAGCGCGGTGGAGGCGTCGCCGGGGAAGGCAGGGGTGGTCATACGCGCATCATACCGAGCGACTGTTAGCGGGCCGGCGATCAGCCAGGTCTGCGGTCAACGGGCTTGCAGTCAACCGGCTTGCAGTCAACGGCTTTGAACCAGGCGGAACGACAGCAGCAGCGGGTCGTGGTCGGAACTGCGCCAGGGCCCGGCGGCGCCGGCGCGATAGCCGGCCGCCAGCGGTTCGTCGGCGTTGCTGTGCCATTCCACGGCGCCGCGCAGGCGTGCGGCCAGGCCGGGGCTGAGCAGGGCGTGGTCGAGGCGGCCGAGTTCGCCGTCGTAGACATAGCTGTAGGGGCGGGCGACCTTGGCCACCGCGAAGGCGTCGCGCCAGCCCGCGTCCTTCAGCGTGCGGACTGGCTCTTCTTCGGCGTAGGCATTCAGATCGCCGAGGATGACCGCAAGATCGCTGCCGGATTTCGTGGGATCGGTTTTCAGCCAGGCGTCCAGGCGGCGCGCCGAATCGGTCCGCAGGGCGTTCCAGCAGGCGGCGCCGTCGCCCTGGTCGCGGTCCGCGCCCTGGGCCTGGCCACAGCCCTTGGACTTGAAGTGGTTGGCCACGACCGCGAACGCCGGGCCGGCCGGGCGGCCGCGGCGCAGCGAGACGAAGGCCTGGGCCAGCGGCACCCGGCTGCCGGCGCCGAACGGGCCGCCTTGCAGGGTGGCGGCGGCGCCGCGCGGCGCGACCCGGCTGGCGCGGTAGATCATGCCGACCCGGATCTGATCGTCGCCGGGGCCGCGCGCGTCGGCGGCGCAGGGGCGGCAGGGGGCGACGTAACGCCAGTCGCCGCCGTCGCGGTTGAGGCGTTCGACCAGTTGCGCCAGGGTCGAGTCGGGGCCGTAGCCGTCGTTCTCCAGCTCCATCAATGCGGCGATGTCGGGCTTCAGGCTCTGGATCGTGACGGCCAGTTTGTCCTGCTGCAGTTGGTATTCGGCGGCGTCGCGGGCGCCGCGCGGGGTCGGGAAGCCGCCGCCGCGGCCGTCGCCGTTGAACAGGTTTTCCAGATTGAAGGCGGCGATGCGCAGGTCGTTGGCGTCGCCGGCCTGCGGCGCGGGTTCGCGCGCGGCCGGGTGCAGGGTCGGGGTGGCGGTCAGCTGCAGGCGCCAGGCGCCGTCGCGCGCGTCGAGCACGCCTTCGACGCCTTCCAGGGTGCTGCCGCTGCGGGCTTGGGCATAGCCGGGCGGGAGCACGCCGCTGTCCAGCGCCGGTGCGCCGGCGATGCGGCCGTCGTCCAGCCACAGCCGGCGCCGGGCGTTGTCGGCGGCGACCGCGCGCGCGGCCTCGCTGCCGGGGGCGGCGCGTTCGCCGGGCTGCCAGAGCGGGCCGTCGAAGGCGACCAGGGCGCGTCCTTCCTTGAGGATATCGCCGGTGTCGGCCAGGGTCAGGCGCCGGCCGATGCCGATGCGCATGCCGGCATAGCGCGACCAGTCCGCGGGCGGCGCGTCCAGCACCAGGGTTTCGGCGCGGCCGGCGCCGAGAGCGCGCGCGGCTTCGGGTTCCAGCGCGGTGAGGCGGCTGCCGCGGCCGGTGTCGAGCTGGGTCGCGCGTCCGAACACGCGCACGCGATCGCCCACGTGCAGCGACACCTCCGGGGTGGCGGGCACGAACACGGCGTCGGAGGTGGCGTCGTCGCCGTCGCCGGCGTCCTGCACGAACCAGCCGACGAAACCGTCGTCCTCGCCGGTGAGGGCGGCGGTGACCGTGCCTTCGATGGTCAGCCGGGTTCCTTCCAGCGGGCGGCTGGCGTCGCGGCCGTGCAGCGCGCCGATCGGCGTCGTGGCTGCGGCATCGGCGAGCGGATCGCGCTGCAGGCTCGCGCAGGCGGACAACAGCAGGCAGGGCAACAGCAGGGCGGCGGAACGGGGGCGGAAGGCAGGCATCGCGGAGGCGCCACGGAGAGGTCGCGCATTATCGAACGGATCGGGCGGCTTCCGTGTTGCAGGCGGCGAACGGACCGATCCGGATTGCCGGTCGCGGAAACGACGACGCCGCCCGAAGGCGGCGTCGCAGGCAGCGCGATGCGGCGGCGCTTACTTGAGGTTGCCCAGCATCCAGTCGACCGTGGCCGCGACCTGCTCGTCGGTCAGGGCCGGGTTGCCGCCCTTGGGCGGCATGACGCCGGAGGTGCCGGTGAAGCCCTCGATGGCGTGCTTGTGCAGGGTGTCCTTGCCCTTGGCCAGGCGCGGACCCCAATGCGCCTGATCCAAGGTCGGTGCGCCGCCGGCGCCGGACTTGTGGCAGCCCGCGCAGAGGCTGTCGAAGATCACCGCGCCGTCCTTGGTGCCGCCGTAGGCGACCTGCGAGGCGGCCTTGGCCGCGGCGGCCGCCTTGGCGGCGGCCTGGGCCGAGGCGCCG
Organism: Lysobacter sp. Root667; assembly: GCF_001427715.1. NCBI lineage: Bacteria > Pseudomonadati > Pseudomonadota > Gammaproteobacteria > Lysobacterales > Lysobacteraceae > Lysobacter > Lysobacter sp. Root667. The sequence continues at coordinate 14,883 of NZ_LMHF01000001.1, forward strand.
GTGCTGCCGGCGTAGACCGCGCCGACCGGAGCGATGCGCTGCTCGGTGCGCTTGACCGTGGCCGGATCGATCTCCGGCGGGATCTGCTGGTGCACGTAGTACGCGGCGATCATCAGCCCGAGGGTGACCAGCATCAGGAAGCCGATCACCATCGAGAATTTCTTCAGGAATTCGAGGTCGTAATTGCGCACGATCCACCTATTGCGCATACCCGTCGGGGGCATGCGGAGCCATCAACAAGAACCGCACCCAGGGTGCGGCCGCGCGCCAGTATAAAGCCGGCTCCCCTGCCCGTAGGCATGGGAATGGCGCGCCCGGAGGGATTCGAACCCCCGACCAATGGCTTCGGAAGCCACTACTCTATCCGGCTGAGCTACGGGCGCCTGGCTGAGATCCCGCCGCTCCGACCGATGAAAGTCGGGACCGCGCGGGACCGGCATTCTAGCCGCAAACGCAGGCGCAGGTCGCGCCGCGGCGGCGATCGGCCGCGCTCGCGACGCGCTGGCCGGCCTTGGTACTCTGATCGGATGAGTTACGAGCGCTACGAAAGCCCCGAACCGGCACCGCTTCCGGCCTGGAAAGTGCGGCTGCGGCTGTACTGGAAGCTGGTCCGCGGCGACCGCCCGATCGGCTGGCTGCTGCTGCTGTGGCCGACCTGGTGGGGCCTGTGGATCGCCGCGCGCGGGGTGCCGCCGCTGTGGACCTTGTTCGTGTTCAGCGCCGGGGTCTGGCTGACCCGCGCGGCCGGTTGCGTGATCAACGACTACGCCGACCGCTGGCTGGACCCGCATGTCGAGCGCACCAAGGACCGGCCGCTGGCGACCGGCGCGGTGCGCGGACGCGAGGCGCTGCTGGTGTTCGCCGTGCTGATGCTGGCCGCGTTCGCGCTGGTGGCGACGATGAACCGTCTGACCGTGCTGATGAGCGTGGTCGGCGTGGTCCTGGCCGCCAGCTATCCCTACCTCAAGCGCTACACCTACCTGCCGCAGGTCTATCTGGGCATGGCCTTCGGCTGGGGCATTCCGATGGCGTTCGCGGCGGTGCAGGGCGAAGTGCCGCCGGTGGCCTGGCTGCTGTACGCGGCCAACATCCTGTGGGCGACCGCCTACGACACCTGGTACGCGATGGTCGACCGCGAGGACGACCTGCGCATGGGCTCCAAATCGACCGCGATCCTGTTCGGCGAAATGGACCTGATCGCACAGGGCGTGCTGTACGCCTTGTTCCTGGCCGCGCTGGGCCTGGCCGGGCAGCGCGCCGGCTTGGGCGTCTGGTACTACGGCGGCCTGGGCCTGGCGGCGCTGCTGGTGATCTACGAATTCGCGATCGCGCGCGGCCGCGACCGCGCCGGCTGCTTCAAGGCCTTCCTGCACAACCACTGGGTCGGGCTGACGGTGTTTGCCGGCCTGGCCTTGGACTACGCCCTCGGCGGCGGCGCCTGAAGCCGCGCACTGGACACGCTCCGCATGCGGTAGCCGTGCCTAGAATCGCCGCATCGTCCGCCAATGGAGTGCCGCGACGCGTCGTCTGCCTGAGTCCGTCCTGTGTGCCGTACCCGTGCCGGGATCGCGCCGCCAACGCCGCCGGCTCGGCCCTGAGCGCGCATTCCGGCGCTGCGCGACAGCGGTGCCGGACGCCGGAGCGACCGGCGATGTGAGGACCAGTTCAGGTTTTCTTGCCCAGTATTTGTGGCACTGGTCACGCTACAGGGGGATCCATGACTCATGGCCGTTTGCTTCGCGGCCTGACCGCGCTCGCCGCCGCCTGCCTTGCCCTGCCTGCCGCCGCGCAGGTCCAACGCAGCTTCGTCAACATCGGTTTCGAAGCGCCCGTGCTCGGCAACGGCACCACGGCCTGCTATGCGCTGATCCCGGAAGCCGCGGTTCCCGGCTGGACCACGACCCATCCGGTCGGCACCGCCAACGGCAGCTGCGTGCCGCCTGCCTGGGCCGGCACCAGCGGCCGCCTGATGGAGCTGTGGGCCAACAGCTTCAACGGCGTGCCCGCGCGCGAAGGCCGCCAGTTCGCCGAACTCAACGCCGCCGCGACGTCGCGCATGTACCAGAACGTGTGCATGATCAACGGCGAGCGCATCGACTGGGTGTTCAGCCACCGCGGCCGCTCCAGCGCGACCGTGCGCGATGTGGCCGAGATGAAGGTCGGCGCGTCCTCGACCGTGATCCGGGTCGGCACCACCACCAACGGCAGCTTCAATACGCCGATTGTGTCGCAAGGCACCGCGGCCACGCCGGTCGCCGGCGGCAACGGCTGGGTCGACTACAGCGGCAACTTCACCTACGCCGGCGCCACCGGCACCAACAGCCTGGGCTTCGAGTCGATCAGCACCGCCGGCGGCGACCTCACCGTAGGCAACTTCCTGGACGCGATCCAGCTGGTGCTGCGCCCCTTCGTCGAATTCGACCAGCCCAGCAGTTCCTCGCCCGAAGCCAGCGGCGGCAACCTGCCGGCGCTGCGCATCAACGGCATCGTTCCGGCCGGCGGGCTGAGCGTGCAGGTGCAGGTCACCGGCGGCAGCGCGACCCTGGGCGTGGACTACACCACCCCCGGCAACGCCACGACCTTCACCGTCGCCGTGCCTGCCGGCACCTACGACGGCGGCGCCGGCAGCATGATCGCGCTGCCGATCGCGATCGCCAACGACGCGCTGGCGGAAGGCAACGAGACCATCGACCTGCGGATCTCGCCGCCCAGCGGTTCGCCGCTGCCGTTCCTGCTGACCTCCGGCACCAGCTGCGGCGCCGCGGCGCAGAGCGTGCGCAGCTATACGATCACCGACGACGACGCCAGCTTGGCCATCACCAAGAACGCTGCGGCTCCCGTGGTCGTGGCCGGCAGCGCCGACCTGTCCGACATCCGCTACACGGTGGCGGTCAGCAACCCCAGCATCGTCGCCGCCAGCTACAGCCTCACCGACACGCCTGGCCTGGATCCGGACGCGAGCGTGGTGTCGGCCAGCTACAGCCTCAACGGCGGCGCCGCGACGGCGCTGGCCGGCAGCGGTCCGTGGCTGCTGCAGGGGCAGTGGCGCAACCTCAACGCCGGACAGACCGACACCTACACGATCGACGTGCGGGTGCGGATCAACCGCGGCGGCAGCACCGGCAACGACGCCTGCGCCGCGCCCAGCGTCGCCGGCCAAGGCCTGCACAACGCCGCGCGCGCGGTGCTGCGCGGCCTGGTAAGCAATACCGACTTCGACGCCAGCGCCTGCCGTCCGACTCCGACCCCGGTCTGGGTCAGCCTGAGCAAGCAGTTGCAGGGCCGCGTCGGCGCCAGCGACCAGGCGACGGTGCGGATCTACTCCGGCGGCGTCCTGGCCGCCAGCGCCACGACCACCGGCGGCACCGCGCCGGCCAGCGCCGGCACCGGTACCGTGGTCCTGGCCCCGGGCAGCACCATGCAGTTCGAAGAGGCGATCCGGACCACGCCGGCCGGCGCCGACCAGGCGCCCAGCGCCTACCGCGTGTCGCTGAGCTGCAGCAGCGCGACCGTCGGCTCGGCGACCGTGCTGCCGTCCGGCGCGGGCAACAACGTCGGCAACCGCCAGCAGTGGCCCGAGTTCTCGCCCAGCGCCGGCGACGACCTCAGCTGCACCATCGTCAACGCCCTGCGCCAGGCCGACCTGTCGATCAGCAAGAGCGACGGCGCCGCGACCTACACCCCCGGCGGCACCGCCAGCTATACCCTGACCGTGATCAACAACGGCCCCGATGCGGCCAACGCCGCGCAGATCAACGACAGCCTGCCCAACGGCGTGACCTTGAGCGGCCCCTGGTCGTGCGTGGCCAGCGGCGGCAGCTGCCCGTCCTCGGGCGGCAACGCCGGCGACAGCGTGGTGAACCTGAGCGTGAACCTCAACAGCGGCGGCAGCGCGACGGTCACGGTGCCGGTGCGGTTCGCCGCGAACGCGACGGGCTATTGAACGGCGCGGGCCGGCTTGCGGTCGGCCCGGCGACCCCTGCGACGGTTCGCGCGCCATAACGCAGCGATCGCTCAGAAGCCCGGCGTTCCTGCCTCGCCTCCGGCGGCTGCGAGACGCTCGAGGCGATGTCGGTCGCACAGCGCGCCGAAACCTGCCCTGTGGGAGCGACGTGAGTCGCGATTGCGTGGTGGCCGAATGGCGCGGTCGCGACTCACGTCGCTCCTACACGAAGCCGCTTCGCAGGCGATGGGTGGTTGCTCGCTTATTCGACAAAGCGCCGGTGTGTGGGTTTCGCGGTCGCGGCTTGCGCCGCTTCTACCTCGCTTCCGGCCTTGGCTGCGAATTGCCCGAGGCGATGGCGCTCGCACAGCGCACCGAAACCAGCCCTGTGGGAGCGACGTGAGTCGCGATTGCGTAGTGGCCGATTGGCGCGATCGCGACTCACGTCGCTCCTACACGAAGCGTGCTCGCGGGCGGTGGATGGTTGCTCGCGGTCGGCGGAGCGCCGGTGTGCGGGTTTCGCGGTTGCAGCTCGCGCCGCTCCTGCCTCGCCGCCGGCCATAGCTGAGAATGGATGCCGAGGCGATGGCAGTCGAACAGCGCACCGAAACCTGCCCTGTGGGAGCGACGTGAGTCGCGATTGCGTAGTGGCCGACTGGCGCGGTCGCGACTCGCGTCGCTCCTACACGAAGCGGGTTCGCAGGCGGTGGGTGGTTGCTCGCTTGGTCGGCGGAGCGCCGGTGTGCGGGTTTCGCGGTCGCGACTCGCGCCGCTCCTGCCTCGCCTCCGGCCATAGCTGAGAATGGATGCCGAGGCGATGGCAGTCGCACAGCGCACCGAAACCTGCCCTGTGGGAGCGACGTGAGTCGCGATTGCGTAGTGGCCGACTGGCGCGGTCGCGACTCACGTCGCTCCTACACGAAGCGGGTTCGCGGGCGGTGGGTGGTTGCTCGCGGTCGGCGGAGCGCCGGTATGCGGGTTTCGCGATCGCGACTCACGTCGCTCCTACACGAAGCGGGCTCGCGGGACGTTGGAGGCATCCCGGTCGGTCTACGACGCGGTCGCGCTGCGACTAAAGTGCTAGCGGCGCCGCGCGTCGCGCGGCCGACAATGACGTTGCCGCTGCCTGGAGCCGCCGATGACCGCCACCGCACCGAACGCCTCTGCCGCCAGCGACGGCCCGCTCGCCCGCTTCGCCCTGCGCAGCGCGGCCTGGGCCGAGCGCTGGTTCCCCGATGCCTACGTGTTCGCCGCCTTGGCCGTGGTCGTGGTCGCGATCGCCGCGCTGGGGTTCGGCGCCACGCCCAAGGCCACCGCGACCGCGTTCGGCGACGGCTACTGGAGCCTGATCCCGTTCACCATGCAGATGGCGTTCGTGGTGATCGGCGGCTATGTGGTCGCGACCGCGCCGGCGGTGGCGCGCCTGATCGACGCGCTGGCGCGGGTGCCGCGCAGCGGCCGCGGCGCGATCTGCTACGTCGGCCTGCTGAGCATGCTGACCTCGCTGCTGAGCTGGGGCTTCTCGCTGGTGTTCGGCGGCCTGCTGGTGCGCGCACTGGCGCGGCGCGAGGACCTGGACATGGATTACCGCGCCGCCGGCGCCGCCGCCTATCTGGGTCTGGGCGCGGTCTGGGCGATGGGGCTGAGCTCGTCGGCCGCGCAGCTGCAAGCCAATCCGGCCAGCATGCCGCCGGCGCTGCTGGCGATCACCGGCGTGCTGCCTTTCAGCCAGACCATCTTCCTGTGGCAGTCGATCGTGCTGACCGCGGCGCTGATCGGCGTGTCGCTGATCGTGTGCTACGTCACCGCGCCGCGTGGCGCCTCGGTGCGGCGCGCCAGCGCGTTCGGCGCCGACCAGGGCCCGGCCACGCCGACCCTGCCGCCGCGCACGCGTCCCGGCGAATGGCTGGAATACAGCCCGCTGATCACCCTCGCCCTGGCCGCGCTGGGCCTGGGCTGGCTGGTCTACGAGTTCGCGAGCAAGCCCGCGGTCACCGCGATCGCCAGCCTCAACACCTACAACTTCCTGTTCCTGACCCTGGGCCTGGGCCTGCTGCATTGGCGGCCGCGCAGTTTCCTGGACGCGGTCGCGCGCGCGGTGCCCAGCACCACCGGCGTGCTGATCCAGTTCCCGCTCTACGGCGGCATCGCCGCATTGCTGACCTCGGCGCCGGGCCACGGCGGCGAGACGCTCGCGCATCATCTGTCCAGCGTGTTCGTGCGCATCGCCAGCGCCGAGACCTTCTCCCTGGTGATGGGCGCCTATTCGGCGGTGCTGGGTTTCTTCGTGCCGTCCGGCGGCGGCAAATGGATCATCGAAGCGCCGTACGTGATGCAGGCGGCGATCGACCTGAAGGTGCACCTGGGCTGGGCGGTGCAGGTCTACAACGCCGCCGAGGCGCTGCCGAACCTGATCAATCCGTTCTGGATGTTGCCGCTGCTGGGCGTGCTGGGCCTGAAGGCGCGCGACATCGTCGGCTTCACCTTCGTGCAGCTGCTGGTGCACATCCCGCTGGTGCTCGGCCTGCTGTGGGCGTTGGGGCTGACGCTGACCTACCAGGCGCCGGTGATGCCGTAAGCGATCGTTCGGCTTCTCAAGCCGGCCGCATAGTTCCTTCTGCCGTTTGCGGCGCGCGAGGGCGTCGTTGCTGTCGCCGTCAATCACCAACCCACCCGCGACTCACCGCTCCAGGCTCGGCCGCCGCTGCGTAGGATCGCCCGTCATCGCCGTATAGATTTGGTCCGCCTCCTCGGCCGTGATCCCCGACAACAGCATCCCCGAGGAGAACACCCCGCGGTTCACGGCCACGCTCAGCACGCGCTCCTGCGCGACCCAGGCGATGAGTTCCCCTATCTGCTCTTCGCTTACCGAGCGCACGCGGTCCTGCACTTCAGGCTTGAAGTCGAGCTGGATCGCGTAGCCGCCGCCGATATCGATCACCTTCGACACCGCGGCGATGTGCTGGGCGGACAGCAGCGGACGGCGGCGCAGATAGACCGTCTGCCCATCCGGGCCTTTGCGCTCCAGACAGCCCGGGCAGGGCTCGCGCGAAGCCGAATGCAGGCCGACATCGGCGCGCGGCGCATGGGTGATCGGTTCCTGCGGCCGCCACATGCAGCCGGCGAGCGCGATCGGCACGAGAACCGCGATCGCGAGCGCTGTGCTGCGTACAGCCGTGCTGCGCAAAAAAGATGCCTGCATGGTGATATTCCGTGCCCCAGGGTGCCGGCGAGCATAGCCGAGGCCGCCCGCCCGCCATCGCAAGGGCGATCCGACGCGCGCCCTGTGCTTAAAATCGCGCCATGGAGATTTCAACGATAGCGAACATCCTCGGCATCTTCGGCGGCGTGGTACTGATCGGCAGCGGCCTGTGGCGCTTCGCGCGCTACCTGCGCCAGCGCATCGCCGAGATTCGGCGGGCGAGCGAGCAGGGCCGGGCGCTCGCGCGCGAACTGGCCTCACGTGCGACCAACCCCGAGCGCCGCGCCGACATTCACGCCTACCTGGCGCTGCGCGCGATCGAGTTCGAGGGCGAACACACCCGCGAGGCGGTGTATATGAGCGCTATCGGCGTGGTGGTGATCGGCCTGACCATGGTTTCGTTGCAGACCGTGCGCAGCAGCGGCCTGCCCTGGTCCGATCCGTGGGTGATCGCGCTGATGGCCACCCTGGCCGGCTTGTACGCCATGGTGGGCGTACTGCTGTTCTACGGTCGCGTACTGCGCCAGCTCCGGGGCGGCTGGCAGCAAGGCGCGATGGACGCCATGAACGCCAAGATCGGCAAGCACCTGGCGGACTGAGCGCGGTGCGCGACGGGGTCGGCCGTTCTTCGCGCCGATCAACCGCCCCGATCACGGCACCCGCGCGCAGACCCAAGCCTCCACCCTCGCCACACCTGCGCGCCGCAAAGCCGCGGCCGCCGCATGCAGGGTCGCGCCGGTGGTCATCACATCGTCGATCAGCAGCACTCGCGCCGGCACCGCGCCCGCAAAACCGGCGGCGAACGCGCCGCGCAGATTCCGCCGCCGCGCCAGCGCGCCGAGGCTGGATTGCGGCGGGGTGTCGCGGACCCGCTGCAGCGCCCGATCCAACAGCGGCAGGCCCAGCGCCCGCGCCAGGGGTCGGGCCAGTTCGCGGGCCTGGTCGTAGCCGCGTTCGCGCAGCCGGGCGCGCGCCAGCGGCACCGCGATCAGGGCGGTCGCCGCGGCCGCGGCCGGGCGCCGCGGATCGTCCAGCATCAGCGCCGCCAGCAAGCGTCCCGCGGCCAGGTCGTCGTGGAACTTGAGCCGCGGCAGCAGCCGGTCCAGCGGCGCGGCGTAGACAAAGGCGGCACGGGCCGCGTCCAGTGCCGGCGGGCGGCGGAGGCAGCGCCCGCACAGGTTGGCCGGGGCCGGCAGCGGGATCGCGCAGCGCCCGCAGGCGCTGCGGTTCCAGGGCAGGGTGCCGGCGCAGGCCCGGCACAGGTCGCGGCCGCCGGCGCCGCGCTCGCCGCAAACCAGGCAGCGCGGCGGCCACAGCCCACGCCCGAGCCGGGCCAGGCGCCCGTCAACCTCAGCGGAGGGGATTTGGTTGACAGCGTCGTCCATGCTTTCCAGACTGCCGCTCCTGCCCCGTGTCGTCTGCCGGAAAACCTCCATGTCCGTTGTCAGTGAAGTCCCCGTCGCCGAGTCGGCCGTCCCGCCCCCGCGGGCCCTGCGCCACGACTGGTCGCGCAGCGAAGTGCGCGACCTGTTCGATCTGCCGTTCCCGGAACTGCTGCACCGCGCCGCCAGCGCCCACCGCGAGAATTTCGACGCCACCGAGGTCCAGGTCAGCACCCTGCTGTCGGTCAAGACCGGCGGCTGCCCGGAGGATTGCAGCTACTGCCCGCAGGCCGCGCGCTACCACACCGGCGTAGACGCGACCAAGCTGATGAGCACCGAGGCGGTGCTGGAGAAGGCCAAGCAGGCCAAGGCCGCCGGCGCCTCGCGCTTCTGCATGGGCGCGGCCTGGCGCTCGCCCAAGGACCGCGACATCCCGAAGGTCGCGGCGATGATCCGCGAAGTGAAGGCGCTGGGCCTGGAAACCTGCGCGACCCTGGGCATGTTGTCGGGCGATCAGGCCAAGTCGCTCAAGGCGGCCGGCCTGGACTACTACAACCACAACCTCGACACCGCGCCGGAGTTCTACAACGAGATCATCCACACCCGCGAGTTCCAGGACCGCCTGGACACGCTGGCGCACGTGCGCGACGTCGGCATGAAGACCTGCTGCGGCGGCATCGTCGGCATGGGCGAGTCGCGCAACCAGCGCGCCGGCTTGCTGCAGACCCTGGCCAACCTGCCCGCGCACCCCGATTCGGTGCCGATCAACCGCCTGGTCCAGGTCGAAGGCACCCCGCTGGCCGGCACCGCCGAGCTGGACCCGTTCGAATTCGTCCGCACCGTCGCGGTCGCCCGCCTGCTGATGCCGCGCTCGATGGTGCGCCTGTCGGCCGGCCGCGAGAGCATGTCCGACGAGTTGCAGGCCTTATGCTTCCTGGCCGGCGCCAATTCGATCTTCTACGGCGAAAAGCTGCTGACCACCGGCAACCCCGACACCGAGCGCGACCTGGCCCTGTTCGAGCGCCTGGGCTTGCGGCCGATGCAGGTTGTCGAGGACCATGCCGATAACGGCGGCGGCACCGTACACGCCGACATCGTCGAAACCGACGCGTCGCCCGCCCACTCCTGCGCAGCCTGACCACCATGCAACGAGCGCAATGGCCCGAACGCATCGCCGCCGCGCGCGAACAGCGCGAGGCGACCTCGCGCACCCGCGTCATGCGCACGGTCGCGCACCGCGACGGCGCGCGCTGCGAAGTCGACGGGCGCAAGCTGCTCAATTTCTGCGGTAACGACTACCTCGGCCTCTCGCAGCACTTCGCCGTGGTCGGCGCGCTGCAGGACGCGGCCTCGCGCGAGGGCGCCGGCGGCGTCGCTTCGCACCTGGTCTGCGGCCACCACGCCATCCACGAAGCGCTCGAGCGCGAGATCGCCGACTGGCTGGGCTCGCCGCGCGCGCTGCTGTTCGGCAGTGGTTTCCTGGCCAATCTGGCCGCGGTCCAGGGCCTGCTCGGCGAGGACGACGTCTGCGTCCAGGACCGGCTCAACCACGCCAGCCTGATCGACGCCGCGCGCCTGGCCGGCTGCCGCCTGCGCCGCTATCCGCACGCCGATGCCGAAGGCGCGATCCGCCAGCTGCGCAGCGTGCCCGAAGGCATGGCGATGCTGGCCAGCGACGGCGTCTTCAGCATGGACGGCGACATCGCGCCGCTGCGCGACCTGGCCCTGATCGCGCGCGCGCAGAAAGCGCTGCTGTACGTCGACGACGCCCACGGCGTGGGCGTACTCGGTCCCGACGGCCGCGGCGCGGTCGCGGCGGTCAAACTGTCGGTGCGCGAAGTGCCGCTGCAGCTGGCGACCTTCGGCAAAGCGCTCGGCAGCTACGGCGCCGCGCTGCACGGCGACGCCGACCTGATCGGCCATCTCGCCGAAACCGCGCGCAGCCACGTCTACACCACCGCGCTGCCGCCGGCGCAGGCCGCGGCGACCCTGGCCGCGGTCAAGCTGGCGCGGCACGAACACTGGCGCCGCGAAAAGCTCGGCGAACTGGTCCAGCGCTTCCGCGAAGGCGGGCGCAAACTCGGCCTGGAACTGCAGCCCTCGACCACGCCGATCCAGCCGGTGGTCTGCGGCGACGACGCGCGCGCGATCGCGATGGCGCGTTCGCTGGAAGAGAGCGGCTACTGGGTCGCGGCGATCCGCCCGCCGACCGTGCCCGAAGGCCGCGCCCGCTTGCGCGTGACCCTGTCGGCGCTGCACACGCCGGCCGATGTCGACGGCCTGCTCGATGCGCTGGCGCGCGCCGCCGAACGCGTCGGCCTGGCGCGCGAACCGGCCGCCGCGACGACGACGGCCGGGCTGCGCGCCACGCCCGCACCATGACCGCGGCGCCCGCCGCCGCGCGTCCGGCCGCCCAGCGCGACCTGGCGCAGATGCTCGCCAGTCTCGAGGTCGCGCAACGCGCGGGCGAATACGTGTTCGTCGCCAGCCCGCAACACGATCCCGCCCTGGCCGCGCTCGCCCACGCCAGCGTGCGCGAGGACGAAGGCGCCAGCTATGTGCTCGCACGCGCCGACGCCGATGCGCGTGCGCTCGACTACGGTTTCGTCGCCGCCTGGCTGAGCCTGACCGTGCATTCGGCGCTGGACGCGGTCGGCCTGACCGCTGCGGTGTCGAGCGCGCTGAGCGAACGCGGCATCGCCTGCAACGTGATCGCCGGTCTGCATCACGACCATCTGCTGGTGCCGGCCGAACGCGCCGCCGACGCGGTCGCGGCCCTGGCCGCGCTGCGGCGCCCGGCCGACGCGCTCTGAGGGCGGCCATGTACGCGCAGACCCTCGGCAGCGGACCCTCGCTGGCGCTGATCCACGGCTGGGCCATGCATGGCGGGCTGTTCGCGTCGCTGGTCGAGCGCCTGGCCGACGATTACACCCTGCACCTGATCGACCTGCCGGGCCACGGCCATGCACGCGAAGACCGCACGCCGCTGGACCCCGCGCCGATCGCGAGCGAACTGGTCGCGCGCATCCCCGATGCGGTCTGGCTGGGCTGGTCGCTGGGCGGGCAGTTCGCGCTGCGCGCCGCGCTCGACCATCCGCAGCGGGTGCGCGGGCTGGTGATGATCGCGTCCTCGCCGCGCTTCGTGACCGGCGCCGACTGGCCGCACGGCGTCTCGCCCAGCCTGTTCCGCGATTTCGGCGACGCTCTGAAGCGCGATTTCCGCGGCACGCTTGAAGGTTTCCTGGCGCTGGAGGCCCTGGGCTCGGCCAGCGCCCAGGACGAGTTGCGCAAGCTGCGCAGCCAGGCCTTCGAGCGCGGCGAGCCGGCCGAGCATGCGTTGCAGGAAGGCCTGCGCCTGCTCGATACGATCGACGTGCGCGCCGAGTTGCCGCGGCTGGCCGTGCCCAGCCTGTGGATCTCCGGCCGCCGCGACCGCCTGGTGCCCGCCGGCGCGATGCCGGCCGCTGCCGCGCTCGCGCCCCAGGCACGCAGCGTCGTGCTCGACCGCGCCGGCCACGCCCCGTTCCTGAGCGCGGCCGAGCAGGTCGCCCAGCTGATCGACGAATTCGCCTCGGCCCTTCCGCCGCAGAGCGCCGCCGAGGCATCGCTTTAATTCCCCACTACGCGCCCGTCGCGCCCACGACGAGCGCCTGCCATCGAATCCGCCTTACCGATGACCGATCTGTTCGACCACCGCCAGGTACGCCGCGCCTTCTCGCGTGCCGCGCACGGCTACGACGGCGCCGCCGCGCTGCAGCGCGAAGTCGGCGCACGCCTGTCCGAAACCCTGGATTATCTGGACGACCGCGCGCCCGAGGTCGTGGTCGATGTCGGCTGCGGCCCCGGCCACGCCGCGATCGCGATGCAGAAGCGCTGGCCGCGCGCGCAGCTGATCGCGCTGGACCTGGCCCTGCCGATGCTGCAGGAAACCCGCCACAACGCCGGTGGCGGCGGTCTGCCGCGTTTCCTCGGCGGCGCGCGTCGGCCCGATGCGGTCTGCGCCGACGCGCGCGCGCTGCCGCTGCGCGATGCCAGCGTCGACGTGCTGTATTCCAATCTGTGCCTGCAATGGGTCGAGGACCTGCCGGCGGTGTTCGCCGGTTTCCGCCGCGTGCTCAAGCCCGGTGGCCTGCTGCTGGTATCGACCTTCGGCCCGGACACCTTGTTCGAGCTGCGCGGTGCCTTCGCCGAAGCCGACAACACACCGCACGTGAGCCTGTTCCCGTCGATCGCGCAGTTCGGCGACGCCTTGATCGCGGCCGGCTTCAAGGACCCGGTGCTGGACCGCGACGAGTTCACCCTCAAGCACGACGATCTGGGCGATCTGATGCGCGAGCTGCGCACCCTGGGCGCGACCAACGCCATGCGCGAGCGCCGCCGCAGCCTGACCGGCCGCGCCCGCTTCGCTCGCGCGGCGCAGGCCTACGAAGCGCTGCGCGGCGACGACGGCCGCCTGCCCGCGACCTGGGAAGTGGTCTATGCCCACGCCTGGGGCCCGCAGCCGGGCACGCCGATCCGGGTCGGCGGCATCGACGAAGTGCAGGTGCCGGTGGCGAAGATTCCGATCCGGAGACGCACGTGAGCGCACGCCGTCTCGCCCTGGCCGCCGTCGCGATCGCGCTGGCGTCCGCGTTCTTCTTCACCTGCACCTACGTGCTCAACCGCGCGGCCGCGGTCGGTGGTGGGCATTGGGCGTGGACGGCCTCGCTGCGCTACCTGATCACGCTGCCGCTGCTGCTGGTGGTGATGCCGATGCAGGGCGGCGCGGCGCCGGTGTGGCGCGCGATCCGCGCGCATCCCGGGCCGTGGCTGGTCTGGAGCGGGGTCGGTTTCGGGTTGTTCTACGTCTGCCTGAGTTGGGCCGCGGCGAGCGGGCCCTCATGGCTGGTCGCGGGCACGTTCCAGCTCACCGTCATCGCCGGCATGCTGTGCGCGCCGTTCCTGTACCGCGACCAGCGCGCGCGGATTCCGCTGCCGGCGCTGCTGGTCGGTGCGGTGGTGGTGGTGGGCGTGCTGCTGATGCAGTTCGGCCACGGCGGCGGCCGCTTGGATCGCGAAGGTTGGATCGCGTTGATCTGCGTGGCGGTGTCGGCGTTCGCCTATCCCCTGGGCAATCGCGGTCTGCTGTTGCATCTGGAGCGCAGCGGGATCGAGTTGAACGCGACCCAGCGCGTGTTCGGCATGACCCTGGCCAGCCAGCCGCTGTGGCTTGCGGTCGCGGCGTACGCGTTCGCTCAGGCCGGCCTGCCTTCGGCCGGACAGCTATGGCTGGCCGCCGGTGTGGCGCTGGGCGCGGGCGTGATCGCGACCGTGCTGTTCTTCCAGGCCACCGGCATGGTCCGCAACGACCCGACCGCGCTGGCCGCGGCCGAAGCGATGCAGGCCGCGGAGATTCTGTTCGCGACCTCGATCGGCGCGCTTTGGCTGGGCGAAGCCTGGCCGCAGGGACGCAGCCTGATCGGCGCTTTGATCGTGATCGCGGGCATCGTCGCCTTCAGTCTGGTCGCCGCACGCACCGCGGCGGGCGACGATCACCGCACCAAGGAACTGCGCAGCGACCGCGGCGCCTGAGCCGCGTCAGTGCGGCGGCGCCGTCGGCTCCGCCAGGCGCGGCGCGAATTCGACCTGGAAGATCACCCGGCGCTCGTACGGCGTGCCCAGCTCGGTCGCGCGATGGCCCAGCATGGCGATGCGCGTTCGCAGTTGCGGCCACGCCGCCTGTTTGCAGATCCAGACGGCGCCCGGCTCGTGCTCGGCCAGTTCCTGCGCCAGCGATTCGTCGAATTCCGGGTTGAAGCGCGCACCGGCGACGGGTTCCAGCGAGATCTTCTCGATCTCGGTATCCAGGTGCAGGTGCAGGCCGTAACGCGCCATGTCTTCGACGAACACCACCTCGCGCACCGGGCCGGGTGCGCGCGCCCGGATCGCCTCGGCCCAGGCCGACGCGTCCTTGTGGGTCGGCCAATAGACCGCGGCCAGCTTGAGCGCGAGCAGGACCGCGATCAGCGCCGCCAGCCGCGGCCACGACGGCAGGCCACGGCCTTCGCCGTGGCGCTGCCGGGCCGCGATCACCGCCAGCGGCAGGAACAGCGGCAGCAGGTACAGCGGCATGCGCGATTGCGCCAGGCAGAACACCAGCAGCGGCAACAGCAGCCAGATCGCGAGCAGCAGGGCGGGCGCATCGTCCGTGCGCCGCCCGCGCTCGCGCCAGCCGCGCAGCGTCGCCGGCAACGCGCGCACCCAGCGCCACAGCGCCGGCGTCCACGGCAGGGTGCCGAGCAGGAGCGTAGGCGCGTAGACCTCGATCCAGCCGTACCACTCGCCGTGGCGGCCGAACTCGTTGGTGGCGACGCGGTTCATCACCTCGTCGCCGATGAAGTAACGGAACAGACCCGGATGATTGGCGATCACCGCCACGTACCAGGGCAGGGCCAGCAGCACGAACAGCAGCAGGCCCGACCACTGCAGGATGCGGAAGCCGCCCGGCGCGAGCAGGTTGAAGGCCAGGATCGGCAGCAACAGCAGCAACGCCGGCGGCCCCTTGCACAGGAAACCCAGCGCGAAGCCCACCCACATCAGCGCGATCCAGCTGCGCGCACGCAGGCGTTCGCGCGCGGGCTCGGCCAGGGCCGGGCCGAAGCGCGCTTCGACGTAGGCCCACATCGCCAGCCCGGTGCAGGCCGACAGCAGGTAGTCGGTGGTGATCAACTGCGAGGCGCCGACCGTGAACGGCATGGTCGCGTAGATCGTCGCGGCCTGGGCCTGCGCGCCCGGTGCGAGCCTGCGCGCGACCCGCCAGGCCAGCCATACGCTGAGCAAATAGGCCAACGCCGCCGGCAGCCGCGCGGCCCAGGCGTGGTGGCCGAACGCGGCGACGCTGGACGCGATCGCCCAATAGGTCAGCGGCGGTTTGGTCCAGTGCGCGACTTCGTGGCTGCGGCGCGGATTGATCCAGTCGCCGGTGTCGAGCATGTTCAGCGCGACGTTGGTGTAGCGGCCTTCGTCGGGATCCCAGATGCCGCGGCTGCCGAGAAAGCACAACGCCAGCGCCAAGGCGAGCGCGGCGATCCAGAAGGCGGGCGAACGCGGGAGTCGCAGCATACGGGGGCCGTGGGCGGCGGTCGGAAACCGCCACAGCCTAGCGGAGCGAATGTTACGGATCGGTCGCAGGCGCGGCGGCGCCGAGGCGGCCGCTCAGCTGACCTGGGCGATCCATTCCTGCAGGTTGTAGTAGTTGCTCACGCGCTGGATGCGGCCGTCGCGCAATTCGAAGAACGCGCCGCCGGGCAGTACGTACTTCTGCCCGCGCGCTTCCGGCAGGCCGGCGTCGCTGGCCAGGTATTGGCCGTGGACCACGTACTCGGCCGCGGCGCGGCTGCCGTCGGGCGAGACCAGCACCACGATGTCGTGCAGTTGTTCGCGATAGCTGGCCTGCATGCGTTGCAGGAACTCAGCGAACGCGGCGCGGCCGGTTTCGCGCGGGCCCTGGTTGAGGTCGTGGGCGACATCGTCGGAGAGCAGGGCGAGCATGCCGTCCCAGTCGCCACGGTTGAAGGCTGCGTAGTAGGCCAGCACCACCTCGGTGGCGCGGTCGTGGCTGCGGGTGCCGTCTATCTTCATCGGGGGCCTGGCTGATCGGGCGTGGGTCGCGGCGATGATACCCACGCCGTGCGCAGGCCACGTGAGCGCGGTCGAAGAACGCACGATCGGCGGCGTCGGACGCGCCCGCAAACACCGAGGGCCCGCGATGGCGGGCGCTCGGCGCGGACTGCGGTCGAGGCGGAGCTTAGATCTGCACCTCAGATCTGCACCATCGCGCGCTGGCGCTGGCGCAGCATGCTCAGGGTCAGCACCGTGGCCAGCAGCAGCGTGGTCACCGCGAAGATGCCCATGCCCAGATTGGCGCCGCTGATGCCGCCGGCCAGCGCGGCCGCGCCGGCCTGGTTGGGCGTGAAGCTGGCGGCGAGCATGCCGGTGTAGTGCATGCCGCACACCGCTACGCCCATCACCAGCGCGCTGCCCAGCATCTGCAGCCAGCCGCGCAGGTTGAAGGCCAGCCACAGCGCCACGATCGAAGCCACGATCGCGATCGCCGCCGAAACCGCGACCAGGGTCATGTCGTAGTGGATGTCGGCCGGCATGCGCATCGCCGCCATGCCGCTGTAGTGCATGCCGGTCACGCCCAGGCCCATGAAGATGCCGGCCACGATCAACTTGCCCCAGCCGAATACGCCGGCGCTGGCGATCGCCAAGCCGGCCATGCACGAGACGATCGCGATCACCGCCGAGGCGATGGTGATGGTCAGGTCGTACGTCACCGGAATCTTCATCTGGCAGGCCAGCATGGCGATGAAGTGCATCGCCCAGATCGCACCGCCGCCCATCGCCGCGCCGGCGGCGAAGATCGCGCGCCAGCGTTGCGCGCCGTGCGCGGCCGGGATCGCGATCGCGAGCTGCAGGGCGGTGAACGAGCCCAGCACCGAAACCAGGTAAGAGAGCACGACCAGCAGCGGGTCGTGTAGGCATTGGATGGCGTGATCGTGCGGCATGGGTAGTCCCCCGTGGTGGTTGGCGTACTCAGGCGTGGAACTCGAAGCAGCAAGTCTCCGCGCCGGTGTTGCGGCAATGGCTTTCGACCACACGCACTCCTTCGGCACCGTGGAGTCCGCCGAGCAGGCCGCCGAGCATGCCGCGCAGGAAATGGCAGGAGGCGCCGTGCTCGCCGCGATGGCAGAAGGGGCTGTTCTTGATCCGCAGGGTGTCTTCTTGGAGTTCGGCCTGGACCAACTGGCGCATGGCCGGCAATGCGATGTGGCGGACCGAGTCGGCCAGGGCGAGGTGGCCGCCCAGGGCGTAGTCGCGCTTGTAGACCCAGGCGCCGACGCGCTGGCCGATGTAGCGCAAGGTGGCTTCGCGTTGCGGCGGCGGCAGGTCGTGTTCCAGGGCCAGCAACTGGATGAAGATGTTGGGGTAGTCGCGGGCGAGCTGCGGCAGCAGCGACTCGACCCGGCGCGTGTCCATCGCGGTGGCGGCATCGTCGGCGGCGCCGGCGGGCTTGGACGGCGCCCCGCCATTGGCCTTGGGCGCGGCCGGCGCGGGCGCGCTGACCGTGTTGGCGACGCTGGCGTCGATCGCCGAGGCCTCGAAACTATTGACCAGGTGATGGGTGCCCAGACGCTCTTCGAGCATCAGCAGCCCGTTTTCCGGGCCGCGTACCACCATGGTCAGGACGACGCCTTCTTCGCTGTTGACCATGCGCTGGCGCAGCAGGGTGAACCCCGCGGCGATCACGGTCTGGCCCAGGGCCAGCAACAACCCATCGCGGCGGTCTGCGACCACCCGAAACTCGACATCCACCATCAGCCACCCCTTCGGCTAAACGTTGTTCATGCTTGAACGAAATGGTCGGATCTCGTCGCGCACGGGCGTTCAATGAATCAACGCCGTGGGGTGCGCTGCGTAGCTCAGCGTGCCAGTCGCATACGCAAAAAAATGGTAGGGATGTCACAAATAAAACATAAGGCATCGTCGTCGATGCCAGTCGTTGCGACCGACGCTGCAGTCAGCGCGCGAACAGACTCGCCAACGCGTCCGGATCGACGTTGCCGCCGGACAGGATCACGCCGACTTTTTGCCCGGCGAAACGCGAACGGTTCGCGAATACCGCCGCCAGCGCGACCGCTGCGGAGGGCTCCAGCGCTTGTTTTGCGCGCTGCAGGAACAAACGCATCGCGGCCACGGTGTCGGCGTCGTCGACCACCAGCGCTTCGACGGCATAGCGTTGCAGCAAGGCGAAATTCGGCGCGCCCAAGGTGCCGCGCAATCCATCGCAGATCGTGTCCGGTTCGAACTCCGTAATACGTTTGCCGTCGCGCAGCGAGGCGTGGGTCTCCGCTGCGCCGGCCGGTTCGGCCACGAACAAGCGCGTCGACGGCGATACCGCGGCGCTGGCGATGGCGGTGCCGCTGGCCAGGCCGCCGCCGCCGACCGGCGCGATCAATGCGTCCAGCCCGCGCACGGCGGTCAGCAGTTCCAGCGCCGCCGTGCCTTGCCCGGCGATCACGCGCGCGTCGGTGTAGGGATGGACCAGTTCGGCGCCGGTCTCGGCCTGGACCTGCGCGCACTTGGCCTCGCGCGCGGCGATGTTCGGCGCGCAGCGGTGCAGGGTGGCGCCGTAGGCTTCGATCGCCGCCAGCTTGGCCGCGACCGCGCCGTCGGGCACGACCACGTGGCAGGCGATGCCGCGGGTGCGCGCGGCCAGCGCCAGCGCGGCGCCGTGGTTGCCGGAAGAATGGGTGACCACGCCGCGCAGCGCCTCGGCCTGCGAGAGGGACCACACCGCATTGCAGGCGCCGCGGAACTTGAACGCGCCGACCCGTTGCAGGTGTTCGGCCTTGAAGTGCAGCTCGCAGCCGGCCAGGGCGTCGATCGAGCGCGAGCGCAGCACCGGGGTGGCGTGGGCGTGAGGGGCGATGCGTGCGGCCGCGGCCAGCACGTCGTTGAAACCGGGCAGGGGAAGTTCGCTCATTGTCGCGAGACTAACGCACCCGATGCGCCGCACTCCATGCCGCCGCCGCGGCGCCGTTCATGCGCGTTCGTCGGCCGCCTCGCGCCGGCCGAGCAGGCTGACCGCGGCCGAGCCCGCGACCACCAGGGCCGCGCCGATCCAGCCCAGCGCGGAGATCCGTTCCGGCGCCAGCATCTGCGGCCAGAACGCGTGCACCACGGTCACCGCGACGATGCACAGCAGCGGCGTGGTCGCCAGAATCGCCGACACCCGCGAGGCCTCCCAATGCGCCAGCGCCTCGGCGAAGGCGCCATAGGCGCCGATGGTGTTGAGCGCGCAGTAGGCCAGCATCGCCCAATGGAAACCGTCCAGTTTCAGCAGCGTCGAGGGCTGCGCGAACGGCAACAGCAAGACGCTGGCGGCGATATAGATGAACAGCAGGATCTGCATCGAGCCCAGCTTCATCAGCAACTGCTTCTGCAGCAGCGCGTATAGCGCCCACACCACCGCGCCGACGATCACGAAGGCCGAACCCAGCACGTAGCCGCCGGCGCGGCTCGCGCTGGCGGGCGCGGCCTCGGCCGCCCAGGCGTGGACCAGCTGGTCGCGGAAGAACAGTCCCAGCCCGGCCAGCAACAGCATCAGGCCTAGCCACTGCGCGGCGCGGAAGCGCTCGCCGAACACCCAGATGCCGCCGAGGGTCATCAGCAAGGGCGCCAGCTGGATCAACAGCTGGGCATTGGCCGGCGAGGTGTACTGCACGCCCAGCAAATACAGCACGTAGTTGCCGATCAGCATCACCGCGGCGGTCGCCAGCAGCGCCCAGCCGCGTCGGCCGAGGCTGCGGTAGCCGCCCAGGCGCCCGCGCATCCCGAGCCAGACGCCGGTGAACCCGGCCGCGACCAGGAACCGGAACCAGGTCAGGGTGATCGGGTCCAGGGTTTCCAGCACGATCTTCAGCGCGATCGGCAGGGTCGCCCAGCACGCCGCGGTGATCAGGGTCAGCAGCAGGCCCAGCCGCCAATGGCCGGAGGTACGGTGCAGGGTCATGGGGGACTCGAAAGCGGAGAACGGGGCCGCATGCGCGCCCGCGGACCGGCATGCTGGCACCGGTGCGCGCGAGCGGCAATGCGGGTCCGGTCGGTTCGGCCGCCGACACTGGTCGCGCGAGGCTGAACCGGTCAGGATGGGTCGTCCCGCAACCCGCCGAGTTAAGCCCGAGTTCAATGCGTCGGGCCGAAGCTGACGGCACACCCTGGGGGGTCCTGCCATGATCCGCAAACTGATCCTGCCCGTCGTAGCCGCCGTCCTGTTGGCCGGCTGCTATCCCGATTACGTCTATCGCGACGGCGCGCGCGGCGACTATTACTACGGTCAGCCGAGCACCGAGTACCGCTATTACGGTTCCTACGGCGGCTACTACCCGTACGGCGATTCCTACCGCTTCGGCTACCGCTACGGCGGCGGCTACCCGTATCCGTACGGCTACGGCTATCCGGGCCGCTACGGCTATGGCTACGGTTATCCGGGCTATTACCCCGGCTACGGCTACCCGGGCCACCGACCGCACCGCCCGCATCGTCCGCCGGTGGTGACCAATCCGGGCCAGCCGACCAACCCGCCGCCCCCGGGCCGGCCGGACAACGACCGCTCGCCGTGGCGCAATCTGGACGGCATCCGCCGCCAGCACGCCGACGGCAACCGTCCGCCGACCTACGTGCCGTCGCAGCCGATGCCCCGGGTCCAGCAGAGCGCCCCGCCGCGCCGTGAAGGCGGCTCGCGCATGGAGCAGACCTTCCGTCGCGCCGTCGAGAGCCGGAACGACCATCGGCCGGCCACCCACGAGCAGTAAACCGGCCGTCGGTACCGGGGGCCGCAAGCGCCGCTGCCATAGCGGGTTTGCGGTCACATCTCAGGGTATTGCATCGGGACCGGACTGACCGCAATCTACGGGTATTGACCGGCTGCGTCGCATTTGGACGTAGTCGGTAAGACAGCCTGACTATGTCGGCGCCCGGCGAGGAATCACGGATCCCCCCTGTTCCGTCCCCGTCGGGCGTCGGCGCCTCTCCCGGCCACGGCGCAAGGCTTTGCGCCCCGCGCGTTCGACGCGCCAGGCCCACCGGATAGCTGAGAATCGGCGCGAATCGCGCAAAAAATAAGGGGCCGAATGTCCCCCGACATTCGGCCCCCTGCTTCCCCCGCGAGCGCTTGGCCAGCCCCTGTTCCAATTCCGACCGGCGTCTAGCGCCTGCCCCGCTGGGTGCATGAGTTATGACGCAGGAACCGTGCCAAGTTTCGACGCCGACGCACCCACCGGCGCCATGCCCTAAAATTCCGCCCGCCGCCCCGCGGCGCCGGACCCTGCGATGACCGATTCTTTCTACCAATACGATGTGATCGTGGTCGGCGGCGGCCACGCCGGCACCGAGGCCGCCCTGGCCTCGGCGCGTGCCGGTGCGCGCACCCTGCTGCTCACCCATTCGGTCGAGACCGTCGGCGCGATGAGCTGCAACCCGGCCATCGGCGGCATCGGCAAGGGTCACCTGGTCAAGGAGATCGACGCGCTCGGCGGCATCATGGCGCGCGCCGCCGACGCCGCCGGCATCCAGTGGCGCCGCCTCAACGCCAGCAAGGGTCCGGCCGTGCGCGCGACCCGCTGCCAGGCCGACCGCGCCTTGTACCGCAGCTACATCCGGCGCGCGGTCGAAGCGCAGCCGAACCTGACCCTGTTCCAGGCCGCGGTCGACGACATCGAGTTCGATGACGGCCGCGTGCGTGCGGTGATCACCCAGACCGGCCTGCGTTTCCAGGCGCAGGCGGTGGTGCTGACCGCCGGCACCTTCCTCGCCGGCAAGGTCCACGTCGGCCAGACCACCTACGCCGCCGGCCGCGCCGGCGACCCGCCCGCGATCGCCCTGGCCGCGCGCCTGCGCGAAGGTCCGTTCGTGGTCGACCGGCTCAAGACCGGCACCCCGCCGCGCATCGACGGCCGCAGCCTCGACTACTCGGTGATGGAGGAGCAACCCGGCGACGATCCGCGACCGGTGATGTCCTTCCTCGGCAGCCAGGCCGACCACCCGCGTCAGGTCTCGTGCTGGATCACCCACACCTCCGAGCGCACCCACGAGATCATCCGCGGCGCGCTCGACCGTTCGCCGCTGTACACCGGCCAGATCGAAGGCACCGGACCGCGCTACTGCCCCTCGATCGAGGACAAGGTGGTGCGTTTCGCCGAGAAGGCCAGCCACCAGATCTTCGTCGAGCCCGAAGGCCTGGACGTGGCCGAGATCTACCCCAACGGCATCTCCACCTCGCTGCCGTTCGACGTGCAGCTGGAGCTGGTGCGCAGCATTCGCGGCTTCGAGCGCGCGCACATCACCCGTGCCGGCTACGCGATCGAGTACGACTACTTCGATCCGCGCGGCCTCAAGACCACGCTGGAAACCAAGGCCGTCGCCGGTCTGTACTTCGCCGGCCAGATCAACGGCACCACCGGTTACGAGGAAGCCGCCGCGCAGGGCCTGCTCGCCGGCGCCAACGCCGCGCGCCAGGTGCGCGGCGCCGAAGGCTGGAGCCCGCGCCGCGACCAGGCCTACCTGGGCGTGCTGGTCGACGACCTGATCACCCACGGCACCAGCGAGCCCTACCGCATGTTCACCTCGCGCGCCGAGTACAGGCTGCAACTGCGCGAGGACAACGCCGACCTGCGCCTGACCCCGACCGGCCGCGAACTCGGCCTGGTCGACGACGCGCGCTGGAGCGCGTTCGCGCGCAAGCGCGAGGCGATCGAGCGCGAGAGCGCGCGTCTGGCCGCGGTCTGGGCCGCGCCCAACAACGCCCTGGGCCGCGAAGTGACGCAGACGCTGGGCATCGAGCTCAGCCGCGAGACCAGCGCGCTGGACCTGATCAAGCGTCCCGAACTCGACTACGCGCAAGTGACCTCGGTGCCGTCGCTGGGCCCGGCGGTGGACGATGCGGCGGTGGCCGAGCAGGTCGAGATCGGCGTCAAGTACGCCGGTTATCTCGATCGCCAGCGCGAAGAGATCGCGCGCCAGCAGCGCAACGAAGGCACCGCGATTCCGGACGGCTTCGACTACGCCGGCGTGCACGGATTGTCGGCCGAGGTGCAGCAGAAGCTGGAGCGCGTGCGTCCGCAGACCGTCGGCCAGGCCCAGCGCATCCCGGGCATGACCCCGGCGGCGATCTCGCTGTTGCTGGTGTACCTGACGCGAGCGCGGCGTTCGCGGGTGGCCTGAGGCGCACGTCGATTCGCGCTGCGGCCGCGTAGGCGGCCGTATGGAACCACGCGTCGCGGTATCGGGCGCCGGCTTCGACGATTCGACGCCCGCGGTCCGGCGCATGCGCACCCCGCCGGGCTGGATTACCCTGCCGGGATGAAATCCAATCCGGCACTCGCGATTGCGTTCGTCCTGAGCCTGGCCGCCTGCGAGCGCGCCGCTGCGCCGTCGCCCACGCCGGACATCGTGGCGGCACGGACGCCGGCCGTGCGGCTGGACGCGAGCGCCTGGCGCTTGCCGGTCGAGGCCGCCGCCGCGCAGCCGGACCTGCTCGCGACGCCCGACGGCGGTTTGCTGTTGCTGTGGATCGAGCCGCGCGAAAGCGGCCATGCGCTACGTCTGGCGCAATCGCGCGATGCCGCGCATGCGGCCTGGTCGGCGCCGACGCAGGTCGCGGCCGGCGACGACTGGTTCGTCAATTGGGCCGACACGCCGCACGTGATGGCGACCCAGGACGGCGCGCTGTGGGCGCATTGGCTGCGCAAGTCGGCGAGCGCGCCCTACGCCTACGACGTCGCCCTGGCGCGCTCCGGCGACGAGGGCATGACCTGGTCCGCGCCGGTCCTGGTCAACGACGACGGCACCGCGACTGAGCACGGTTTCGTCTCGTTGTGGCCGGCCGCCCGCGACCGCCTCGGTATCGCCTGGCTGGACGGTCGCCGCAACGCCGCCGCGCCCGCCGACAAGGCGCACGCCGGCCACGATGCGCACGGCGGCACGATGACGCTGCGCAGCGCGGTGATCGACTCGCAATTGCGGCGCAGCGACGAGCTCGAACTCGACCGCATGACCTGCGACTGCTGCCAGACCGACGTCGCACTCACCGAACACGGCGCGCTGCTGGTCTATCGCGATCGCAGCGCCGAGGAAATCCGCGACATCGCCGCCTCGCGCCGCGATGCCACCGGCTGGACCGCGCCGCGCCCGGTGCACGCCGACCGCTGGACCATGCCGGCCTGCCCGGTCAACGGGCCGGCGGTGGCCGCGCGCGGATCGCGCGCCATGGTGGCCTGGTACACCGCGACCGGCGAAGTGCCCACGCTCAAGCTCGCGCGCAGCGAGGATGCCGGCGACAGTTTCGCCGCGCCGCGGGTGCTGGACCAGGGCGCGCAACTGCAAGGGCGCGTCGATGTCGCGCTGGGCGAGGATGCGGTCTGGCTGCTGTGGCTGCGCGAGGATGCGAACGGACAGTCGCTGCAGCTGGCGCGCTACGCCGCCGATCTGTCGGGCGAACCGCAGCGCATCGAAGTCGCCCGCTTGCAGGGGCGCGGCCGCGCCACCGGTTTCCCGCAACTCGCGCTGTCCGGCGATGCGGCCTATGCGGTCTGGACCGACGTGGTCGACGGCCGTCCACGCCTGCAGGGCGCGCGGATCGTCGCGCGCTGAAGGCTCAGGTCGCGTCGCTGGCGTACAGCAACAGCTCCTCGGTGTCGTCGCCGAGCTGCACGGTGCGCTGATAAGCCAGGCCGATCTTGTCCAGCACCTTGGTCGAGGCCCCGTTGCCGGGCGACACGATCGCCAGCACCCGCGGCAGCGCCAGCGGACCGACCGCATGCGCGAGCACCGCGGCGCAGGCCTCGGCTGCATACCCTTGGCCCCAGTAGCGCGGCAGGAAGGCGTAGCCGATATCGGCATCGGGCAGGGTGACGCGCCGCACCAGGCCGCTCAAGCCCATGGCCGCGCCGTCGTCCTTGCGCCGCACCAGCCACAGGCCATAGCCGAGCTTGGCGTAGTTCGCGACCTGGCCTTCGATGTAGCGCACCGCGCCTTCCAGATCGTGCACGCCACGGTCGCCGATGTTGGCGAGGAACGAAGGTTCGTTGAGCAGTTCCAGGATGAACGCCGCGTCCGCCGGCGTCAGTTCGACCAGCGTCAGGCGTTCGGTTTCGATCACGGTAACCACGCAGCACTGCCCTCCGGTTGCACGACGGATGTTGCCGAATACGGATGTCGCTAAGTACGGATGTCGCTAAATACGATGTCGCCCAGTGTCGCCGCTCGGCTAAGCTCGACGCCAGTCCTTGCCTGTCCTTATGCGATGAACCGCGACGCCGATCCCAGCGATGCGGCCCGGCTGGACGCGTGCTTCCGTCGCGCCATCGAACCTGTCCGATCGTTACGCTGCTGCGAGTGCCCGGTCGCTCGGCCAGCGCGCGCAGTTGGCACGGGCTCACCTCGAAGCGGGGAGTCCGGCGACGATGGCCGGGTCCGTAGCGAACCAAAGCACGAAGACCGAGATCAGCACGGACAGCAGCGCGACCACGTACGAGCCGGCGACGCTGGGCCTCGACCGCCTGAAGCCGAAACGGAGCGGCCGCCCGAAGATCGCGAACGCCAGGATAAAAGCCGCGTACACCGGTGCCAGATAAATACCGAGCGCGAAGTTGCGCCCCGCGGCCGCCATCGCCAGGATCACGCAGGCCAGCGCGCCGGCGCCGAAAAGCAGACGGTAGAAGCCGGACTTCAAGCCCCGCGTGATGATCAAGTCAGCTCCCGTCGCCTGACGCGGGCACCTCGCCCGCGATCTCCTGCCCAATCATGATCCGATGCCCGTCGGCGGTGCGCAGTCCGAATTCGCGCATGCCCCAAGGTTGGTCCTTGATCGGGCCGCAGGCGCCGGGCGCGTGGGCTTCGACGCGGGCGTGGTAGCCGTCGGCATCGTCGACCATCAGATAGGCGTAGTAGCCGTGGCTGCCCAGCGCGGACGGCGCCAGATCGTCCGGGCATTCGCCGAGCATGATCGTGCAGTCGTCCTTGCGCACGAACACCCAGCCGGGATGTTCGGCGACGACCGAGAAATCCAGCGCCTCGACATAAAAGCGCACGGAGGCCTGCAGTTCGTGGACCGCGAGTACGTAGTGTTGGCGCAGGATCGTGGACATGGATGGCCTCGCGACTACGGCGACTCGGCCCGGTCGCCTACTTTTCCTTGCGCCAGTTGACCGAAGCGCGGTTCTCGATCGTGCTCGATTCGATCTCGATATCGAAGCCCTTGCGCAGCAGGTACTTCAGCGTCAGCACCTGGCCGGTGCCGAGCAGGGACACGCCGTAGCCGACGTACAGCCGCGGCGACAGGTACTTGCCCACGCCCAGCACCGAGCCGCCGAGGGCGCGGCTTTCCATCACGCCGGCATCGTCCAGGCCGATCTTGGCGCCCAGCTGCGAGGCCAGCATGCTGCCGCCGGCCGACAGCGCGGCGCTGGCGGCGTTGAGCTGGCGGCTCTCGTCGCCGCTGGCGCTGGACAGCGGGCGGCCCAGCGCGAGGTAGGCCAAGGCTTCGGACTGCGAGCTGGCCGGGTTCGACCAGACGTTGGCCTGCGGCGCGCTGGCGCGGCCGCTGATGTCGACGCCGGCGGTGACCTGGCCGACTTCGCGTTCGGCGCGGATGTCGAGGATGGGGTCGGACACCGGCCCGTTCGACCAGGCCAGGTGGCCGCGGGTGATCTGCAGCTTCTGGCCGTAGGCGCGATAGCGGCCGTCGACATCGAGGCGGCCGCTCGCGGTCATCTCGCGGCCGGGGCGCGCACGCACGCGCATCTGGCCTTCGAGGCTGCCGTCCAGGCCGAAGCCGTTGAGCTTGACGTCGTCGCCCAGCGCCAGGGTCAGGTCCAGGTCCAGCGGCGAACTGCCGGTGTCTTCGGGATCGGCCGGATCGAGCACGACCACGTCCGGCGACGCCGACACGCCCTGGTCGAGACGCTCCAGGTCGATCCGCGCCGAAGGAATCGTGACCGTGCCGGTGACCTGCAGCGGTTGCCTGGCGGCGTAGCGCACGGTCAGGTCGGGGTCGGCGACCGCGCGCAGGTCGCGCGTGTCCGACATCAGCACGTTCTTGCCGCGCAGGCTCAACACCAGCGGGGTATCGTCGCCCTGCCAGCCCAGGGTGCCGTCGATGTTGAGCGTGCCTTCGCCCGAACGCACGCTGCCGA
The DNA here is from genome assembly GCF_001427715.1 of Lysobacter sp. Root667. Lineage (NCBI taxonomy): Bacteria > Pseudomonadati > Pseudomonadota > Gammaproteobacteria > Lysobacterales > Lysobacteraceae > Lysobacter > Lysobacter sp. Root667. The sequence continues at coordinate 42,147 of NZ_LMHF01000001.1, forward strand.
CGATGCGTGCGCTGCCGTCGGGCTGCGCGTCCAGGCGCACGTCGCCGTTCTGCAGTGCGATCGCCAGCGCCGGCAGTTCGGTGCTGAATTCGCTCAGCCGCGCCTGTCCGCCCAGGCGCGGCGCGTCGCGCGTGCCGCTCAGGCTGATGCGGCCGTCGAGCTTGCCCTTGGGATCGACGATGTCGGGCGAGAACAGTTCGACCCAGGTCAGTTCGTCGGTGTTGATCGCGACCTCGCCGTCCAGCGGCGAGTACGCGTCCCAGCCGGTGGCGATGCGCGCGTCGATGCGGCCGTCGTCGTTGAGCACCGCGCCCAGGTCGGCTTCGATCCGGCGCGGATCGAAGGTCGCGCGCAGGCTGAGGTTGCTGTAGCGCACCGGTTCGCGGCGCGAGCGTTCGCTGAACTTCATGCCGCCGCCGGCCGAGGTCACGGTGGCCTGGCCGCGCCAGGCACTGCCGACCGGACGCAGCTCGCCGTCGACCGCGATTTCGCCGCGCAGCAGCCACGGCCGCTTGTCGGAGCGTTCGGGCAGATACGGTTGCGCCAGCGTCAGCGGCAGGCCCTGGCCCTTCACGTCCAGCCCGCGTCGCGGCCAATCCGCGCTCGCGCACAGCGAGCCGCCGCCGCTGGAGGCGAGGCAGGCATTGCTGAGCGCGCCGTTCTTGCCGTCCCAACGAAATTGCGCGGCCTGCTGCAAACGCCAGGATGCGCCCTTGCTCGGCGCCAGCTGCAAGCTCGCCAACGCGCCCTGCCAGCCCGCGCCGCGCTTGTCGGCATGGCCGGACAATTCGAGCGTGCCGATCTCGCCGCGCGCGTTGCCCTGCAGTTGCAGCGACTCGACCGCGCCACGCGCGTCGAGCGCGACCGTGTCCATCGGCAGGCCGACGTCCAGACCGCTGGCGCGCACTTCGATCGCGCCGCCGCGGCCGCGCCAGGGCAGCTTGCCCTTCGCCAGCAGGGTCTCGGCGCGGTAGTCGCTGTACTTCAGGCCGCTGCCGCTGAGGTCGGCATCGATGTTGGGCGCATCGCGCGCGCCGGTGAGCTTGAGCGTGCCGCGCAGGCTGCCGGCGGTATCGGGCAGCAGGTCGTTAAGCTGCAACGGCGAGAACTTCGCGTCCACGTCCATCGTCTGCGCGAGTTTGCCCTTGGCGTCGATGCGGCTGCCGCCCAGCGACAGCGCGACTTCGCCTTCATAGGCGTCGTCGCTCTTGCCGGTCGCGGCGCCGTGCATCAGGAAGCGGCCGCGGCCCTGCAAGGGGCGGTCGCGCAGGCGGCCGCCGAGCTGGCTGGCATCGACCGCGATCTCCAGGCCGCCGTCGGCGCGGGTGTCGCCGCGCGTGACCAGCTTGCCGTTGACCGCGCCCTTCCAGTCGGGCGCGAAGTAACCCGGATCGAAACCGGCCAGGATCGCGTCGAAGTTCCAGCCCAGCTTCGGCGCCCAAGCCACGTCGCCCTTGCCGTCGAGGCGGCCGGTCGGCATCTGCGCCTGCAGGGCGTTGAGGGTCATGCGCTGGTCGTTGCCGCGGCCGTCGAAGCGCACGGTCGCGACCTGCCTGTCGCGCTCGATGCGCGCCTTGCCGATCGCGGCCCAGGCCTGGACCGTGCCGGCGAAGCCGAGGTCGGCGTCGGCGACGATCGCCGCCGTGGTGGCGGCCGCCGGCGGCAGCGGCGTCTTCGCGCTCGGCGCCGGCGCCGAGCCGCCCCAGCGCAGGCCGCGCGCATTGACCGCGAACTTGAAGCGGCCGTTCTGCGCGTCGGTGAAGTCGGCGTGGCCGCGCAGGGTCGCGGTGCCATCGAAGATGCGCAGCGCCAGCGGCTGCACGTCCAGCACCTGTTCTTCCAGTCTGACCTTCGACGGCAGGATCTCGGCGCGCAGGTCGCCCTGCGCGAAACGGCCGCTGAGTTCGGCCGCGCCGCCGACGCCGTGCAGGTCGAGCTGCGCCGCCAGCGGGGTTTCGCTGGGGGCGGCGTCGGGCGAAAGCAGCATGCCGATGTCGAGCGCATCGGCCTTGGCGCGTAACTGCCAGCGCGGATCGTCCTTGCCGCGCAGGGTCAGGCTCGCGCGCAGCGGGCCGGGCGCGTAGCCGGCCACGGCGACGTCCATGCGCGCCAGATCGCCCTTCGCGACCAGGCCCAGCCGCGGCGGCGTGCGCCCGGCGGACGCGGGCAGCACCGCGGTGGCGACCAGGTCGGTGCGGTAGTCGTCGCGCGGCGCGTACTCGCCGTGCAGGGTGATATGCGCGCGGTCGCTGTCGACGTTGAGCTTCTCGACCTTGAGCTTGCCGGTTTGCGCATCCAGGCCGCCGCGCAGCTTGCGGATGTCGATGATGTGCTCGCCGGCCTGGCTGATCTTCATGCGGTCCACGCGCACGTCGTCGGCCTGCAGCGACAGCGGCGGCGCGATGTCGGGCAGCACGTCGGGCCAGCTCGGGAACTTGAAGGGCTCCTTGCTCTTGGGCACGTCGAGGGTGGCGTCCTCGACCTGCAGCGCGTCCAGGCGCAGCTTGCGGCCCAGCAGCGGGCGGATATCGGTGTCGAGGTAGACGCGCTCGGCGCGGAAGTCGATGCCTTCGTAGGCGAAGTGCACGCCGCGCAGGGTCAGCGGACCGGACGCGGGGCCGTCGGCGTCGCGCCAGGTGAAAGTCGCGTTCTCGGGCAGGCGCGCCTTGATCTGGTTCAGCAGCACGTTGCGTCCGCCGACCGTGGCCAGCAGCCAGTACAGGGCGAACGCGATCAGCAGGGTCAGCGCGCCGGCGACGAAACTGCTGCGCCAGGCCCAGCGGCGCGCGGTCGCGCGTCGGCGCTGGCGGCGCTCGGCGAGCAGTTCTGCGGCGGTCTTGGGCGTGTCGCTCATATCCGTGTGCGGTCTTGTCCTGTGGCGCAGGTGCGCGGCGCTTTAGAGATCGGCGCCGATGTTGAGGTAGAGCTGAAAACCGGAATCCGGATCGTTGAGGCCGCGCGCGATGTCCACGCGCAGCGGGCCGACCGGCGAGCGCCAGCGCACGCCGACGCCGACGCCGGTATGCCAGTCGGGCGTGCCGTCGAAGGCGCTGCCGCTGTCGACGAACACCGCCGCGCCCCAGCTGTCGTTGAAATACTGCTCGAACTCGAGGCTGCCGGTGGCGACGTTCTTCGCGCCCAGCGCGTACTGCTTGCCGTCGTTGCCGGGAATGCGCGGGCCGACTTCGCGCCAGGCGTAGCCGCGGATGCTGCGGTCGCCGCCGGCGAAGAAGCGCAGGCTGGGCGGCATGTCGATCAGCGCATCGGTAAAAGTGTGGCCGAGCTCGCCGCGCGCGATCAGGCGGCTGCGCTCGCCCAACCCGCGGTACCAGCGCGCGCTGGCGTGGGCCTGGGCGAAGCTGGCGTCGGAGCCGGCGCCTTCGACGCCGCCGCGCAGCATGACGGTCGCGCCGAAGGCGTTGCGCGGGTAGATGCGGTCGTCGGCGTCGACGTATTCGGCGCGCAGCGAGGGATAGGTGAAGGTGGCGCTGCGGTAGTCGACCGGCGTGCTGGCGTCGTCGTCGTCGTCGATCGCATAGGCCCAGCGCTCGCGGAGGACATGAACGGAGGCGGTCGCGTTCCAGCGCCGGTTGATCTGGCCGCTGCGGCTGGCGACGATCTCGACCCGGCGCGAGTCGATGTAGTCGGTCTGCTCGTCGGCGAGCTGGGCGCTGAAGGTGTACCAGCCGTCCAGCCAGGTGAACGCAGGAATCCGGTACTGCAGGGTCGCGGTCTTGCGCTTCTCGGCCCAGTCGACCTGGGCCAGCGCCTTGTGGCCGCGGTCGTTGACGTAGCGGCGCTCCACGCCCATGCGCACGCCGGCGCCGCTGTCGGTGCCGAAGCTGACGCCAGCGGTGTAGATGCTGCGCTTGGCCGGGGTCAGGGTGACCTTGACCGGCACTTCGCCGTCGACCGCGTTTTCCGGCTGCGGCTGGATGTCGATGCTGGCGAAGTAGTCCAGCCGCGCCAGCGATTCGCGAAAGCGGTCGAGCTTGCCCTGGTGGTAGTAGCTGCCCTGTTCCCAGTACACCAGCTTGTCGAGCAGGCTGTCGCGGATGATCCGCTGGGGCGTCTGCTCGAAGCTGATCGGGCCCATGTCGTAGCGGTCGCCGCTGCTCCAGACCAGGTCGATGTCGGCGGCGCGCTCGGCGCGCGTGACCTCGACCCGGCGCGAGGTGAAGTCGGCGTCGAAGTAGCCGCGCTCGGCCAGGCGGCGGGTGATCTTGGTCTTGCTGGCTTCGTAGATCTCGTGGTCGAAGACGTTGCCGATCTGCGGCTGGAACGCGGCCAGGTCTTCCTTGAGATAGCGGTCCTCGCTGCCGGCGCCGAGGATGGCGACGTCGGAGCGGCGCACCCGCACCGGCTCGCCCTTGTCGACGGTGATGACCACCGAAACCTTGGCGTTGGAGCGCGGGGCGGCGGCGTTGGGATCGTTGGGGTCGGACGACGCGGGCGCGGCCGCCTGGGCGGCGGCATCGGCGCGTTCGGCACGGGCGATGGCCTCGCTGGGCGCGTCGGCGCTGGTCGGGTCCACGCGGTTGGGCGCTGCGCGGTCCGTCGATGCCGAGTTCGCGTCGGCGCCGGCGTTGGCGTCCTGGGCCGGCACCGCGGCAGCGCCGGCCGCCGCATTGCGCGTGCCGTTGCCGCCGCTGCGGGTGTCTTCGACCTTGATCGTCGGCGAGTAGTAGCCGAACGGTTCCAGCGCCTCGCGCGTCTCCTTCTCGGCCTCGCGCAGCAGATAGCCCAGACGCCGGCCCGACACTTCCTTGCCGATCGCGTCGACCAGCGACAGCGAGGTGCGGACGTTGAGGGTCATGGTCTCGTCCAGACCGCGGACCTCGACCGCGGTGACGGTCGCCGCCTGCGCCACGCCGCAGGCGCTCAGGGCGAGGGCAGCAGCGAGGATGAGGCGGGGGAAATGGGGCATGCGGGGGAGGATAACCAACGAAGGCGGCCATTGCTTGCGCGCATGTGGCGATCGAGCGCCGTGTTAAGCGCACGTGATGCAATGTGCACGCCGATGGTGATTTTCTGTGCCGCTCGATGTGCCTTTGCTTTCCCTTCTTGCAGCAGGGCAAAGGGATTCGCTACTCGGCGTCGTAGCGACAGCAAGCCCTCGCGCGCGTTACGCGCCCGCCGCCCCCATTCTCGAAAGGGAGCAGGGAGGCTGGCTTCGCCTTTGCAAGGGCGGCCATGGAGCGTTCGCGGCCGGTTTCCCCTTTGCGAAAGGGGCCGAGCAGCGCCGGTGGCCGGCTTCCCCCCTTTTGTGAAAAGGGGGCGCTTTTTCAGCGGCGCCTGTCAGATCGACAAATGCTCGATCGCCGCGACGCTGCCCAACCTGTCCGACAAGCGCTTGAGCAGGGCCAGGCGGTTGTTGCGCACGGCCGCGTCGTCGACGTTGACCATCACGCCGTCGAAGAACGCATCGACCTGCGGCCGCAACCGCGCCAAGCGGCCGAGCACGGCGACGTAATCGCGCTGCGCCAGCAGCGGATCGGTATCGGCGACCGCGGCATCCACGACCTCGGCCAGCTCGCGTTCGGCGTTCTCGGCGAACAGCGCCGGATCGATCGCGGTCGGCAGCTCGCCTTCGACCTTCTTGAGGATGTTGCGGATGCGCTTGTTGGCCGCGGCCAGAGCCTCGGCTTCGGGCAGCAGGGCGAATTCGGCGATGGCTTTGAGGCGGCGGTCGAAGTCGAGCAGGGAGGCCGTCTTCAGTTCCGCGACGGAATTGAATTGCTGCGTCGGCACGTTCTGGTCGGCGTAGTAGCTGCGCAGACGGTCGAGGATGAAATCCTGCAGCTCGTCAATTTCAGCAAGCGAGGTACCGCCCACGACCGGCGCCGGCTTACTCGCTTCCACGCCTGCGTTTGCGGCGCCGTCGGCGGCCTTTCGGCGATCGTCGGTGGCTTTCAGCGTCTTCGCGAAGCTCACCTGATCCAGAGCGGTGTTCAACAAGCTTCTCAGGTTGAGATCAAGCCCCGTCTCGATCATCGTTCGAGCGAGTCCCAATGCGTTGCGTCGCAGCGCGAACGCATCCTTGTTGCCGGTCGGCTTGAGGCCCGCGGCGAAACCGCCGGCCAGCGTGTCCAGACGCTCGGCGATCGCCAGCACCTGGCCCAGCTTGGACGGCGCAATCGCGTCGCCGGCGTAGCGCGGCATGTAGGCTTCGTCGAGCGCGGCGGCCAGTTCCAGCGGCTGGTTCTCGACCGCGGCGTAGTAGCGGCCGGCGATGCCCTGCAATTCCGGGAATTCGTTGACCAGACGCGATTGCAGATCGGCCTTGGACAGTTCCGCCGCGCGCCGCGCGAGCTGCGGGTCGACGCCCGCGGCTTGCGCCACCGCTTCGGCCAGCGCGGCAACGCGCGCGACCTTGTCGGCGATCGTGCCCAGCTTGTCCTGGTATTTGACCGTCTTCAGGCCCTCGTTCATCGAGGCCAGACCCTGCTTCATGTCCTCGACGAAGAAGAACTTGGCGTCGGCGAAGCGCGGGCGGATCACCCGCTCGTAGCCCTTGCGCACTTCCGACTCGTCGCGGCTTTCGATGTTGGCGATGCCGATGAAGCGCTCGCTGAGCTTGCCGCTGGCGTCCAGCACCGGGAAGAACTTCTGGTTCGCTTCCATGGTCGCGATCAGCGCTTCCTGCGGCACGGCCAGGAACGCGGCCTCGAAGCTGCAGGCGATCGCCTTGGGCCATTCGGTCAGGCCGTTGACCTCTTCCAGGATGCCGGCGTCGATGCGCGCGCTGCCGCCGTCCGCGCTGGCGGCGGCGGTCACTTCCTGGACGATGCGCTCGCGGCGCTCGTCCGGATCGACCAGCACTTTGGCGCCACGCAGGAATTCCACGTAATCGTCCGGCGTGCTGAACCACACCGACTTGTCGTGCATGAAACGGTGGCCGCGGCTCATGCGGTCGCTGCGCACGCCGAGGATCTCGGCGTCGACCACGTCCTTGCCCAGCAGCACCACCAGCCAATGCACGGGCCGGGCAAAACCGTAGTCGTGGTCGCCCCAGCGCATCGGCTTGGGAATCGGCATGGCGGCGAGCGCGTCGCGGATCACGTCCTGCAGCAGCTCGCGGGTCTGCGCGCCGGGCTTGACCGCGCGGTGGACGAAGCGTTCGCCCTTGGCGTCGCTGGTCTTCTCCAACTGCGTCCAATCGATGCCGGCCTTGGCGGCGAAGCCCTGCAGGGCCTTGGTCGGCTGGCCGTCGGCGTCGAGCGCGATGTTGAGGTAGGGGCCGAGCACTTCGGACTTCTGCTCCGGCTGCTCGGTGGCGACGCCCTTGAGCAATACGGCCAGGCGGCGCGGCGTGTACAGCGGCTTGGCGCCGTCGCGGTCGTAGGCGATGCCGCGCTTGGCCAGGCCGTCGATCACGCCGTCGAAGAAGGCCTGGGCTAGGCCGGGCAGGGCCTTGACCGGCAGTTCTTCGGTGCCCAGTTCGATCAGCAGCGGCTGCATGTGGGTCTGCTGGGACATCACGCGGCCTCCTGCTTGTCGCGCTTCAGGCCCGGGAAGCCGAGCTTCTCGCGCTGCGCGTGGTACGCCTCGGCGACGCCCTGGGCGATGCGGCGCACGCGCAGGATGTAGCGCTGGCGCTCGGTCACGCTGATCGCGCGGCGGGCGTCGAGCAGGTTGAAGGAATGGCTGGCCTTGCAGACCTGGTCGTAGGCCGGCAGCGGCAGGCCGAGTTCGATCAGCTTCAGCGCTTCGGCCTCGCAGGCGTCGAAGCGGTGGAACAGTTCGGCCACGTCGGCGTGCTCGAAGTTGTAGGCGCTCTGTTCGACTTCGTTCTGGTGGTAGACATCGCGGTAGGTCACCGGCGTGCCATCCGGACCGTAGGTCCAGACCAGGTCGAACACGTTGTCGACGTTCTGCAGGTACATGCACAGGCGCTCGAGGCCGTAGGTGATCTCGCCGAGCACCGGCCGGCACTCCAGGCCGCCGGCCTGCTGGAAATAAGTGAACTGGGTCACTTCCATGCCGTTGAGCCAGACCTCCCAGCCCAGGCCCCAGGCGCCGAGCGTCGGCGATTCCCAGTTGTCCTCGACCAGGCGCAGGTCGTGCACCAGCGGATCCACGCCCAGCGCCTTGAGCGAATCGAAGTACAGCTCGACGATGTTGTCGGGGCTGGGCTTCATCGCGACCTGGTACTGGTAGTAGCGCTGCAGGCGATTGGGGTTTTCGCCGTAGCGGCCGTCGGTGGGGCGGCGGCAGGGCTGCACGTAGGCGGCGTTCCACGGCTCCGGACCCAGCGCGCGCAAGAAGGTCGCCGGGTGGAAGGTGCCGGCGCCGACTTCCAGGTCGAGCGGCTGGATCAGCACGCAGCCCTGATCGGCCCAATAGGCGTTCAGGCGCTGGATGAGCTGCTGGAACGTGGGTGCGTCCGTCACTATCGCTGGCGAATTCGCAGACATGTTCAAAGAGTGCCGTGAACGGGGCGCGCTAGTATAGCGGCCGCCCCCACGGTGTCTGAGCAGGCAGGAGCTGTACCCGGTGGAATATCGGCAAGGTCCCGCATCCACGGCCGCATCCGGTCGCGGCGCGCCGCGTCTGCCGCCGGGCCGCCTGACCCTGGATCACGTGGCCGCGGCCCTGGCCGAGGACGGCCTGATCGGCCCCGAGGACGTCAAGCGCGTGCAGCTGCCCACCGGCGCCCGCCATTCCAGCGACGTCCACCCGCTGGTGCTGATCGCCAACCTCAAGTTCGCCTCCGGCCAGACCCCGGGCACCGATCTGGGCCTGGAGCGGCTGAGCGAGTGGCTGGCCCAGGTCAGCGGCCTGCGCTACCTGCGCATCGACCCGACCCGCGTCGACGTGCCCGCGGCGACCGCGGTGGTCTCGCACGCCTATGCGCGCCGGCACCGCATCCTGCCGCTGGCGGTGAACGCCGAGCGCGTGCTGATCGCGACCAGCGAACCCAACGACCTGGACTGGCTGCCCGACGTGCGCCACCTGACCCGGCGCGAGATCGAGCTGGCGGTGGTCAATCCGCTCGACCTGCACCGCTACACCATGGAGTTCTTCGGCGTGACGCGCTCGGTGCGCGGCGCCCGCGACGGCAATCGCGAGCAGGGCACCGGCATGCCCAGCTTCGAACAGCTGGTCGAACTGGGCCGGGTCGGCGAAGTCGGCGCCGACGACCATCACATCGTCCACATCGTCGACTGGCTGCTGCAGTACGCCAACGAGCAACGCGCGTCCGACATCCACCTGGAGCCGCGCCGCGACATCGGCCGGGTGCGGTTCCGCATCGACGGCGTGATGCACAAGGTGTTCGAGATGCCGCCGCCGGTGATGAACGCGGTGGTCAGCCGGATCAAGGTGCTGGGCCGCATGGACCTGGCCGAACGCCGGCGCCCGCAGGACGGCCGCATCAAGACCCGCTCGCCGGGCGGGCGCGAGGTCGAGATGCGCTTGTCGACCATGCCGACGGCGTTCGGCGAGAAGTGCGTGGCGCGGCTGTTCGACCCGGACACGGCGCTGAAGACGATCGACCAGCTCGGCTTCAGCGCGCAGGAGTCGGCGGGCTGGAACGACCTGGTGCAGCGTCCGCACGGGATCGTGCTGGTGACCGGTCCGACCGGGTCGGGCAAGACCACCACGCTGTACTCCACGCTCAAACAGCTGGCGACGCCGGACGTGAACGTCTGCAGCGTCGAGGACCCGATCGAAATGATCGCGCCCGAGTTCAACCAGATGCAGGTGCAGCCCTCGATCGACCTGGATTTCGCCAGCGGCGTGCGCACCCTGCTGCGCCAGGACCCCGACATCATCATGATCGGCGAGATCCGCGACCTGGAAACCGCGCAGATGGCGGTGCAGGCCGCGCTGACCGGCCATCTGGTGCTGTCGACCTTGCACACCAACGACGCCGCTTCGGCGATCACGCGCCTGCTCGACCTGGGCGTGCCGCATTACCTGGTCGCGTCCACGCTCAACGGCGTGCTCGCGCAGCGCCTGGTGCGGACCCTGTGCCCGCACTGCAAGCGGCCCAGCCCCTTGGGCGAAGCCGAGTGGCAGGCCCTGCTCGGCGTCGGCCAGACCCCGCCGTCGGGCGTCGGCGCCCACGCCCCGGTCGGCTGCCTGGAATGCCGCCGCACCGGCTACCTGGGCCGGGTCGGCCTGTACGAGCTGCTGCCGATCACCCCGGGCCTGCGGCGGCTGATCCGGCCGGATCTGGACCTGGCTGCGTTCAACCGCGCCGCCACGGCCGAGGGCGTGCGTTCGCTGCGGGTGGCCGCGGCCGAAAAGGTGGCGCTGGGATTGACTACAATCCCCGAAGTCGTATCGGTATTGCCCCCGCAGGAATGAACAGCGCCCCTTTCTTGATCCTCGAGACCGGCCAACCGGTCGCCACGATGCGCCGCCACCGCGGCTTTCCGCATTGGATCCGCGTCGCCGCGGGCCTGGAGCGCGACGAGGCGGTGACCGTCAACGTCGAGGCCGGCGAGCCGCTGCCGAGCACGCGCGAAGGTTTCGCCGGCACCATCGTCACCGGTTCCGGCGCCATGGTCACCGACCGCGCCGACTGGAGCGAACGCAGCGCGGCCTGGCTGCGCGACGCCGCCCACGCCGGCATGCCGCTGTTCGGCATCTGCTACGGTCACCAGCTGCTCGCGCACGCGCTGGGCGGCGAGGTCGGCGATCATCCGCAGGGCCGCGAGATGGGCACCATCGGCCTGGAGCTGCATCCGCAGGCCGGCGACGATCCTCTGTTCGGCGGCCTGCCGGAACGCTTCGAAGCCCAGGCCACGCACCTGCAGACCGTGCTGCGCGCACCCGACGGCGCGACCGTGCTGGCGCGCTCGCCGCACGACGCCTGCCATGCGTTCCGCTGGGGCGATCGCGCCTGGGGCGTGCAGTTCCACCCCGAATTCAGCGCCACCCACATGCGTGGCTACGTGCAGGCGCGCAAGGTCGCGCTGCAGCGCGAGGGCCACTGCCCGAAGACGATCGCCGGCAACATCGCCGCCACGCCGCACGCGCGGCGCGTGCTGCGCCGGTTCGTCCACCACGCGCGCGGCCTGCACGGACGCTGAGGCGGCGACGGAAGGACCGCGGTTCGGTACGCATGCGCTCACTACAGGCCACAGGGCCGGGGAACAGATCGGAATGATCCAGATTCGCAAGGTGCCGCTCAGCCAGGGCGTTCAATGGCTGGTGCAGGCGGTCAATATCGGCGCGCGCAATCCGCGCGCCGTGTTCGGCGCGGCGCTGCTGTTCATCGCCACGCTGTACACGCTCACCTTGCTGTTCGTGCTGCCGTTCGCCGCGAGCATGCGCGAAGGCGCCGCGGCGTCGCCGGACCCCACGCGGGTGCTGACCGCGATGGCGCCGCTGTTCCTGATGCTGGTGTTCGTGCTGCCGATCCTGCTCGGCGGCCTGATGCACGTGATCCGCGAGGCCGAGGCCGGCCGTCCTGTGCGCGCGCGCGATCTGTTCGCGCCGTTCCGTCTGCGCAAGGCCGGCCCGCTGGCCTTGCTGGGCGTGATCCAGATCGTCCTGGCCGCGTTGAGCATCCTGTTGGTGGTGCTGCTGGCCGGCGACGACTACTGGACCGACTACATGACCGCGATGCGCACGGTGATGACCGGCGGTACCCCGGTGATGCCGCAGCCGAACCATCCGGGCCTGATGATGGCGGTGCAGCTGGTCTTCAACTACTTCACCTACACCCTGCTCCTGCTTTGCATTCCCTTGATCCTGTTCTCCCGCGCCGGCCTGGTCGACGCGGTCAAGGCCAGCCTGCGCGCTTCGGTGTCCAACGTCGGCGCCAATCTGCTGGCCGGCGGCCTGTTCATGGCGAGCATGCTGCTGGCCGCGCTGATCGTCGGCGTGCTCGGGCTGCTGGCGGCCCTGATCGGTAGCGTGGTTCACCCGCTGCTGGGCGCCCTGTTGTCGCTGGTGCTGTATGCGGCCTTCGGTGCCGCGGTGCTGGTGGTATTGGTCGGCGGCAGCTACCTGGCCTGGCGCGACACCTTCGGCGACGAAGACGCGCCGGTGCCGCCGCCGGCCGGAAACGGCCACATCGAGGCCTGAGTTCCGAACATTTCGGCCCGGCGATGGCCGGGCCGCGCGGCGTTCGCGCGGCGAGGGCCGAGACCTCCGATCAGGCCGCCGCTTCCAGGGCCGCGCCGCGGCGCAGATCGCGGCGCGCCCACAGATAGATCAGCAGGCCTGCGACCGCGGTCGCGGCGCCGATGTAACCGGTCGAGGTCCATCCGTAGCCGGCCGTGATCGCCATGCCGCCCAGCCACGGGCCCAGCGCGTTGGCGGCGTTGAAGGCGGAGTGGTTGGAGGCGGCCGCCAAGGTTTGCGCGTCGGCCGCCACGTCCATCAGATGCGCCTGCAGCACCGGCGCCAGCGCGCCCATGGTGCCGACCGCGATCACCGCCGGCAGCACCGCCCACACCGATTGCGCGGCCAGCGGGAACACGAGCAGCAGCAGGGTCGACCACAGCAGCACCGCGGCGGCGGCGCGGAACTGCAGGCGGTCGAACAGCCAGCCGCCGGCGAGGTTGCCGAGGATGCCGCCGACGCCGAACGCGACCAGCGCGAACGGAGTCCAGGACTCGGGCACGCCGGTGACGTGGATCAGGGTCGGCGCCAGATAACCGAACACGCAGAACATGCCGGCGAAGCCGATCGCGCCGATGCCCAGGGTCAGCCACACCGGCGCGCGGTTGAAGTCGCGCAGTTCGCGGATAGGGTCCTGGCGCGGCTCGGCCGGGTCCGGCGGCAGGGTGCGCGCAACCATCGCCACGGTCATGGCCGCGATCACGGTGACCAGGCCGAAGGCGTAGCGCCAATCCAGCACCTGGCCCAGCCAGGTCGCGAACGGATTGCCGATCAGCAGCGCGATCGCCAGGCCCAGCAGCGGCCGGCTGACCGCGACGCCGCGCTGCTCGGGCGGACTGATCGCCGCCGCCACCAGCGCCGCGACGCCGAAGTAGGCGCCGTGCGGCAATCCGGCGATGAAGCGGAACAGCAGCATGGTCGGGTAGTTGGGCGCGAGCGCGCTGGCGATGTTGCCCAGCGCGTAGAAGGCCATCAGCGCCAGCAGCAGCGTGCGCCGGCGCAGGCGCGCACCCAGGATCGCCAGCAGCGGCGCGCCGACCACCACGCCCAGCGCGTAGGCGCTGATCACGTGGCCGACCTGCGGTTCGGTCACCGACAGGCCGCGCGCGATATCGGGCATCAGGCCCATCACCACGAACTCGCTGGTGCCGATGGCGAAGCCGCCCATCGCCAGCGCGAACAGGATCAACGCGACCTGGCGCCGGGACAGGGTCGGCGACATCGGGATGCCGGAATCGGCCATGGTGGGGTCCGCGGAGGGGAGGCCGGGTATTATTGCTGCGTCGCAGCAAATACGTCAGCGGCGCGGATGCATCGCTGCGTCCCGTGAGCGGGGTTCGGTGCTGCGCGCGGGCTGGGAATGCACGGCCCGCGAGGCGATGTTTGCCGAATCTGGCGACTGGGTCGGGCGCGTCGATGCCCAGGCCCTTTGTGAGAGCGGCGCGTCCTGCGTAGGCGGCCAAGCTTCGGGTAGGAGCGGCGTAAGCCGCGACCCGACACCGCGACGACCGATCCCAGGACCGGCGCCGCAAGCCCGATCAGCCCGCCGCTTCCGGCTCGCGCGGCGTGACCCAGCCCGCAGCGACGATGCCCAGCTCGTACAGCACGCACATCGGGATCGCCAGCATCAGCTGCGAGACCACGTCCGGCGGGGTGATCACCGCGGCGATGATGAAGATGCCGACCACCGCGTAGCCGCGGCCTTCCTTCAACTGCTTCGGCGTGACCCAGCCGAGCAGGACCAGGATCACCAGCGCCACCGGCAGCTCGAAGCTGGCGCCGAAGGCGAGGAAGATCACCAGCACGAAATCCAGGTACTTGCCGATGTCCGGCGTCATCGCCACCACCGACGGAGTGAACCTGACCAGGAAGCCGAACACCGCCGGCAGCACCAGGAAGTAGGCGAACGCGCAGCCGGCGTAGAACAGCGTCACCGCCGAGGCCAGCAAGGGCAGGGCCAGACGCTTCTCGCGCTTGTACAGCCCGGGCGCGACGAAGGCCCAGGCCTGGTAGAGCAGCCAGGGCACGGTCAGGAACAGCGCGGTGAAGAACGCCAGTTTGACCGGGACGAAGAAGCCGCCGGCCGGATCGGCGGCGATCAGCTTGCCCGATTCCGGCAGCTTGCCCAGCAGCGGGCCGGCCAGCAGCGAGAAGATCTCCGAGGCGAACGGCATCAGCGCCAGGAACACGATCATCAGGCCGACCACGGCGCGCAGCAGGCGCGCGCGCAGTTCGATCAGGTGATCAAGCAGGCGCGGCTCGGGGCCGGCTTCGTCTTCGGCCGACGACGCGGCGCGGGGATCAGCGTCGCTCATCGTCGGGCTTCGTGTCGGTAGGGGCGTCGGCGGGCAGCGCCGTGGGCTCGGCGGCCGGGCCGGGATTCAGCGCTTCGACGCTGCGCTCGGCGTCGCGCAGCTCGCGCTGCACGGTGTCGCGGCTGTCGTGGATCTGGTTGCGCAGGCTTTCCTGGGCTTCGCGCAGGTCGGCCTGGGTCTGGCGCAGGCTGCGGCGCAATTCCTCGTCGGCCAGTTCGTTCTCGAGTTCGGATTTCACCGAATACCACTGCGCGCGCGCGCGCCGCACCCACAGGCCGGCGAAGCGCGCGGCCTTGGGGAGGCGTTCGGGGCCGAGCACGAGCAGGGCCACGACCGCGATGACGAAGATTTCGGAGAAGCCGATGTCGAACATGACCGCGCGCCGGAAACGTCGGGGGGGACGCTAACGGGTATCAGCGCGGGGTTTGTTCGTCGTTGCGCGTCTGCGCGTTGGCGTCTTCGCGCCGGGTTTCGTCGGGGAGCTGTGCGGCCGGCTTGTCTTCGTCCTGCACGCCCTTCTTGAAACCCTTCACCGCTTCGCCGAGGTCCTGGCCCACGTTCTTCAGGCGCTTGGTGCCGAACACCAGCACCACGATCACCAGCACGATCAGCCAGTGCCAAAGACTCAAACCGCCCATGTGTGATTCCGCCGAAGTTGGGTGCTCAGGATACCGCAAGCCTTGTTACGGGACCCGTGACCGCAGGCATGTCTGCGCATGAATGGGCGCCGGGCTCAGGGCAGCGGTTCGACCTTGGTCTGGCTGGGCTCGTCGGCCGGCTCGGTGGGCGCGGCCGGCTGGACCGGAGCCGGCTGGACGGGGGCCGCGGCGGGCGTCGGGTTGGAGGGGTAGACGGTCGCGCCGGTGGCCGGGCGCGGCTCTTCCTGGCGGTTCGTGCGGGCGATCGCGCTGGCTTCTTCCAGGCGATCGCGGAAATCGACCACGGCTTCCGACGGCGCCTGCGCCGAACGGCCTTCGAAGATCATGCGCGGGGTGGTGCCGTTGCCGTAGACGACCTGGTTGGCCTGGTCGTCGATCTGCAGCACCGCGCCGTCCAGGGCCACGCCCGCGAACAGGCCGCGCGCGCGCGACCAGGACCAGATTTCGGCCTTGAGCTGGCCGTCGGTGGCGGCCGCGGCGCTGCGGCCGACCGGGCCGGCGGCGACGCCGGCATCGGCGCCCAGGGTGATCTTGCCGTTGACGATCGAATCCAGGCCGCGCTCGCCGCGGAA
Source organism: Lysobacter sp. Root667 (assembly GCF_001427715.1). Classification (NCBI taxonomy): domain Bacteria; kingdom Pseudomonadati; phylum Pseudomonadota; class Gammaproteobacteria; order Lysobacterales; family Lysobacteraceae; genus Lysobacter; species Lysobacter sp. Root667. The sequence goes on from NZ_LMHF01000001.1 coordinate 57,774, forward strand.
CACCAGCACGATGTCGGAGGACTGCACGCCGGCCTGGAAGCCGATGCTGCCGCCGGTGAGCTTGACGAAGCTTGGGTTGGACCAGGTGCCGTCGGGATTCTTGACCGACACCAGGCCGTGGCCGCGGCGGCCGCCCAGCACCAGGCCGACCTTGAGCGTGTCGGGCACGACCACGATCGCGCGCGCCTCGTCGAACAGCTTGTCCGGAATCGCCGACTCGGGAATCTGCTGGATGTCGCTGAGCACGCGCACCGCGTTGCGGGCGCGGGCGTCCTCGTCGGGGCCGGCGACGGCGGACGCGGCGAAGCTCAGGCTGAGCACGAGGAGGGCGAGACGCGACGGACGGGACATGGACGGACTCCGGCGAAGACGGGGGATGGCGCGCATGCGTATGACCGCGAAGGCGCGCCGTGGTTCAGGCTAGTAACGCGGCGATGAATCGCCACGGAACCGCGACGGCATCGCGCCGCGACCGCGCATGCTGCCCGGCCGCGTCGGTGCTGTCATCCTATAGGCATGCCCGCCGACGCCAGCATCGACCCCGATACCTCCGTTCCCGACGACGGTTCCAGCGCCGCAGCCGCGCGCGACACCGCTGTGGTGCTGGTCAACCTCGGTACGCCCGAGGCCCCGACCGCGCCCGCGGTGCGCCGCTATCTGTCCGAATTCCTGCACGACCGCCGCGTGGTCAGCCTGACCCGCTGGCTGTGGTGCCCGTTGCTGCACTTCGCGATCCTGCCGCTGCGCTCGTCGCGGGTCGCGCACAAGTACGCCAGCATCTGGATGCCCGGCGAGGACGGCGGCTCGCCGCTGGCCGTGTACACGCGGCGCCTGGCGCGCGCAGTGCAGCGCGAACTGCCGCAGGTGCGGGTGCTCGATGCGATGCGCTACGGCACGCCCTCGCTGCGCGGCACCCTGCGACAGCTGCGCGCCGACGGCGTGCGCAGGCTGCTGGTGCTGCCGCTGTACCCGCAATACTCGACCTCGACCACGGCCTCGGTGGCCGATGTGATCGCGCGCGGCGAAGGCCCGACCACGCGCATGGTCGAGGACTACCACCGCGATCCGGGCTGGGTGGCGGCGGTGGCGAACTCGATCCGCGCCCATCGCGAGGCGAACGGCGCCGGCGAGCACCTGCTGTTCTCGTTCCACGGCCTGCCGCAGCGCCTGGCCGACGACGGCGATCCCTATCCGCAGCACTGCGAGGCCGGCGCGCGCGCGATCGCGCGGGCGCTGGGCCTGGCCGACGAGGCCTGGACCCTGAGCTACCAGTCGCGCTTCGGCCGCGAACGCTGGCTGGAGCCGGCGACTACTGCCACGCTGCAAGCCCTGGCCGCGCGCGGCCTGCGCCGGGTCGACGTGGTCGCGCCCGGGTTCGCGGTCGACTGCCTGGAAACGCTGGAAGAGGTGGCGATGATGCTGGCCGAGGATTTCGCCGCGCGCGGCGGCGAGCTGCGCTACATCCCCTGCCTCAACGACAGCCCCGAGCATGCGGCGGTGCTGGCGTCGATCGCGCGCCGCGAACTGGAGGCCTGGGCATGAGCGGCGACGGCCAGCGCGCCGCCGCGGCCTTGCGCGAGTTCGCGGTCGACACCCCGTTCGGCCGCCTCGGCGGCCTGCGCAACAACGTCCACGGCGCGCCGCGCCTGCTGGCGCTGCATGGCTGGCTGGACAATGCGGCGAGCTTCGTGCCGCTGGCGCCGCATCTGGCCGGTTTCGACCTGGTCGCACCGGACCTGCCGGGTCACGGGGTCAGCGCGCATTTGCCGCCGTCCGCCGAGTACACCCTGGTGGCCGCCGCGCGCGCCGCGTTCGCGGTCGCCGATGCGCTGGGCTGGGACCGCTTCGCCCTGCTCGGCCATTCGATGGGCGGCGCCACCGCCAGCCTGATGGCCGCCGCGGCGCCGCAGCGGATCGAGCGCCTGCAGCTGATCGAGGCCCTGGGCGGCTTGTCCGAGGCCGAAGAGCGCACCGCGTCGCGCTTGCGCGACGCCTTCGCCCATCAGGCCGCCTTGTCCGGCAAGCAACTGCGCGTGTTCGGCGACATCGCCACCGCGGTGCGCGCGCGCATGCAGGCCAACGGCCTGAGCGAGCCCGTGGCGCGGTTGCTGGTCGAGCGCGGCATCGCCCCGGTGCCCGCCGGCCGCTACGCCGACGACGCGGCCGGCGGCTACATCTGGCGCAGCGACCCGCGCCTGACCCTGGCCACGGCGGTGCGCATGACCGAGGCGCAGGTGCGCGACCTGATCGCCTCCATCCAATGCCCGACCCGGGTGATCTACGTCGAGCCCGCATTCCGGTACTTCAACACCGAACTGCGCAATGCGCGCATCGCGCTGCTGCGCCACGGCGAAAGCGCGGCGGTGCCCGGCGGCCATCACCTGCACATGGAAGACCCCGATGCGGTCATGGCCGCGATCGGCGACTTCCTGACCCGGCCGCTGTAAGGGCCGAGCGCACGACGAGATAGCCAAGCGCCTGCCTACGGTGTCGGCGGCTTTCCATCCGGGCAGCGGATCGGTGCCAGGCCGAGGTACTCGCGCAGGCCGTTGTCGTCGAGCTTGATGAAATGACAGCCGGTTTCGCTGTCGCATTCGCCGGTGTAGATCGCGCCGCGCCAGCGCACCGCGGGAGTCACGTCGTAGCAATAGCCGCCGCCGTCGAAGCGGACCCACCAGAATGTAGCGGCGCCCGCGCCGATTAGGGCGACGGCGAACAGAACCAGGGCGATGCGTTTGAGCGTCATCGAGGCGACCACCGCGGAACTGGCCGCATGGTGGGGGCCGCGCTGAGCGCGGCGCAACGCGCGACGGTTGCGTCCAGGCCGGTCTCGATATCGCCGCGCCAGCGCGAGTGCCTGCGGCGGTCGACGTCGGCGCTCAGCTCGTCTTGCCGCACAGGGCGTTGAGCGCTGCCTTCAACGGCCGCCCTTCGTTGCGGAAATACTCGCGCTGGTCGCGCCAGCGCGGGCTGCGCGCTTCGACCTCGCGCCAGAACGCGCGCGAATGGTCGGCGTGGATCAGATGGCACAGCTCGTGCACCAGCACGTATTCGAACGCGGCCGGCGGCGCCAGCACCAGGGCCAGGTCCAGCGACAGCGCGCCGTCGGGCGACAGCGAGCCCCATTGCGAAGACATCACGCGCAGGCGGATGCGCGCGGGCGCGCGCGGCAGGCCGTGCAGGTATTTCGGCAGCCAGCGACCGATGTCGGCGCGGGCCTGGGCCTCGTAGAAATCGCGCAGCGCGCGCCGCAGCGCAGCCGGCGCGACCGCTTCGGGGGCGACGATGGCGATCGCGCCGTCGGCGTCCTCGGCGATGCGCAGGTAGCGGCCGACGCTCCAGCGCAGCGGCCGCGATTCGCCGCGCAGCGGCAGCTGCCCGTCCACGTGCGGCTGCAACGCCGCGTGTTCGCTGCGGGTGCTGGCGAGCTGCGCGGCCAGCCAGTCGCCGTGCTCGCGCACGAAGCGCTCGCCGGCGCGGTCGCTGGCGCGCACCGGCAGGGTCAGGCGCGCGCCGCGTTCGTCGACGCTGAGCTTGAGCCGGCGCGCGCGCGGATCGCGCACGCGCAGCAATTCGACCGCGCGCCCGTCGTCGAGCACGATCGTGACCGTCTCGCGTTCGACCCCGCGCGCGACCGGACGCGACTGGCCGGTCAGCAGGCGCAGCAGGCTGGTCATGGGTGGGGTTCCGCCATGCGCAGAGGATAGCGCGCGGGGATGACGGTTGCGGGGCGAGGTGCGGTGAGCGCTTCAACGCGGGCTTGGATGTGCGCTGAGCTGATGCCTGCGGCGCAGAAGGTTCCGATTCTCCTTCTCCCTTGGACGAAGGCGGCTCGTAGAGACTGGCGCTCGCGCCGAACCCTCACCCCAAGCCGCACCCCGGCCTGACCGCACAGCGGTCGGGCGTCCGGTGCAGCGCGAGCCGACGGCTCGCAAGCACGGCCCCTCACCCCGGCGGCTACGGCAGGAGCGAAGGGCTCAGAGCTTCAAGCCTCGGCCTTGCTCAACTTCAGCGCCGGCTCCAGCACGTTGAACAGGCGCTTGACCTCGCCGCTCATCAGCGCGAAGCGCGCGTCGAGTTCGGCGCGCAGGTCGTCGCGCTCGGTGTTCTCCAGGCTGTCGACGGCGCCGTCGAGCAGCTTGAACTTGCGGATCACCAAGTCCTCGCCGAGCACGAACGACACGTGGTCGTCCAGGTTCAGCGCCAGGCGGGTGACCTGCTTGCCGGTTTCCAGGTGCTTGTTGATCTCGTCGCCCTGCAGCTCCATGCGCTGGCACTTGACCACCGCGCCCTGTTCCATCGGGTCGCGCAGCTCGCATTCGTCGCCCAGGGTCAGCCCCTCGGGCAGCGGTTCGCCGGCGAGCCAGCCGGTCAGGATCGAGCGCGGTGCGACTTCGGCGTTCAGCGGCAGCGCCGGGAAGCTGCCCAGCGCGCGGCGGATCTCGCTGACCACGTTCTCGCCGCTCTTGCGGCTGGAGGTGTCGACCACGACGATGCCGTGCTCCAGGTCGAGCAGGGCGTCGGTGCGGCTGGGCTTGATGAAGGCGCGCGGCAGCAGGTCGACGATCAGCTCGTCCTTGAGCCGCTTGCGGGTGCGGCTGCCCGGCTTGCGGCCTTCCTTCTGTTCGATCTCGGCCAGCTTCTTGGCCAGCATGTCGTTGACCACCGAGCCCGGCAGCAGCCGGTCTTCGCCGCCGACGCTGAGCCAGATCGCGTCCTGGATGCGGTGCGACATGGCTTCGGCATCGCGCCCGAACGGCGAGATGAAACCGCGCGAGGACAGCTCCAGCGGGCCGACCGGCTTGAGCTTGCACTCCTCCAGGCCGGTGTCGAGTTCGTCGAGTTTGGTGGTGGTCGGGAAGCGGAACAGCGTCAGGTTGCGGAAGAACATCGAAATCCCGAAAAAGTGATGAAGGGGGGCGCAGCGGAATCGCGGCCGGGCTTACATGGCCGGCGACTCCGCCTCGTCTTCCCGTTCGTGCGGCTCTCCCGCCAGCCACGCATGCGTGTCCGGCAGGGGCGAGGGGCCAGCATGGCCCAGGGCGAGGAAATCGAACAACTTGGGATCCGACAGCTGCGAGGGGCGGATGTCGCCCAGGGCCCGCGAGATGGTTTCGATCCGGCCCGGGGTGTCGCGCTCCCAGGCGTCCATCATCTTCTTGACCTGCTTGCGTTGCAGGTTTTCCTGCGAGCCGCACAGGTTGCAGGGAATGATCGGGAACTCGCGCTGCGCGGCGTACTGGGCGATGTCGTCCTCGCGCACGTAGGCCAGCGGCCGGATCACCACGTGCTTGCCGTCGTCGGACAGCAGCTTGGGCGGCATGCCGCTGAGCTTGGCGTGGAAGAACAGGTTGAGGAAGAAGGTCGCGACGAGATCGTCGCGGTGGTGGCCCAGCGCGATCTTGGTGAAGCCTTGCTGCTCGGCGTAGGTGTACAGCGCGCCGCGCCGCAGGCGCGAGCACAGCGAGCACATGGTCTTGCCCTCGGGCACGACCCGGGTCACCACCGAGTACGTGTCCTGCTCGAGGATCTTGTACGGCACGCCGACCGATTCCAGGTAGGCCGGCAGCACGTGCTCGGGGAAGTCGGGCTGCTTCTGGTCCAGGTTGACCGCGACCAGTTCGAACTTGACCGGCGCCTTCTTCTGCAGCTGCAGCAGGATGTCGAGCAGGGTGTAGCTGTCCTTGCCGCCGGACAGGCAGACCATGACCTTGTCGCCTTCTTCGATCATGCCGAAGTCGGCGATCGCGCGGCCGACCTGGTGGCGCAGGCGCTTGGCCAGGCGCTGCTGTTCGTGGGCGCGGCGCTGCTCGGCGCGGACGTGGCGCTGGGGTTCGGCTAGGGGCAGGACGGTGCTCATCAGACCGACCATTCTACGGGCTGGGCCGGCGCGGCTGCGATCCGGGGCCGGGCGCGGCGGATCACTGATCCGTGCGCGCCGCAAACGGCGCTGAAACGAACGGCGCGGTGCACCGCGCCGCCGTGGCGGAAAGCCGAGGTCCGCCGAAAGCCGCCGCCCGTTCTCCGGGGCGGTCGGCGCGAGCCTGCTTCTACCTGTGGGGCACTACTTGGGGGCATCCTTGCCGCGAACCGGGGCCGGGCTGTCCTCGGCCACCGGCTTCAGCGTCATCTCGCGGTGGCCGTCCGTGGGCGTCTGACCCGGGTTGAGGTTCGTATCGGGCGCGACCGCAATATTGAGGCGGCACTCCTTCTTGAGCGGAACGCCGGAAGGGAATTGCTGGCATTTGTCGCTTTTCACGCCATCCGGACAGCACCATTTGGTGCCTCTTTCGCCCGCGATGATGATGTTCTTGGCCATGGCCTGCTGCGAGGCGCATGCGATCAACACGAAAGCGGCAGTCAGAACGAAGCGATTCATCAGACCTCTCCTTGGTGTGCGGCTTATCCGCGGCGCCAGGATATGCAAACGATTCTCTAACTAAATATTAACGAAATTTTTACTATTCAGGCGACCGACAGTCGGCCGGGCCGGCTGCCCGACCGCGGCGCGACGCGGCAGGCGGCGGGCCCGCGCTGCCGCGCGTCGATCGCTGCGCGTCAGGCGGCGCCGTCTGGAGTTATGGCGACGCCATCGCCGCGCGTTAAGCTCGACGCATGAGCGAGAGCGACGACCCCGCCGAAATAGCACGCAAGCTGGCCGAACTACGGTTGGAGCATCGCGACCTGGATGCGGCCATCGACCGTCTGGCCCAGGACACCGATGCCGACGAACTCACAGTCAAGCGTCTGAAGAAACGCAAGCTGTGGCTGAAGGATTGCATCGCGCGCCTGGAAAGCGCGCTGATCCCCGACGAGCCGGCCTGAGCGCCGGTCGCGGCAACACCGTCATCGCCGTAGCGCGCGCCGCCTCATGCGCGTTTGGTGACGTGCGTGGCTGCTGCCGGCCTTAGCCCCTGTGCTACGGTGCGCGCACTCGTAGCGGGTCACCGAATGGCGAACAAGGACGAACTCATCGGCGCGGCGCGCAACCCGTGGTGGCGGGCTGCCGCCATCGTCGCAGCGCTGGCGCTGGTGGCGACCTTCGCATTGGGCGGATTCAAGCCGGCGAAGGATAAGACCAAGCCGCTGGCGCAGTACTCAGCCGGCCAACGCGTGCAGAGCGGGGCGATGGCGGTGACGCCGGTGCGCGCCTGGGTGGCGCATTACCGCCCGGGCGGGCGGATGGAACCGAATCAGCTTTACCTGGTTCTGCAAGCCGACATCGAGAACCTCACCGGGCGCAGCTACAGCGGCTTCGGCTACCCGCGCCAGGATCTCATCCTGGTATCGGCCCAGCGCGAGCCGGTGCAAGCCGACAATCTGCTCATGGCCGATGACCACGGCGTGGTCGCCGACCTGCATCCGCGCCTTAGCCAACGCGTGGACCTGATCTGGAAGCTGCCGCCGGCTTACGTCTACGCGCCGCGCCAGACCTTCGGCCTGTTCGCGCGCGACTACAAGGCCAAGGCCTATCTCAACGACGAAGGCGCCTGGCTGCAGGGCGATCCGCTGGCCAAGCTCGATCTGCCCGTGCAAGACCTGCGCGACCGGCTGGTGGCGCCGTGAGCGCGCCTCCGTCCGCCGCTGCGACGCGCTGGCGCCTGCCGCGCTGGCGTTGGCGCGACCTGCTGTGGATCGCACTGGCGCTGGTCGCAGTGGTCGCGCTGCGCACGGGCCAGTCCGATTACGAACAGCGCGATGCGCCCCTGCTGCAATCTGCGCCGGCCGCGCGCGCGGTCGGGCGCAACTTCGCGGTGGAGGTCGGCCGCCTCAAGGTCGCCCGGGCCTATCTGCTCAAGGGCGACTTCGCGCGGCCCGAGGACCGCACGCTGCGCAGCCCCGGCGTATGGCTGTCGGTGCTGGCCAAGGTCGAGGCGCTGCAGCGGCCGGGTTATCTGAGCGCGCAGATCCGCACCCGCGACGGATTGGTCTACGTTGCCTCCAACAAGGAACGGCCCAAGCTCGACGGCTTCAACCTCAGCGAGCGCGAGCTGGCTCCGGGCTTGCCCGAGAGCGGCGCGTGGTTCTTCGAGCTGCCGCCCGACCAACTCGAAGGCGCGCACCTGCAATTGTATTGGGGCAGCCTTTTGCCGGTGGGCGGCGACAGCCTGGTCGACGTCGATCTGCGCCTGGACAAGGCCGCCGCGCGCAAGCTGCTCGCCGACGCCAAACCGGTCCTGGACCTGCGACTGTGAGCGCCGCACCGATGACGACGAACGAAGACGCCGCGGTGCCCGCGCCGTCGACCGGCTGGTGGCGGCGCAATGCCGGCTGGCTCGCCGGCACTGCAGTATTCGGCGCGCTGGCACTGTGGCTGCCGTACCGCGATGCGCTGCAGCAATACCGTGAGCGCAATCCCAGCATTGCAGTAAGTGCGGCCAAGGGCGACTGGACCGCCTTCGCCGGCGCGCGCTGGAGGCTGGTCGCTGCCGAGTCGATGCTCGCGGGCGATGCGCGCTTGCGCGGACGGCTGCGCAAGGATGCCGAAGTCTTGCTGCTGAGCTACGAAGTGATAGCCGACGAAGGCACCAAGGCCAGCGACCTCGACCTATGCCGCGGCGCGATCGTCGACGCGCGCGGACGGCGCTGGGAGGCCGGCGGCGCGGCGTTGCCGCGTCTGTCCGGGCCGCGCTTGCCGGAGACCTGCGGCAGCGGCTACGACGCGGCGTTCCAACGGGTGCAGGCCTTGCCCACGCGGCCGTTCGCGTTCCGGCACGCGTTCGTGCTGCCGCGCGGGCTGCGCCCGGACGAGTTGCGCGCGCGCATCGAGCTGAAGAACTCGCAGAAAGCCGAAGGGCAATATCTCGAATTCGGGTTGTGAGGTCCGGGCCGCGCCGGCGCGCTGCCCGCGGCCTTCGATTTCACCCGGTTTCAGCGCAGCGGCCGGCTGCCGGTGCCCGCGCAAGCCGCGCAGGCGATCGGCTCAGTCCGCGCGCGGCAAGCGCGCGACAGCGCGGTCGAACGTCGCCGCCAACAACACCACGCGCAATACATCGGTCAGCAACGAACTGCGGAACGACAGCGGCGTGTTCAGGAACACGGCGTAGATCTGTCCTTCCACCTTCTGCCAGGCCGGGTCCTTGGGGCCGACCAGCTGCTGCATCCAGTGCCACGACCACGAGTCCAGATACGCCAGCAACTGCCAGCACACGCACAGCGTCAGCAGCGCCGGCGTGCCCGCGCGCAGCACCAGGCGCAGGCTGTTGATCACCGGCACGCCTTTGCTGGTCCAACCCGCGCTTGCCTTGTCGGCGAGCATGCGCAAAGTGAAATGCATGGCCTTGAATCGAGCGACCGCGCGGTCCAGCGGCGCGTCGGCATCGTCCAGGCGCTGGGCCTTGCGCAGGTCGATGCCATACACGATCGCGGTGATCGCCAGCCAGATCAGCGGCAGCGCCACCGCGCCGGTCGCGGTGGCAAGGAAATCCCACAGCGGCGCCAGCGCGCGCTTGATCGGCGCCAGCATCTGGAACAGCGCGGCCGGGCTTTGCCACCACTCCGCCACCGCCGCGTACACAGCGCGTTCGTGCCACCACTCCTTGCCGGCCTGCAGCGCCTGGCCGATCGCGGCCACACCGACGAATACCCAGTACGCCTCGCATACTGTGGCCAGCACGTTCCACGAGGCGTGCCCGGTGGCCGCCGCGCGGCGACGACTGAACCAGCGTACCGCCCAGGCGATCGCCAGAGCGACCCACAGGCCCTTGAGAGTGAGCACGTGGCGCAGATCCTCGCGCTCCCACACCCCGAAGATGTACGCGGTGACGAAGTAGCGCCGCAGGCCTTCCAGCAGGCCCCAGCCGACGTAGTAGGCGAAGAACGGCAGCAGCGCGATCGCCAGCGCGGTGATCCACTGTTTGCGCACCGCTTTCGTGTCCGGCGTGATAGCCCCTTGCGCGAGCACCGGCAGCGACAGCCGCAGCGACTGGAACATGAAGATGGTTCCGGCCAGCTGGGTCACGATCAGCAACGACAGCGCGGCGAAGGACAGCAGCAGCGAACGTTCGCCGAGCTTGACCGCCAGATCCATCAGCAGGTCGTAGCAGACGCGCTGGGCGAAGAACCAAAACGTCAGCGCCGGCCAATGCCGCCACAACAGACGCGCGGCCAGCAGCGGAATCTCCAGCCAGGCATGTTGCGCGGCGGCGCGGGCGGGTGCCGCGGGTGCCGGGCTGGCGGCTCGAACGCTCATCGGATGCTTCCTTGCGGGCGAGGTCGCATCCTAGCAAGAGGCACCGTTAGAGTGCCCACAGTGGGCTACACGGCTGCCGCAAAGTGCAACGTAGGCACTGTCACCCGGGCATCTTGTCGGCGACGCGCGCCATCATGCGCGACGGTCGCCTGCTCGTGAGGGTCCTGATGTTCCGGCGTTGGCCTGGGCTTTGTGTATGCGCAAAGACGATCTGCCCCGCCGGTGCCGGTGCTGCGCAGATTCGGATCTGGGCCTAGTCGAGCGCTTGCGGCGGCGACGCCGGAACTCCGGCGCCGCCGTGGATCACTCCGCCGCCGGTTCGGCCGCGGGCTTGGCCAGTTCCGGGCTGATCTTCTCGATCGTGTGGCGCAGTTCGCGCCCCAGGATGACCTTGGCGTCCTTGGCCCAGGCGTCCAGGCGGGCGTCGAAGGCGAGCTTGCCGTTGCTGTCGGGCCAGACCAGCTTGAGTTCGCGCAGCTTCTGGATGAAGCCGCGGAACAGGGTCTTGTCGAAGAACTCCGGCGCGGCCGGTGCGTACAGCAGCGACAGGCGCTGAGCGGCGAGCTGGCATTGGCTTTCCAGTTCGCCGGCCGACAGCGTGCCCGCGCCGTTCTTCACCAGCACCGAAATCGCGATGTAGTAGCGCTCGAAGGCCTGCTGCAGCGAGTGGCCGATCGCGCGCAGGCGGAACACTTCGTCGGTCTGGCCGGCGTTGCGCGCCAGAATGCCGCCGTCGTCCTCGCTGACGCGTTCGAGCAGGCCTTCGCGGATGAACACTTCGACGGTGAGCGTCAGGCGCTGGGCGAATTCGTCCTCGCTCCAGGGCAGGAACAGTTCGGCCTGCAGGAACGGATACACGCTGCGGCCCAGGCGCAGCACGCCGGCCAGGCTCATGCGGCGGTTGTGCTGGAAGCAGCAGGCGATCCACGACGCGCCGGTGAACAGGTGCAGCACGTTGTTGCGGAAGTAGCTCAGCAACACCGCCTTGTCCTCGCCGTCCACGCCGAGCACGTCGCCGAGCGGGTGGGCGATGCGTTCGAGCACGTTGATCTCTTCGCCGTGGGCGACGATTTCCTGCGGCGTGTGCGGGGTGACGGTGACGCGGTCGGAGTACGGCAGTTCGGCCAACAGGGTCTTGGACAACGCGATCTGGGCCAGAAGATCGGCCTCGCCCATGGCGTGCTTGGGCGTGGACAGCAGGGCCAGCGCGAGCAGGTTGATCGGATTGACGTCGGCGGCGCGGTTGACGTTGACCTGGATGCGTTCGGCCAGCACCGCGACGGTGTCGGACAGCCACTGCGGCTTGTCGTCTTCGCCGACCGGGCGACCGTCCCATTCCGGCGCGTGCTCGGCCAGCACGTCGTTGAGCCGGATCGGTTCGCCGAAGTTCACCACCACCTGGCCGTAGTTGGAGCGCAGCACCTTGGGGATGCCCCACAGCAGCGACCAGATCGATTCCTTTTCCTTGGGCTTGCCGGACAGCTCGTCGAGGTAGCTGTTGCCTTCCATCAGCTTCTCGTAGCCGATGTAGACCGGCTGGAACAGCACCGGCCGCGTGGGCTGGCGCAGGAAGCCGCGCACGGTCATCACGATCATGCCGCCCTTGGGCGGCAGCAGCCGGCCGGTGCGCGAGCGTCCGCCTTCGATGAAGTACTCGATCGAATAGCCGCCCGCGACCAGCTGCGCGACGTATTCGGAGAACACCGCCGAGTACAGCGCGCTGCCGCGGATGCTGCGGCGCAGGAAGAACGCGCCGCCCTTGCGCAGGATGGTGCCGACCACCGGCAGATTGAGGTTGGCGCCGGCGGCGATGTGCGGCGGCACGATGCCCTTGGTGTAGAGCAGGTAGCTCAGCAGCAGGTAGTCCATGTGACTGCGATGGCAGGGCACGTAGACCACTTCGAAGCCGGGCGCTTCCTGTTTGAGCTTGTCCAGGTGATGGACCAGCACGCCGCGGTAGATGCGGTTCCATACCGGCGTGAGCAGGAAGCTGGCCGAGCGCACCACCGGGTGCGAATAGTCGGCGGCGATTTCGTAGGCGATCGCGTGCGCCTTCTTCCAGGCGTCGACCGGCGAGCCGTTGTCGCGGCGCGCCTGGTCGGCGATCGCGTCCTTGACTGATTCGGAGGCGAGCACCTGATCGACCAGCAGGCGCCGGGTCGACAGATCCGGGCCGATGACCGCGGCGCGGATGCGGCGGAAGTGGGTGCGCAGCACGCGCGAGAGCTTGCGCACCGTGCGTTCGGCGGGCAGGCCTTCGGCGACGATGCCGCGCAGCGACACCGGCGGCGAGAACCGCACCAGGGTGTGGCGGCCGTTGAGCAGGATCGCGAGCAGGCGGCGGAAGCGGCCGACCAGGGTCCAGTTTTCCGAGAACAGGACCGAGAACCAGCCGGTGCTGCGGTCGGGCGCGCGGCCGACGAAGATCGACACCGGCACCAGCTGCACGTCCAGTTCCGGATCGGCGCGGTGGGCGTCGAGCAGGCGCGCCAGCGAGCCGGAGTGGGTCTTGGCCGGCGGCGGCTGCGGCGCGGTGCCGGCCAGCGATTCGCCCAGCGCCTGCAGCGGCACCAGGGTGCCGCCGGCGTTGCGGCGCGACAGCGCGACGTAGGCGCGCTTGCGGCCGAGCGGGTCGCCGGGCAGCGGCTGCAAGGGCGAGGGCAGGCCGGTCTCGCGACAGGCGCGCTCCAGGATCAGGGCGTTGGACAGGCCGTAGTCCTCGAGCACGTAGCAGACCGGGCGGCCGTTCCATTCCTCGGCGACGTGTTCGGACGGCGACTTGGGCTCGATCGTCAGCTGCACCCACGGCGCCATCAGGCGGCCGAGCAGCTTGGCCCACCAGGGGCGGCGCGCCGGCGGCAGCGGACGCGCCTCGGTCGAGGTCGAAGCGGGCGGCGGGATCGGCAGCTCGGGCTGGGACGGGTCGTGTTCGGGTTCGGGTTCGGCGTCGGCCAGCGTCCCGGTCGCGACGGCTTCATGGGCCGCGCTGGGATCGGCGGTACCCGCGCCGGCGCGATCGTTTGCGGCCGGGGAGTCCTGCGGACCTGCCGGGTCCGCGGGCGGCGCGGCTGGATTCTGATTCTGCACGGCTTCGTCCGTTAACGCGTTGGTTTCTGCGCCGAACATGTCGGCTTCTGCGTTATGCGAGGTTTCGGCCGATGCGGCGGTCGAGGCTGCGGAGGGCGCGGGATCGGGCGCGGCGGCCTGGGCCGCGGGCTCGCCTTCGGTGGTCGCGCTGAGCGTGGCGTCGTCCGGGCGGGCCGGCGCGGCGTTGGGGAAGGGCAGGGGCGTTTGTTTCGGCATCGGCGCCATTATGCCCATTCGGATTGGGACTGCTTGCGCGAACGCGACGGCGTTCGGGGCCGGCGTTTGGCGTCGGTGCGCGACTAGGGCGCGGTGTTGGCGGCGGGCGCGCCGGGGCGGGCGCCGCGGGCGGTGACGGTGCGCGTGGCCTCGGCTTCGGCGTGGCGCAGCACATCGCTGAGGTACCAGCGGCCTTCGTGGCGTTCGACCCGCACGTAGGCGTCGATGGGCTGGCCGGCCAGGGTGTAGCGGATGCGCACCCGCGCGGTGTCGCCGGTCTGTTCGGCCAGGGTCGTTTCGACCCGGTCCAGGCTGGCGTCGAAATCCAGGCCGTAGCCGACCAGCACCCGCTTGAAGCGGCCGAAGAACGGGCCCAGGCGTTCCAGGCTGCGGTCCATGCCGGTCAGGCGCAGGGCGTCGGTGCCGGTCAGGGCGGTTTGGCGGGCGGCCGCGGCCAGTTGCGGGATCGCGATCCGGGCGCGCTTGGGGTCGCCCAGCGGCGCGCGCTGGCCCCAGGCGCTGAGGGCGCCGATCAGCTGGGCGTAGTGATCGCGCTCTTCGGTGCTGTAGTCGCCCTCGCTGCGCACGTACTGGATCGCGAACATGCCCAGGGTGGACGCGGCCGAGCGCAGTTCGGCGTGGGCGCCGGCGAACTGGCGCTGATAGACGGCCTGCAGCTTCTTCTCGGCGCCCGGCGCGGCCAGGGCCTGCAGGAAACCGGGCAGGCGGTCCTCCAGCGGCAGCTCGGTCAGCGGCCAGGTGGTGCGGCCTTCGCGCCAGGCGAGTTCGAGACGGTCGTGCAGCGCCGGCGGCACGGCATGGCGGGCGTAGCCGGCCAGGTCGTTGCTGCGCAGGTCGTGGACCAGCTGCTGCACCGCCTGGGCGGGCAGCTTCGGCGGCGCCTCGTTGTCCTGCAGCGGCGCGCGATCGCAGCCGCCCGTGGCGGCGACGATCAGCAGCAACGCGGCCAAGGCGCGTCGGAACGGTGGCATGAGGCGGCTCCCCAGTCGCAAGCGGCATCTTGGCCGGGGCCGGGGCCGGCCACAAGCCAAGTCGGTTCCGGATCGTCGCCCGCATCGGCGACAGGCGCGTTGCGGCCGGATTGCGCAAGGCTTGTACGGATAAGCGCTTAAAAGCGTCTAACGGATGCCAATTATAGATAATTTGCCGCCATCGTCTCAGCCCAGAGTGTTTCGATCTCGGCTTCGATGAAAGCGGCCGGCATAAAAAAAGGAGGCGCTGGGCCTCCTTCAAACCGGCCGAGGCCGGGATTTCGAGTTGTGGCATGGTTCCGGCCAAGGCCGGACGTGGGCAGACTACGTCGCCTTCCAAGCTAATGCAATACCTGAAGTTAAATCATTTAAGTCATTGATTTAATTGTGTCGTGTTATGCTGCGATGCGCCAAGCTAGGCATCGCCGGTGCAAAGCGCGACGCCCCGCGCTTAGCGCCCGCTGGCCGGTGCGTCTCGCGGCCCATAGTCCCAAGCATGGTTGAACAGCGCCGGCCCACGGCCCGTAGGTCGGGTCGGACAAGGGGTCGCCAGCACTCGCCAAGTCAATTCACCGAGGCCGCCGAACTGCATCGGTGCCGGTACTTCTGCCCGGCCGGCTGCGCCTGCAATTCTTCTCGCTACCGTTCCGCCCGCAGCCTCCGACGCAGGCGCCCAGAGCGAGAAAGACGTTATCCGGCTATCCGGGCTGCGCTCAGAAAGCACACTAGTTGACGCATTACGTCTAATAATCCCAATTCTCAGCTTGAAAATAAAACCGTTTCAGCGCGAAGATAAACCCCGCGATATTCACAAAAATGGAACTGAATAGGCCGGCGCGCATATACATGACGACGATCACCGTGTGCCCGTACCTATCTGGCTTGCGGTGACGCCATGGCATGTTTTATGCGTTCCTAACCGTCAGATCCGGCAAAAACGCCGGACCGTCAGAGCGCCTTAGTGCAGGAGCACCCGTCCATGCGTCTTTCTCAGACCCGTCTGTTCGCAGCTCTCTTCGTGGCCGGCATCGCGCCCGCCTATGCCGCCAACGACTCCACCCAGTTCGACGTCACGATCACGATCACCAGCACCTGCGACATTCACACCGTCGCCGCCACCGACGTTAATTTCGGTTCGGTCGCCTCGTCCGCGACCAATATCGACCAGCAGGGCCAGCTGACCGTGAACTGCACGCCCGGCACCGGCTACACGATCGCGCTCGACAACGGCCAGAACGGCGCCGACGTCAACTCCAGAGCGATGAGCGACGGCACCAACCAAGTCCCCTACCAGCTCTATCGCGCCGCCGCCCGTGGCGCCGGCGACGTCTGGGGCAGCACCACCGGTGGCGGCGGAAACGTCCTTGCAGGCAGCGGCACGGGTGCGGCGCAGAACCTGCCGGTCTACGGCAGGACGCCGAGCGCCAACTTTCCCAGTGCTACTTACAATGACGTGGTGACCGCCACGGTGACCTACTGATCGGGGTGTGTGAGATGAGCGGTCGCCGGCTCCCGCATGCCGTCCGCGCCGCTCTCGCCATCGCGGCCGTCTGGGGCGTGCTCGCGCTGGCGCCGGCCGTTGCGGCCGGGCTACAGGTCACCCCGACGTCGTTGACCCTGCCGGTCCGCAAGAGCGCCGACGGCCTGTGGCTCAGCAACACCGGCAGCACCTCGCTGCAGGCCCAGGTCCGGGTGTTCCGCTGGGTCCAGGAAAACGGCGAGGAGCGTTTCGAGCCGACGCGCGCGCTGGCGGTCAGTCCGCCGATGCTCGAGCTGGTTCCGGGCGCGCGGCAGTTGCTGCGCGTCATCCGGCTCGGCGCGCCGCCCGCGGCCGAGGAAAGCTATCGGCTGATCGTCGACGAGCTGCCGCCCGGCGATCAGGACCGCCCGGCCGGCCTGCAATTCGTGCTGCGCTATTCGGTCCCGGTGTTCCTCGCTCCGACCGGGGACGCGATCATCGCCCCGGACCTGCGCGCGCAACTGGATTTCGACGGCGCACACGCGCGCCTGAGCGTGCACAACCGCGGTGGCCAGCATGCGCAGCTGGCCGACCTGACATTCGTCGATGCGCAAGGAAGCCGCCATGCGATCGCGCCTGGTCTGCTCGGTTATGCCCTGGCCGGCCAACGCATGCGTTGGCCGCTGGCGGCATCGGCCGAGTTGCTGCGTGGTCCGGGCACGTTGAAGGCAAGGATCAATGGCGAATCGACCGAGCGGACACTGGCGCTGGACCCGCCGGCTCGCTGAAGCCATGTTCGCCGGCCTGCTCTTGGCATCGCCAACGGGCCATGCGGCGGAACTGCCGCCGTTGATCCTGGCCCGTGCCGACGGGATCGGCACCGCACCCGCTCCGCTGCAGCTCTACCTCGAAGTCAGCCTCAACCAGACCGCCTACGGCACGCCGCAACCGTTCGAGCTGCGCGACGGCCATTTGTTCGCCAGCGTCGCGACCCTGCGCCAGATCGGCTTCGTCCTGGAGGGCCGCGACGACGGCGAATCGCTGGCGCCCGACAGCCTGGCCGGCGTCAGCGTGCGCTACGACGCTTCCTTGCAACGCGTGGCGATCGACGCGCCGCTGTCGCTGCTGTCCCTGGCGACCACGCGCCTGAATGCGCCGGGCACCGATATTCCCAGCGCGACCGCATCGCCGGGCGTGCTGCTCAACTACGACTTCTACGCCAGCCGCGACGACCACAGCGACAGCATCAGCGCCTTCGCCGAACTGCGCGCTTTCGGTCTCGGCGCCGGCGTCTTCAGCCAGACTGCGGTGACGCGCAGCCATCGCAGCGAAGGCGAGCCGCGGCGGACCGAATCGGTGCGCCTGGACAGCAGCTGGCGCTGGTCCGCGCCGGCCTCGATGTTCAGCGTCACCGTCGGCGACGTGATCAGCGGCCAGCTCGACTGGACCCGGCCCCTGCGCCTGGGCGGCGTGCGCATCGGCCGCGACTTCGGTCTGCAGCCGTATCGCATCACCACGCCGCTGCCGACCTTCCTGGGCGAAGTCGCCGTGCCGTCAGCGGTGGATCTGTACGTCAACGGCATCCGCCAATACAGCGGCGAACTGCCGCCCGGGCCGTTCCAGCTCGCGACCATCCCCGGCATCACCGGCGCCGGCAATGCGCAGTTGGTCGTCACCGACGCTTTCGGCCGCACCCGGCAACTGGATTTTCCGTTCTATGCCGCGCGACAGCTGCTCGCCAAGGGCTTGTCGGATTGGTCGCTGAGCCTGGGCATGGCGCGCGAAGACTACGCCTTGCGTTCGTTCTCCTACGGCAGCGAACTGCTCGGCAGCGCCGACCTGCGCTACGGCATCAGCGACGAGTTCACCTTCGAGGCGCATGCCGAAGGCGGCGACGGCGTGGTCAACGGCGGACTCGGCGCGGTCTGGTTGCTCGGACGTGCCGGCGTGTTCAGCGCGTCGCTCGCGCACGGCCAGGACCGCAGCGACTCCGGCTGGCTGTATGCCGCCGCCTACAACTGGAGCAACGGCCGCTTCAACCTCGCCGCCGACACCCAGCGCACGCGCGGCGAATACCGCGACGTCGCTTCGCGCTACGGCCTCGGCCCGGCGCGGGTCAGCGAACGCGCGGTGGCGAGCTGGAGCGACACCCGCCTGGGCAGTCTGGGCCTGAGCTACGTGCGCCTGATCTATCGCAACGAAACGCCGGCGCGCTACGGCAGCGCGACCTGGACCCGCAACTTCAAGAGCGGCGCGGCGCTGAGCCTGTCGTACAACCAGAACCTGGATCGCTCCGAAGACAGCAACGTCTACCTCGGCTTCTCGATGAACCTGGACTACGGCCGCGAAGATCGCCGCCTGCAACTCAGCGCCTCGCTGCAACGCAACCGCGATCGCGACCAGGCGGTGCTCGACCTGAGCCGGCCGGTGCCCGGCGACGGCGGTTTCGGCTGGCGCCTGCAGGCGCGCGGCGGCGACGGCGAAGAAGGCGGCCTGGCCGAAGCCGGCTGGCTGACTTCGTACGGACGCTACAGCCTCGGCCTCGCCCGCCAAGGCGACAACGATTACGGCTATGCCAGCGCCAGCGGCTCGCTGGTCTGGATGGGCGGCCACGCCTTCGCTGCGCGCAACGTCAGCGATGCGTTCGCGGTGGTCTCGACCGGCCGGGCCGACGTGCCGGTGCTGCTCGAGAATCGCTTGATAGGCCGCACCGATCGCGACGGCATGCTGCTGGTGACGCCGCTCAACGCCTGGCAGCGCAATCGCATTGGCATCGATCCGATGGAACTGCCTGCCGATCTGCGGCTCGACCGGGTCGAAGTCCAGGCCACGCCGCGGGACCGCTCCGGCACCCTGGTGCGCTTCGGCATCGAGCAGGTCCGCGCCGCGGTGCTGGTGCTGCACGACATGCGCGGCCAGGCGCTGCCGGTCGGCAGTCGCGTGCATCTGGATTCCGGCGCGACCGCGGTCGTCGGCTACGACGGCGAAACCTACCTGGACACCTTGCAGGAGCTCAACACGGTGCGCGTCGACACCGCCGACGGCTCCTGCAGCGTGCGTTTCGCGTACCCGGCCGGTGGCGGCGTACCGCGCATCGGGCCGCTGATCTGCCAGACCGAGGTGATGCCATGAATCGTCTGCTCGCCGCCGCGCTGTGCATGACGCTGATGTTCTGGCTGCCCGCACGTCCCGCATCCGCGACGACCACCTGCACGGGCACCATGACCACGCTGAACTTTCCGGCGACGAGCGGCTCGATCAGCGACGCCACCGCGACGTTGAGCATTACCTGTTCGACCTTCGGCCTGTCCCTGCTCGCCAATGCCAAGGTCAACATGTGCGTGAGCATCTTCAGCGGCACCGACGGCGGCGGCACCCTCAACCCGCGCCGCCTCGTCAACACCTTCAACGATCCGATGAACATGCAGCTCTACACCGACGCCGCCCGCAGCGCGATCTGGGGCGCGCGCGGCAATGCCACGGTGCCCAATCCATTGCTGCTGCAATTCAGTTATGACGTGCCCTTGCTCGGCGGCAACCAGACCATCGACACCACTCTGTACGGCCGCATTCCGACCCAGACGGGGCTCAACGCCGGCACCTACGTCAACCGCTTCACCGCCGGGGCCGATACCCTGATCGAGTTCCGCTATGCCGAACAGTTGCTCGGCACCCCACCGATGCCGGCCTCGTGCATCTCCGGAGGAAGCGGCGGCACTTCGAGCCAATTCCCCTTCACCGTCAACGGCTCGGTGCCGGACAGCTGCACGCTCACGCCCAAGCCGGTGCCCAACCTGGCCTTCGGCAATGTGCCGGGACCGATCACCTCCAACGTCGACCAGACCACTTCGATCGGCCTGGTCTGCAGCGGCCGCACCGCCTGGCAGATCGGCCTCGACAACGGCCTCTACGCCAGCGGCACGACCCGGCGCATGCGCAACGGCGCCGGCCAGTTCGTCGTCTACGAGTTGTATCGCAACAGCCCGCGCAGCCTGCGCTGGGGCAATACTCTCGGCACCGATACCTTGGCCGGCACCGGCACAGGGGCGGCAGAGTCGCTGCCCGTGTACGGCCGAGTCGGCGCACAAGCGCCGGCCATCGGCAGCTACAGCGACACCATCACGGTGACGGTGACTTACTGATCGCCGGCCCGGGCGACACGGATGTCCAGCGCAGTGGAGAAGAGGAGGCGCCAGGCCTCGCTCGTACCGGCGTGCGCCGGAAGATTGCGGGTTGCGGCAAGGCGCCGGGTTCGGCGCCAGCCTGAGGTCGCGTCAAGCGCATGAGATGCTGGGTTGAAGCATCCGAGGAAGAGACTTCGATTACATACTGCGATGCGCACGCAAGGCGCGCCCGGTTCAGGGCGCGACGTTCAGCGCTTCACGCTTGCTGGCCCGGCGCGCCTCGCGCGGCTGGTCCCAGGCGTTATTGAACAGCGCCGGCTCCCACGAACCGTAGGTCGGGTTGGGCAGCATCCACCAGCGCTCGCCGAACCAGTCGTGGTACTGCTTGAGCAGATCGTCGCGGCCGGCCGGGGTGTTGGCCACCACCTGGACGAAGTCGCCGAGCTGGTCGCCGAACTGCATCAGCACCCGGTACTTCTGCCCGGCCAGCTTGCGCCGGCAATTCTTCTCGCTGCCGTTCTGCTCGCAGCCCTCGACGAAGGTGCCCAAGCCGAGGAACACGCTGTCGTCCTTCACCGGCATGCCAGCCGCGCGCAGATTGGCCAGGGTCGCGGCCTGCAGGTGCTCGGCGCGGTTGGACAAGTACAGGACGGTCACGCCCTTGGCGGTCGCGGCCTTGGCGAAATCGACCACGCCCGGCAGCGGCTTGGCCTTCTTCTCGGCGACCCAGGCGTCCCAGGTAACGTCGTCGTACTCCTTGCCGTCGCGCACCAGGCGCGCCTGGTAGGGCGAGTTGTCGAGCACGGTCTCGTCCACGTCCATGACCACCGCCGGCGGCAGGCCGGTGGCCGCGTTGCCGCGTTCATCGGTCACCAGCGCATCCCAGTTCTTCTGCTTGAGCGCGGTATCGAGCTTGTCGGCGGCGGCGCGGTAGACGGTCTCGGTCGCGGCACGGTACTCGGCCGAAGTCTGGACCCAGAGCACGGCATTGAGGTTGTCGTCGCCGCCGGGCGCGGCGCTCGCCGCCGGAGTCGCGGCCGGGGCAGCCGGTGCGGTGGCCGCAGGCGTTGCCGGCTCGGCTGGTTTGGCGGCAGGCGCCTCGCTGCGCTTGCAGGCGCCCAGCGCGAGCGCGCAGGCGAGGACGGACAGGGTAAGGGCGCGGGTGTGCATGCGCGATCCGGAGCTTGGGAAGGGCTGAAGTGTAGCCGAGGTGTGTGGCAGGGTTGGCGGGTGCCGCCCGAGTTCGCTTCTGCCTTCCGCAGGAGCGGCATTCCCCAGGGATTTCCTTCGGTCATAAGCCGCTATCGTCGGCCCCTCAGCCGGAGCTGCGCCGCTCTCGCTTTGGGGTAGGAGCGGCATAAGCCGCGACCACGAAATCCGCTTGCCGACCGGCGGTTTCGCTTCCGATCTGCCCTTGCCTCTGCTTTCTGTGGGAGCGGCGTGAGCCGCGATTGCGAACTCCGGGCTGCTGCGTTGGTTTCGTTACCTAAGTCAAAGGCTTCCGCCTGCTGCGCATGCGTGTCACTTTCTCTTGCCACTCGCCCTGGGGTGGGAGCGGCGTGAGCCGCGACCGCGGCCTTCGTCTTCCGACGGCGGTTCCGCTACGGCTCTGCCTTCTGCTTCATGTGGGAGCGGCGTGAGCCGCGATCGCGAACCCCAGCTACTTTGTCGGTTTCGTTCTTAAGCAACAGCTTCCGCCCGCTGCGCGAGCGGGTCACTTTCTCTTGCTACTCGCCTTTGGGTAGGAGCGGCGTGAGCCGCGACCGCGACCTTCGGCTACCGCGCTGGCTTCGATTCGGATTGGCTTCGCTTTCTGNGTCACTTTCTCTTGCTACTCGCCTTTGGGTAGGAGCGGCGTGAGCCGCGACCGCGACCTTCGGCTACCGCGCTGGCTTCGATTCGGATTGGCTTCGCTTTCTGTGGGAGCGGCGTAAGCCGCGATTGCGAATTCCGGTTGTTGCATTGGTTTCGTTCTTAAGCAACAGCTTCCGCCCGCTGCGCGCGCTGGTCACTTTCTCTTGCCGCCCGCCTTGGGGTAGGAGCGGCGTGAGCCGCGATCGCGACCTTCGGCTACCGCGCTGGCTTCGATTCGGATCGGCTTCGCTTTCTGCTTTCTGTGGGAGCGGCGTAAGCCGCGATTGCGAATCCCTGCTACTTCGTTGGTTTCGTTCTTAAGCAACGGCTTCCGCCCGCTGCGCGAGCGGGTCACTTTCTCTTGCTNAGGAGCGGCGTGAGCCGCGATCGCGACCTTCGGCTACCGCGCTGGCTTCGATTCGGATCGGCTTCGCTTTCTGCTTTCTGTGGGAGCGGCGTAAGCCGCGATTGCGAATCCCAGCTACTTCGTGGGTTTCGTTCTTAAGCAAAGGCTTCCGCCCGCTGCGCGTGCGGGTCACTTTCTCTTGCTAGCCCAAGAGAAAGTAACCAAAGAGAAGGGCTTGCCTAGACAAACCTCCCGTGCGAGATCGGAGCTGGCGCGGGGATTTTTCGAAGGAACATCCTGTTCCTCGAAAAACGGCGCGCGTCCTGCGCGCCGCCCTTCGGGTCTGGGTGGGATTGGGCGAGTGCGTGGCATTGGATTTCAATGCCGCGGCAACGGCAACGGCAACGGCAACGGCAACGGCAACGGCAAGGACAAGGACAAGGACAAGGACAAGGACAAGGGCAAGGGCAAGGGCAAGGGCAAGGGCAAGGGCAAGGGCAACGGCAACGGCAACGACAACGACAGCCGCAGTATGCAGGTCCCTTCTATGGCGTGTTGGATCGCCTGCAGTGCGAAAGCGTCAGCGCTTAGGCACTTGCGCGATGCATTCCACTTCCACCCGCGCGTTCATCGCCAGGCCCGATGCCGCCAGCGCGCTGCGCGCCGGGTACGGGGCCTGGAAGTGGCGGCGGTAGACGTCGTTGAACGCCGGCCATTCCTTGATGTCGGCCAGGAACACGGTGCACTTGATTACGTCGCGCATCGACGCGCCGTGGCGCTTGAGCACGTCCTCGATGCGCTGCAGGGTCCGGTCCGACTCGGCCGCGATGCCGCCGGGCACGAGCTCGTTCTTGCCTTCCGCGGTGCCGATCTGACCGGACAGGAACAGCAGGTCGCCGCTGCGCACCGCTTCGGAGAACGGCAGCGAGGCGGCGGCGGGATCGGGCGAGCTGAGGAACTCGGGCGGTTCGCCGGCGATGGCGGCAGTGGCGGCGAACAGGGCAGCGACGAAAACGCAGCGCGACAGCACAGTGGGCGCAGGCATGGGCATGTCCGGACGAGGCAGGGAATCGCACCATCGCGCAAGCGCCGTGGCCACGCAATCCCGGATGGTCCGCAGCGGCCGTTCGTCAGCCCGACGCCGCGATCTGCAGCGACACCCGTTTGCGGCCCTCGGCCACCCATTGCGTTCCGACTTCGCGGAAGCCGAACTTGCCGTGGAAACGGCGGGAGGCTTCGTTGAGCGGTTCGCTGTAGAACTCGCAGGCGACCGCGTCGATGCGCTGATCGCGGGCGAAATCGAACAGATCGCGGTAGAGCAGGGCGCCGAGCCCGCGCCCCTGCTGCGCCGCCGACACCACGACCCGGTCGATGTACAGGAAGCGCTGGTAGCGCGCCTGGAACCAGCGGTAGTTCGGGCTGTCGTAGCCGCAGCCTTCACGGAATGCGAGCAGGAACGCGATCACGTCGTCGCCGTCGGCGACCACCCGCTGGTAGGCCGTTTCGGCCAGCAGTTCGCGCAACCGCGCCGCATCCATCGGACTGAGCAGTTCCTCCGATTCCAGGTTCAGCGCCAGCACCGCGGCATGGTCGTCGGGCGCGATATCGCGGATGCGCAGGCGGGTATCGTCGTGCACGGTCATGGTTTCGTATCCGGTCGGTGGCGCGCTCAGCCTTCCAGCAGGGCTTTGATCGCAGCGAAGCCGGCGGTGGCGCGTTCCTGTTTGCGCGCCGCGTCGGCCACCGGATCGGCGCCGTCGCGTTGCAGTTCGGCCGCCGGCAACTCTTCGATGAAGCGGCTGGGCTGCAGGCGGATGCGGTCGCCCCAGCGCTGGGTTTCGCGCGCATGCGACAGGTACAGCGCTTCCTTGGCACGAGTGATGCCGACGTACATCAGGCGGCGCTCCTCGTCGAGGCGGCCCTCCTCGATGCTGGCCTCGTGCGGCAGGTTGCCGTCCTCGACGCCGACGATGAACACATAGCGGAATTCCAGGCCCTTGGCGCCGTGCAGGCTCATCAGCCGCACCTGGTTGCCGGCCTCGCCCTTGTCGGCGTGCGACAGCAGCGCCAGCTGCGCGGCCAGTTCGCCCGGGCCCGCGCCCTTGCCGCCGTCGAACCAATCGGACAGTTCTTCCAGATTTTCCTTGCGGCGCTGGAAGCTGGCCTCGTCCTTGCACTGGGCGCGGATCGCGGCCAGCAGGCCGCTGCGCTCGGCCAGCACGCGCACCAGTTCGGCCGGGCTGATGCGCTGGGCTTCGCCGCGCAGCGAACGCACGATGTTGACGAAGCCGTCGAGCGCATTGGCTGCGCGCGGTTGCAGTTGCTTGAGCGCGCCCACCGATTCGGCCGCGCGCGACATCGGCATGTGCGCCTGCTGCGCCAGTTCGGCGAGCTTGGCCAGGGTGGTCGCGCCGACCTCGCGCTTGGGCGAGGTGACCGCGCGCAGGAACGCGGCGTCGTCGTCGGGGTTGGCGATCAGGCGCAGCCAGGACAGCGCGTCCTTGACCTCGTGCCGCTCCAGGAACGCAGTGCCGCCGCTGAGGTGGTAGGGCACGCGCAGCAGCTGCAGGGCCTTTTCCAACGCGCGGCTTTGGTGGTTGCCGCGGAACAGGATGCAGAAGTCGCTCCACGGCGCGCTGTGCTTCTGGGCCAGGAAGTGGATCTCGCTGGCGACCTTCTCGGCCTCGTGCGCGCTGTCGCGGCATTCCCAGACCCGGATCCGCTCGCCGTCGGCCTGCTCGCTCCACAGGGTCTTGGGGTGTTCGTGCGGGTTGTTGGCGATCAGGGTGTTGGCCGCGCGCAGCACGCGGTTGCTGCAGCGGTAGTTCTGCTCCAGCTTGACGATCTCCAGCGTCGGGTAGTCCTTGCCCAGCTCCAGCAGATTGTCGGGATTGGCGCCGCGCCAGGCGTAGATCGACTGGTCGTCGTCGCCCACGCAGGTGAACAGGCCGCGGGTGCCGGCCAGGCACTTGAGCAGGCGGTACTGGGCGTCGTTGGTGTCCTGGCATTCGTCCACCAGCAGATAGCCGATGCGCTCGCGCCAGGCCAGCTGCAGGTCTTCGTCGGCTTCCAGCAATTGCACGGGCAGGCGGATCAGGTCGTCGAAATCGACCGCATTGAAGGTGCTCAGGCGCTGCTGGTAGCGCTGGTACAGCAGCGCCGCCTCCATCTCGCGCGGGCTGGTCGCCGCGGCTAGGGCCTCCTCTGGCGACAGGCCGGCGTTCTTGGCGCGCGAAATCAGGTTGCGCATGCCGTCGAGCACGTCCGGCTTGCTGCCAGGCGGCAGCAGGTCCTTGATCTGAGCGGCCGAGTCGTCGCTGTCGAACACGCTGAAACCGCGCCGCAGCCCGGCCTTGGCGTGGTCGATCTGCAAAAAGCGCAGGCCCAGGGCGTGGAAGGTGCAGATCGTCAGCCCGTCCGCGGCGTCGCCCTTGATGCGCTTGGCGACGCGCTCGCGCATTTCCTTGGCGGCCTTGTTGGTGAAGGTGATCGCCGCGATGCGCTTGGCCGGCATCCGGCCGGAGGCGATCAGGTGGGCGATCTTCTCGACGATCACACGGGTCTTGCCGCTGCCCGCGCCGGCGAGCACGAGCAGGGGGCCATCCGTATGCAGGACAGCAGCGCGTTGGGGGGGATTGAGGCCGTGCATCGTTGTCATCTTTCGGCCGGTCGGCCGGTCTATCTAGCCCATGAGTTTACCCGCTCGGGTCGCCCCGACCCGCTAACCTGTGCCCCTGGACCTCCAGAAACGAAAGAAGGAACTGACGCAATGCGTAAGACGATCATGCTGCTGGCCTTGCTGCCGCTGTCTTTGGGAGCCATCGCGGCCGAGAAGAAGGCTGCGCCGCCGCCGGATCCGACGGAAGACCCGCTGATGCTCAGCTCCGGCTTTCTGACCCACCACCCGGACCTGCGCTATCGCTTGCTCGGACTGGAGGCCTATAAGGAGAAGAAGTTCGAAAAGGCGCTGAAGTTCTTCATGCGCGCTGGCTATTACTCCGACAAGGCCTCGCAGGGCATGGTCGGCGAGATGCTGTGGAACGGCGAAGGCGCCCCCAAAGACCGGGCATTGGGCTATGTCTGGATGGATCTGGCCGCAGAGCGCGGTTACCGCGGCTTCTTGGGCCTGCGCGAGAAGTATTGGGGCGAAATGAGCGAAGCCGAACAGGCGCGCGCGCTGAGCGAAGGCCCGGCCCTCTACGCGGTCAACGGCGACGCCGCCGCGCGCGAACGCCTGAATCGCGAACTGCGCCGCGGGCGCCGCCAGACCACGGGCAGCCGTACCGGCTTTACCGGCAACATGCAGATCATCGTGCCCGGCCCCGGCGGCAGCCAGCAGGTCATTTCGGGCACCAAGTTCTACGACGAGCGTTACTGGGACCCGGCGCAGTACGCGCAATGGCACGACCAGATCTGGATGAAGCCGCGCGTCGGCCGGGTCGACGTGGGCGATGTCGAGAAAGTCGAGGCCGGACAGGTCGTAGGTACTCGAATTCAATCGGACGCGCCGAACATCGATGCGCCGGCTCCCGCCGTGCCCGACGAGCCCGCGCCCAAGCCCTAAGTCGGGCCACTCCGCCGCGGCGACCGTCGGTCGCCCGCGGAGCGAAATCGCTGCGCCGGGCATGGTCCCGGCCCGGATTGGGTGCTAAACCGGCCACGGGCGCATCCGCGCCCGTGTTCCGCCGGAGGCATCATCATGGCGATATCCACGCGCAGTCGATTCGCATTCCTGGCGCTGACTCTGGCCGCCGCCTGGGCCGCGTCCGCCGCGCAACCGCTCAAGTTCACCGATGCCAGTTACATGGACATCGACTCCATGGTGCTGGCCGCCAAAGGCCGCCCGAACGAGGAGCACCGTCTCTACGGCCTCAAAGCCTACGTGCAGGGCCGCTACGGTGAGGCCGACGAGCGCTTCCGCCACGCCGCCCAGTACGCCGACAAATATTCGCAGCATTACCTCAGCCTGATGCGCTGGCACGGTGTGGGCGGCGCCCCCGATCGCGTGCAGGGCTACATCTGGGCCGACCTGGCCGCCGAGCGCGGTTCGCGCCGGCTGCTGGCGATCCGCGAAAAGATGTGGGCCGAACTCACGCCCGAGCAGCGCGCGCAGGTCGAGGCCCAGGGCGGGGACTACTACGCGCGCTACGGCGACGAGGTCGCCAAGCCGCGCGCGGAAAGCCAGATCCGCAGTTTCGCCCGCGACATGACCGGCAGCCGGGTCGGCTACCGCAACCAGGCCATGAACATCTCCGGCGCGCCGGTCAACGGCGCCTTCGCCGTCGACAC
This sequence comes from Lysobacter sp. Root667, assembly GCF_001427715.1. NCBI lineage: Bacteria > Pseudomonadati > Pseudomonadota > Gammaproteobacteria > Lysobacterales > Lysobacteraceae > Lysobacter > Lysobacter sp. Root667. The sequence goes on from NZ_LMHF01000001.1 coordinate 85,333, forward strand.
CGGCAGCAATGCCGCGGCCTATGCCATCGCCGCCGCGGCGACGCCCGACGAGCTCTACGGCAAGGAAGGCGGCCTGCAGCGCCTGGGCGCGTACTGGAATGAACAGGATCGCCTACTCGACCTGGGCACGGTCGAAGTCGGCACGCCGCGCAAGGTAGGAGGGCAGCGCGATCCATGAAGCCGCGCCGACGGCGGCGCATTCCGGCGCCGCCGCCGCCCATCGCTCATCCGAACCGCACCTAGCGCCGCGCAAGCACGCCCCCGCCGCCCGCGCAATCTCGGAACTTGGGCCGCGGATGCCTACACTAGGCGCATGGCCAAGCTCTATTTCTACTACTCGGCGATGAACGCCGGTAAGACCACCACCCTGCTGCAGTCCGCGCACAATTACCGCGAACGCGGCATGCGGGTGGCGATCCTGACCCCGCGCCTGGACCACCGTGCCGGCAGCGGCACCGTGGCCTCGCGCATCGGCCTGAAAGCCGACGGTATCGGCTTCAACCAGGGCGAAGACCTGGAAACGCTGATCCGCGCCGACATCGCCGCCCACGGCACCCTGCATTGCGTGCTGGTCGACGAGGCCCAGTTCTTGACCCGCGCACAGGTCTGGCAGCTCAGCGAAGTCGTCGACCAACTGCGCATACCGGTGCTGTGCTACGGCCTGCGCACCGATTTCCGCGGAGAACTGTTCGAAGGCAGCCAGTACCTGCTGGCCTGGGCCGACGAACTCACCGAGATCAAGACCATCTGCCACAGCGGCAAGAAGGCGACCATGACCGTGCGCGTCGACGAGCGCGGCCGTGCGGTCCAGGACGGCCCTCAGGTGGAAATCGGCGGCAACGACCGCTACGTGTCGGTGTCGCGCGCGGAGTACAAGCGAGTGATGCGCGGGGAAGGCACGATCGAGCCGTTGCAGCAGCCGTTGCCGTTGTAGGTTCGGGCTATGGATTTACCGCCTCTCGTTTCCAGCAAGGTGCTCAGCGGCTTGTAACAGCCTCGTACGGGTTGGTTTGCAACCGATTATTGCGTCCAGGCCTTGCTGGGCCGCGCCACCTTCCTCCCTTCGTCGCAGCGTTTGCGATCACCCCACGATAGCCTCCACACTGTGGTTAGGGGGGCCGACCATGTCGGCTTGAGTTCAGGCATCACAGTCCGCGCCGTTCGGCCCGGCGAGAGCAGCTATCGCATGCAATCCCATTTCGCCTCCGCTTCGACGGGCACGGTTTCCGGTGTGCGTCCGTCCCGCCTGCGTGCGCGCCTCGCCCACGCGACATTGCCATTGCTGGCCTTGATAACCGGCGCGGTATCGGCCCAAAGCATCACCGCCGAGGCCGAGTATCAGAAGAAGATCCAGGCGGCGTCGACGATCACGGCGGCTAGCGTCGGGTTCTTCGGCAACCGCACGACGGATTCGACCGGCAAGACGGAATTCGTGAATGTCGATATCGACGTGCCCGGCAACAGCGATCTGCCCGTACAGCTGGGGCGACGATTGTCCATCGACTGGCTATATCTGCCGGAGCAGCTGGGCGGCTTCGGCAATTGGGATGTCGAGGTCCCGTATATCCAGACGACCGTGTCCAGCAATATGGGATGGTCGATCGACAGCCCTTCCTCTCCGAACCGGTACAAGCGCTGCTCCTTCCCTGGCCTGCCGTACGTGGAGGGCCTGTTGGTCAATCCTGAGGAAGTATCTCAGGGCTATCGGCTGCACGTGCCCGGAATGGGCGATGAGCCGATGCTGGTCGACAACACCACGAACATCGACCCCACCAATGGCGCCGGCCACCCCTGGGTGCTCAAGTCGATGGGGCGATTAGGCTGCTTGCCTACCGTGAAGAACGGTTATCCCGGCGAGGGTTTTTATCTGCTCACCACCGATGGCGTGAAGTACTACTTCGATTACCCGGTCGAGCGGACGGCGCTCACGGTGCGCAAAGGGCCCAAGGGAATCCCGGGCTACAACATGGCGCGCAAGAACATCTATTTGCTGGCGAGCCGCGTCGAGGACAGGTTCGGCAACTATGTGGACTACACCTACACGAATGGGCAGCTGACCGGAATCGCCGCTAACGACGGACGACAGATTTCGGTGCAGTACGGCACAAACTCCGTAACGGCGACCAGCCACGGCCGCACGTGGACCTATGCGATGCAGAACGGGCACCTGACCACGGTTACGAATCCCGATGGGTCGACCTGGCAGTACTCGCCGTATGGTTTTGGTGGGATCTACAACGAGCCGCAGTCCGATTCGCTGGGCCTCTCGTATTTTGATCCGGGCAACATGTGTTTAACCGAATCGGATCGCGGCCGTTATGCGGGCGAGTTTCCTTTCACGGTCAAGCACCCAAGCGGAGCGAACGCAACGTTCCAGTTCGACGGACATCGCTTCTATCGCAGCCGGGTTCCTTACCTTTGCTTCATCGACTTCTTCGACCATGAAGTGAAGGTTTCCGGTGGAACAATCGACTTTACGGCTTCGGTCCTTTGGACGAAGGTGTATGAAATGTCGATGGCTGGAATAAGTTGGGCCGCAACGCTCCAGGGGGTCGACAACTACGAAGCGCAGGGCACGACCGAAGACTTCATTAGTGTGTCCGGTTATGCCCGAATCGGGACGCCGAACTACTTCGACGTCTACTCCTTAAAATCCCTGGTGGTATCAGGGCCTGGCATTGCTACAGCGACGACCTCGTATACCTACGGAGAGGAAAGCTATCCCTATTGCGGTATCTACGACCATCAGACAGGTTTGCCTTCCGGCGTAGGTTGCAACCAGGACCCCTGCGCGGACGGCTCTTGCGACGGTGTGGGGCGTTTGACCACGATCACCCTTCCTACTGGAACCGTAGTCAAGAAGCGATTTGGTGTCATCTTCGAAAAGAACGAAGGTGAATTGCTGAGCGAGCAAGTTTTTAGTTCCAGTGGCACGCAGATGCAGCGGGCCGACTACGCCTATGTCCAGGACGAGGAAATGGGGCAGCAGCCCTTCCCGGACGAGGCCGGGTTCGGTTTCCATGATCGGATGGAATCCAAGCTGCGCCCGCTGGTCTCCACCGTGCTGCAGCGCGATGGTGTCACCTATTCCAATATCGTCGACAGCTTCGACCAATTCGCACGCCCGGTATCGGTGACCCGCTCCAGCAATATCAATTACGGGTACAGCCGCAGCGACGTCACGACTTATCACGACAACCTGTCGAAGTGGGTGCTGGGGCAGGTGGCCTCCGTCACTACTGCCGGGTTGGTGCCCACGCAGACCGACTACGACAGCGCCACGGCATTGCCGATCCGCAACTACGCCTTCGGCAACCCGGTGCAGACCGTGACCTACAATCCCGACGGCACCGTCGCTACGGTCAAGGACAGCAACAACCACATCACCATGATGTCGGACTGGAAGCGCGGCGTCCCCAGGACTGTTCAATACCCTGCCACGCCCGAGGCGCCAGGCGGCAGCACCGAGACCGCAGTCGTCAACGACGCAGGTTGGGTTACCTCGGCGAGCGATGAGAACGGCTATGCCACGGCTTACGGTTACGACAGCATGGGGCGCGTATCCACGGTGACATACCCAACAGACGATTCGGTGCTCTGGAACAGCACGACGAGTTCTTTCGTGCAAGTGAATCAGACGGAGATGGGGGTCCCGGCCGGCCATTGGCGCCAGATAGTGCTGCAGGGCAACTACGAAAAAGTGACCCTCTTCGATGCGCTGCTGCGGCCGGTGCTCCAATACGAGCGCGACATTGCCAGCAACGATCAGACCTACAAGATCACTATCAATGGCTACGATCAGGAAGGCCGGCAGACCTTCGCTTCGTACCCGCGGAACCCCTATGCGGACGGGAACTGGGCGATCAATACCGGCATCTACACGTCATACGATGCGCTGGGTCGCGTGATCAAGGTCGAGCAGGACTCCGAGCTCGGCGCGCGTCTGGCCACCACCACCACATATCAACTCGGTGGCGATATCACGGTAACCAATCCGCGCGGTAAAGCGACTCGGACCCGCTACGCGGCCTGGGATCAGCCGAGCACCGATTATCCGATCGAGGTCTTCCATCCTGAAGGTGCGTTTACTCAGATCGTGCGCGACGCGCTGTTGCGGCCTGTCCAGAACCGTCGCACCGAGGTGGCGCCATGAGCCCCGGTCTCTCGATTGACACGAATGTTGGGTCTTTCGCATCGCGAGCTAAGAAACTTATGAGCGGAGTCGACCAGTGCCTCCATTCGCAAGTGGTTGCCGCTCGGTTTGCGATGTCTCTGATCGCCAGAGGCTTCTTGGTGCTGTCGTTGATGCTGACGGGCCTTGGCTTTGCGCATGCCGCCAATGGCCATTGGATCCATATAGCGAGCCCGACCAACGGCGCATCGTTTCCGGCACCCGGCAACGTCTTCATCAGCATCGAAGGCGGAAGCACGGAACCCAATCAGACGGTCGAAGATATCTTCGTCCAGGTCAATGACGAGCCCGTCCAGAATAACGCGTCGCTGCAGAACCTGGCGCCGGGCACGTACAGCATTTATGCATCCGGGATCGCGTACAGCGGCGGTCAGGCGCTGCTGGACCCTGTCGAAGTGTCGGGTCAGTTCGTCGTCACCGCCGCGCCGGCGCACAACGCTCAGTTCATCGCGCAGACGGTGCCGACCGCAATGGCGGCTGGCCAGTCCTACGCCGTCTCCGTGCAGATGAAGAATACGGGTACGGCGACCTGGACGGCGGCGGATTCGCATCGGCTCGGCTCGCAGAATCCGGCCGACAACACCAAATGGGGCAGTTCTCGGGTCTCGTTGTCTGGCAGCGTGGCGCCAGGTCAGACGGCGACGTTCAATTTCACGGTGCAAGCGCCGAATGGTGCCGGCAGCCACAACTTCCAGTGGCGGATGCTGAAAGACGGCAGCGACTGGTTCGGCGAGCTCAGCCCTAACCTCTCGATCGCGGTGACCTCCGGCTCGCTTTCTGCGACACCGAACCCGTGCTCCATCCCGAGCGGAAGTTCGACCTGCTCCAGCAGCATCGGTTGGGTGTCCAGCGCCGCCAATGCCCAGGTCTGGGTGACGGGTTTGGACAACGCCAATCCACAGCTCTTCGCGAGCGCCAAGAGCGGCTCGCAAGCGGCTTCGTGGATCAATGCCGGCGGTGTGCGTTTCCATCTCAAGAGCGGCGCCTTGACCCTGGACACCATCGATGTGGTGGGTCAGCTCGCGGCCAATGTCGCTCCATCGGTGCAACTGACTGCGCCGATCGGCGGACAGGTATTCCCATCCGCCGGCGCGGTCAGCTTGAAGGCGACGGCTTCGGATCCGGATAACGGAGTGCAGCGGGTCGAGTTCTATGTCGACGGCGTCAAGGTAGGCGAAGACTCCAGTGCGCCCTACACCGCCAATTGGAGCTCGACGGCGGGTGGGCACTCGCTCACGGCAGTCGCGATCGACCCTCTGAATGCGCAGACGACTTCGACGGCCGTCGGTATCAGCGTCAGTTCGCCGCCGCCCATCGCGACAGGTGGTGTGGGGCGTTACTACGTCTACAACAACGACCCGGCATATGGCGCCGATCAGCGTTTATGCAAGGTGATCGAGCCGGAAACCGGCGCTACGGTGATGCGGTACGACGGCGCGGGCAATCTGATGTGGTCCGCATCCGGCTTGAACTTGCCGAACACGACCAGCTGCGATTTTGCGGCGGCCTATGGGTCCGGTCGTCGCTCCGATCGCCTGTACGACGCGCGCAACCGGGTGACCGATCAGTCGTTCCCGGACGGTAACGGAAATCAGCATTGGGGCTACACACCTGATGGCTTGCCGCATCAAGTACGGACTTGGAACGATGCCGGTACCACCATCGTCGATACCGTCTATACCTACAACAAGCGCCGCCTGCTGACCAAGGAGTCCTTGCTGAGGCCGTACGAATGGGCCATCGGTTATGGCTACGATCAGAACGGTAACCTGGCCGCGCAGACCTATCCGACTGGTCTGGCGCTGGCCTATGCCCCTAACGCTCTGGGTCAAGCGACCCAGGTGGGGACGACGTCAACCAGTAGCACTTCGGGTACCTACGCTACCGGCGTCGGTTATTACCCCAACGGCGCGATCAAGCAGTTCACCTATGGCAACGGCATTGTGCACACCATGGTGCAAAACGCTCGCCTGCTGCCCCAGACCACGCAGGACGGCAGCGTGGTGGGTTTCACCAACCTCTATGACGCCAACGGCAACACTACGTTGATCGACGACTTAGCGCAGGGTCAGAGCTTCAAGCGCTACCTGAGTTACGACGACCTCGATCGCCTGACGGCAGCTGGCTCAGCAATGTTCGGCGGAACCACGCATTACATCAACTACACCTACGACGCCTTAGACAACATTCGCACCGTAAGCCATCCCGGTGTGCGTGAGCATAGCTATTGGTACGACGCCAACAATCGTCTGACGAATGTCCAGACTCCCAACGGCGCGACGGTCGTAGGTATGGGTTATGACGTACAGGGCAATCTCGGCAACAAGAGCGGCCAGCTGTACACCTACGACTACGGCAATCGTCTGCGCCGGGTGCTGGGTAAGGAAAGCTATCGCTACGACAGTCTCGGCCGCCGATCGGAGTCGGCCAATGACGACGGCTCCTTGCATGTTTTCCAGTACAGCCAAGCGGGGCAGCTGCTGTTCAGTTCCAAGGTCTCGTCCGCCGGTGTTCAGACCACGCACGAGAACGTCTATCTGTCCGGCAGCTTGATCGCGACGATCGACCATAACTGGCCGAGCAATACCGTCATTGCGACCAAGTATCACCATACCGACGCATTGGGCAGCCCGGTCGCGGTCACCGACACGAGCGGTACGGTGATTGAGCGGACCAACTACGAGCCCTACGGCAGCGCGATCAACAAGACGGTCGACGGCATCGGCTACACCGGGCATGTGATGGATGGGTCGACCGGGCTGACGTATATGCAGCAGCGGTATTACGATCCGACGTTGGGGCGGTTCCTGTCGGTTGATCCGGTGTCGGCGAACTCAAATTCGGGTGAAAATTACAACAGGTATTGGTATGCAAATAATAACCCCTACAGGTACACCGACCCTGATGGTCGTTGCATTGATAAGGGGCCTTGCCATGAGCCTCCACCTTTCAACGTCTTCAAGCATACATTTTCAGGAAGGATGTGGTCGGAGCAGCTCGGAGATACCATCGCTCTATTTCGTTCGGATGGATATAACCCGCTAAGCCATGAGTTCCGCGACGCTGGGCAACTGGAATCGTCAAAGGTTGGTCTAATTGCATTATTTATGCCTGCCGCTAGGGCTGAGGCCGCCGCGGCGACCGAGGTTAAAGCAGCTATTCGATTCGCGTCCTCTGACCCATTGGTTACAGCGCTTGCCACAAAGATTGAGGCTGCTTACCCGGGGCATGTTCGTGGTGTGAATGTACCGGTAAGGAGTGGGGATGGAAGAATGGTGACTGACATTGATATTTTACTCCGCAATGCAGCCGTGCAAGTTAAGTCGGGCGGAGGAAAAGGAATGTCAGGACAGCTTAGAAGAACGGAGCAGGCTACAGGATTGCCTGCGATCGGATATGGCCCAGACCTTGGCCGCCATGTTCTGAGAAATTGTGCAGCAACCAACTGCGAGAGGACGCTCATTGAGGCGGTTAAACCTTGAATACTATTATCTTTTTTCAAAGCCTAGGACGTGACTGGAGCCCTGAATATTGGGCGGTCAGTCATGGGGCTTCGCAAGGCGAGTATGGGGAGTTCGTGGTTGAGAGCTTCGGTGGTTGGATATCAGTGTCGCGCGATCCGAACGTTCTTGACGACTATGAAAGTGATGAGGCTGCTGTCGTTCGCAAGGCTATTCCGACATTCGAAGCCTATGTCATTGAATGGAGAGGGGGGGGGCTGATTGATGATCTACTAAGCTCGATTCCTGCTGAACACTTTGCTCTAATCGACAACGACCATGGCTTGGTGGTTTCGATTGATCGCGTGAGAGGCTTGCCTTTGGATTCTTGGATTAAAGCCGACAGACTGCCGGTAAATTTTTAGGAGAAATGGAGTCAGGTTCATTTCGGGTGGCTTACGCGGATGAGGTCCCAGGCCAATCGCATAAATTCGCTGGAAATGTATCTGATCTCTTAATCCCATACATTGAGATAAAACCTGGGCCATGAAACGAGAAATTGCGGAAATTTGGACGCCCACAATTTCGCGCTAGCCTGAGCGCCGGCTGTTGGACGGCCAGGGCGAAAGCGTCAGCCAGACCGGCTGGTACGCCTGGTCGCTGGGCTACGGCTACGACCGCTATGGCAGCTTGGCCGCGCACGCCTACCCCACCGGCCTGTCGATCGCCTACGCGCCTAACGCCCTGGGCCAACCGACCCAGGCCGGCAGCTACGCCAGCGGCGTGAAATCGACTCATGCAAGTTTAGTTTCGACAGCCACATCGCATATTGGCGGCGTTTGTAGGCGGGTAGGTGGAGCTGGAAAATAATTGCATCAAGCCGCTGTATCAGGCAACGAAGCGAACGTGATCCATCGAATATATAAGTGTGTTCGGCAAGCGAGCGGTGAAACAAGGTGAGTTAGAACAAAAAATTCAGTACGCGGCACAAATACAAACCCAAAACTCCCATCTGGCTAGCTTCGCTTTTTATGGCCCGCCCGGCTATGAAATAATGACGGTAAATGGAAAGATGCTTACAATGCATAATCATGGATTAGGCGGCGTAAGGTTTAATGGAATTGATAGGCTTGCCAGGCCTGATCTTATATTTCGCCCAGGATCTTTGAGGGAGCCAAGTATACCGAATCAAACGCTAGATGAATTCTCGGAATATGATGGGGCGGGATACTTGTCAACGCCCACGGGTGCTCTAAAAAAGGGTCTTTAAAATGCGAAATCAGAAATCTCTTGCATTGCTTGCGCTGTTGGCCATTAGCGGCCCCGCTGCCGCAATCTCTAGCATGGAAGGGGCTAGGGTCGGAGAAAAAATCTCCTACTCGTCTGGCGATTCGGTGGAGATGGTTTGCGATAAAAATAACGCGTGCAAAATCAGAGCGCGAGTCGGCGGAAAAAGGTACGCGATCACGCGGGAAATGATGAATCTAGAGATTGAGCCGTTGCCCAGTACGCTAGCTTTGATGACGAGCAGCGATGCCACGCGCGACTCTTTCAGTATTCAGTTCGAGATTAGGTGCGACGAGTATGCTGATGCGCCGCCCGTATATATTTGCTTAGGGGTTCTTCATGTGAAAAATGGAGCTGTCGACAGCATTTCAACACTTAAACGAACTTACTCTGATGAATATAGAGCTAGGCAGCCATTGGGGAAGTGAATTGGGGCTCTGGTAAAGAGATATTTAAATCGTGATTCGTGTAGTAGTAACTGGCTGGGTTCCAGGTTTTAATAAGGTCGAAACAAACAAGCGGCTAAGGGGGTATCTGGACTATGATTTGCGTGAAGCGAAAGATACGGTCGATGCAATCCTAAATGGGGGCGAGGTTGAATTCGAGCTGCCCGATGATCAAGCGATACAGCTTTGCAGAGAGCTGAATCAGTTGGGGGTAACTCTTAGACTGGAAAAGTTGGATTAAGGGCGCGTCCTGGTCTCACCTTTCGCCTAGCTCCCACACCCCGCCCTAATCCCATCAATCTCCCGCCCAATCGCACTCCCATCCGGCCGCTGCGTAGCCAAGGTGCGATGCAGCACGTCGAGCCGCTCGCGCGCCTGCTCGCGAGCAGGACCGTCGCATCGCACGCGCGCGGCGTAGGCCTGCGCCAGCCAGCCGATCTTGCGCAGTTCGATATCCGCGTTCGGCAGCGCCGATAGCGCATCCAGTTGCGCCAGTGCATCGAGGTCGCCGGCCAGGGCCTGCGGATACGCCAGGCTGAGTTCGGCGCGGCGGGTGTGGGAGTGTGCGGCGCCGTAGCCGCTGCGGGTCTGGCGCACGGCTTCGCCGAGCATGGCCAGGCCGCGGTCGCGGTCGCCCAGGGCCAACAGGACTTCGCCTTCGAGTCGGTCGGTGTCGCCCAGCAGCGGGTGGTCGACGCCGTAGCGCGTGTCGCGCAGTTGGCGCGATTCGCGCAGCAGGGTCAGGGCTTCGCGGTCGCGGCCCTGTTCGTGCAGCACCATCGCCAGGTTGAACAGGGTGCCGGACAGGCGGCCGGTGTCGCCGTGTTTGCGGGCGATCTCGATCGCGCGCCGCAGCGCGGCCACGGCATCCGACAGTTGGCCGCGTTCCCAGGCGATCACGCCCAGGCTGTTGTAGGTCGCGCTGAGGTCGGTGTGGTCGGCGCCCAGGCGCGCGGTCAGCAGGTCGCGGATTTCGCGGAATTCGTTCTCGGCCAGGGCGAAACGGCCCTGGTCGACATGGATCGCCGCGACTTGCCGGCGCGCGGACAGGGTGGTCGGATGCTGCGCGCCGTTGACCTCCAGGGCGATCGCCAGCGCGTTTTGCGCTTCGCGTTCGGAGGCGTCGACCTGGCCCAGGTCGCGCAGGCGGGCGGCGATGTTCCAGCCGATTTCGACCAGTAGCGGGTGCTTCTCGCCGCCGCTCTGGCGCAGTTGCTCGCGTGCGCGCTCGAAAGCTTCGAGCGCGGCGCGGGTTTCGCCGACGTCGGCCTGCAGGCCGGCGAGGTCCATCAGGTTCTCAACTTCGCCGGCCTGGTTGTGCAGCACTTCGCGGCGCAGCGCCAGCGAGCGTTCGAACAGCAGGCGCGCGCTCTGGCGCTCGCCGTTGATGCGGCGGCAGCGGCCGAGTTGCGAATAGAACTCGGCGGCCTGGGTCGGCAGTTGCGCCTGTTCGCGCCGGGCCTGGTCGGCCCAGGGCTGCATCAGGTCGATGCAGGCGCGCGCTTCGCCCAGCAACCGCAGCACTTGGCCGCGCTGGGTCAGCGATTCCAGCTGCAGGCTGCTGGGGACGTCGTCGGTGAGTTCGAGAATGCCGGCCTGGCGGTCGAGCAGGGCCTTGGCTTCGTTGTAGTCGCCCAGGCCGGTGCGCAGGCGCGCGACCACGCCCAGCAGTTCGGCGCGCGCGCGCGGCTGGCGCGCGAGCTCGCGGTTGCCGCGCGCGACCGAGGCGTCGAGCAGGCCGCGCAGGTCCAGCGCTTCGCCCTCCGGGGTGCCGCGTGCGTTTTCGAACAGGCCGACCATGAAGTCCTGCATGGCCTGCGCGCGGCTGGCTTCGCGCACGGCCTGGCGCGCCTGCCAGGCGACGATCGCCAGCGCCGCGGCCAGCACCACGGTCACCAGGGTGCCGGTCGCCAGCGCCCAGCGGTGGCGCAGCACGTATTTGTGGAAGCGGTAGCCCAGGCTCTGCGCGCGTGCCTGCACCGGGCGTCCGGCGCCGAAGCGCTGCAGGTCCAGGGCCAGGGCTTCGACCGAGGGATAGCGTTGCTCGGGCCGTTTCGACAGGGTCTTGAGGACGATGTTGTCGAGATCGCCGGCGAGCTGGCGCGCGTGCCGGCGCAGCGCGGCGCTGTCCGGCGGCGGGCCTTCCTCGCCGGTGCTCTCGGCGTTGCGCAGCACGGTCTGCGACGGCCGCAGCGGGTCGGCGGCGAGGATCGCTTCTTCCCACTCGGCGTCGGTCTGGCGCTTGAGCCGGTAGGGCTTGGTCCCGGTCAGCAGTTCGTACAGCACCACGCCCAGCGAGTAGACGTCGGTCATGGTGGTGACCGGCTCGCCGCGCACCTGTTCCGGCGCGGCGTAGTGCAGGGTGAAGGCGCGCATGCCGGTGCGGGTCTGCTCGGGCACCGGGGCGTCGCTGTCGAGCAGCTTGGCGATGCCGAAGTCGAGCAGGCGCACGTCGCCGCCGGGCGTGACCATGATGTTCGACGGCTTCAGGTCGCGGTGCACGATCAGGTTGGCGTGGGCGTGGCTGACCGCGTCGCAGATCTGCTGGAACATGTGCAGCCGCTTGTCCAGCGGCGTGGACTGGTTGCGGCAGTAGTCGGTGATCGGTTCGCCTTCGACGTATTCCAGCGCCAGGTAGGGCAGGCCGTCGGTGCTGATGCCGGCGTCGAGCAGGCGGGCGATGTGCGGATGGGCGAGGCGGGCGAGGATCTGGCGCTCGCGGGTGAAGCGGATGCGCAGGTTGGTGTCGGCCAGGCCGGGGCGCAGCAGTTTCAGCGCGACCCGGCGCTGGTACAGGCCGTCGGCGCGCGAGGCCAGCCAGACCTGGCCCATGCCGCCTTCGCCGAGCATGCTTTCCAGCCGGTAGGGGCCGACCGTGCTGCCGACGCGCGCGCCGGCCAATGCGGCGACCAGCGGTTCGGCGAGGAAGTCCTCGTGGCCTTCCTCCAGCGCTATCAGGGTCTGCAGTTCGTCGGCGAGCGCGGGGTCTTCATCGCGAAGTTCGCCCAGACGCGCCGCCCGCGCCGGCGGATCGAGCTCGAACAGCGCGTCGAGCAGGGGGGACAGCCGTTGCCAACGCTCGGCGTCCATGGGCGGCGGCGCTCAGCTGTCTTTGAGCGACGCCAGCAGGAACAGGCGGGCCTTCTGCCAGTCGCGGCGGATGCTGCGCTCCGAGCGCTGCAGCAGGGCGGCGATCTCCAGCTCCGACAGTCCGGCGAAGTAGCGCAACTCGACCACGTGGGCCAGGCGCTGATCGACCGCGGCCAGCTTGGTCAGCGCGGTGTCCAGGCCGAGGGTTTCCTCGTCCAGGCGCAGGCCGCCTTCGACGTCGTCGGGCAGTTCGGTAACCCGGTGCAGGTCGCCGCCGCGCTTCTGCGCCAGGCGCTGGCGCGCGTAATCCACGACCACGCTGCGCATGGCCGAGGCGGCATAGGCGAAGAAATGGGCGCGGTCGTCGAATTGCGCCTCGCGGCGCCCGACCAGCTTGAGGTAGGCCTCGTGCACCAGCGCGGTCGCGTCCAGGGTCTGGCCGTGCTGGCCGGCGAGCTGGCGCCGCGCCATGGTGTGCAGTTCCTGGTACAGGGTGGCCAGAACGCTGTCCAGCGCGCCCCGATCGCCCTCGCGCGCGGCGTCCAACAGCAGGGTGATGTCAGCGCTTTCGGCCATCGTGTTCCCCGGGGCAAGGCGCGACTATAACGTGTTGATCTTAGCCCGGCGTATTCACCGGTTGGCATCAAAATTGCCCAGAAGGGCATGCCAAGTCAACGTTGGCAGTGACCGCACCAGACGGTGGTGCGCTGGCCGACCGAGGCCTGTTTCAGGGCCCGGCCGCAGCGCGGGCAGGGTTCGCCGCCGCGGCCGTAGGCGGCCAGTTCCTGCTCGAAGTAGCCCGGTGCGCCGTCCGGGCTGATGAAATCGCGCAGGGTGGTGCCGCCGCGCTGGATCGCATAGCCCAGGATGGTCTTGATCGCCCCGGCCAGTTCGCCGTAGCGCTCGCGCGCGACCTTGCCGGCCGCGCGCAGCGGCGAGACGCCGGCCGCGAACAGGGCCTCGGCGACGTAGATGTTGCCGACCCCGACCACCACGCGCTGGTCCATCAGGAAGGTCTTCACCGGCGCCTTGCGGCCGCGGCTGAGCTCGAACAGGTAGTCGCCGTCGAAGTCGTCCGACAGCGGTTCCGGGCCGAGGTCGCGCAGCAGTTCGTGGGTCTCGCCGGGGCGCTGCCAGAGCAGGCAGCCGAAGCGGCGCGGGTCGTTGAAGCGCAGCACGCGGTCGGAATCCAGCAGCAGGTCGATGTGGTCGTGGGCGCGTACCGGGGAATCGGCCGGCAGCACGCGCAGGCTGCCGGACATGCCCAGGTGCAGCAGGGCGCTGCCGGCGGCGGTGTCCAGCAACAGGTACTTGGCGCGGCGGCGCACCGCGTCGATGCGCTGGCCGGGCAGGTCGGTCTCGATTTCGTGCGGGATCGGCCAGCGCAGGTCGGGCCGGCGCAGGATCGCGGCGACCACGTCGCGGCCTTCCAGGTGCGGCGCCAGGCCGCGGCGGGTGGTTTCGACTTCGGGAAGTTCGGGCATGGCGCAAGCGTACTATCGTCGTGCCGGCACGCCAGCGCGCGATGCGCACCGGCCGCCGCCGCCGGAGGTTCCGTGCTCGATCCTGCCGTGCCCGATCCCGCCATACCCGCCGCCGCCGCGCAGGCCGCGCCCGCGCTGGCGCTGCGCGGCTACCTCCTGGCCGAACTCGACGCCGCCATCGCCCAACTCGCCCGCCGCGGCGGCGCGCTGCACGAGGGCGTGCACCTGGCGCGCAAGAGCCTGCGTCGCGCCCGCGCGACCCTGGCCCTGGGCGGCGTGGCGCTGGGCCCCGGCGCGCCCCTGATCGACCGCGAACTGCGCCGGCTCAACACCGGTCTGTCGGCGCTGCGCGATGCGCACGCCCTGGTCGAAACCCTGGACCGCCTCATCGCCCGCGATGCCGACGCCGACACGCTGGGCCTGTTGCGGCGCGCCCGCCGGGTCGCGGCGGGCGCACGCGCCGAGCATGCGCGCCAGGCGCGGCTGGCCGATCCCGGCTTGCAGGGCCGCCGCAGCATGCTGGCGGTGCTGCGCGCCGGCGTCGCTGCGCTGGATTGGCCTGCCTTGCAGGTCGCCGCCCTGGAGCAGGCGATCGCCGACAGCCGCGAGCGCCTGGACCGCGCCGGCCGGCGCGCCCGCGCCGACGGCAATGACGAGGCCTGGCATCGCTGGCGCCGTCGTGCCCGCCGGCTGTCGCAGCAGCGGCGGGCGCTGAAGGCGGCGGGGGTAGAGGTGCACGCGCCGGACCTGGACAAGCACACCGCCGAGCGGCTCGGCCTCGCCCAGGACCTGGCCCTGCTGCTGGACCATTGCGGCCGCCGCTCGCCCTTCGCCGCCGCCGACCGGGCGGCGCTGCGGCGCTACGGTCGGGCCCAGCAGGCGCGCGCCCGCAAGCGCATCGTCGCGGCCCTGGCCGAGGCGGACACCCGCAACGGCGTCCGCGAAGAAGCTCCAGCCCCGAGCGATGGCCGAACTTGAGCGAAATTGCTGCGGATATTTTCGCAAATCGCCGAAATTGCCCCAAGCGGATCCGGCGGCGCCGGCGCCGCGCCGGCGATCCAGGCCTGCCCTCCGTCCGCCGCTGCCCAGGCTGAAGCCGTTGGTCCGCGGAGGGCCCCGCGGTGCTTGCGTACAGGCCCGGCGACCCCCATCACAGAACCAGCCCGTACCGGCGCGAACGGTATGGCCGCGGTGGCATCATCCCGCGCGGGAGGTGCTTCCTGCGCCTCCCCTCCGGCTCCCTTCCTTCCATGGGCCGGTCGTCCGTTACGGAGTTCCATTCCATGCTCGCTTCATTGCTCGACTTCCTCGCCGGCGGCCTGATCCAGGCCAGCTTCTGGGAACTCGCCTTCTATTTCCTGGCGGTCACCCAGCTCACCATCATGTCGGTGACGCTGTACCTGCACCGCTCGATGGCGCACCGCTCGGTCGACTTCCATCCCGCGCTCGCCCACCTGTTCCGCTTCTGGACCTGGTTGACGACCTCGATGATCACCAAGGAGTGGGCCGCGATCCATCGCAAGCACCACGCCAAGTGCGAGACCGAAGAAGACCCGCACAGCCCGCAGTTCAAGGGCATCGACACGGTGATGTGGCGTGGCGTGGAGCTCTACCGCGAAGCGCGCGGCGAGCGCGAGGACATCGAGAAGTACGGCAAGGGCTGCCCGGACGACTGGATTGAACGCAATCTGTACACCCCGCACGCGACCAAGGGCCCGACCCTGCTGCTGCTGATCAGCTTCGCCCTGTTCGGCTTCGCCGGCGTGGCGATCTGGGCGCTGCAGATGCTGTGGATCCCGTTCTGGGCCGCCGGCGTGGTCAACGGTCTCGGCCACTGGTGGGGCTACCGCAATTTCGAAACCACCGACACCGCGACCAACCTGACCCCCTGGGGTTTCTGGATCGGCGGCGAAGAGCTGCACAACAACCACCACGCGTTCCCGAGCTCGGCCAAGTTCGCTCTGCGCAAGTGGGAGTTCGACATCGGCTGGACCGTGATCCGCGGCCTGCAGGCCGTGCGCCTGGCCAAGGTGCTGCGCGTGGCGCCGTCGCTGGACGTGCGTCCGAACATCGCCATGCCCGACGCCGAGACGCTCAAGGCGCTGCTCGCGATCCGCTTCCAGGCCATGACCGACTACTACCGCAGCGTCACCCTGCCGGCGCTGCGCGAGGAAGCCGGCAATGCCGGCGACCGCATGCGCGCGCTGCCGCGCAAGTTGCGCAAGGGCTTGGCCGACGGCGGCCGCTGGCTCGACGGCGACGCCCGCGAGCGTTTGCAGAACTGGGTCGCCGAGCGTCCGCGCATGGCCACCCTGGCCGATTTCCGCCAGCGTCTGGCCCAGGTGCTCGACGACCGTTCGCACGACGCCCAGGCCACGCTGCAGAAACTGCATGCCTGGTGCGCCGAGGCCGAAGCCAGCGGCATTCAGGCGCTGCAGGCTTTCTCCGCGCGCCTCAAGGGCTACGCGCTGGCGCCCGCGCGCGCCTGATCCGCACCTCGTAATTGCAATCCCGAAAGCCCGCGCAGCGATGCGCGGGCTTTTCGTTTTTACGCTGCGCCTGGCGCGATCTTCACACCGAAGTCTCACTGTGGCCGCGTCGGTTGCGGCGCTCGCATCGGCGGTGTTAGCTTCGATGCCAGGACGCGATCCGCGCTGCAAGCGCGCGATACGCAGGCGAAGGCCACAGGGAGGTGCGTGCATGCGCAGGGAGAGCTATGCCTATGTCGCTTTGGCGCTGGCCTGCGCCTTGGTCGTCATGCTGAGCGTGCAGAACCGCCAGCTGCGCAGCGACTATGCCGCTCTGATCGTCGAAGGCGCCAAGCCGCGCGTCGGCGCCTGGTTGCCCGATACCCCAGCAGAAACGCTCGCCGGCGAATCCGTCGTGCTCGGCCGCGCCTCCGGCGACCGCCAGGTGCTGTACTTCTTCGATCCCAGCTGCCCGGTCTGCGAAGCCTCGGTGCCCGCGATCCTCGATCTGGGCCGCGCCTTGCAGCGCCACGATCCGGCGCGCGTGCAGATGCTCGGCGTCGCCCGCCCGGACGCGCCCGGCCTGGGCGCCTATCTGCGCGCGCGCGGCTTCGGCTTCCCGGTCGCGCTGTCGACGCCGAAAATCCGCGCGCTGTTCAACGTCAACGTGGTGCCGCTGCTGGTCGTGGTCGATCGCGACGGCCGCGTCGTGTACTCGCACGTCGGAAAAATCGATACCAAGGAGCAGGTGCCCACCATCTTGACCGCGTTGCATGCCACGGAAAGGCAGGTCGCGGTTCAGTCACTAGGGAGAGAGCGATGAAGGTTTTGTCGAAGCGTCTGAAGGCGGTCGTATTCGCGATCGCGATTGTCGGCACCCTGGGTTTCGGCGCCGCGCAGGCGTTCGGTACCGACCCGGATACCGGTTGCCCGACCAAGCCGGGCTGCAAGTACGGCGGGCTCCGCACCGGCGGCTGCTGCCAGCTGCCGTAATCAGTTTCTGTTCCAGCTCCCCCAGGGCGATCCCCTGTATCGCCCGCGCGTGGCCGGCCCTCGTGGCCGGCCATGCGTTCTGCGCAGCGCGCCCTCAGGCTGAATCGCATCCCACGCCGGCCGCGCCCCGGCTTGTCTGCGACGCGCGCGCGCGTCAGGCTGCGCACACCCCTGGCACCGTCTCCCCGCGCATGCGCCGTCCGCTTACCGCCCTCGCGTTTTGTCTGCCCCTGCTGCTGCCCGCGCTGGCCGCGGCCCAGGTCCGCTCCACCGGCGACTATCTGTCGCGCATGGACGGCGACGGCGACGGCAAGGTCTCGCTGGTCGAATACCAGGACTGGCTGAGCTACGGCTTCGATGCGATGGACAAGAACCGCAACGGCGTACTCGAGGTCGACGAGTTCCCGCCCAGCCGCCGCAGCGCCCAGAACGCGCTCACCCGCGAACAGCACCGGGCGCAACTGGCCGAGACCTTCCGCAAGCAGGATCGCAACCGCGACGGTTCGCTGGACGCACGCGAACTGGCCTCGCCGCCGCAGTAGACTCGCTCCGCCTATCGCCTGCCGAGGTCGTCCATGAGCGGATTCCGTCGTCTGCTGGTTTCGATCGTATTGTCGAGCGCTTTCGCCGCGCTGCCGCTGCGCGCGGCCGATACGCCCCAGGCCGCCAGTCAATCCTGCTTCCTGCTCTACGAAGTCGGCGTCGGCGAACTGCGCCGCGATCCGGCCCAGGCCTGCACGCAGCGCTACAGCCCGGCCTCCACCTTCAAGGTTGCGCACGCCCTGTTCGCCCTGGACGCGGGCGTGGTCTCCGGCCCCGACGAACGCATGGCTTTCGACGGCCAGGGCGATTGGCCGGCTTCGTCGCGGCGCGACCACGACCTGGCCTCGGCGATGCGCAACTCGGTGGTGTGGTACTTCCAGCGCATCGCGGAACGGCTAGGCGCGCAGCGCGAGACCGACTACCTGCGCAAGATCCACTACGGCAACGAGGACGCCAGCGGCGCGCTGACCCGATTCTGGCTCGGCGACAGCCTGACGATCTCGCCGCAGGAACAGCAGCGCTTCCTGCTCGATCTCTATGCCGGCCGCCTGCCGCTGTCCAAGCGCGCGGTCGCCCAGGTCAAGGCGATGCTGGTGCAGCCGCAGGGCCGGGTCGTCAATGCGATGGGCGAGCACGCGTTCGCCGCGCCCTGGCCGGCCGGCACCGTGCTCAGCGCCAAGACCGGATCGACCAGCGACCGCGAACGCCGCGGCGTGCGCTGGCTGATCGGCCACGTCCAGCGCGGCCGGCGTTCCTACGTGTTCGTCAGTTGCGTCGTCGGCGCGCGCGATCTCGACGCCAACGCCGCGATCGACCTGGCCGCGCGCGGCCTGCACGACGCCAAGGTGCTGTAGCGCGGCTCAGTCGCAGCCGTCGCGTTCGCCGTCGAAATAGGTCTCGGCTACGCGGCCGTCGGCGCCGATGCGCTGGATCGACAGGCGCTCGTCGTGGGCCTTGACCACGATCCAGTCGTTCGCGCCTTGCTGCGCGTAGGCCGCGACCTGGCCGTCGCCGCTCAGCAGCGCGGCGCCGACCTGCGGCACGCGTGCATAGTGGCTCAGCAGGCGTGCGTCCAAGGCTTGGTAGTTCGGAATCGGCCGGCGCAGACCGAGCACGCTGCCGTCGCGCGCGAAACTCAGATCCAGCCGCGGCACCGGCGGATCGCCGGTCGCGCTCATGGCGTGGCCGCTGAGCGTGTCCTTGATCTCGCGGTCGGGCAGCAGGCGCAGGAAGGCGTCGATCGGACCGCCCGGCGTCGCCCGCGACACCCAGCAGCCGCGCACGAAGTCGATGTCGTCGGCGGCCATGGCCGGCGTGACGTGGAGTACGGCGAGCAGCAGTGCGGCGCGGACGGGGTTCATGGCGCGGCTCCGGAATCTGCGCAAACCTTAGCACCCGCCTGGACGCGCGATTTGATGCGTCTGCGCACTTTCCTGGGCGCGGTTCAGCGCGCCGCGCTGGTGCGTTGCTGGTGCCGGCGCGCCTTGGCGACGTTGCCGCAGGTGGCCATGTCGCACCAGCGGCGGCGGCCGTTCTTGGAGCTGTCGATGAACACCCAGCCGCAGTCGTGGCCGTCGCAGATGCGCAGGCGGTCGAGCTGGGCGTCCTTGAGCAAGTCGATCGCGTGCGCGGTGACCACATGCGCGATCAGGTCCGGCCCCGAGCGCTCGACCGACCACTCGGCCAGCAGGCGGCCCTTGCGGGCGACCAGACGGGCGGCGGACGAGGCGGCCAGGCGGGCCTTGTCCAAGGTCGCCAGATCGTCGGCTGCCGGCGGCGTGTCCTGTGCCAGCGCGTACAGGATCGCGCACAGCGCTTCGCGCAGGGTCTTGCAGCGGTTCAAGGCGGTGGCGGCCTTGGCGGGCTCGGCGTTCGCCAGTTCCTCCAGCTTGGCCAGGTCGGCGCGCGCGTAGTGACCGGACTGTCGCGCCCAGCGCAGCAGCGCGTCGTAATCGTCCAGCCAGTCGCGCGGCTGGGTGTCGCGCGCGGTGACGGTATTCGCCAGGTCGAGGGCGAGATGGCCGGCGACCAGGTCGGCGGGCTGGAAGGCGTGATGTTCGATGCGCATGCGTAACCCGCTAAGCGATATTGACAGGTTATGCTCGCGGGCATATAACCGTCAAAGATATATTTAAAGGTTCAGCGTCGTGGGGCCGGAAGCTGTGTCTCGCACGCTCGCGCCCTCGCTGGCCAGTCCCAAGGCGATCGGATTGGAACTGACGATCTACGACCCGGACCTCGACCCGGACGGCGTCTACGGCGCGCGTCTGGCGCGGACCGTCGAGGCCGCGTTCGCGGAGAGCGGACGCTTCGCGCTGCCCACGGATCAGCCGCGCGGAAATGCAGCCGCGGGCGGGCGACGCTAAGCGTCGTCGAAACTGCAGGGCAGGGGCGCCTCGTCGATGTCCTGGTAGGCCTCGGGCCGGAAGCGCGGCGAACAGATCGCCAGGAACACCAGGTCGCCGTGGCCCAGGTTGGCGATGCGCTGGCGGCAGTCCGGCGGGATCAGCACCACGTCGCCGGGCCCGACCTCCTGCGGCGGCAGTTCGCCGACTTCCACCCGGCCCAGGCCTTCGGCGATCACGTAGCGTTCGGTGGTCCCGCTCAGCCGGTGCCAACGCGTGGTCACGCCGGGCGCAACCCGCGCCCGCGCGATCGAGACCTCCGGATCGTCGGCGTGGTTGGACAGCTCGACGATGTGGCACTGCTCGGAGATGTAGAACTCGGTGCTGGGGTCGTAGCGATGGATCGACGGTTTCATGGCGGGGTCCGGGCCGGGTCTGAGTTCGGGCGCAGCCGCGGCGTCGCGCGACTGCGGCCAGTGTTGGGTTCCGCTGGCGATCCCGCAATCGCGGCGGCGCTGTGGGCAGTGCACCGGTCGAGCCGGGTGCCGGCCTCATCCTGGGTCGTGGCGCTGGCGATGGCGCGGGGTCCTAGCCGCCGCCATCGGCCGGCGCATTCAGCACGCTCTTGAGGTACTCGAAGTACTTCGGGTCCTCGTGTTTGAAGATGCTCGGGCCGGCGCCCATGTAGGCGCGCGTGAGTTCGTCTTCGGCGCGCTCCAGGTTGCCCAGTTCGAACTGCGACTGCCCCAGGCGCAGATGCAGGAAGGGGTTGCTGATCGCGTCCGGACAATGCATCGCGTCGGAGAGCGCCGCGCGCGCCGGCTCGTAGTCGCCGGCCAGGAAGTGCGCGTCGCCGATCGCGGCGAGCAGCCAGGTCGCCGCCTCCCAGTCGGTGGTCGGTTCGGGCAGCAAGCCCAAGGCCTCGGCGTACTTGGCCAGGGCTTCGCGATAGCGGCCCTGCTCGGCGCTGGCGTCTCCTTCTGCGGACAACGCCTGAACTCGTTCATGAACCTGATCGGATAGTTCCATTATCTGCGCTCCTGGGCCCCCGCATCCGCGGTCGTCGGAGCATAAGCACAGTCGCGCGACGGGCGCATAAAGAACAACGCCGGCTTGCGCCGGCGTTGCCTTACCGCATACGACGTGGGGTCGTTCGGGTGCGACCTCAGTCGCGGATGTCGCGGTCCTTGGTTTCGGGCAGGAACAAGGTGCCGATGACCACGGTGATCGCCGCGACGATGATCGGATACCACAGGCCGCTGTAGATGTTGCCGGTGGCGGCGACGATGGCGAAGGCGGTGAAGGGCAGGAAGCCGCCGAACCAGCCGTTGCCGATGTGGTACGGCAGCGACATCGAGGTGTAGCGGATGCGGGTCGGGAACAGCTCGACCAGCCAGGCCGCGATCGGGCCGTAGACCATGGTCACCAACAGCACCAGGAAGGTCAGCAGCGCGATCACCACCGGCGTGTTGACTTGCGCCAGGTCGGCCTTTTCCGGATAGCCGGCGGTCTTGAGCGCTTCGCTCAACTGCTTGCCGAACGCGTCGGACTGGGCCTTGAACTCGTCCTTGCCCAGCGCTTCGCCTTCGAAGCTGTTGAGGCTGGTGCCGCCGATCGACACCGTCGCCACGCTGCCGGCCGCGGCCGGGGCGTTGTTGTACGGGATGCCCTTCTTGGCCAGCGCCGACTTGATGATGTCGCAGGACTGCTTGAAGGTCGCCTTGCCGACCGGGTCGAACTGGAACGCGCAGCGCTCCGGATCGGCGGTCACCGTGACCGGCGACTTCGCCACCGCCGACTCCAGCGCCGGGTTGACGTTGTGGGTCAGCGCCTTGAACACCGGGAAGTAGGTGAACACCGCGATCAGGCAGCCGGCGAGCACGATCTTCTTGCGGCCGATCTTGTCCGACAGCCAGCCGAAGAAGATGAAGCCGCCGGTGGCCAGGGCCAGGGCGATGGCGATCAGGATGTCGGCGCGGTTCGGGTCCAGGCCCAGGGTCTTGGTCAGGAAGAACAGCGAGTAGAACTGGCCGCCGTACCAGACCACGGCCTGGCCGGCGGTCGCGCCGAGCAGGGCGAGCAGGGCGATCCTGCCGTTCTTGGAGAAGAAGCTCTCGGTGATCGGCGCCTTGGAGGTCTTGCCTTCGGCCTTCATCTGCTGGAACAGCGGCGATTCGGCCAGCTGCAGGCGGATCCACACCGACACGCCCAGCAACAGCACCGAGACCAGGAATGGAATGCGCCAGGCCCAGGCCTCGAAGTCTTCCTTGCCGAAGTAATTGCGGCAGCCCCAGATCACCAGCAGCGACAGGAACAGGCCCAGGGTCGCGGTGGTCTGGATGAAGCTCGTGTACAGGCCGCGCTTGCCGTGGGGCGCGTGCTCGGCGACATAGGTCGCCGCGCCGCCGTATTCGCCGCCCAGCGCCAGGCCCTGCGCCATGCGCAGGCTGATCAGGATGATCGGCGCGGCGATGCCCATGGTCGCGTAACTGGGCAGGATGCCGACCAGGAAGGTCGCCAGGCCCATGATCACGATGGTGACCAGGAAGGTGTACTTGCGCCCGATCATGTCGCCGAGACGGCCGAACACCAGGGCGCCGAACGGACGCACCGCGAAGCCGGCGGCGAAGGCCAGCAGCGCGAACACGAACTGGCTGGTGTCGTTGAGGCCGCCGAAGAACTGCTTGCCGATGATGACGGCGAGCGAACCGTACAGATAGAAGTCGTACCACTCGAACACGGTGCCGAGACTGGACGCGAAGATGACCTTCTTGTGGTCCTTGGTGAGATCGCCGGATCCGGGCGACGCGGTGGCGGTGACGCTGGACATGATGCGTTCCCCTAAAGGTTAGAAGCTGTACTTGACGTGCGTCTGCAGGCGATTGAGTTCGCCGGAGTCGCCGTTTTCGAGTTCGCGCTTGCCCCAGATCAGCTCGGCGCCGACGTCGAGCTTGGGCAGCGGCGTGTAGATCAGATTGACGTGCGCCGATTGCGCCGACCTGGTGATGCCCACGCCGGTCAGCGCAGTATCGTTGTCGTACTCGGCGCGCGAGTAGAACAGGTTGGTGCGCAGTTTGGGGCTGAACACGTGACGCCAGCCGACGAAGCCGCTGATCAGGTCGATGTTCTCCAGGTTGCCGGTGGAATCGAGCACGGCGTCGTTGTTCAAGGCCAGGCCGACGTAGCGGCCGATGCCGCTGCCGGCGGTGACCATGTAGCGCAGGTCGTCGTTCTTGCCGAGATTGAACTTGCCCGAGACGCTGGCACCGTAACCGGTGCTGCTGTCGTTGACCGGGCCGGTCTGGTACTTGAGCTGGCGCGCGAGCAGGCCGATGCCGAAGTGGCCCCAGTCGCCCTTGGCGGTGTAGCGCGCGGTCAGGTCCGGCATGCTGCCGTCGTCGCCGGCGACCTGGGCCATGTTGCCTCGGAACGGCGTGTACACCGTCTCCGGGTTCTCGATCGAGAACGACCACGGGCCCTTGGTGTAGCGCAACTGGGCCTGGCGCACGAACACCGTGCCCTCGGTGGGGCCGAGGAAATCGACCGTGTCCGGCAGCGCCGCGGTGTCCTGGAAGTTGGACCAGGCCTGGCCGGCGAGCCAGTTGTTCCAGGTCACGTAGGCCTGGCGCAAGGTGAGGGCGTAGGTGTTGGTGGCGACCTCATTGCCGGTGAAGGCGGTGGTGCCGCCGCCGAACAGGTCGAACTCCAGGTAGGCCTTGAGCTTGTCGCCGCTGTCCAGGTCGGTGTCGGCCGCGAACCAGAAGCGCGAGAAGTTCGCGCCCATATCGGTGTCGGTGCCGCCCTCTCGGGTGCGGCCGCCGCCGACCGGAATCGCCTTGGGCACGTAGAACAGGCGCCCGACCGAACCGTCGGCGATGTCGCCGTCGTTGGTCTGGGTGACCGACGCGTCGAGCTTGATGAAGCCGCCGTAGCTGAAGCGGGTGCCCGGATTGGCGCCGGGCGTGATCGCTGCGGTCTGCAGCGCGGGCTTGCCTGGCGTCGCGGCCGGCGCCGCGGGCGCGGTGGCCTGCGCGGTCTTGACCTCGGCGATCTGGCTTTGTTGTTGCTGCTGTTGCGAGACCAGCTGCTGGACCATGGCTTCGAGCTGGGCGACGCGCGCCTCCAGCTCCTTCTCCTTCGCCGTCTGGGCGAAGGCCATACCGGGCAGCGCCAGTGCGAGCAACAGGGCCGCGGCGAGCGGACGCCGCCGGATCGCGCTCCCCGCCGGCGATGCGATGCGATTGGACATGATTCCCTCCCGAGGAATGCCGCGCAGGACGCGCGACTGCGGCCAGCCTGCGCGCGGCGCCGGGGAGGGGCCATTCGCCATTGGTCGTAAAAAGCCGCGTTCAGACAGCGCGTACGACCATGGTCTAAATCGCGGCCGGGGCGGCTATCGTGGCGGATGCGGCACACTGGAGGTTCGCCCGCGCCTGCGCGAGCGTCCCGTGTCCTGCCGACCACGTCCCGCCGCCACGTCCCACGTCCAACCGCCCATCGGAGCACCCCATGAACCAGCCCGCCACCGTCTATCCCGTCGTCGCCGACTTCGCCGCCCAGGCGCGGGTCACGCGGGAAGACTACGAGCGCCTGTACGCCGAATCGGTGCAGCAGCCCGAAGCGTTCTGGGGCCGGGTCGCCCAGCGCCTGGACTGGTTCCGCAAGCCGACCAAGATCAAGGACGTCAGCTTCCAGCTCGACGATTTCCACATCCGCTGGTACGAGGACGGCGAGCTCAACGCCAGCGTCAACTGCCTGGACCGTCATCTGGATACGCGCGGCGACAAGACCGCGTTGCTGTTCGAGCACGACGATCCCAACCTGCCGGCCGAGCACGTGACCTACCGCGACCTGCACGCGCGCGTCTGCCGCCTGGCCAACGCCCTGCGCGCGCTGGGCGTGCGCAAGGGCGACCGCATCACCATCTACCTGCCGATGATTCCGGAAGCGGTGGTCGCGATGCTGGCCTGCGCGCGCATCGGCGCGATCCACTCGGTGGTGTTCGGCGGTTTCGCGCCCAACTCGATCGCCGACCGCGTCGCCGACTGCGCCAGCAAGCTCATCATCACCGCCGACGAAGGCCTGCGCGGCGGCAAGAAGATTCCGCTCAAGGCCAACGTCGATGCGGCGCTGAAGCTGCCGGGCACGAACTCGGTGGAGACCGTGCTGGTGGTGCGCCACACCGGCGCCGCGGTCGACATGCAGATGCCGCGCGACCGCTGGTACGACGCGGTGGTCGAGGGGCAGCCCGACAGCTGCGAACCCGAGCGCATGAATGCCGAGGATCCGCTGTTCATCCTTTACACCTCCGGCAGCACCGGCAAGCCCAAGGGCGTGCTGCACACCACCGGCGGCTACCTCGCCTACGCTGCCTACACCCACGAGACCGTGTTCGACCTGCGCGAGGACGACATCTACTGGTGCACCGCCGACGTCGGCTGGGTCACCGGCCACAGCTACATCGTGTACGGGCCGCTGGCCAACGGCGCCACCGCGCTGGTGTTCGAGGGCGTGCCCAACTATCCGAACGTGTCGCGCTTCTGGGACGTGATCGACAAGCACCAGGTCACGATCTTCTACACCGCGCCGACCGCGATCCGCGCATTGATGCGCGACGGCGACGAGCCGGTGACGCGCACCAAGCGCAAATCGCTGCGCCTGCTGGGTTCGGTCGGCGAGCCGATCAATCCCGAAGCCTGGCGCTGGTATTACGAGGTCGTCGGCGATTCCCGCTGCCCGATCGTGGACACCTGGTGGCAGACCGAGACCGGCGGCATCCTAATCACGCCGCTGGCCGGCGCGATCGACCTCAAGCCCGGTTCGGCGACCAAGCCTTTCTTCGGCGTGCAGCCGGCCCTGGTCGACGCCAACGGCGAGGCGCTGGAAGGCGCGGCCGAGGGCAACCTGGTGCTGCTGGATTCCTGGCCGGGCCAGATGCGCACCGTCTACGGCGACCACCCGCGCTTCATCGAGACCTACTTCAAGACTTACCCCGGCAGCTACTTCACCGGCGACGGCTGCCGCCGCGACGCCGACGGCTACTACTGGATCACCGGCCGCGTCGACGACGTGATCAACGTCAGCGGCCACCGCATCGGCACCGCCGAGGTCGAGAGCGCGCTGGTCCTGCATCCCAAGGTCGCCGAGGCCGCGGTGGTCGGATTCCCGCACGATCTCAAGGGCCAGGGCATCTATGCCTACGTGACGCTGATCGCGGACGAAGCGCCCAGCGAGGACCTGCGCAAGGAACTGGTGGCCTGGGTGCGCAAGGAGATCGGCCCGATCGCCACGCCCGACCATCTGCAATGGGCGCCGGGCCTGCCCAAGACCCGCTCGGGCAAGATCATGCGCCGCATCCTGCGCAAGATCGCCGAGAACGCGCCGGACCAACTCGGCGACACCAGCACCCTGGCGGATCCGTCGGTGGTGGATAGCCTGGTCAGCGAGCGCTTGGGCAAGTGATCGCGGCGAGTAAAAGCAAATCCCCCCTGGCCCCCCTTTTTCAAAGGGGGGGATCTGTGGCGTCGCTGTCTGCGGGTGCGTCGTTTCCCGCGGATGGGTCGTCTTGCGCTGGAGCGCGTCCCCTTTCGCGTCCTCTGTCTTCGCCGCCGTTTGGCCTTTCGCCTTTCCCCCCTTTGAAAAAGGGGGGCAGGGGGGGGGCGCTCCTAACGCTCTCCTCCGCACAGCCGCTCAGCCACGATCTGCCAGATGACCAGCATCACACTGTCGGTCTCCACAAGAACCTGCCGATTATCGAATCGCAACACGCGCAAACCGCGCCCAGCCAAGGCGGCGTCGCGCGCCCTGTCGGCAAGCGCACGACCTCTATCGCAGTGCTGGCTTCCATCCACTTCGATCACCAGCCCGGCAGCGGGTGCGTAAAAGTCCACGATGAAGTCCAGCAGCGGCGTTTGCCTGTAGAACTGCACGCCCAAGACTTGTTTCCGACGAAGCCGGAACCACAAGGCCTGTTCGGCAGCTGTCATGGCCGTCCGCAATCTCCGCACCGGGTATTTGAGTTGGCGTCGATACGGCTGCATGCGGCCATTGGATCGCGCGATACGACGGTCGCGACAGTCGGTGCACACCGCAGGCCAGACCCGGAAAACCCTTGCCCAGGAGCGCAGCCGTGGCCACCCTGCTGATCGCCGACGACCATCCGCTGTTCCGCGAAGCCTTGCGCGGCGCGGTGGCGCGGGTGCTGCCCGACGCGGTGCTGCGCGAGGCCGACAGCGTCGACGCGCTGTACGTGCTGGTCGAGGCCGAGTCCGACGCCGACCTGCTGCTGCTGGATCTCAACATGCCCGGCGCGCAGGGCTTCAGCGCCCTGGTGCATCTGCGCGCGCTGCATCCGCAGCTGCCGATCGTGGTGGTGTCCGCGCGCGAGGAGCCGGCGGTGATGCGGCGCGCGCTCGATCATGGCGCGGTCGGCTTCATCCCCAAGTCGGCCGACGCGGCGACCCTGGGCGAGGCGATCTCGACGGTGCTGGCCGGCGATCGCTGGGCGCCGCCGGCCGCGCTGTCGGCACCGGCGGCGGCCGCCGACGAGCACGACGCGGCGCAACGCCTGCGCGATCTCACCCCGCAGCAGTTCCGCGTGCTGCAGATGCTGGGTTCGGGCCTGCTCAACAAACAGATCGGCTACGAACTGGGCGTGTCCGAGGCCACGGTGAAAGCGCACGTGACTGCGATCCTGCGCAAGCTCGGCGCCAACAACCGCACCCAGGCGGTGCTGATCGCCGGACGTCTGGCGCTGGATCCGGGCGCGATCGTGCTGCCGGCGGAAGAGGGCGAGTAGCTCGCGGATGTGCATGCCGCTGTCGATCGCCGCATACGCATGCGAAGGCAAGAGCTTGCGGCCGCATGACTGACGACGCGCGCCAGAACGAGCCCGGATCGAGCCTGAGATTCGAGGCGGGCCAGGAATTCCCGGAGCGCGTGACCAAATCGGTCGAGATAGCCGTGCCGCCCGAACGCGTGTGGCAGGCCATGACCGATGCGCGCTGCATCGCAGCCTGGATGTCCGACGAGGCCTTCGCGGTCGAGACGGATTGGCGGGTCGGCGGCCCGATCGTATTCCGTGGCGTGTTGCACGACCGCCTGCGCTTCGAGAACAAGGGCGTGGTGCAGGCGTTCGAGCCGCCGCGGCTGCTGCAGTACACGCATTGGAGTTCGCTGTCGCGCAGGGTGATGTCCGATGCGCTCGAGAATCACACCGTGCTGCGCTTCGAGATGAGCCCGTCGGGCGCCGGCACGCGCCTGGACCTGACCCTGAGCAACATGAACAACTACGCGGTGTACGGGCACATCAACTACTACTGGGAAATAACGCTGGCGGCGTTGCAGCGTTATTGCGAAGCCGCAGACGCCGCGCGGACCGACGCCGCGCTGCCGTAGGCCGCCGATGGCGCGCCCGAGTTCGCCCTCAGGCCTGCACGGTCTGCCGCTGCGCGGCCAGGAACGCGCGTAGCGAAGCCGGCTTGATCGGTTTGGTCAGCACCCGGCAGCCGCGTTCGCGCGCGGCCAGCTTGAGCGCGTCGCTGCCGTCGCCGGTAAGCAGCGCCGCCGGCAGGATGCGGCCGGCGCGCTCGCGCAGGGCATCGACCACGCCCAGGCCGTCGAGACGGTCGTGCAGATGGAAATCGACCAGGGCCACATCGGGCCGCTGATCCATCAGCGCCAGCGCTTCGTCGACCGTGGCCGCGACCAGGGCGGTGGCCTGCCAGCGCATCAGCAAGGTGCGCATGCCGTCCAGGATCTCCAGGTCGTTGTCGACGCAGAGCACGCGCAGGCCGGCCAGGGAGTCGGCGATCGCCGGCGCCGCGACGGCGCGCGCGCGCGGCGTGCGGCCGCAGGGCACCGCGATCGAGAACACGCTGCCGCGGCCGACGTGGGAGCGCACCTGCAGCGGGTGGTCGAGCGTGCGCGCGATGCGCTGGCAGATCGACAGGCCCAGGCCGAGGCCGCGTTCGCCGCCGACGCCGGGCTGATCGAAGCGGCGGAACTCGTCGAAGATCTGCTCCAGATGATGCTCGGGGATGCCCGGACCGGTGTCCCAGACCTGCAGTTCGACCTGGCCGTCGCGCGCGCGCGCGGCCATCAGCACGCCGCCTTCGCGGGTGTAGCGCAGGGCGTTGGCGATGAAGTTCTGCAGGGCGCGGCGCAGCAGGCGGCGGTCGCTGCGCACCGGCATCTCGTCGGCGGGCACGCGCACGCGCAGCTGCAGGCCGCGGCCGGCGGCGCTGGGCGCGTACTGCGCGGCGAGTTCGTGCAGCAGTTCGCCGGCATCGAAATCGGTGAGTTCCGGACGCAGCGC
This sequence comes from Lysobacter sp. Root667, assembly GCF_001427715.1. NCBI lineage: Bacteria > Pseudomonadati > Pseudomonadota > Gammaproteobacteria > Lysobacterales > Lysobacteraceae > Lysobacter > Lysobacter sp. Root667. Next base: position 114,937 of record NZ_LMHF01000001.1, read on the forward strand.
GCCGGCGTCCAGGCGTGAGATGTCGAGCAGGCCGTCGAGCAGGTCTTCGGCCGCGCGCAGCGAGGCGTCGACGCGTTCGGCCAGGCGGGTCTGTTCGTCGGCGTCGGTGGTTTCGCGCAGCGCGGTGGTGAACAGGCGCGCGGCGTTCAAGGGCTGCAGCACGTCGTGACTGACCGCGGCCAGGAAGCGGGTCTTGGATTGCTGCGCGGCTTCGGCTTCCTGGGTGCGTTGCTCGACGCGCTGCTCCAGGGTCTCGTTGGCCTCGCGCAGCGCCTGTTCGGAGCGCTTGTAGTCGGTGACGTCGCTGTAGCTGGTGACGTAACCGCCGCCGAGCAGCGGGCGGCCGACCATTTCGATCACCTGGCCGTTGGCGCGCACGCGCTCGAACACGTGCGAGGCGCCCGCGCGCAGATGGGCGAGGCGGCGCCGCACCTGGGCGTCGATGTCGCCCGGGCCCATCTCGCCGCGTTCGGCGTTCCAGCGGATCAGGTCGCTGACCGGACGGCCGACGTAGAGCATGCCGTCGGGGTAGTCGAACAATTCCTGGTAGCGGCGGTTCCAGGCCACCAGGCGCATGTCGCGGTCGACCACGCTCACGCCCTGGCTGATGTTCTCCAGCGTGGTCGACAGCACCTGGCGATTGAAGCGCAGTTCCTGGTTGGCCTCGTCGAGCAGGGCCACGACTTCGCCCAGTTCCATGCCCGAGCCGCGCAGCGCGCTGGTCAGGGTGAGCCGCGCCGAAGCCGCGCCGATCGCCGAGGCCAGCAGGCGTTCGGTGAACTGGGCCAGGGCGCGGTCGGCGGGCTGGTCGGGCAGCCAGGTGCGGCCCCGGGCCTGCGCGTATTCCTCGAATGCGCGGCGCGCGTGGCGTTCGCCGACGATGCGTTCGGCCAGGGTCAGCAGTTCGCCGCTGCGCACGCTGCCGGCCCAGCCGCCCGGGCCCAGGGCCGGGCGCTGCACGTAAGGATCCAGGTAGGTCGCGGCGAGCAATTGCTCCTGCAGGCGCGGGCGTTGCCGCACCGAGACGAACAGGAAGGCGCCGATGTTGAACAGCAGCGACCAGAAGGTGCCGTGGGTCAGCGCGTCCCAGCCGGTGAGCCCGAACAGCTGCTCCGGCCGCAGCCAAGACACGCCCAGCGGCCCGTGCTCGATCCAGCCGGTGTCGATCCAGCCGACCCGTCCCAGCGCCGGCAGCAGCAGGGTGTAGAGCCACAGCAGCGCGCCGGCGAGCAGGCCGGCGAACGCGCCCGCGCGGCTCGCGCCACGCCAATAGAGCCCGCCGATCAGCGCCGGCGCGAACTGCGCGACCGCCGCGAACGCGAGCAGACCGTGCTGGGCCAGGCTGTCGGCGCCGACCGAGGCGCGGTGGTAGGCGTAGGCCATCATCGCCAGCACCAGGATGGTCGCGCGCCGCACCCACAGCACCTGGCGGTCGATGCCCTGGGTTTCGCGCAGGGCGCCGCTGCGCAGCAGCAACGGCACGATCAGGTCGTTGCTGACCATGGTCGCCAGGGCGACGCTGGCCACGATCACCATGCCGGTCGCGGCCGAGAAGCCGCCGATGTAGACCATCAGCGCCAGGGTTTCCTGCTTCAGCGCCAGCGGCAGGGCCAGCACGTAGGTGTCCGGCGACACCGAGCTGCCTGCGAGCACGGCCTGGCCGGTCAGGGTGATCGGCACCACCAGCAGGCTGATCAGGGCGAGATAGCCGCCGAACAGCCAGCGCGCGGGGCGCAGGTCGTTCGGGTCCTGGCATTCGACCACGGCGACGTGGAACTGCCGCGGCAGGCACAGGATCGCGGCGAAGGCGAGCAGGGTCTGGGCGACGAAGCCGGGCGGCAACCCGGGCGCGGTGACCACGTGCGCGGCCTGGCCCACGCGTGCGGCCAGGCTGCCGTCGCCGGGCAGGTGGGCGAGCGCGAACAGGCCGATCGCGACGAAGGCGACCAGTTTGACCAGCGACTCCAGCGCGACCGCCAGCACCATGCCGTGATGGTGCTCGGTGGCGTCGATCTGGCGGGTGCCGAACAGGATCGCGAACACCGCCAGCATCAACGCGACGTAGAACGCCGGATCGGCGAGCAGGCTGGCGTCGGAGGGCACGCCGGCCAGCACTTCCACGCTCATGGCCACGGCTTTGAACTGCAGGGCGACGTAGGGCACCGCGGCGGTCAGGGCGACCGCGGCGACCAGCGCGGCCAGGCCGGGCGCGCGGCCGTAGCGCGAGGACAGGAAGTCGGCGATCGAGACGATGCGGTGCTCGCCGGAAATCAGCACTAGGCGTTCGAGGATGCGCCAGCCGAAGGCCAGCATCAGCAGCGGGCCCAGGTAGATCGGCAGGAAGCCCAGGCCGGTGCGCGCGGCGGTGCCGACCGCGCCGTAGAAGGTCCAGGACGAGCAGTACACCGCCAGCGCCAGCGAATACACGGCCGGGCGCAGCCAGCGCAGCTTCGGGATGCGCGCGGTGCGCTGGTCGCCGTAGTAGGCGACCGCGAACAGCAGGCCCACGTAGCCGGCCGACACCAGCAGCAATATCCAGCCTGGGATCACCGCAGGACCACTCCGCATTCGGATTAACGAGTGTACGGCGGGCGAGGCGGGGGAGGCTTGGGGGCTACGAAAGTCTTAGGTGGGGCGGCCGCCCTCACCCCAACCCCTCTCCCGCAGGCGAGAGAGGGCATGAGCGCGCAGCGCGAATGCTCTGGATCCTCACGCCATCACCGCTCCGCCGGCCCCAAAAGAGAGGGGCCAAAAACAAGAAACCCGCCTTGTGGGCGGGTTTCTCGCGAGGCATGGATCCCCGCCTGCGCGGGATGACCTACCGGCAAAGCCGTTCGCGCGCCGCGCGAACGGGCCGGAAGATCACTTGATCTTGCCTTCCTTATAGATCACGTGCTTGCGAACGACGGGGTCGTACTTCTTGACCTCCATCTTGTTCGGGGTGTTCTTCTTGTTCTTGTCGGTCGTGTAGAAGTGACCGGTGTTGGCCGAAGAGATCAGTCGGATCTTGTCGCGCTTGGAAGCCATGGGTCAGGTCCTCAGATCTTTTCGCCGCGGGCGCGGAGATCGGCCAGAACGGCGTCGATGCCGTTCTTGTCGATGGTGCGCATGGCGTTGGCGGAAACACGCAGCTTGATCCAACGGTTCTCACTGGCGACCCAGAAGCGGCGCTCGTGGAGGTTGGGGAGGAAGCGGCGGCGGGTCTTGTTCATGGCATGCGAGACGTTGTTGCCGGTCGTCGTTCGCTTGCCCGTTACTTGGCATACGCGGGACATGTGCACCTCGAAAGGATTGGATGCTTCCCTTGGCCAGGGAGGCGGCGGCCCCGCCGTCGGCGCGGAAATCCGCGGACAGCGCGCGATACGGGTGATTACCTCAGCTGGGCGGCACGGGTCGGATTCGCGCTTCCGGTCCCGTCCGGACTTGCCCCTAAGGGTGCGTCGGACACAGCGAGCCGCGCATTATGCAGGTAAATCCGAGCCGGGACAAGCACTTGGCCGCGCAGGCGGGTCGGTCGGCCCGGCCGGCGCAGTATCCTTCAGGGCCGCGAATCGCCGTCCGCGGCGTTCCGCCCTTTCCACAGCGACCCCACGAGGTGCCCATGATCCGCGTAGCCACCTGTTCCTGCGGCCAATTGCGCCTGGCTTGCGAGGGCGAGCCGGTCCGGGTCTCGGTCTGCCATTGCCTGGAATGCCAGCGCCGCACCGGCAGCGCGTTCGGGGTTCAGGCGCGTTACCCGCGCGAGCGGGTGCGCCTGCTCGAGGGCCGTTCCGGGCGGTTCGAGCGCCGTGGCGATACCGGCAGCCTGGCCAGCTTCCGGTTCTGCCAGGACTGCGGCTCGACGGTCTACTGGGAGCTGGAGGCGGTGCCGGGCCACGTCGCGGTCGCGGTCGGGAACTTTGCCGAGCCGGGCTACCCGGCGCCGGCTCACTCGGTCTACGAAGTCCGCCGGCATGCCTGGGTGGGCTTGCCCGAGGGGATCGAGCACATCGATTGAGGCGGGGGGCGACGCGATTGCCGCCGTACCCATGCTGCCGCACGGCGGTCCCGGCGGATCGGCAGGGCGGGCAAGCCGCCCCGCCGCGCATGCGGGTCCGGCTAGTGCCCGGCGCGATCCCGGTGCCAGCCGCGGTGCTTGATGTCCAGGTACAGGCTGTAGGCGGCGGTGAAGGCCGGGAACAGGTTCTGGATCACGCCGACCGAGTCCTGCTTCTGCGAAAACACGAAGTAGCTCAGGGTCATCGCGCTGCCGATCAGGCTCATGTACCAGAACGCGCGCGGGATCACCGGCTTGCCGTGGCGCTTGCTGGCGACGAACTGGACCAGCCAGCGGCCGCCGAACATCAGCGCGCCGGTCAGGCCGATCAGCTTCCACGGCGACATGTGCAGGCCGGTCCAGGCCAGCCACTCGATCGGCGAATTCATGAAGTCCATGCGTCTCAGACCTCTTCGGTGGAGGTGACCTTGCCGCGCTTGATCAGCCAGGCGACGCCGCGCAGATCGCTGATGCCGACCAGGGCGCGGTTGAGATTGTTGTACTTGGACACGCCGGTGGAGCGGGCGCGGTGGTTGACCGGGACGCTGACCGTCTTCCAGCCGGCGCGCTGCATCAGCGCGGGCAGGTAGCGGTGCATGTGGTTGAAGTGCGGCAGGTCGAGGAAGGCCTCGCGCTCGAACAGCTTGATGCCGCACCCGGTGTCGGGAGTGTCGTCGCGCAGCATGCGGCTGCGGATCGCGTTGGCCCACTTCGAGGCCCAGCGCTTGCTGCCCGAGTCCTGGCGGTTCACCCGCCAGCCGGCGAACAGCTTGATGTCGGGCGTGGATTCGGCGCGTTTGGCCAGCAGCTTGGGGATGTCGGCCGGGTCGTTCTGGCCGTCGCCGTCCAGGGTCGCGATCCAGGCGCCGCGCGCGGCCTTGACGCCGTTGCGGATCGCGGTGCTCTGGCCGCTCTGGCTGACGTGGTGGACCACGCGCAGCTCGGGCACTTGCGCCTTGAGCGCGCGCAGCGCGTCCAGGGTGCCGTCGCGCGAGCGGTCGTCGACGTAGACGATCTCGAAGTCGGCCACGCCGCGCAAGGCGGCGGTGATCTCGTGGACCAGCGGGGCGACATTGTCCTGCTCGTTGAACACGGGGACGACGACGGACAGTTCGGGGCTATGGTTTGCGGTCATCTAGCGGACTCGTCGCGGCTCGCATGAGCCGGGATTGGCGGTGCGGGGCCCCCGAGCATCGGAACAGGGGCCGGTAAGAGGGTACGACGCACGGCCTCGATCGGGAGCGACGCCTACGAACCGGCAGCGCTCGAAACCGGCGCCGGGCCGCGATCCATGCCCCACGCGCCCGCTCCGGCGGGGCGGCGAAGAGTCAGGCGTCGGCGCCGAAATAGTCCCGGCACCAGGCGACCACCTGCGGCAGCCCGGTCTCGATCGAGGTCGTCGGCTCGAACCCGAACGCGGCCTTGGCGCGCGCAGTATCGGCCATCGTCTCGACCATGTCGCCCGGCTGCATCGGCAGGTAGACCTTTTCGGCGGTGCGGCCGGCGGCGGCCTCGATCACGCCGATGAAATGTTCCAGCTCGACCGGGGTGTGGTTGCCCAGGTTGAACACGCGGTGCGGCGGCTCGTCCTGCGAGGGGTGTTCGAGCGCGCCCAGCACGCCGGCGACGATGTCGTCGACGAAGGTGAAGTCGCGGCGCATGCGGCCATGGTTGAAAACCTGGATCGGCCGGCCCGCCAGCACCGCGCGCGAGAACAGCAGCGGCGCCATGTCCGGGCGGCCCCAGGGGCCGTAGACGGTGAAGAAGCGCAGGCCGGTCGCGCGCAGGCCGTAGAGGTGGGCGTAGGTGTGCGCCATCAGCTCGTTGGCGGCCTTGGTCGCCGCGTACAGCGAGCGCGGTTGGTCGACGCGCTGGTCTTCGGAGAACGGCGGCACCGCCGAGTCGCCGTAGACCGAGGACGAGCTGGCGTAGACCAAGTGCTGCACGCCGCGATGGCGGCACAGCTCCAGCAGGTTCACGAAGCCGGCCAGATTGCTGTCGACGTAGGCGTGCGGGTGGGTCAGCGAATAGCGCACGCCGGCCTGGGCGGCCAGGTGGATCACCCGGGTCGGCGCGACCTCGTCGAACAGTGCGGCCAGGCCGTCGCGGTCGCTCAGGTCGATGGCGCGGATGTCCGTGTCCGGGCACAGCGCGGCGACGCGGTCGCGCTTGAGCTGCGGGTCGTAATAGTCGTTGTAGTTGTCCAGCCCGATCACGGCTTGGCCGCGGGCGCGCAGGGCGCGGCAGACGTAGCTGCCGATGAAACCGGCAGCGCCGGTGACGAGAAGGGTCATGGGGCGATGGTGACGGATTCGGGAGCGGGAAGCATGCGCTGGCGGTGGTTACCGTATCGACAATGTCGGCGATCCCGGGTCGGAACCGCGTCGTCGCGGTGGCGACTGATGCGCGGGCGACCGATACGCGGGCGCCAGCATGGCCGCCCGCGCCTGAAGCGCAGCAGACTCCGCGCGCTGGCCGGAGTCCGCCGCGCCGGTCGCGCTTACTTCACCACGAGCTGCTTGGCCAGGCCGAAGGCTTCGTTGAGCTCGGACTGGGTGGCCGCGTCGATCCAGACGTAGACCCGGACCTTGCTCTTGGGCTTTTCGCCGGGCAGCACGATCGTGGTTTCGCGTGAGAACGGACGCGCGTCGTTGACGGTGGCCTTCTTGTACCAGACGACCTGCTGGCTGCCGACCGTGCCCTTTTCGGCGCGGGCCTTCTTGTCCGGCTTGAAGCTGCGCGAGCCCAGGTACACGCCCAGGCCCTTGCCGGCGGCGATGTTGGACGGCAGTTCCAGGTAGCACAGGGTGTAGTCGTCGCCCCTGCGCTCGGTCCAGGCCAGGTCGGCGCTGTTGAGACTGGGGCAGGTCGCACCGGCCCGGGCGTAGGCTTGGGCGAAGGCCAGGGACGGGGCCAGCAGCAGGGCCGCGAGGGCTATCCGTTTCATATGCATCTCCTTGGTGATTGCGATGGGCTTTGGACGAGGGGTGGAAGTGGGGCGGCCGTGGAAGCGGAGCTTATCGCGCCGGGATGTCAGAACAGGCCGAAACGTTTTTTGGCGACGTTGCGCCGGGTCGGGTCGATGATGTCGTCGAGGTCGGCGAACTTGTCCAGCAGGCCGTCGGTGCCCTTGCGCAGCTTGAACTCGCGCTCCTCCGGGTACATCGGCACCACGGCGAGGAACTGGATCTCCTTGTCGTCGTCGATGCGTAGGCGGTGAAAGCCGTCGGGCACGCTGACCGAGGGCAGCAGGATCGCCGTATCCAGGCGCGTGCCGTCGGCGTAGGGCTCCGGCGGGTCGCCGTTGGCGACGGTGTGGCCCCAGCCCAGCCAGGTGCGGTGCTTGTGCGGAAAGCGCGCCAGCATCTTCAGCAGCCGGACCGGCCAGTACCAGCGCTCGTCCTTCATCGATTCCTGGTCGAGCCGCCAGTCGGCCGGCAGGGTCGCGATCAATTCCAGATAGCGCGGCGCGTCCGAGCCTTCGGGCACCGCCATCGCCAGGTCGCTCATGCCGGAGGTCACCAGGCGGACGTAGGGCTGGTTCTCGCTGGCCGGCAGGAAATGCACGTCGATGTGGACCAGGTCCGAGGCCAGCTCATGGAACACGCTGCCGATCGGGCCCAGATGGGCTTCGATATGCTCGGAAATCTGTTCCAGGCAGATCTCGCCCTGGACCGGCTCCCACTCCGGCGCTGCGTCGTAGCGGTAGATCGGGCTGCCGCTGAGGCTGACCACCTCGGCCTTCCTGCCTTCCGCGCCTTCCGCCTGGTTTTCCGTCTGGTCTTCCGCCATGTCCGCCTCCCCCCTCAGGTCCGGCCGTGGTCGCTGCGTGCCGGGCCTTATTCGACCTTGCCGCGCAGCTTTTCCAGCACGCCGTCGAGCGAGTCCAGGTCGCTGTAATGGATCACCAGGCGGCCCTTGCCGCCGCGGCCGTGCAGCACGTTGACCTGGGTGTTGAGCGATTCCGACAGCTCGCGCTCGAGCGTGGCGATGTCCGCCTGCGGCTTGGCCTTGGTCGGCTTGGGCTTGCCGCTGCCGGTGGGGACCTTGCCCGCGGCCAGCTGCTGCACGCGGTGTTCGACGTCGCGCACCGACCAGCCCAGTTCGGCGGCCTGGCGCGCCAGCGCGATCGCGGCCTGCGGCGCCAGGGTCAGCAGCGCGCGCGCATGGCCCATGTCGAGGGCGCGGGTCTCGACCAGCACCCGGATCTCGGCCGGCAGCTCCAGTAGGCGCAGCAGGTTGGACACCGCCACCCGCGAGCGGCCGACCGCTTCGGCGGCCTGGGCGTGGGTGAGGTCGAATTCGTCGATCAGGCGCTGCAGCGCGGTGGCTTCTTCCAGCGGGTTGAGATCTTCGCGCTGGATGTTCTCGATCAGCGCCATCGCGACCACGGTGCGGTCGTCGACTTCGCGGATCACCACCGGGATTTCGGTCAGCCCGGCCAGCTGGGTCGCGCGCCAGCGGCGTTCGCCGGCGATGATTTCGTAGCGCTTGCCGCCGATGTCGCGCACGACGATCGGCTGGATCACGCCCTGGGCCTTGATCGACTCGGCCAGCTCGGCGAGCTTGTCGTGGTCCCAGGTCTTGCGCGGCTGGTACTTGCCGGCGGTCAGCGCGTCCACGGGCAGCTTGCGCATCACGTCGGCTTCGGTGGCTTCCAGGATCGGCGCCTCGGCGGCGGCCTTGGGGCCGAGCAGGGCTTCCAGCCCGCGGCCGAGGCCGCGCTTCTTGGCCGCACTCATGCCACGGTCTCCTTGTGGTCGCGTTGCGCCGTCTTGGCGGCTTGGTCGCGCTCGCGCTGGCGGCGCAGCACTTCGCCGGCCAGGCCCAGGTAGGCGATGCCGCCGCGGCTGGCCTTGTCGTAGCCGACGATGCTCTGGCCGTGGCTGGGCGCTTCGGCCAGGCGCACGTTGCGCGGCACGATGGTGCGGAACACGCGGTCGCCGAAGTGATTGGTCAGTTCGGCCGAGACCGCGTTGGCGAGGTTGTTGCGCACGTCGAACATGGTGCGCAGCACGCCTTCGATCTCCAGGTCCGGGTTGAGCCTGGCCTTGAGCGCGTTGATGGTGTCGAGCAGGGCGCTGATGCCTTCCAGCGCGTAGTACTCGCACTGCATCGGCACGATGATCGAGTCGGCCGCGGTCAGCGCGTTGAGCGTGAGCAGCGACAGCGCCGGCGGGCAGTCGATCAGGATGTAGTCGTAGTTGGCGCGCAGCGGCGCCAATGCGCTCTTCAGGCGCTGCTCGCGCGCGTCCTCGCCCATCAGGCGGATTTCGGCGGCGGTCAGCTCGATGTTGGCCGGCAGCAGGTCGAACTCTTCCGGCGCGCGCACCAGGATCGAGGCGGCGTCGGCTTCGCCCAGCATCACGTCGCAGATCGAGTCCTCGATCGTGCGCTTGTCGATGCCGCTGCCCATCGTGGCGTTGCCCTGCGGGTCCAGGTCGACCAGCAGCACGCGCTTGGGCGTGCGCGCGAGCGCGGCGGCCAGGTTGACCGCGGTGGTGGTCTTGCCTACCCCGCCTTTCTGATTGGCGACGGCGATGATGCGGGCCATGCGGCTCGTCCCCTGCTGTACCGGCTGTGAGGTGTATTCGGACGGCGCCGGGCGCCGGTCGGACTGGGGATTATGCCCGGACGGGACGCGTTCGCGGTCCGTCATGCGTCATTTCGGTCCGCGTCCGGCCCGGGGCCGGCAGGGGCGCGGTCGACCACGACCAGATGGCGCTCGGCATTCAGCCCCGGCACCGCCAGCGGGTGCGACGCGCGCACGCGCCAGCCCGCGGGCAGCGCGGCGATCTCGTCGACCGGGTGGGCGCCCTTCATCGCCAGCAGCACGCCGTCGGGCTTGAGCAGGTGGCCGCCCAGTTCCAGGATCAGCGGCAGGGTCGCCAGGGCGCGCGCGGTGATGGCGTCGTAGGCGCCGGGCTCGGCGAAGGCCTCGATCCGCGATTCGGCCACGCGCGCGTCCTTCAAACCCAGGGTGCGCAGGGCTTCGCGCATGAAGCGCGCCTTCTTGCCGTTGCTCTCGACCAGGGTCACGCGCAGGCCCGGCTTGACGATCGCCAGCGGGATCCCGGGCAGGCCGGCGCCGGTGCCCAGGTCGGCCAGGGCGCCGCCGCGCTGCGCGATCGCGTCGACGTAGGGGTGCATCGCCAGCGAGTCGAGCAGGTGCTTGGTCACCATCTCCTGCGGGTCGCGCACCGCGGTGAGGTTGTAGGTGCGGTTCCAGCGCGCGAGCAGGGCCAGATAGTCCAGCAGCGGCGCGGCCAGGGCCGGATCCAGGGCCAGCGCGGACAGGCCGGCTTCGAGCTCGCGACGGAGCCCGGCGGGGAGGGGAGCGGGTGCGTTCATCGGCGACAGTATCGCCGATGGCGCCGGCCGGGCTCAGGTCGCACCGGTGCCGGCGGGCGCCGCGACGTCGGCGAACGGTCGCCAGGCCAGCGCACCGACGTAGCCCGGCGCCGGCGCCAGTTCCTGCAGCCGCCATTCCGACGGCGCACCCAAGGCGGGGTCGCTGTCGACCAGCAGCAGGCGGCCGTCGCGTTCTTCGAAACGCAGCCGGTGCAGGCCGAACGAGAGGCCGTGGCCGTGCGCTTTCAGTACCGCTTCCTTCAGGCACCACAGGCGCAGGAAGGCGCGGTCGCGGTCGCTCTGGGCGTTCAGCCAGGCGGTTTCCGGGGCGGTGAAATAGCGATCGGACACCGCCAGTGCGCGTGGCCGCGGGCGCAGCCGTTCCAGGTCGACGCCGACCCGTCCGCGCGCGGTCAGGGCGATCAGCAGGCTGTCGCCGCTGTGGCTCCAGTTGCAGTCCCAGCGCTCGTACGGCGCTTCCAGGTAGGGGCGCTGGCGGCCGTCGCGGCCCAGGCGCAGGGCCTGCGGCGCGGCGCCCAGCTGTTCGGCCAGCCAGGTCCGCGCCTGCGCCTCGGCGGCATGGCCGGGCGTGTGCGGCTGCCAGATCCAGCGCGGCGCGGAGTCGGTGGGAGTCATCGGTAGGTCAGGGACATGAACAATCGTTTGGCGGAACGCCAGCGCGCCAGCGTAAGCTAAAGACGGGGACGCGGCGCTAGGCCGCGATCGATGCCGATGCCGCACGGCCGGCGCTTAGGGGAAGACGGCGCTGCCGTCGGCGTAGGAATGGTGCGGCTGCGGCCGGAGCGACGAATGGCGGACGATGTCAGCGGTAGTTGATCATGATGCGGTACCCGGCGACGAACGCGTCGCCCTGGCGACCGGTACGGGCGAGCGTCTGTTCGCGTTCGCGCATGGCGATGCGATCGCGCAGCAGCGCTTCGAGCGCGAAGTGCGCGCGCTGGCGGCGGCGCTGCCGTCGGCGCGCTATGCGATCAATCTGTGCGAAGACCGCTACCGCTTCCTGGTCGCCTTCAGCGCAGCCGCCCTGCGCGGCCAGACCACGCTGTTGCCGCCCTCGCGCGCGCCGGCCGTGGTCGGCGACGCGCTGGCCCAGCACGCCGACAGTTATTGCCTGGGCGATACCGCGCTGGAACCGCCGCCGCCGCGCTACTGGCGCCTGCCCGGGACGCTGGCGCAACTCGACGGCCCGGCGCCGACCGTCGCGGCCGATGCGTTGGTCGCGATCGGTTTCACCTCCGGCAGCACCGGCCAGCCCAAGCCCAATCCGAAAACCTGGCGCTGCTTCCGCGCCAGCACCGCGCAGAACCTGGCCGCGCTCGCCGATCTGCTCGCGCCCGACACGATCACGCCGCTGGTCGCGACCGTGCCGCCGCAGCACATGTACGGCATGGAGATGTCGGTCTTGCTGCCGCTGCTGGGCCCGGTCGCGGTGCACGCGGCGCGTCCGTTCTTTCCCGGCGACGTCGCCCTGGCCCTGGCCGACGCGCCGACGCCGCCGCTGCTGGTGACCACGCCGGTGCATCTGCGCGCCCTGGTCGAATCCGGCATCGCCTTGCCGGCGCTGGCCGGCATCGTCTCGGCCACCGCGCCGCTGTCGCGGGAACTCGCCCTGGCCGCGGAAACGCGCTACGGCTGCGAGGTCCGCGAAGTGTTCGGTTCCACCGAAACCTGCGTGATCGCGCGCCGCCGCACCGCCCACGAGGACGCCTGGACGCCGCTGCCCGGCGTGCGCTTGTCGCCGCAACCCGACGGCACCGCGGTGCACGCGCCGCACCTGCCCGAGGCGGTGGTGCTGGCCGATCTGATGGAAGTCGGCGCCGACGGCCGTTTCGTGCTGCGCGGGCGCAGCGCCGACCTGCTCGAAATCGCCGGCAAGCGCGCTTCCTTGGGCGACCTCACCCGCAAACTGCTCGCGATCGACGGCGTCGAGGACGGCGTGGTGTTCCAGCTCGACAGCGACGACGGCGCGGTGCGCCGGATCGCCGCGCTCGCGGTCGCGCCGCGGTTGGAAGAGGCCGAAATCCTGCGCGCATTGCGCGCCAGCATCGATCCGGTATTCCTGCCGCGTCCGCTGCGCCGCGTCGATGCGCTGCCGCGCAACGAGACCGGAAAATTGCCGCGCGACCTGCTCTTGCAGCTGCTGCGCAGCAACGGTGGTTAAACTCCACGCGCGGCGTGTCTACGCCGCGTGACGCGCTTCGCCGCAGTGTGAACATTTAACGTTGCCATCACAAATACGCATCCAGACTGCAATCGTCCGATGCGACAGGCGAGTGCATCCTCACGGCGCAAGTGCGATCGGGCGTCCTCTGAACTATTAGGAGACACCGACATGATGGGCATCATCATTTGGCTCGTGGTTGGCGGCGTCATCGGTTGGCTGGCCAGTTTGGTCATGCGCACCGATGGGCAGCAGGGCATCTTTCTCAACGTCATCGTAGGCATCGTCGGCGCATTTCTCGGCGGTTGGCTCGGCGGCGTGCTGGGTCTGGGTGCGGGCGATATCAACGATGGCAACTTCAGTCTGACCGGCTTGCTGCTGTCGCTGGTCGGCGCGATCGTGCTGCTCGGCATCGTCAACCTGTTCCGGCGCGGTCGCGTGCGCTGAGCGCGCAGGCCGACGGAAACGAAAAAGCCCGGCATCGCCGGGCTTTTTTGTGCGCGAGTTTGTGCGCGAGCTCGCTGCATCCTCCTCGTCGACGAATCGTAGGATGTGGTGAGCCACAGGCGAACCGCATCTGCAAGCCGCGCAAGCCCGGCGGCGGCGCCTGTCCCGCTCTGGCCTTGGGGTAGGAGCGGCGTAAGCCGCGACCGCGACCTTCGTCCTCCGACCCGGCGGTTTCGCTACGGCTCTGCCTTCTGCTTCCTGCCTCCTGTGGGAGAGCGGCGTAAGCCGCGATCGCCAGCCCGGCGGCCGCGCCTGTCCCGCTCCGGCCTTGGGGTAGGAGCGGCGTGAGCCGCGACCGCGGCCTTCGGCTGCTGCGTGAGTTTCGATGCGGATCGGCTTGGCTTTCTGCTTTCTGTGGGAGCGGCGTAAGCCGCGATTGCGAATTCCGTTTGCTGCGTTAGTTTCGTTCTTAAGCAACAGCTTCCGCCTGCTGCGCATGCGGGTCACTTTCTCTTGCTAGCCCAAGAGAAAGTAACCAAAGAGAAGGGCTTGCCTTGACAACCCTCCCTTGCGAGATCGGAGCTTGCGCGGGGATTTTTCGAAGGAACATCCTGTTCCTCGAAAAACGGCGCGCGTCCTGCGCGCCGCCCTTCGGGTCTACGGATGTTCGTTTGAGTGCGTTGCTATGGATTCAAATGCCGCGGCAACGGCAACGGCAACGGCAACGGCAACGGCAACGGCAACGGCAACGGCAACGGCGAAGCTCGTCCGTCCGTGCGACCAGACTCAGCCCAACTCCACCCAAGCCGGCGCGTGGTCGCTGGGCCGTTCCCAGGTGCGCGGCTCGCGGTCGATGCCGGCGCCGGCGCAGCGGGCGCGCAACGCGTCGGAGACCAGCGCCAGGTCGATGCGCAGGCCGAGGTTGCGGCGGAACGCGGCCTGGCGGTAATCCCACCAGCTGAACTCGCCGGCGCCGTCGTTGTGCATGCGGTAGCTGTCGTGCAAGCCCAGCGCGTACAGGCGGCGCAGCGCATCGCGTTCGGCGGTCGAGGTCAGGATGTGGCCCTCGTTCCACACGGCCGGGTCGTACACGTCGCGCTCGTCGGGTGCGATGTTGAAGTCGCCCAGCACCACCAGCTGCGGGTGCGCGCGCAGTTCTTCGGCCAGCCAGTCGTGGATCGCATCCAGCCAGCGCAGTTTGTAGGCGTACTTGTCGGTGCCCACGTCCTGGCCGTTGACCACGTACAGGTTGACGATGCGCACATCGCCGACGGTGGCGGCGATCACGCGCTTCTGCTCGTCCTCGAAGCCGGGCACGCCGATCTGCACGTCGCGCGCGCTTTCGCGCGACAGGATCGCCACGCCGTTGTAGGTCTTCTGGCCGGCGAACACGCTGCGGTAGCCCAGTGCGGCCAGGGCGTCGTCGGGGAAGCGGTGGTCTTCGAGCTTGGTTTCCTGCAGCGCCACCACGTCCGGCATGCGCAGGCCCAGCCAGGTTTCCAGGTGCGGCATGCGCACGTTGAGCGAGTTGACGTTCCAGCTGGCGATTTTCATATGGGCATCAACCTATTGAATTTATTATATTTATTTCTTCGCTTCATCGATCATGCTCCCAGCGATACCCGCAATTTGCCTAGGTCGCAGATGCCTGTGGCCGGGCGTCATTTTCAGACTATAGCCCTCTTTCAGCATTTGCTGAAACCTGCCATTCCACTGAACGCCGCTTGATTATTTCACTAGAATTGCTAATTTCAGCAAATTCTGAAACAGGCCGAATCAGTGAAAAGCACCGAATCCCGCGCTGCCGAGGCGCTCCGGGAACTGCTGGAGCGGGTGCCTGCGATCCGGGTGTTGGACGTCAAGCAGGAAGTCGCCGACGCCGGTAAACAGGTCGATATTCTTGCGCGCCTCGACGCCGACGGTCGCCGCTACACGCTGGCGTGCGAGGTGGAGTCCAACGGCCAGCCACGGTATGTCCGTCCGGCGCTTCTACAGTTGCGCGACTACGTTGCTGGACGAACCCCGGAAACCATACCGGTGCTGGTCGCTCCCTACCTGTCGCCCAACGTCCAATCGCTGTGCCGCGAGGAAGGCGTAGGGTTCCTCGACCTCGAAGGCAACGCCTACCTGGCGTTCGGTGGCATCTTCATCGAGCGACAGGTCGCGAGCAAGCCGAAGACGGAGCGCCGCGAACTAAAGTCGTTGTTCATGCCGAAGTCGGCGCAGGTGCTACGCGTGCTGCTCCGTGATCCGGACCGGACCTGGCGGGTAGTCGAACTCGCCGAAGCGGCCGCCGTCAGCGTGGGCCATGTCAGCAACGTGCGCGGCAGCTTGCTGGACAGGGAATGGGCGGAAGTCTCCGAAGAAGGACTGCGTTTGTCCAAGCCTGACGCATTGCTCGACGCATGGGCGGCCACGTACGCGGCTCCCACCGGGCAACGGGTGAACTTACATACGACGCTGCACGGCAAGGCGCTGGACGAGGCGGCGCGACAGGCGCTAGGCACGGACGCTGAAGAAGGACAGGCCGTGTTCGCTTCCTATTCGGCGGCGCATTGGCTGGCGTCTTATGCGCGCACCGGCACTCATTATTTCTACGCGGACGCCAAGGGCCTTGAAAGACTTCGTTCCGTGCTGAACCTATCCTCGGCTTCAAACGGCCAGAATGTCGTCGTGACGCTGCCCAAGGACGAAGGGCTGTTCCTCGACATCATTGAGCCGGCGCCCGGTGCAGTCTGCACCAGCCCCGTGCAAACCTATCTGGACCTGGTCGTGTCCAGCGAACGCGGCACGGAAGCGGCCGACCATCTGCGAAAGGAAAAGCTGGCGTGGCCGAAAGGTTGATCCGGTAGGAACCGCGGTCCGCCGCCGACTACGACGACCGCACCACGGCCGCGGTCAAGACCTGCTGGTCGAGAACGGCCAGATCCTCGGCAGCTTCAAGGGAAAATTTGCCGTGGCCGGCGGTGCGGTGCCGTGGCTGCCGCTCGCCCACGAGGACAGCCGCATGTCGGCACGCTCGACTTGGACCTCGGCCTGGATACGGAAGTGCCCGGCGACGCCGCTGCGTTCCCATCGCCTGGCCTTGCCTGCCGACCTGACGCTGCTGATCAAGGTCTGCCTGACGCTCGAAGGTTTCGGGCGAACCATCGACCTCGACTTCGATATGGCGCCCCAGGCCCAGCCCGCTGCAATTGCTGCGCACTGGAGGAGGAGCGCGCATGCATATGCAGGTGGACGAGCTCCATGAGTTCAACCATGGGATTGGTCGCGCGGCCAATCGCCTGTCCGGCGCGATGGCGATAGCGGCTGTGATCGTCGGCTCGCCGATCGCGATGACGATCGAAGGCAGGCCGACGTTATTGGGGGGCGGCGCTTTTCGGGCTATTGGGCTTCGTTGGCGCCTCGCTGGCCGGCGTATGGCTGCTGTGGTCGATTTTTCGAAGCGGCGGCCGCCCCTGAGCCATCATTTCCGCCGAAACGCGTTTTCTCATCACCGCGCGGTGTAGCCCCCGTCCACCACCAGTTCGGCACCTGTCATGAACTTGGCTTCGTCCGAGGCCAGATACACCACGCCCCAGGCGATATCGTCCGGTTCGCCCATGTGGCCCAATGGATGCAGCTTGCCGACTTCGATCATGGCCGCTTCAAGGTCGGCGGCGCCGTTGTCGCGTAGGTGATGCTCTACCATCGGTGTGCGGATATAGCCCGGATGCACGGAGTTGACACGGATGCGGTCCGGCGCGTAGATCAGAGCATCGGTCTTGCTCATCAGGCGCACCGCTCCCTTCGAGGCATGGTAAGGCGGCACGTCGGCGGCGCCGACCAAGCCGTAGATCGACGACAGGTTGACGATGCTGCCGTGGCCGGCGCGACGCATGTGCGGTATGGCGTGCTTGGTGCAGAAGAACACGCCTTTCACGTTGATCGCCTGGACCTGGTCCCATTCGGCTTCGGTGAGTTCGTGGGTGGGTTTGTTGCTCCCTGCGATGCCGGCATTGTTCACCAGCACGTGAACTGCGCCGAACGTACGGGCGACTTCTTCGGTCGCGCGGGAAACCTCCGCCTCTCGGCTAACGTCGACGTGCCAATACCCGGCATCGAAGCCTTGCATCCGCAGATCGTCCGCCAGCGCTGCGCCTTCGGCATCGAGCACGTCGAAGAGCGCGACGCGCGCGCCTTCCTGCGCCAGCCGCTGCGCGCATGCCCGGCCGATGCCCAGCGCCGCTCCGGTGACGATGCAGACTTTGTCCTGCACCCGGTTCATGGGATATCTCCTTCGCCGGGCGCGATGCGGAGATCGCGCCTTCAGCGAGCATGTGGATCGGCGCCGATGAACGGCATGTCAGTAGAGCTCTTTGGAACGATGCGGCCGCATGCGGGCGCCGTTGCCCCGCTTCGTCCGCGAGGTCCAGGCGGAGTAACCCAGCGCGATCGGCGCGAAGACGGTGGTCGCTGCCAGTAGGAACAAGAGCGTAAGCCGGCTGGAAGACGCGTCCAAAACCGTCAAGCCATGGTTCGGATCCGTAGAGGAAGGCATGAGAAATGGGAATAGGGACAAATCTGCGGTCAGGATGAGGTCAATGGGAACGCATTGTCGACGCTGTGGCGCGCGCCGGAACGCGAGGCCATGGCATGACCATCCCGGCGGGCGACGCCCGCCGGGAAAAGAAGCGGTCAGCCGATGGTCAGATGGTCCTCGACGATGCGCACGCCGGGCGCGGACCACGCCGCACGCTCGACCGCCTGCCTTTCGTCCCAGTTGTCCACCTGTCCCTCGATGCGGACGGTGCTGCCATCCTTGATCTCGACCCGGATACCCTTGGCCTCGATCTCCGCATAGCGCTTCAGCGCATCCTGGATGCGCCGTTTGACGTCGCCGATCTGGGCGGCGGGCGCGAGTTTGACGTCGTTGATGACGCCCTTCACGCCGGTGAGCTTGCGCACTTCCGCCGCGGCCGCTTCCCGCTGGTAATGCCAGTGGACTTGGCCGGTCAAGGTAACCCAGCCTTCAGAGACTTTGACCTTGATGGCGTCCTTGGGAACGACCGTGTTCCAGGCGAGGATGTTCAGGATCCGTTGCGCGATCTCGTCGTCGTTCTGCTTCTTGTCGAACGACAGGCGCACTTCGATTTCCTGCGCGATGGCCTTGACGCCCTTCACACGCCATGCGGCGCGTTCGGCTGCCACCTTCTGCGCGTAATCGGCGACATGCCCGCTCAGCGTGATCACGCCGTGTTCGGCGGTCACGCCGATGTTGGCCGAATCGATGCTCGGTTCGTATTCCAACTCGTCCAGAACGAATTGGCGCAATTCTTTGTCGTTCATTGCAGGCACCTCCGAAGCGGTGGGGGAGCCTGCATTCCGGCATTGAATGCGGGACAGCGCCTTGATTTGGATCAAGCCGGAAGCTTGTAGCGCAAGTCGACCGCGTCCCTGTATTCCGGGACACGGGCTTGCCAATGCAGTTCCCGCTCGATCCGCTTGCGCAGCGTACCCGAAGCCTCGGGTTCCCCGTGCACCAGGAACTTCGCTCGCGGCTGGCGGGGCGCCGCGTCGAGCCAGGCCAGGATTAGGTCCGAATCGGCATGGGCCGATGCGATGCCCAGCGACACCACTTCGGCGTTCACCGAGACGTCCTGGCCATAGATGCGCACCGATTTGGCGCCCGATGCCAGCACCGCGCCGCGCGTGCCGCCGGCTCGGTAGCCGCTCAACAAGATCGCGTTGCGCGGGGCGGGCGCGAACGCGATCAGGTGATAGCGTGCCCTGCCTCCCGTCAGCATCCCCGCCGCGGCGACGATGATCATCGGCCCCTTCCTGCGGTTGAGGGCCTTGGACTCTTCGGCGGAATTGACCAATCGGGTCATTCGCCGCATGTGGTCCAGTGCGTCGTTGTCCAGACGGTTCTGGCTGGCATAACGATGGTAAAGCTCGGTCACGTCCGTCGCCATCGGACTATTGATATAAACGGGCACCATCGGCGATGGAATGCTCCTGCTGCTGCTGGGCGACCGTGTTCAGCAGCAGTTGCGCGCGGCCTACCGCGAAGGCCGGGGCGATGGCGACCCGCTTCTTTCCAGCACACGCGCGAGTGCGTTTTTCAATTCGTTCTTGAGTGTCCCCGGAGGGTGGCGCCGATCGCCATAGGTAGATCCGCAAACGATCCAATCGCTTTCGGCCGGCGGTGCCGGCGCCGGCATGATCGGATCGTTGGACCGGCCGATGTCGCCGCTGAAGGTGATGCGAATACCGCCGTGATCGAGAGTGGCGGCCGCCGCGCCCAAGATGTGGCCCTGGTTCTTGAGAAATCCCTGGATGCCGGGAATGGCGGTGAAGTGCTGTTCGAACGGCACGGTGCGGAAGCGATCAAGACAGGCGTGCGCGTCCCTTTCCGTGTAGAGCGGCTCGGCCGGGTGGTGCCGCGACGAATCGATCTTGTTGGCGTACCCGGCTTCTTCCTCCAGTAGCCTGGCCGAATCCGGCAACAGGATGCCGCAGAGCGCCCGAGTCGCCTCGGTACACCAGACAGGGCCGGGAAAGCCGTCACGCACCAGGCGCGGCAGGCAACCGGAATGATCGAGGTGGGCGTGGGTCAGCACGACGGCGTCGATCGATCCGGGACCGACTGGAAGCGGCGCACCGTTCCGAAAACGCAAGGTTTTGGATCCTTGGAACAAGCCGCAATCCACCAGCAAGCGCGCGTTCCCGGCCTCCAGCATGTCGGGAACCGGTCACCGTGGCGTTGGCGCCGAGGAACGACAGGGTGAAGCGGCTCGGATCGGCAGCAGGCGAACCACATCGGTGATCCTTGGCTCGAGAACCGCCATTCAGCGGCTCGCGCGGTCGGGGCGCGTTGACCGACATCAATTCGAACGTGTTTAGCCGGGGGCGCTCCGCTCGTGCGACACCCACCGGCTGGCCAGGAGTAAGCGGCAGGGGAGGGCAATCGCTATCGCCAGCGAGTTCGCCGCAGTAGCTCGGCCACGCCTGCCGTATCCAATTGCTCGAGCTCAGCCCCAAACGCGACTATCGGCGTGTCGTCGATGCCTGCGGCCCGGGCGATAGAACGCCCCGTCTCGACATGATCGCCGGTCATCAGGATCACCCGGATCCCGGCCGATCGCGCTTCGGCTACGGCCGCGGGCGCTTGCGCAGCGCGCAACCCCTTAGTTGATCGGGATCAATTCCATCCGGTCTTGGCCGGGCTAGCGTGCAATCGCCCCATGTTCGGGAAGAGGAGCCACGCACATGCTTAAGCTTCGAAATCTCGCGCTGGCGTTGTTGCTGACGGTAGGCGCTACCGTAGCGGCACAACAACCGCCTCCCCAGGAAGAGAAAAAAGCTTCGGAACCCACCGAGGTCGATCAGCGGGCGGAAATGCGTCGGGAAGTCGAAGAGGCGGCACGCGCCATCAACGCCTACACGGTGGCGCGCCGGGCCGCTGCGGTGCAAAGGGCGCAGCAGGCCATGGACGCCATGGATCGTCGTCTGCGGCAGCTCCAGGCCGACTGGTCTGGCGAAGCCAAGCGCATCGGCGAGGACGTTCAAGCCAATCGCGAGCGGGCGCTGGCCGAAGCCCGCGAACGGCGGGCGGTGCTGGAGAAGCGGCACCACGAAATGCAGCAAAGCAATGCGCAGGCCTGGGAACGCGCGCGCGCGGGATTCGTGCGGGCTTATCGCGACCTGGCGGCGACGTTGAGCACGCAGCGCCCGAAGCCGGAAGACGCCCAGCCGGAGGAGGACGAAACCGAAGTCGACAAGCCCAATGCGCCGTGACGCCAGGCGTGCCGGCTGATCCGTCGTTCTATTGATCGGGATCAAGAGCGGCCGAGGTTGGCGCTTCTAGCATCGAAAGCGCTTCCCCTACCGGAGCGGCACGATGTCTCACATCCTGGTCTTAGGCGCCGGCTTGGCCGGTATGAGCGCCGCGTACGAGCTGCGCGATACGCTCGGTGCCGCGCACCGCATCAGCGTGATCGGCGCCGGCGAGCGCTTCAGTTTTACGCCGTCCAATCCATGGCTCGCCGTCGGATGGCGGACCGCTGAGGACTTCACGCTCGCGGCCGCGGAACCGCTGGCGCGCAAGGACATCGCGTTCGTCCCACATGCCGCAGTGCGCATCGATGCGGAACGCAAGCGCGTACACACCGCCGACGGCGCCCAGCACGACTACGATTATCTGATCATCTGCACCGGGCCGAAACTCGCCTTCGACGAAGTGCCCGGAGCCGGGCCCGACGGCGGCCACACGCAGTCGATCTGCACCACGCCTCACGCCGCGCTCGCCTGGCAAGCCTATCAAGCCTTCCTCGACGACCCGGGGCCGATCCTGATCGGCGCTGCGCAGGGCGCGAGCTGCTTCGGCCCCGCCTACGAATTCGCCTTGATCCTGGACGCCGACCTGCGAAGGCGCAAACTGCGCGACCGCGTGCCGATGCACTTCGTCACCAGCGAGCCCTATATCGGGCATCTGGGCCTGGGTGGGGTCGGCGACTCGAAAAGCATGCTCGAGTCCGAGCTGCGCCGGCGGCACATCCGCTGGATCACCAATGCGAAGGTGCAGGAAATGCGCGCCGGCGAAGCGGTCATCGTCGAGTGCGGCGAAGACGGCCAGACCCAGCGTGAACGCGTGCTGCCGTTCAGTTACGCGATGCTGTTGCCGGCGTTCAAGGGCGTGGATGCGGTCGCGGCGGTGGAGGGATTGTGCAACCCGCGGGGCTTCGTGCTGGTCGACAAGCAACAGCGCAGCCCGCGGTATCCGGCCATCTTCGCCGCCGGCGTGTGCGTGGCGATCGCGCCGATCGAAGCCACGCCGGTGGCGACCGGTGCGCCGAAGACCGGTTTCATGATCGAATCGATGGTCACCACCGCCGTGCGTAACATCGCCGCGGAACTTCATGGCGAGCCGGCGACGTTCGAAGGCACGTGGAACGCAGTATGCCTGGCCGATACTGGCGATTCCGGCATCGCCTTCGTTGCGCTACCGCAGATTCCGCCGCGCAACGTGACCTGGACCAAGGAAGGACGCTGGGTGCATCTGGCGAAGGTCGCGTTCGAAAAATACTTCCTGTTCAAGATGCGGCACGGCACTTCCGAGCCCGTCATCGAGAAACGCGTGCTGGCCGCGCTGGGCATAGATCGCCTGAAGCCGCAGAGCGAGAGCAACCGACGCCAGGAGAAGCGGCTATGAGCGCGACGGAGCCGAAAGCGGCACGCTGGCACTGGACGATTGCCGTGCTGTTGGTCGCGGTCTACGCGGCGATGGAGTTCGATGACGCGTTCTCCGCTGGCGAGGAGGCCGTGGAAGCCCGGCTTTACGCGCTGGGCTTGTGCGTGCTGGCGTTGGTGGCCGTGCGCACCGCGGTGCGCACGGACGGCCCCGTGCCGCCGATCCATTCGCAACCGCCCGCATGGCAACGCCTGCTCGCGAGGCTGACCCACTTGGCGCTGTATCTGTTCGTGATCGCCATGTCGCTGCTCGGGTGGATGGCGTTCAGCCGCGAAGGAAAAACGGCACGGTTGCCCGGCTTGGGTTGGGCGGTTCCGCCACCGCCCGGCGTGGACGAATCCTTGGGCGAGACTGCGGAAGAACTGCACGTAGCCATGGCGGTGCGCGGCCATTGGCTGATCGGGCTGCATACCGCAGCCGCGCTAGTCCGTCACTACCCTCGTCCGCGACGACACGCTGCGCCGCATGTGGCCGCACCGGCCTCGCGCATGAGTACGCATTCCTTCCCCACCCTTCGATGGAGAATCGCATGAACATCGACCGTGCCGTAATGGCGTTCGCAGGCGTCGTCATCCTGGTCAGCGTCGCGCTGACCCAGCTCGTGTCGCCATGGTGGTGGCTGCTCACCGCCTTCGTCGGGCTCAACCTGCTGCAGGCCAGCGTCACCGGCTTCTGCCCGGCGGCGATGCTGTTCCGCAAGCTCGGCGTCCGCAGCGGCTGCGCGTTCCGCTGAACCGGTGGATGGACGATGACGCCGCGCATCCTCGCCCTCCTTCTGTCCGCCGCGCTGGTGGTGTCCGCCTGCGGCGCCGAGCCCGCCGCAGGCACGCGTACCCGGGCGCCGACGCTGCGTACGCAGATCGTAGGCGCCGGTAGCGGCATCGATGGGCGCATCTGGGACGGCGTGGTGGAAGCGGTGCGGCATGCCGATCTGTCCGCGCAGACCGCGGGCCGCGTCGTCGCGGTCTACGTCGATGTCGACGATCGCGTCGCGCGCGACGATGTGCTCCTGCGCATCACCGCCTTCGAGCAGCAGGCCGGTGCGAACGCCGCGCGCGCGCAACTGCGCGCCGCCGAGGCCGCCGCGATCGAGACGGAAAACACTCATCGCCGCTTCGTATCGTTGGCCGCGCAGCAATACGTCTCGCGCGCGCAAGTCGACCTGGCGCGCGCGGCGCGCGACAGCGCGGTCGCCGCCCGTGATGCCGCACGGGCCGATCTCGTCCGGGCCGGCCAGCAGACGGCATACACTGTGGTGCGGGCGCCATTCGCGGGCATCGTCGCCGCGCGACGAGTCGAGCCGGGCGAGGCGATAGCGCCGGGCCAGCCGCTGATGTCGATGTACGCGCCCGGCGCGCTGCGCATCGAGGTGCAGATCCCGCAGTCCGAGGCGGAAGCGATCCGCGCCGCTGCCCACGCCTGGATCGTGCTGTCCGACGGGCGGCGCATCGATGCCGCCGGGCTGACCGTGTTTCCCGCCGCGGACGCCGCCACGCACAGCGTGGGCGTGCGCGTGATGTTGCCGGACATGAAGAACGCACCGCAGCCGGGCACTACCGCGAAGGTGGTGTTCCCGATCGCCGCCGGCACGCAAGCGCCGCGGATTCCGGCTTCCGCCGTCGTCCAGCGCGGCGAGGTCAGCGGCGTCTACGTCGTCGTGGAAGGGCGCGTGGTCCTGCGCCAGGTACGCATCGGCCAGCGGATCGGCGACGGAGTCGAAATACTGGCCGGCTTGAAGCCGGGCGAACGCATCGCCCTCGATCCGGTCGCTGCGATGCAGGCGCTCGCCGAGCAGCGCGAGGCGATCGTCCGTGACTGAGCCTCGTCTCGGCCTTTCGGGCTGGCTCGCGGCCGCGTTTCAGGCCAATCCGTTGACGCCGGTGCTCGCCTTGCTCGGCCTGATGCTCGGCCTGGTCGCGGTGCTGGTCACGCCTCGCGAAGAAGAGCCGCAGATCGACGTGACCATGGCCAATGTGTTCGTGCCGTTGCCCGGCGCGAGCGCGCGCGACGTCGAGCAGATGATCGCCACGCCGCTGGAACAGAAGCTGGCCGAGATCGAGGGCATCAAGCACGTCTACTCGATCAGCCGTCCCGGCCAGGCGGTGCTGACGGTCGAATACGTGGTCGGCGTCGAACGCCAGCCGGCGATCGTGCGCCTGTACAACCAGGTGTACTCGAACATGGACTGGTTGCCGGCCGGACTCGGCGTCGGCACGCCGTTGATCAAGCCCAAGGGCATCGACGATGTCCCGGTGATGAGCCTCACCCTGTGGACCGACGATCCGCAGCGCGGCGCCGCCGAATTGGCCGAAGTCGCCCACTCGCTGGAGACCGAACTCAAGCGCATACCGGGAACGCGCGATGTATACACCATCGGCGGCCCGGATCGGGTGGTAGTGGTGCGGCTGGATCCGGCAAAGCTGTCCGCCTACGGATTGACGGTTTCCGACCTCAGTCGGTCCCTGCAGGCCGCCAATGTCGTGCGGCACGCCGGCGAGCGCGTGGGTGCGGCCGGTGCGACGCCGCTGACGATCGGTGAATTCCTTGCCGACGAGCGAGACGTCGCCGACCTGGTGATCGGTCTGCGCGATGGCCGTCCGCTGCGCCTGTCCGACGTGGCCGAGGTGCGCGCCGGCGGCGACGTGGCGACGCGCTACGTTTGGCATGGCGCGCCTCCCGGTCGGCAGGGGCCGGCGCAGGGCATCGCGCCGGCGGTGACCATCGCGATAGCGAAAAAGCCCGGCAGCAACGCCGCCGACATCACCCAGGCCGTCGCTCGCCGCGTGCGGCAGCTGCGGGGCGAACTGATTCCCGAGGGCGTGCAGGTCGCTGTGACCCGCGATTACGGCCGCACCGCCACCGACAAGGCGCAGAAGCTGATTCAGAAGCTGGTGTTCGCGACCGGTTCGGTAGTGCTGCTGGTGCTGTTCGCGCTCGGCTGGCGCGAAGCCGTCGTCGTCGGCAGCGCGGTCGTGCTGACGCTGGCGGTGACCTTGTTCGCGTCGTGGGCGATGGGCTTCACGCTCAATCGCGTGTCGCTGTTCGCGCTGATCTTCTCGATCGGCATCCTGGTCGACGATGCCATCGTGGTGGTGGAAAATATCCATCGGCACATGACGCGCGGCGGGACGACGCTGCGCGAGGCGATACCGCCGGCTGTGGATGAGGTCGGCGGCCCGACGATCCTCGCCACCTTCACGGTGATCGCCGCGCTGATGCCGATGGCGTTCGTCTCGGGCCTGATGGGGCCCTACATGCGGCCGATTCCGATCAACGCTTCGGCGGGCATGCTGCTGTCGCTGGCGATCGCGTTGATTGTGACGCCGTGGCTGTCGCTGAAGCTGCTCGGGCGGCATGCGGCAAAGCCCCCAGCAGAGCGCTCCGGCAGCGATTCGGATCCCGACGCGCACGGATCCGCACGCTTGCATCGCCTCTTCGACCGGATCATGCGCCCGTTCCTCGATCCCGCTCGCGGCACGCGTCGCCGGCGCTGGCTGTACGCCTCGATGGCCGGACTGGTGCTCGCCGCGGTGTCGCTGGCGGCGCTGCAATGGGTCGTGCTGAAGATGCTGCCGTTCGACAACAAATCCGAGTTGCAGGTGGTCGTCGATTTGCCGGAGGGCCGCACGCTGGAGGACACCGACGCCCTGCTCGCCGAGCTTGCGGCGGCCGTCGATGCGGTGCCCGAAGTGCTCGATTACCAGGGCTACGCCGGCACATCCGCGCCGGTGAACTTCAACGGCCTGGTGCGGCAGTACTATTTGCGCAGCGGAAGCAACGTCGGCGACCTGCAGGTAAACCTGGTGGACAAGCACCAGCGCGACCGCCAAAGTCACGGGATCGCCCTCACGCTGCGACGCGTGCTTACCGAGATCGGGCAGCGTCACGGCGCTTCGGTGAAAGTGGTCGAAGTGCCGCCGGGCCCCCCCGTGCTGGCGCCGATAGTGGCCGAGCTGTACGGACCCGACTATGGCCGCGCGCGCGTTCTGGCCAAGGCACTGGGAAAACGCTTCTTGGCCACCGAAGGCATCGTCGATGTCGACACCAGCGTGGAGAGCGATGCCCCACGCGAGACGCTCGCGATCGATCGCGTCCGCGCAGCGCGATTGGGCGTGCCGCAGTCGTCGATTGCGGACGCGGTCGCTGCTGCAGTGGGCGGACTGGATGCGACTTGGCTGTACGATGGCCGATCCAAATACGCGCGTCCGGTCCGCATGCGCTTGCCGACGGCCGACCAGGCCACGCTCGACCGCCTGCTCGCGATGAAGGTGCGGGGCGGGCCGGGGCAGCTGATCCCGCTATCGGAACTGGTCGCGGTGAAGAGCGCACGCTGGGACGGCGCGATCTACCACAAGGATCTGTTGCCGGTGGTGTACGTGACCGGCGACGAAGCCGGCGAGTTGGACAGCCCGTTGTACGGCATGTTCGACCTGGTCGGACAGTTGCGCCGTGAGAATGTCGGTGGACAGTGGCTGCGGCAGAGCTTCATCGCCCAACCCGAGGACACCAGCCGTTTTGCGGTGAAGTGGGACGGCGAATGGCAGATCACCTACGAGACCTTCCGCGATATGGGCATCGCCTACGCCGCGGGCATGGTGTTGATCTATTTGCTGGTGGTCGCGCAGTTTCGCAGCTATCGGGTGCCGCTTGTGATCATGGCGCCGATACCGCTGACGGTGATCGGCGTGATGCCAGGGCATGCGCTGCTTGGCGCGCAGTTCACCGCGACGTCGATGATCGGCATGATCGCGCTCGCTGGCATCATCGTGCGCAATTCCATCCTGCTGGTGGACTTCGTCAATCAGGCCATCGCGGAGGGCCGCCTGCCCGCGGAAGCCGTAATCGAGGCTTGCGCTGTGCGCGCCAAGCCGATCGCGCTGACCGGCGTGGCGGCGATGCTCGGGGCCTCCTTCATTCTCGACGATCCGATCTTCAACGGGCTGGCGGTGTCGCTGATCTTCGGCATCCTGGCCAGCACCGTTCTCACCCTGATCGTGATTCCGCTGCTGTATTACGGAACCCTCGTCGGAGCCCATCGCATGCCGCCGCGCCGCTAGTAGATCGCCGTCGCCGGATATTCGGTCGCGACTGAGGGCGGCACTAGGCGCCTGTCTTGTAATCGTTCAGCGGCAGCGAATAGATGACCTGGCGAGCGTCGTTCGGATCTGGGCGGCAATGGAAGCCCAGGTCGGCGGCCAGCTCGCGCATCTCGGTGTTCTCGGCGAAGTCGGTAGACTCCATCAGGCGCAAGCCGCGTTCCTGGGCGATCTTGATCAGCTTGTGCATGAGCGCGGTGCCTAGGCCCTTGCCTTGCCAATCGTCCGCCACCACGATCGCCGATTCGCAACGCTCGCGGGTTGCGTCGGCCGCATAACGGCTGACGCCCACGACCTTTTCCTTGCCCCCGACCTGGGCTAGGGCGGCCAGGGCGACGTCATTGACGTAGT
The DNA here is from genome assembly GCF_001427715.1 of Lysobacter sp. Root667. Taxonomy (NCBI): domain Bacteria; kingdom Pseudomonadati; phylum Pseudomonadota; class Gammaproteobacteria; order Lysobacterales; family Lysobacteraceae; genus Lysobacter; species Lysobacter sp. Root667. The sequence continues at coordinate 142,632 of NZ_LMHF01000001.1, forward strand.
CGATGTCGGTCAGGCGTTCGATGAAATCGTCGCTCGGGTCGGATATCTGGCCCAGGAAACGCATGCGCTTGGATTGCGCCGACAAGCCCTGGATGAACTCGCGCTCGGCTTTCGCGTCCTGGCGGCCGATCGGTCGGATCAGCACCCAGGTGCCGTCGGACAGGGTCTGGCTCCAGCGCGGGTAGTCGGGTCCGACGTAGGCTGAGGGCGAATAGGTATCAGTCATGGTGCTGCTCCGGTGCTTCGGACGCAGCCAGCATCGGTGGGAAACGCCGCGCCGGACTTGACCTAGATCAACGCAGGTGTCAGCCGCCGGCGACCCTCGCGGTGACGCAGCCGAGGAAACGGGAATGCCGCAGCCAGTCCCCGTCGGGATAGTAGGCGAACAGCAGCTGGCCCTGTTTGAGGGTGTCGATGACTTCCCGGGCCACTGCCGTGCGCAACGCGGGGCAACCGTAGCTGCGACCCAGACGGCCCTGTTTTTCGGCCAGCGCCGGATCGACGTAGCGAGCGCCGTGCATGACGATCGCGCGCGCAAGCGCCTGGTCGTTGATGCCGGCTTCCAGGCCATCCATGCGCAGCGAATAGCCGTTGCCGCCCTGGTAGGTATCCGCGGTGCGGAACAACCCCAGGCTCGACTGGTGGCTACCGCTGGCGTTCGAGAATCGGTTGGCCAGGTTTTCACCACTGCCCTGGCCGTGGGCAACGTATTCCCGGTAGAGCAGATGGGCCTGCGGCACGTCGAAGACCCAGAGCCGCCGCTCGGTGGAGGGACGCGAATAATCAATGACGGCCAATCGCTCGCCGGCCGTCGCAACGCCATGGCTCATCGCGCAGTCGCGCGCTTCCAGCGCCAGGGAGAGGACATGCGGATCGATTTCCGGGGCTGCCGCCTGCAGTCGCCGGAGGAGCCCCTCCTCGGCCACTGCCGGCGCGGATGCAGCCGCTAGTGCCGCCAGTAGGGCGATTGCGAGGGGTCTGACCATGCCTCAGCATAGCGGATCATGCTGGTTCAGGGCATCGGAGTCCCGGCGAGGATTAATGTTGTGTCCGGCCCCGCCGAAATGGGCTCATCGGTGACGATCAGCGTGCTGCCCGGCGCTAGTACGTCGTAGGCCTGCGCGGCGAATCCGGTATCCACCTGGAGACTTTCGGCCAGCACATTCAGGTTGGCGGAGGCGGCATCCGGCGTCAGCGGGATCTCCAGCCATTTTAGCGCCGGGCGATCAGGAACGATCGAGCTGGGCAAGATCGAATCGCCCGGCAGGCGGACATAGGCATGCGTCCCGCGCCATGCGTTCGCGAAGACGGCCACCGGCGCGCGGCCGATTTCCAGGCTATTGCGTAAGACGACGAGCTCCCGGTCGCTCAAACTCAGGATGACCGCTACCGGGCCGACGGCCGATCTTTCGGGGTGCCACTCCGCTGCCCGGTCGCCAACGACGGGCGCCATTCGGAAAGGGTCTCCGATGGCCGCGGCCGCAGGCGCAGTTGTATCGCTGACGATGACGGTCGTGCCTTTGGATGTAATGGCGAAGAGTTTTTCCGCGAAGGAATAAGGCAGCCGAATGCAGCCGTGCGACGCCGGATAGCCGGGCAAGGAGCCTGCGTGCAGGGCGAACCCGTTCCAGGTCAGCCGCTGCATGTAAGGCATGGGCGCATCATCGTAGAGATTGGAGTAGTGCTCGCGCTGCTTTTCCAAAATGGCGAATACACCGGCCGGAGTCTGGTAGCCCGGCCGTCCTGTGCTGACGTGCGAGCGGCCGATGCGCACACCATTGCGGTAGACGTAGGCGGTCTGTTGCGGGATGCGGACAACGATGGTGACCGGGCCTTCAGGAGCCAGTTGCGGCTGCCATTCGTACAGCGGCGTTTGGTCGGGTTCCGACGCCAACGCCGGCGATGGATTCGAGAAGAAGAGACAGGTGGGAATGGCCAACAAGGCCAGCCAGAACGATCCGATCGCGGCGATGGACTGGTGAGTCATGTCCGCAGTCTCGCGGCGCGCCTCCGGGCCCGACTTGACTTGCGTCAAGTCCGATGTCGCGGTGGCATCGCCGCGTTGATCCAGATCAAGCCTTCAGCGAGGGACCGGGCGCCCAATGCGTGCGCCGCTCAAGGTGTAGCCGTCATGTACGGAAGCCGCATGGTGATGCACGTGCCGAGCTCGTTGACGCCAAACGCAACCGCACCCAGGAACTCGCCGATCTGCGGGGACGACAACGCGGCATGGTTCTTCTGCTTGCGCTTCTTCAGGGTGCGCAAGGGCGGCACGGGATCGATTTCGAGCAAACCCGAATCGATGGCGTACTCGAAGATGCCGCAAAGATAGTTGCGGAGGTTCCGGGCAATTTCCTGCGCGCGCTTCTCGACATCCTTCCGGATGGCCGTCAGTTCGAGGCGCGTGATGCTCGCGACCGCCCTGGGTCTTGAGGGTCGGCAAAAGATCGTTCTTGATCTCGCGCCGGCGCTGCCTGGCCGTTCCTCCCTTGAGGTCGACCGAAGTCGCGTCGCCCCACTGCGCATGGATGGCGCCGAACTCACCCTTATCGCGGTTCAGGTATTCGATCGCCAGCACCTCACGGCGCTGCTTGCGTCCCTGGACAGGATGAATGCCCTGCTCCACCAGCTTGCGGGACTTCGCGTGTTCGGCGCGCACTCCCGAGATGGAAATGGATTGCTTGAGACGTCGTTTCTTACTTCATCCGACGATTTTCATGGGCGCGAGCGTAACCACGGCCGCCGTGGTTTGGCCTGTGCCGGGCTTGCGCGCCGGCGCGGCCTCACTTGCTCAGGAAGCGGATCAGCTTGTCGATCTTTCCCCGGTACGGCGGCTTCAGCCAGTCGCTGGCGGCCATGCGGCGCTGGCGGAACACCGGCAGCAGTTTGCTGAAGGTGTCGAAGCCGTTGCGGCCGTGGATCGCGCCGATGCCGCTGGGGCCGACGCCGCCGAAGGGCAGGTCGTGGGCGCCGAAGTGCAGCAGGGTGTCGTTGACGGTGACGCCGCCGGCCAGGGTCTGGCTCAGGATGCGCTCGACCTGGGCGCGGTCGTAGCCGAACGGATACAGCGCCAGCGGCCGGTCGAGGGCGTTGATGCGCGCGATCGCCTCGTCCAGATTGCGGTAGGACAGCACCGGCAGGATCGGGCCGAAGATCTCGTGCTGCATCACCTGGGCGTCGGCGCCGGGCTCGATCACCAGGGTCGGCGGGAAGATCCGTTCGCGCGCGGCGGTGTCGGGATCGAGCGTGAACGGTTCGATCACCTGCAGGCCGCGCGAGCGCGCGTCGTCGAGGTAGCCGCGCAGGCGCGCGTACTGGCTGTCGTTGATGATGCGGGTGTAATCCTGCGGCGCGTCGAGCTGGCCGTAGCGCGCGCGCAGTTCGGCCTGCAGCGCCGCGACCAGGGCGTCGCGACGGGCGGCGTCGACCAGCACGTAGTCCACGCCGATGCAGGTCTGTCCGGCGTTGAACCACTTGCCGCTGGCGATGCGCGCGGCCGCCAGTCCGATCGGGAAATCGTCGCAGACCACGGCCGGCGCCTTGCCGCCCAGCTCCAGGGTGACCGGGGTCAGGTTGGGCGCGGCCGCGGCCATGACCTTGCGTCCGACCGCGGTCGAGCCGGTGAACAGCAGGTGGTCGAACGGCAGCGCCGAGAACGCGGCGCCGACGTCCGCCCCGCCCATCGCCACGGCGACCCGGTCGGCCGGGAACGCCTCGGCCAGCAGTTCGCGCAGGAAGGCGCTGGTGCGCGGGGTGTGCTCGGAGGGCTTGAGGTAGACGTGGTTGCCGGCCGCGATCGCCGACACCAGCGGCACCAGGGCCAGATTCACCGGGTAGTTCCACGGCGACAGGATGCCGACCACGCCGACCGGCTCGGGCCGGATCTCGGCGCGCGCGGGCCAGAAGCGCCAGCCCACCGCGGCGCGGCGCGGCCGCATCCAGCGGCGCAGGTGGCCCAGTGCGTGGTCGATCTCGGCCAGGGTGATCATGGCCTCGGACAGCAGGTTCTCGTGGCTGGAGCGGTGGCCGAAGTCGGCCTGGATCGCCGCGTCCATCGCCGGCACCCGGGCCCGGAATGCGTCGCGCAGGCGCAGCAGGTCGGCGCGGCGCTGGGCGTAGTCGGGCTTGCGCGCGCGCCAGGCCGCGCGCAGGCGTTCGCGGGTGGCGTCGAGTTCGCTGGGGGTGGTGTCGGCGGTGATATCCATACGCCGCAGTGTAGTCGCGCCGGGCTCGCTAGGGAGCGACCGCGACGGGGCGGCAGAGGCCAGCCATGGGGGGCGATGCGGCCGTCCTGAGGGCGGACCGGCCGGGCGAGGGCGTCGGTGAGGCGGGCGGTGCCCTCGGCGCGGGCTGCGAACCTCCGCTGCGACGGCCGGCTGGCGGCGCCTCACTCCAGATCGGCCGTTGTGCCGATCATGGCGTCGGGCAAGCACCGCATCGAACGCCAAGCGCCGAATGCCGCCGTGCCTGCGCCCAGCCGTGCGCGTGAGGCCATGCCTCGCGGCTTACAATCGGTGCATGAGCCTGCGTCCTTACCTAGAGCATCACCCCGAACTCGGCGAACGGGTCTATGTCGACCCCGCCGCCACCGTCATCGGCCGCGTCGTCCTCGGCGACGACGTGTCGATCTGGCCCGGCTGCGTGGTCCGCGGCGACGTCAACAGCATCCACATCGGCGCGCGCACCAACATCCAGGACGGCACCATCGTCCACGTCACCCACGAGGGTCCGTTCACGCGCCCGGGCGGCCTGCCGACGGTGATCGGCAACGACGTCACCATCGGCCACGGCGCGATCGTGCACGCCTGCCGGCTGGAAGAATTCAGCCTGATCGGCATGGGCGCCAAGATCCTCGACGGCGCCACGGTGCAGCGTTACGGCTTCGTCGGCGCAGGCGCGGTGATAGCGCCCGGCAAGACGGTCGGCGAGGCCGAGCTGTGGCTCGGCAACCCGGCGCGCTTCGTGCGCAAGCTGAGCGAGCGCGAGATCGAACAGCTGCAATACAGCGCGCAGCACTACGTACGCTTGAAGGACCGTTACCTGGGCATGCTGAGCGCAGGCTAGGCAGGGCGGTGGGCCGCGTTTACAGTCGCGGCAGGGGGAAAACCGGAAAACGCATGGACGAGTTGCACCGAACACAGGCCGCGCGATACCGGATGCGGCCGATGCCGCCCGCGGGCGCCGCGCCGCCGTGATGCTGGATACCTACCGCGAAGTGGTGACGCCCGAAGGCGTCGCCCTGCGCCTGCCCGCGGCCGGTCCGGTGCCGCGCGCGCTGGCCTGGCTGATCGATTTCTGCATCCGCCTGACGCTGATGTTCGTCGGCTCGCTGGTGCTCGGCCTGCTGGGCCAGGGCGGCATGGGCTTCTTCCTGGTGCTGATGTTCCTGCTGCTGTGGTTCTACGCGGTCGCGTTCGAAGCGATGTGGGACGGCCGCACGCCCGGCAAGCGCGCGCTGGGCCTGCGCGTGGTCGCCGGCAACGGCGCGCCGGTGGGCTGGATGCAGTCGTTCGTGCGCAACCTGTTGCGGGTGGTCGACATGCTGCCGTTCGGCTACGCCTTCGGCCTGATCGCGAGCTACTCCGACCCCTACGGCCGGCGCCTGGGCGACATGGTCGCCGGCACCCTGGTCGTGCACGAGGCGCGTCGCCACGAATCCGCGGCCGCGCCGATCGATACCGCGACCGCGCCGGCGGTGCCGCTGCTGCCCTACGAGCAGGCCGCGATGGTCGCCTTCGCCGAACGCGCGCCGCGCCTGGCCGCGGCGCGCCAGATCGAGCTGGCCGACCTGGTCCAGCCCTTGACCGGTGCGCGCGGTGAAACCGCGGTCGCGCGGGTGTACGGCATCGCCAACTGGCTGCTGGGGCGTCGATGATCCAGGGCGCCGCAGTCAAGCAAGAGCGCTTCGTCGAGCGCCACCAGGCCGAATGGAACGAGCTGGAAACCTGGCTGGACGCGCGTGGCGGCAGCGCCAAGCGTGCGCGCGCCGAGCGCCGCAGCTGGCAGGGCGTGCCCGACTACGAGATCCCGGCGCGTTATCGCCGCCTGTGCCAGCAACTCGCCCTGGCGCGCCGGCGCGGTTACAGCGCGGCGGTCACCGACCGCCTGCAGGAGCTGATGCAACGCGGCCACGGCCTGCTGTACCGCGCGCCGCGTCCGCGCTGGCGGCGTGCGCTGGAGTTCCTGTTCGCCGGCTTCCCGCGCCTGGTGCGCGCCGAACGCGGCTGCATGGCCGCCGCCGCGGCGCTGTTCTGGCTGCCATTGATCACGATCTTCGTCGCGATCCAGATCCAGCCCGAACTGGCCAGCGCGCTGTTCGCGCCGCAACAGCTGGCCGAGTTCGAGCACATGTACGACCCGAACAGCCCGCTGCAGACCCTCGGCCGCGGCGCCGAGACCGACATGGCGATGTTCGGCTACTACATCCTCAACAACGTCAGCATCGGCTTCCGCACCTTCGCCAGCGGACTGCTGTTCGGCCTGGGCTCGATCGTGGTGCTGATCAGCAACGGCCTGATCATCGGCGGCGTCGCCGGCCATCTGCAGGCGGTCGGCCACGGCGATCCGTTCTGGCGTTTCGTCGCCGGACACTCGGCGCCGGAGCTCACCGCGATCTGGATTTCCGGCGGCGCCGGGCTGCGTCTGGGTTTGAACCTGGTCGCGCCGGGGCGGCGTCGGCGCATGGACGCCTTGATCGAGGGCGGCAAACGCGGTGCGATGATCTGCGTCGGTGTGCTGGCGATGCTGGTGTTCGCCGCGTTCGTCGAAGCGTTCTGGTCGTCCATCGCGACCATCCCGGCCGCGGTCAAGTACGGCGTCGGCGCGGTCTTGTGGCTGCTGGTCGGCGCCTGGCTGTGGTTCGGCGGGCGCAATCAGAACGTCGCGCTCGAAGACCGGATCGAGCCATGAGGATCGAATCGCTCACTGTCGCGCTGCGTCCGCGCACGGCCTGGGAAGCGGTCGAGCTGGGCACCGCCCTGGTGCGCCGCCATGCCGCCGCGATCTGGGCGCCGTATCTGCTGCTGACTCTGCCGCTGTTCGTCGCGGTCAACGCCGCGGCCTGGGCGCTGGACAAGCTGTGGCTGGCCGCAGTGTTGATGTGGTGGCTCAAGCCGCTGTTCGACCGGGTGCCGCTGTATGTGCTGTCGCGCGCGGTGTTCGGCGACGTGCCCAGCACGCGCCAGACCCTGCGCGCGCAGCTGCGCTGGGGCGCACGCTGGTGGCTGCCCTATCTGACCTGGCGCCGGCTCAGCCCGGCGCGTTCGCTGTACCTGCCGGTGGACCTGCTCGAAGGCGGGCGCGGCGCCGAAGCGCGCCAGCGCCGCAGCGCGTTGGGCGCGCCGGTGTACGGCGTGGCCGCGCTGCTGACCCTGGTCTGCGTGAATTTCGAGTTCGCGCTGAACCTGGGCATCGCGGCCGGCGCGGCGATCTTCATTCCGTCCGAATACCTGGCCGACACCGCTCAGGGCGCCTGGCAGGCGCTGCTGGCGGAGGCGAGCTGGGTGCAGCTGGCCACCAACGTGTTGGCCTGGGTGTCGGTCTGCGTGATCGAGCCGTTCTACGTCGGCGCCGGCTTCGGCCTGTATCTCAACCGCCGCACCGAGATCGAGGCCTGGGATATCGAGATCGTGTTCCGGCGCCTGCGCGCGCGCCTGAGCGCGGCGAGCGCACCGCTGCTGCTGGCCTTGTGTCTGGGCATGGGCCTGCTGCCGGAAGCATCGGCGCAGGAAGCCGCGCCGCCGGCACCGATGTCGGAACCGGCGACCGCGGCGAGCGCGCCGGCAGACGGGGAATCGGAAGAGGCATTCGTCGAGGACGAGGACGCACCGCCGCGCATCGGCGCGCCGCTGCGCGAACCGGTCGGCCCGGCCGACGTCGAAGCCGAGGGCGACGACGAGGCGGCCTTGCAGAAAGCCGTCGCCGCGCGCGAAGCGAAGGCGCCGCCGACCCTGGACGAAGTCTTCGGCGAGGCCCGCGCCGACGACGCCGGCCTGCGCAAGGCCGTCGAGCAGGCCTACCAGGATCCGACCGTCGCCCCCAAGCGCAAGGTCACGACCTGGAAGCCGCGTAATCCGGCCAAGCCCAAGGACGCATCGGGCGAGACCGCCGCGCTGGCGGGCCTGGGCGCGATCATCGCCGCGATCGGCAAGTACGGCCTGTGGGTGCTGATCGGCGCGCTGGCGCTGTTGATCGTGCTGACCTCGCCGCGCTGGCTGCGTTGGCTGCGCGACAGCGTGCGCGCGGAGGAGCGCGAACCCGAACAGGTCCGTCAGAACGCCGTGGCCGAATCCGAGCCGCTGCCCGACGACATCCCCACCGCCGTGCGCCGCCTGTGGCAGTCCGGCCGTCAGCGCGATGCGCTGGCGTTGCTGTACCGCGCCAGCGTCGAGGCCATGGTCGCGCGCGCCCAGGTCGTGCTGGTACCCGGCGCGACCGAGGCCGAATGCCTGCGCGCCTCGCGCAGGATGCCGCTGAGCGAAGACCGCGAAGTCTTCGCCAGCGCCGTGCGCACCTGGCAGTACGCCGCCTACGCCCAGCGCCTGCCCGGCGCCGACGAGTTCGACGCCCTGCTGCGCTCGCTCACGCAACGCTTCGGGTGGGCCGCATGAACCTGCGCACCGCACTGGCGACCGCGCTGGTGGTCCTGCTGCTGGCGGGGCTGGGCTTCTGGTGGTGGCGCACCCACGAGCGGGTCGAGGAATGGATCGACCTGCCGCGCAGCGGCGAGGCCGCCAGCAACCCGCTGTACGTGCTCAAGCTGGCGCTGCAGAAGGACGGGGTGAAGGCGCTCTCGCGCCAGCGCCTGCAGCCCGACCGCCATCCGCTGGGCGCGCGCGATACCGTGCTGCTGCTGCGCGATCCGCGCCAGTTGTCGCCGCAGGACGCGCAGACCCTGATCGCCTGGGTCCACGGCGGCGGTCACCTGATCGTGCGCACGCCGCCGCCGGGCGAACTCAGCGCGGCGATGCGGATTCCGCTGTTGACCGATCTGGGAGTGAAGTTCTTCCCGCAGCGCGACACCGACTGCGTGGCGATGTACGTCGAGCGCCGGGATTCGCACGTCGAGTTCTGCCAGGGTCGGCGCTTCCTGCTGATGGAACGCGCCGCGACCCCGCTGCGCGCCTGGGGCGGGGAGGACACCGGCTACGTGTTCGCGCGCCTGCCACAGGGCAAGGGCAGCGTCGACGTGATCGCCGATCTCGACTTCGCGGTCAATGCCGCCGGCGAAGCGCGCAGCGAGTCGATCAAGGACGTGCCGCACATCGCCCTGCTGCGCCAGCTGCTGGCGCCGAACTACCGCGCCGGCACCGTGCACCTGATCTATGCCGCCGACATGCCGTCGCTGTGGATGACCCTGCTGACCCGCAGTTGGATGGCCTGGGGTCCGCTGCTGCTGGCGCTGCTGCTGTGGCTGTGGCGGCGCGCCGAGCGCTTCGGTCCGCTGCTGCCGGCGCCGGCCGGCGAACGCCGCTCGCTGCTCGAGCACATCGTCGCCAGCGGCGAACACACCTATCGCTACGGCTACGGCCATCTGCTGCACGCGGCCGTGCGCAACGCCTTCCTGATCCGCCTGCGCCGCCGCGACCCGCAGGCCGCCGCGCTCGACGGCGAGCCGCAGGCGGCCTTGCTGGCCGAACGTTTCAAGCTCGCGCCCGCGGACATCCGCGAAGCGCTGGCCACGCCGGTCGCGCGCGATCACGCCGCGTTCCGATCCCGCATCGCCACATTGATCCGACTGAGAAACTCGCTATGACCACCGCGAACGCGCACCTGCCCGCTCCGATCACCGGCCCCGAACTGGCGCAGCGCGCCGCCGCCGTGCGCGACGAGGTCGGCAAGGCCTTCATCGGCCAGGCCGAGGCGCTGGATCAGATCCTGATCGCCCTGCTCGCCGGCGGCCATGCCTTGATCGAGGGCGTGCCCGGGCTGGGCAAGACTCTGCTGGTGCGGGCCCTGTCCAAGGCCCTGGACTGCGGCTACGCGCGCGTCCAGTTCACCCCCGATCTGATGCCCAGCGACATCAGCGGCCATGCGGTCTACGACCCCAAGACCGAGAGCTTCAACATCCGCCGCGGCCCGGTGTTCACCAACCTGCTGCTGGCCGACGAGATCAACCGCGCTCCGGCCAAGACCCAGTCGGCGCTGCTGGAGGCGATGCAGGAACTGCAGGTCACCATCGAAGGCCACAGCTTCGAACTGGCGCCGCCGTTCCTGACCCTGGCCACCCAGAACCCGGTCGAGCAGGAAGGCACCTACCCGCTGCCGGAAGCGCAGCTGGACCGGTTCCTGCTCAAGGTGCTGATCGGCTACCCCAGTCGCGCCGACGAGAAGCGCATGGTCACCGCGGTCAGTCAGGGCCGCAGCGCCTCGGACTTCGACCTGTCGCAGGTGCAGCGTGTGCTCGGCCCGGAGGAGATCGTGGCCATGCAGCACGGCACCGCGCTGATCACCGTCGACGACGCCGTGATCGACTACGCCGTGCGCATCGCCGCGGCGACCCGCGAATGGGCCGGCATCGCGCTCGGCGCCGGTCCGCGCGGCAGCCTGGCGCTGGTGCGCGCCGCGCGCGCCCAGGCGGTGCTGTCGGGCCGCGACTTCGTCACCCCCGACGACGTGCGCGAGATCGCCAAGCCGGCGCTGCGCCATCGCATCGCCCTGGCTCCGGAAATGCAGATCGAAGGCCAGTCGCCCGACGATGTGCTGCATGCGCTGCTGGCCAAGGTCGAAGCGCCGCGTCAATGAGTGCGGTCGTCGCCCCGGCCAAAGCCGCCCGCGCGCGCAATTTGCCGCGCCCGGCGCCGGCGCTGCTCGCGTTGCTGGTGCTGTGGGGCGCGTTCGGGCTGGCGGTCGCCATCGGCTGGGCGTCGCTGCGCGCATGGTGGGTCGCCGGCGCTGCACTGGCGCTGATCGCCTTGTTCGACGCCTGGCGGGTCGGCTTGCGCGCGACTCCGCAGGTGCAGCGGCGCATGCCCGACACCTGGCCGATCGGTCTGGAGCGCGAGGTCACCCTGACCCTGGAAGCGGCGGCGCGCCGGCAAGCGCTGGACGTGTTCGACCTGCACCCGGGCGGCTGGAGCATGGCCGGCCTGCCGCGCCGCCTGACCCTGCGTCGCGGCGAGAGCAGCAGCATCGACTACCGCCTGCGCGCCAACGTGCGCGGCGATTTCGCTTTCGACGGCGTGCAGCTGCGGCTGCATTCGCCGTGGCGGCTGTGGTGGCAGTCGCGCCTGGCCGGCGCGGTCCAGCCGGTGCGCGTGTTCCCGAATTTCGCGCCGCTGGCCAAGTTCGCGATGTTCAGCGCCGAACAGGCCTCGCGCCTGGTCGGCGCGCACCTCAAGCGCCGTCGCGGCGAAGGCACCGACTTCCACCAGATGCGCGAGTACCGCGTCGGCGACAGCCTGCGCCAGATCGATTGGAAGGCGACCGCGCGCGCGCGCCGCCTGATCTCGCGCGAGTATCAGGACGAACGCAATCAACAGCTGGTGCTGATGCTGGACACCGGTCGCCGCCTACTCGCGCGCGACGGCGAACTCTCGCATTTCGACCGCGTGCTGGATGCGGCGCTGGTGGTGGCCTACCTGGCGTTGCGCCAGGGCGACGCGGTCGGCTTGCTCGCCAGCGGCGGCGCCTCGGCCTGGGTGCCGCCCAAGCGCGGCGTCGGCACCATCGACAGCCTGCTGCGCGCCAGCTACGCCCTGCAGCCGCAACCGGTCGCCACCGACTTCCTCGCCGCCGCCACCGAACTGTCGCTGCGCCAGCGCAGGCGTTCGCTGGTGATGCTGGTCACCAACCTGCGCGACGAAGACATGGACGACGTGCTGGCTGCGGTGCAGATGCTGCGCAAGCGCCATCTGGTCTGCGTCGCCTCGCTGCGCGAAGACTCGATCGACGCCGCTCTCGCGAGCGAGGTCCACGAGCTGCGCGACGCGGTCCGCGCCGGCGCCGCCGCGCAGTACCTGGAACAGCGCAGCGCCGCCCACGATGCCCTGCGCAACCACGGTGTGATGGTGCTGGACGTGTCCTGCGACCAACTGGCGGCGTCGCTGGTGGAGAAATACCTGGCGGTGAAGCGCGACGGCTTGCTGTAACGCCGCCGTGCGCAGCCGGATATGCGCAACGCACCGCTTTCTGTGGGAGCGGCGTAAGCCGCGATCGATGGCCTGGCGAACATGCGGACCATCACATCCGACTGGGGTTCAATCGCGGCTTACGCCGCTCCCACAGAATGCGAAGCAGGCCGCGATGCCCTGCGCAACCACGGTGTGATGGTACTGGGCGTGTCCTGCGATCAGCTGGCGGCGTCGCGGATGGAAAAATATGTGGCGGTGAAGCGCGGCGGCTTGCCGTAACGCCGCCGTGCGCAGCGCGGATACGCGGCGCTTTCTGCGGGAGCTGCGCCGGTGGGAGCGGTGTCTGTGGGAGCGGCGTAAGCCGCGATCGATGGCCCGGCGAGCAGGCGGACCATCGGACCCGCTTGGGGGTTCAATCGCGGCTTACGCCGCTCCCACAGAAAGCGGTGCGGGCGAATCGGGCCGCGTTGCGATCTCCAAAGCCGACAGCAAGGCCATAGCCTCGGCGCGATTGCCGCCGCACATGTCCATGGCCGGCCGCAGCGACGCGCAGAACGCGGGCCGCTCGGGTTTGCCGAACAGCTTGCAGCGCTCGTGTTCGTCGAGTTGGATGCAGCGCACGCCGGCGGGCTTGCCGTTGGGCATGCCCGGGATCGGGCTGGCGATGGAGGGTGCGGTGCAGCAGGCCCCGCAGCGTTCGCGGCAGTTCACGCGTGCGGACTCAAGCCGGCGCCTGGAACGGTTCGGCGGTGCGCACGGCGCGCAGCGGAATCGGGCCGTAAACGTGCGGATAGGCCTCGCCGCTGCGGGGGCTGAGGTCGTAACGCAGCGCCTCGCCCAGCGCCGCCGCATCCAGGTGCAGCAGCACCAGCTCGCCGCGGCCGCGCTGGTGGCGTTCGATCACGGCGGCCAGCTGCGCCTGGGTCGCGCAATGCAGGAAACCGTCGCGACGCAGCGCATCGGGCGCGTAGACGTCCGTCGATTGCGCCCGCGCCCAGTCGGCGGGATCGGCGAAGTGATAGACGGTGCCTGCGGGCGTGGCATCCGCAGGCGCGGCTTGCGTGGACACGGGCATCGCCTCAACAGGACGCGGCGCGCTCGACGGCGCTCATGCCGCCCGCGCCGGCCGCCGCACCAGGATCGCGGCGATCAGCAGCCCCATCGCGATCGCGTGGAGCAGGATGACCAGCGCACTGAAAGCGCCCATGCCCATCGCGAGCGAGGACGCCGATGGTTCGCCCTTCTGTTGCATCCACAGCAGCCAGACCTGGCCGCAAAGGCCCAGCAACGAGCCGAAGATGAACAAGCCGAAGCCCACGCTGGCGTAAACGCCGGCCGCGCCCAGCGCGGGCCGGCGCATCAGGCACAGCACCAGGCCGACCGTGCACACCAGCAGGTGCGGCGTGGCGTACAACACCGGGCCGAGCAGCATGGCGGATAGAGCTTTGGGGTCCATCGTCGTTTCCGTTATGTGCCGGCACGTCGGCACGGCCGCGCTTGGCGGCCGCACGCCGTGGGCGGCGGATCAGTCGGCGGTGACCAGGGCGTCGTCGCGTTCGCGCAGGGCGGCGTAGACCGGGTCGGTCTCCGGGCGTACCCGGTGCCAGCGTTCGAAGCTCTCGGCGGCCTGTTCGACCAGCATACCCAATCCGTCGATGCGGTCGTGCGCGCCGGCGGCCTTGGCCCAGGCCAGGAACGGGATCGCGACTTCGCCGTAGCTCAGGTCCACCGCGGCGGCGCGCGGGTTGGCCAGCGATATCGGCAGCGACGGCAGCTGTGCGTCGCGCGCGGCCGAGGTCGCGTTGACGATCAGGTCGAAGGTTCCCAGCGCGACCATGTCCTTCATGTAGCGCGGATGCACGCGGCCGGGCTGGCCCAGCGCGTCGGCCAGGGCATCGGCGCGCTCGGGCGTGCGGTTGACGATGTAGAGGTCGCCGATACCGGCATCGAGCAGGGCCGGGGCCACGCCGCGCGCGGCGCCGCCGGCGCCGATCAGCAGAGTGCGGCGCTCGCGCAGGTCCAGGCCGTGGCGGTCGGTGAGATCGCGGACCAGGCCGGCGCCGTCGGTGTTGTCGCCTTCCCAGCCGGTGGCGCTGCGGATCAGCGTGTTGGCGGCGCCGGCACGGCGCGCGCGTTCGCTCAGATGGGTGCAGATGCTGGCCGCGCGGGTCTTGTGCGGCAGGGTGATGTTGGCGCCCAGGCCGCCCTCGGCGGCGAACTCGGCCAGCAGCGCGTCGAACTGTTCCGGCGCGGCGTCGATGGCGACGTACTCCAGGGCGATCCCGAGCTGGCGTCCGAATGCGGCATGGATCCGCGGCGACAGCGAGTGCGCCACCGGGTGGCCGATCACCGCAAAACGTGGAATGGACATGGACAGCCTCGTTGGGGATGCTGATGGGGAATATTCAAGGGAGACGCACTATGCGGCGCGCCACGGCCTTGTCCGGCCTCAGTCTACTCTCCGGCCTGCTGCTGGCCATGCCCGCACTGGGCTTTCTGTCAGAGTTCGGCATCGAGGGCATGGGCGTGGTTTCCACGCCGTACAGCGAAGTGCGCGCCAGCGAGAGTCCCGACGGGCGGCGCGTCGTCTGGGGCAGCACCGACCGTCCCGGCGGCGCCGGCGGCTGGGACCTGTGGCAGGCCACGCTGAAGCAGGGCCGCTGGCAGGACCCGTCGCCCTTGCCGCTGAATACCGGCGCCAACGACTTCGACCCGTCGTTCAGCGCCGACGGCCGCTGGCTGTACTTCTTCTCCAACCGCTCCGGCGGACGCGGCGGCGACGATCTGTATCGCGCGCCGGTCCTCGCCGACGGCGGCTATGGCCCGGCCGAGAACCTGGGTGCGGGCGTGAACGGCCGCGGCGACGAGTGGGCGCCCACGCCCAGCCGCGACGGCAGGCATCTGCTGTTCGCCAGCGACAGCTTCGGCGGCGCCGGCCGCCACGACCTGTTCGTGGCCCGTTGGAACGGCAAGGCCTTTGTCGATCCCAAGCCGGTGGCCGGCGTGAACACGGCCGCCGATGAGTTCGACGCGGCCTGGCTCGGCGACGGCCGCGCGATCGTGTTCGCGCGTTCCAAAGACGTGGAGCAGCAACCGATCCGGCTGTATGTCGCCCAGTGCGAAGGCGCGAAGTATGCGGAGGCCACGCCGCTGGCCTTGTCGTTCAACGGCGAGGACGGTTACACCCTGGGTCCGGCGCTGGACTGGAACAAACCCGGCGAGTTGCTGATCACCGGCAGCGCCAAGTCGCCCAAGGCCGGCAAGATGGATATCTATCGGATGAAGGCGCCGACGGCGACGGGGCAGGTCGGTTGCGTCGCGCCATGAGCTGCGTGGCGATGCGGTTCGCCGCGCTCACCGCATCCTACATTGCGATCGAACGCGCGGTTCTATACGTTCCGGGAATACCGGTTCAAGCGGTCGCGGGGCTCATCGAGCCTCGCGACCATCAGCGTAGGATGCGGTGAGCGCAGCGAACCGCAGCGCCCGCCGCGTCGCTTACTTCGCCTCGCGCAACCAGCGCGCCGCATCCAGCGCGAAGTAGGTCAGGATACCGTCGGCGCCGGCGCGCTTGATCGAGGTCAGCGCTTCCAGCACGCAGCCCTTTTCGTCCAGCCAGCCGTTGTCGATCGCCGCGCGCAGCATCGCGTACTCGCCGCTGACCTGATAGACGAAGGTCGGCGCGCCGAACTCGTCCTTGGCGCGGCGCACGATGTCCAGGTAGGGCATGCCCGGCTTGACCATGATCATGTCGGCGCCCTCGTCGAGATCGAGCGCGATCTCGCGCATCGCTTCGTCGCTGTTGGCCGGGTCCATCTGATAGGTGTACTTGTTGCCCTTGCCGAGCGCGCCGGCGCTGCCGACCGCGTCGCGGAACGGGCCGTAGAAGCTCGACGCGTACTTGGCGCTATAGGCCAGGATGCGGGTGTGGATGTGGCCGTCGAGTTCCAGCGCCTCGCGGATCCGGCCGATGCGGCCGTCCATCATGTCGCTGGGCGCGACCACGTCGGCGCCGGCGACGGCGTGCGACAGCGCCTGCTTGACCAGGGCTTCGACGGTCTCGTCGTTCAGGACGTAGCCGCTGTCGTCGATCAGGCCGTCCTGGCCGTGGGTAGTGTAGGGGTCGAGGGCGACGTCGGTGATCACGCCCAGTTCCGGGAAGCGCTGCTTGAGCGCGCGCACCGCGCGCTGGCACAGGCCGTCCTCGTGCCAGGCGGCTTCGGCGGTCAGCGATTTGGCCTCCGGCGCGGTCACCGGAAACAGCGCCAGCGCGGGCACGCGCAGTTCGCTGGCCTGTTCGGCCACGCGCAGCAGTTCGTCGATCGACAGCCGCTCGATGCCCGGCATCGAGGCGACCGCGGCGCGGCCCTGCAGTTCGTGGACGAAGACCGGATAGATCAGGTCGTTCGCGGTCAGGACCGTCTCGCGCATCAGGCGCCGCGAGAACTCGTCGCGGCGCATCCGCCGCGGGCGTGTGTAGGGGTAGCTCATGGCGCGCTAGTTTACGCCTCGTCGCGCGCGGGCTGGGCGGCGGGATCGCGGATGCAGCGTTCTGCCACAGACGGCAAGGCCGGGCATCAGGCCCTTAGCCCCTCTCCCGCTGGCGGGAGAGGGGTTGGGGTGAGGGTGTTCACACCTTTAGCGCGCCGCGAGCCGGAGAAGGCATGCCCCGAACTAAGCCGAATACACCCGATACCTCAACGGCCGTACCCCGACCGCGCTTCCGATCGCCGGCACCACCGCATCCGGCGTCGCCGCCAGGTCCAACTCCAGCGATCGCGCCTGTCCGCCCAGTTGCAGCTCCAAGGTGATCCGGTCGGCCAGCCGATGCACGGCCAGCACGCGCGCGGCCAGGCCGTCGCCGGCTGCGCTCAAGGCCAGGTCGTGCGGCCGCAGGTACAGCCTGGCCGCGCCGTCGGCGACGCCCTCGGCCGGCAGTCGCAGCGCGTGGCCATCGATCGCGAACTGTCCGCGCTCCACGCGGCCGTCGATGCTGTTGGCGCGGCCGATGAAGTCGAACACATAGGCCGAAGCCGGCTCGCGGTAGATCTGTTCCGGCGTGCCGACCTGTTCGATGCGGCCGTCGCGAAGCACCACCACGCGGTCGGCCAGTTCCAGGGCTTCTTCCTGGTCGTGGGTGACGAACAGCGTGGTCTGTCCGGTCTGTTCGTGCAGACGACGCAGCCAGCGCCGCAGCTCGACCCGGACCTTGGCATCGAGCGCGCCGAAGGGCTCGTCCAGCAGCAGCACGGTCGGGTCGATCGCCAGCGCACGCGCCAGCGCGACGCGTTGCTTCTGGCCGCCGGACAATTGTTCGGGATAGCGGCCGCCGAGTTCCGGCAGTTGGATCAACGTCAGCAGCTCCTGCACCCGGCGCGCGATCGCGGCCTTGTCCGGGCGCCGGCTGCGCGGGCGGCTGCGCAGGCCGAAGGCGATGTTCTCGGCCACGGTCATGTGCTTGAACAATGCGTAGTGCTGGAACACGAAACCGACGTTGCGTTCGCGCAGGCTCAGGCGGGTGGCGTCGTCGTCGCCGAACAGCAGGCGGCCGCGATCGGGATGGAGCAGGCCGGCGATCACCCGCAGCAGCGTGGTCTTGCCCGAGCCCGACGGACCCAGCAGCGCGACCAGTTCGCCCGAGGCGATATCCAGATCGACCGCGTCCAGCGCGGCGACGTTCGCGTACTGCTTGCTGATGCCCTGGATGTGCAGGTCCATGCCTTTGCCTTGAACCGTCCCGGCGCCATGATGACCCAAGGCCGCGGCCGGCGGTAAGACATCGGCCGGCAGAGCCGCGCCCGGGTCCGCCGAGCGCCACTGCGCGGGGTCGTTCGCCCTCGCCGGATTCGCAACGATGAGATTCATTTCAATGCCGCCTGTGTGATTGCGCCAGGGCGTCGCCGTGGCGCGCTTCCAGCCAGAACTTGATGACCAGCGTGACCAGGGCCAGGCCGGCGAGCAGCGACGCGGCCGCGAACGCCGCGGTGCTGTCGAATTCGTTGTAGAGGATCTCGATATGCAGCGGCAGGGTATTGGTCAGGCCGCGGATATGCCCGGACACCACCGATACCGCGCCGAACTCGCCCATCGCGCGCGCGCCGCACAGCAGCACGCCGTAGAGCAGGCCCCATTTGATGTTGGGCAGGGTGACGCGGCGGAACATGGTCCAGGCGCCGGCGCCCAGCGAGCGCGCGGCCAGTTCCTCGTCGGCGCCCTGTTGCTGCATCAGCGGGATCAGTTCGCGCACCACGAACGGGAAGGTGATGAACAAGGTCGCCAGAACGATGCCGGGGCGCGCGAACAGGATCTTGATGTCGTACTGCGCCAGCAGCCCGGCGAACCAGCCGTGCGAGCCGAACAGCAGCACCAGGCACAGGCCGGCGACCACCGGCGAAACCGCGAACGGCAGGTCGATCAGGGCCAGCAGCACGCGCTTGCCGGCGAATTCGAAGCGGGTGACCGCCCAGGCGGTGAACACGCCGAACACCGCGTTGAGCGGAATCACGATCGCCGCGGTGAACAGGGTCAGCTTGAGCGCGGACAGGGCGTCGGGCTCCCGGAGCGCGGCGAACCAGACCCCGACGCCCTTGGCGAAGGCCGCGCCCAGCACCATCAGCAGCGGCATTACCACCAGCAGCGCCATCACCAGCACCGCCGACAGGATCAGGGTCCAGCGCAGCCATGCGGGCTCTTGCAGATCGTCGCGCTCGCGCACAGCGGAATGTTCACGGCTCACGGCGGCGCTCCCGGCGTTCGTGGGCGAACAGCGACGGAATCGCGTTGATCGCCAGCAGGCAGACGAAGGACGCGGCCAGCAGCAGCGCGGCGATCGCGATCGCGCCGTTGTAGTCGTATTCTTCGAGGCGGATGGTGATCAGCAGCGGCGCGATCTCGGTCTTGTAGGGCAGGTTGCCGGCGATGAAGATCACCGAGCCGTACTCGCCCAGGCCGCGCGCGAACGCCAGCGAGAAACCGGTCAGCAGCGCCGGCAGCAGTTCCGGCAGGATCACCCGGCGCAAGGTGGTCAGGCGCGAAGCGCCGAGCGAGGCCGCGGCTTCTTCCTGTTCGCGGCCCAGCGCTTCCAGCACCGGCTGTACTGTGCGCACCGCGAACGGCAGGCCGATGAACACCAGCGCGATCACGATGCCGGCCGGTGCGTAGGCGATCTTGAAACCGGCCGGCTCCAGCCAGCGCCCGACCCAGCCGTTGGAGGAATAGATCGCGGTCAGGGCGATGCCGGCCACCGCGGTCGGCAACGCGAACGGCAGATCGACCAGCGCATCGAGCAGGCGCCGGCCCGGAAAGCGATAACGCACCAGCACCCAGGCGATCAGCGCGCCGGCGAACAAGGCCAGCACCGAAGCCGCCAGGGCGGCGCCGAAGCTGAGCTTGAGCGAGGCCTGCACGCGCGGATCCTGGACCGCGCGCAACCAGCCGTCGGCGCCCAGGCCGGCGGCGCGGATGGTCAGCGCCGCCAGCGGCAGCAGCACCACCAGGCTCAGCCACGCCAGGCCCAGGCCGATGCTGAGGCCGAAGCCAGGCAGCGGCCGGCGCCAGCGCGATGCGGAGAGCGAAGGGAGGGCGATGGAGCTCATGGTCGGTCTTCTGGGTTCGCTTCCGGTATGCGGTTCTTGCTTGTTTTGCTGCTGCTCGTCATTCCCGCCTGCGCAGCAATGACGACTACGCAGTGCCGAAACCGCCCGGCACCGTGTTTCGCCCGATCGACCTCACTTCGGCTGATAGATCCGATCGAAGAAACCGCCATCGGCGAAGTGCTCGGCCTGCGCTTTCTTCCAGCCGCCGAACGCGTTGTCGATCGTGACCTGCTTGATCTCCGGGAACTGGCTCAACTCAGCCGCGGGCACCTTGTCCGGTTCGGCCGGACGGTAATGGTGCTTGGCGGCCAAACGCTGGCCCTGCGGCGTGTACAGGAAGCGCAGATAGGCTTCGGCCTGCTTGCGCGTGCCGTGCTTGGCCACGTTCTTGTCGACCCAGGCCACCGGCGGCTCGGCCTTGATGCTCAGGCTGGGCACGACGATCTCGTACTTGCCGCGGTTGCCGGGTTCGTCGAGGGTCAGCAAGGCTTCGTTTTCCCAAGCCAGCAGCACGTCGCCGATGCCGCGCTCGACGAAGGTGGTGGTCGAGCCGCGCGCGCCGGTATCCAGCACCGGCACGTTCTTGAACAGACGGGTGAGGTAGTCGACGACCTTGCCGCCGTCGCGGTACTGCTGCGAGGCCCAGGCCCAGGCGGCGAGGTAGTTCCAGCGCGCGCCGCCGGAGGTCTTGGGATTGGGCGTGATCACCGCCACGCCCGGCTTGACCAGGTCGCCCCAGTCGCGCACGCCCTTGGGATTGCCCTTGCGCACCAGGAACACGATGGTCGAGGTGTAGGGCGCGCTTTGGTGCGGCAGACGCGATTGCCAGTTCGCCGGCAGCAGCTTGCCGTTGCTGGCGATGGCGTCGATATCGGCGGCCAGCGCCAGGGTGACCACATCGGCTTCCAGGCCGTCGATCACCGAGCGCGCCTGCTTGCCCGAACCGCCGTGCGAGGCGCGGATCTTCAGGGTCTCGCCGGTCTGCTGTTTCCACTGCGCGGCGAAGGCGGTGTTGACCTCGGCGTAGAACTCGCGGGTCGGATCGTAGGAGACATTGAGCAATTCGACGTCTTTGGCCGCGGCCGGGCCGGCGACCAGCGCCAAGGCGACGACGAGCGAGGAAAGCATGATTTTCATGTGGCGATCTCTTTGCGTGGTGAAGCGTGCGCGAGTGAGGCGCGCGCCGATGGTGAGCATGCTCAGAAGGAGAATTGCGCCCGCGTGAAGAAAACCTTTTCGTCTTCGCGATCGGCGCCGGCCGGCGCGCCGCCCTCGAAGTCGGTCTGGATGTAGTTGGCGACCAGCTTGAAGTTGCCGGTCAGGTACCAGTTCAGGCCCAGGCCCCAGCTGCTGGCCTCGGATGCGACCGCGGCCGGATCGGCGAAACGAGGGAAGGCGTCGTCGTCGATGCTGAGGCGGCCATAGCGCGCGACCAGTTCCAGCGCGCCCCAGCCGGCGCCGCCGGGCGTGAACGGCTGGCTGGGTTTGACCACGCCCTTGTAGCTGGCGTCCTCGCCGGTGAGCACCCAGCCGGCGGTGAGCTGCCAGGCTTCGTGATCGAGCGTGTCGCGCACGTTGCCGGCCGGCAGCAGCAGCTGCTGGCGCGAACGGATGTATTCGCCGAGCAGGCCGAGCCGATTGCGGTAGTAGTAGGCCTGCGGCGACCAGCGGGTGTGTTCGCCGTCGGCCAGCACCGCGCTGCGGTAGTTGAAGAACGGGACCTGGCCCGGCGTGCGGTAGCGCGGCAGGAAGTTGTTGCCGGCGCCGCGCTTGTCGCCCTGGCTGGCGCCGACGCCGAAGCCCAGGCCGGACAGGGCGCCGCCGCTGTTCTTCCACGGTTCCACGAACACGCGGCCGATCAGGTCGAACTCGTTGTCGGGATTGGTGCTGGCGCCGTCGCGGCCGTCGGGCGCGCCGTTGAAGGCGCCGAGCGCGTAGCTGATCGCGCCGTCGGCGAACTCGCCCTGCAGCTGCACGCCCAGGTCGCGCACCGGCGCCAGTTCGCTGGCGAAGCCGCCCTCGACCATGGCGCCGGCGCTGCTGGACTGCAGCCGCTCCAGACCCAGCGGCACTTTGTAGCGGCCCACGCGCACGGTCGCGCGCGGGCTGAAACGCACGTCGACATAGGCGTCGTTGACGGTGGCGCTGTCCCCGGCCAGCTGCGCGCCAAGGCGGAACGCGAACAGCGGTCCCCAGCTGCCTTCGATGGTCGGCTCGACGCGGCGGAACAAGAAGCTGTCGTTCTGCGGGCTGCGCCGGTCGTCGATGAAGAAGCGGCCGTCGGCCTGGACCAGGGCGCGGACCTTCACTTCCAGATCGCCCGGCGGCGGCGACTTCACCGACAGGCCCTTGGCGGCGCTGAGGGTGACGGTCGGGGTGGAGGCCACGCGCGCGGCCTCGGCCTCGGCCTGCAGCTCCAGGCGGCGTTCGATCACGCGCAGGCGCTGGTCCAGGTCGGCCGGATCGACCGCGGCGCTGGTGCCGGCGTCGGCGGTTGCGGTACCCAGGCGTTGTTCGACCGCCTGCAGGCGGCGGGCCAGGTCTTCGACGTTGACTGCGGAGGATTGCGCTTGCGCCGGCAGCGCCAGCGCGCAGCCCAGTGCGCTCAGCAGCCAGGCGGGGGACGGTGTCGCGGTCGCAGGTCGCCGATGTCGATGGGGCATGGCGGATTCCTTGGGAAAGTGGGGTGAGAGTGCGTGGCGCGCGTGCGGCGAGGGCCTCAGTCCATCGAAGCCGGGTGCCGGCGACGACAGCGCAGCCGGCGCGCGCGCTGGGGACGCCCGCTCACCGCGGACGGCTCCGCACTTCTTCCACCCGCACGCGTTCGCTGCGGGTGATCTGCACGATCTGCGAGGCGTGCATCACCACTTCGACCTGGCCGTAGCCGATCTCGCGCAGCGCGGTCAGTACCGCGAACTCGCTGTCGCTGAGGTTGACGATGTTGACCGCGGGCTCCGCCTCGCTTGCGGGCGAGGCGGCCGGGTCGTGGCCGCGCGGTTTGCGTCGGGTTGCGTTCATGCCGCGTCTCCGCTCAGCAGCGGCGCGCCGTGGCCGCGCGCCAGCTCGCCCAGGCTGCAGCCGTCGAGCACCCGCGACAGCGCGTCGCGCGCCTCGCGCATCAGCGCGCGCAGCTCGCACTGCGCCGGGTCTGGGCAGTCGGCGCAGGCGCGGTAGGCGCTGACGCTGGCGCAACGCACCGGCGCCAGCGGACCGTCGATGGCGCGGATCAGGTCGCCGACCCGGATCTGTTCGGCCGGCCGCGCCAGGGCATGTCCGCCCTTCTGGCCGCGCCGGCTGTGGATGAAACCGGCCTCGCGCAGGTCGACCAGGATCGATTCCAGGAATTTTTCCGGCGCGCGGCTATGTTCGGCGATCGCCCGGGCCTGCAGCCGGCCGTCGTCGGCGCGCGCCAGCGCGCACATGGCGCGCAGTGCGTACTTCGCCTTCATCGTCAGCATTTCCTATTCGCCATGTAGGGAATAGAGCCGCAAAGCCGGGCGCGAAGGAAAAGGCGATGCGTCATCTGCATATGCCTGGGCGGCATGTGGCCGGTACGATGAGGCGATGCGACCCCTGCGCACCCTCCCGCCCCTGGCCCGCGCTTGCCTGATCGCGCTGGCGGCGCTGGCCGCGCTGTGCTGGCTGGGGCCGTGGCTGAGCGCCTACGACCCGCACACGCCGGATTGGGAGGCGCTGTCGGTCGCCCCCGGCACGGCCGGGCACTGGTTCGGCACCGACGCGATCGGCCGCGACGTCTATGCGCGCACCCTGGCCGGCGGGCGCCTGTCGCTGACCATCGGCCTGCTCGCCAGCGTGGTCGCGCTGGCGATCGGGCTGGGCTACGGCGCGATCGCCGGGCTCGCCGGCGGCCGGGTCGAGCGCGCCCTGCTGCGGGTGCTGGACGTGTTCTCGGCGCTGCCGTTCCTGCTGGTGGTGATCCTGCTGCTGACCTTGTTCGAGCGTTCGCTGGGGCTGCTGCTGGCGGCGATCGGCGGCTATGTCTGGATCGACCTGGCGCGGGTGATGCGGGCCGAGGCCGCGCGCCTGCGCGAGGCGCCGTTCGTGCTCGCGGCCCAGGCCGCCGGCGCCGATTTCGGCCAACGCCTGCGCTGGCACGTGCTGCCCAACCTGCTGCCGCTGGCCTTCGTCTATCTGGGGCTGATCCTGCCGCAGGCGATCCTGGTGGAAAGTTTTCTCGGTTTCCTCGGCTTGTCGGTCGACGAACCCTCGGCGAGCTGGGGCACGCTGTTGTCCGAAGGCGTGCAGGAACTCGACAGCGCACCGTGGACGCTGCTGTTCCCGGCCGGTTTCCTGGTCGCGACCCTGGCGACGTTCCAGTTCCTCGGCGACGGCCTGCGCGACTGGCTGGACGTGCGCGGCGAAAGCGAGGCCGCTGCGGCATGAGCACGACCCTGGCGCTGCAGGCGCTGACCGTCGATACCGGTGCGCGCCGGTTGCTCGGGCCCTTGGATCTGGAACTGCGCGCCGGCGAATGCCTGGGCGTGGTCGGCGAAAGCGGCAGCGGCAAAAGCCTGAGCGCATTGTCGTTGCTGGGCCTGCTGCCTCCGGGCCTGCGCGCCGAGGGCCGGCTGAGCGCGGACGGCGCGAGCATCGCCCTCGGGTCGCGCGCGCATGCGGCGCTGCGCGGCCGCGTGCTGGGCTGGGTGCCGCAGGACCCGCTTGCGGCGTTGCATCCCTTGCGCAGCGTCGGCGCGCAACTGGTCGAGACCGTGCGCGCGCTGCGGGCGTTGCCGCGCGCGGCGGCGCAGACCGAAGCGGCCGCCTTGCTGGCGCGCGTGCAACTGCCCGATCCGGTCGCGGCCCTGGCGCGTTATCCGCATCAGTTCTCCGGCGGACAGCGCCAGCGCATCGCCATCGCCTTGGCGCTGGCGACGCAGCCGCGCGTGCTGATCGCCGACGAGCCGACGTCCGCGTTGGACGCGCGCATCGCCCGCGAGATCCTCGACCTGCTCGACGACCTGCGCCGCCAGGACGGCCTGGCGCTGCTGCTGATCAGCCACGACCTGCCGCTGGTCGGCGCCTACGCGCAGCGGCTGGTGGTGCTGCAGCGCGGTCAGGCGGTCGAGCGCGGCGACACCCGCACGGTGTTCGCGGCGCCGCAGCACGCCTACACGCGCGAGTTGCTGGCCGCCGATACGATCGCGCCGGCCGCGCCGTCGACGATGGACGCGCCGGTGCTGCTGCGCGGCGAAGGCCTGCGCATGCGCTACCCGCGTGCGCCGCGTGCGGCGCTGGACGATGTCTCCCTGGAGCTGCGTCGCGGCGAAGGCCTGGCACTGGTCGGCGAGAGCGGCAGCGGCAAGAGCACGCTGGGCCGCGTTTTGTTGCGCTTGCTGCGCGGCGCGCAGGGCCGGGTGCTGTTGGACGGCATCGACCTGAGTGCGGCGGCGCCGCGTGCGTTGCGCGACTTGCGTGCGCGCACCGGTGTGGTATTCCAGGACCCGTATGCCTCGCTGGACCCGCGCATGCGCGTGGCCGAGCTGGTCGCCGAACCCTTGCGCATCCATGGCCGTGGCGACGCCGCCGCGCGTCGCGCGCGCGCCGGCGAGTTGTTGCAGGCGGTCGGATTGGAAGCGGCGATGCTGGACCGCTATCCGCACCAGTTCTCCGGAGGGCAACGCCAGCGCATCGCGATCGCGCGCGCGCTGGCGACCGATCCCGAGTTGCTGGTCTGCGACGAAGCGGTGTCGGCGTTGGACGCGCACCACCGCGGCGCGATCCTGGCCTTGCTGGCGACGCTCAAGCGCGAGCGCGGCCTGGCCTTGCTGTTCGTGACCCACGACCTCGCCGCGGCGGCCGCGGTGGCGGAGCGGATCGCGGTGCTGGAAGCCGGGCGTATCGTCGAGACCGGAGCGACCGCGCAGGTGCTGCGCGCGCCGCAGCATGCGCATACGCGGGCGCTGCTCGCGGCGCGACCGAAGGCGGCAGTGGCGTAGGAGCGGCGTAAGCCGCGACCGCGCTCCTTCGGCTACGACGCGGGTCGCGGCTTACGCCGCTCCTACCCCAACGGATTCGCGGGAGGTGATGCATCCGTATGCAATGTGCGAGCGACGCGGGTCGCGACTCGCGGCGACGACGCGCTTCGCCTGGGCTTCGATCGCGGCTCACGCCGCTCCCACAGAGATGAGTTGCGTCGCACTGCGCATACGCGGGCGCTGCTCGCGGCGCGACTGAAGACGGCTGTGGGGTAGGAGCGGCGTAAGCCGCGACCGCACTCCTTAGGCCACGACGCGGGTCGCGGCTTACGCCGCTCCTACCCCAACGGATTCGCGGGCGGTCGTGCATCCGTTCCGCGGGCGGTCGTGCATCCGTATGCGATGTGCGAGCGATACGGGTCGCGACTCGCAGCGACGAGGCTGCTATGCCTGGGGTTCGATCGCGGCTTACGCCGCTCCCACAAAAGAGGTTTGCGTCGCACAGGGCGGCTGCGAAAGCCGCCCTGTGGATCACGCCGCGCCGGGCGCGCTCAGATGATGCCGCCGCCCATCGACAAGCGGACGATGCCGACCACGATCACGATGGCGTTGAGCACCAGGCCGGCCTTGGCGCGGCCGCGCTTGGTTTCGCGGGTGAACAGGATGCCGACCGCGGCGATGATGGCGCCTACTGCCGCGAACGGAATCAGCAGCCAGTTGCCCCAGCCCAACAGCGGAATCAGGGCGATCACCATCCAGATCATGGCGAGGATGCCCCAAATCAGGCTGATCAGTCCCATCGTGCGGTCTCCCGTTCGGGCGCGGATGCGCTCAAGCCCATGATGCTGCCGGATCGCGGCGATTCAAGGGCCGACGGTCGCGTTCAGGGGGTGTCTTTCGGCACCCCTGGGGAGGCGGAGCGGGGCGCTGGCAGGGATGAGCGCAGCGGCGGGCGCGTTTTCCTGGCTTCACTAAGGAAGGGCAGGTTCGCCATGCGCGTGCAGGGGCGTGGTGGTGCGGTTCGCCTTTGGCTCACCGCACCCTACGTGCTTCGCGCTCTTCGCGTCGGAGCGGGAGGCTTGCGCCGGTGCGGTTCGCCTTGGGCGCACCGCACCCTGCGTCAGAGGTCGTGGACGCCGTCGATTTCCACGCGCAGTTCGCGCCGGCAGACCGCGGCCTGCAGCACGATGCGCTCGATGCCGGGCAGGCGTGCGTCCAGCGCGGCCATCACTGCCGGCACTTCCTCGCGGTCGCGCACGTAGACCTTCAGGCGCGCGCCGGCGCCGAAGCGCGCCGGCAGCGACGGCCGTTGCACGCGCGCGGCGGCGATCAGGCTGTCGAAGTTGGCCAGGGTTTCGTCGAGCTGGGTGTCGACCGAATCTATGTGGCGCGACTCGTGGCCGACGATCGCCGCGGTGCCCGACAGCAGCAGCGGTATCGCGCTACCGGCCGGCGGCAGCATCGCGCGGGCGAAGCTGGGCGGCTGCGGGCCGTACTGGCGCGGGTAGCGGTAGGCGCTGACCTGGCGCGGGTTCTCCAGCGGCGTGCCGGGCGTGCGCGAGGCCAGCCAGTACACCTGCAGGCGACGGGTTTGGCTGCCGTCGGCGACCTTGCCGATCGCGGTCGCGGCCGGCAGCTGGGCCGGATCGAAGTCGCCCAGGCCGGCGGCGCGGCCGACGCAGAACACGCGGTAGCGCTCGGCGTCGCCCTGGCCGACGGTGATGCCGTCGAGGTAATTCCAGATCCGCAGCAGGTGCCGGTAGCCGCGCTCGCGGGTGAATTCGGTCATGCGCGCGTAGATCGCCTCGGCGGCCGCGCCGAGGCCGTCGTTGACGTTCAGGCCCGGCGGTTCGTCGAGTTCGATCGCGCCGAACTGCAGCGCGCCATCCTCGGCCCAGACCAGGTCGCCGTCGCGGCCGCAGGCCACCGGCGCCGATCCGCGCCAGACTTCCAGGCGGGGCTCGCCGTAGGGCTCCAGGGCCACACGCACGTAACGCGGGTCGTCGTGATGCGGGGCGTCGGCGCCGAAGCCGAACACCGCCAGCACGTCGTCGTCGGCCAGCACGGTCGCCGGCGCGGCGTCGGTGTAATCGACGCTGTAGCGCGGCATCGGCGCCACCACGGTCGCGGCCGCGCTCACGGATTGCCCTGCTGCAGCGTGTCGCCGCGGAAGTCGACGTCGACCTGGCGTTTGCGCCGCAACCAGCCGCGCAGCGCCTGCGGCGCCATGCGGATCGCGGTCAGGGAATAGATCAGGCGGAACATGCGCAGGCGGCGCAGCACCGCCTGGTTGTCGAACACGTCGCCGGCCAGCATCGAGATGACCGCCTGCTCGATCTGCCAGTAATTGCGCGGCTCGTTGAACAGCGCGCGCATCACCGGCGTGGTGAAGCGGTAGATGAACCACTGGAAGTGCTTGAGGCCGCGCTTGAGGCGCTTGACCATCGCGCGTTGCAGCGCGGCTTCGCTGGCCGGATCGCGCAGCGCGCCGTCGACCACGTCGGCTGCCTGCTCGCCGCTGTTCATGCCCAGGTACACGCCGGAGGAGAACACCGGGTCGACGAAGGCGTAGGCGTCGCCGACCATGACCCAGCCCGGGCCGGTCATCTGGGTGCAGGTGTAGGAGTAGTTGCCGGTCACGTGGACCGCGCCGACCCGCTGCGCGCCCTGCATGCGCGCCCACACCTGCGGCTCGGATTCCAGGGTTTTCATCAGGAACGCCTCGGTCTCGCCGCGGCGCTGCTTGAGGTATTCGGGGAAGCACACCGCGCCGACGCTCATTACGTCCTGCTGCAGCGGGATCAGCCACATCCAGCCGTGCGGGAAGCGCTGCACGGTGATGTTGCCGGCGTCTTCGCCGTCGCGGCGCTCGACCCCGGTGAAGTGGCTGAAGATCGCCGCCGACTGGTGCAGCGGATTCTTCTTCTTGAGCTTGAGCTGGCTGCCGAAGAACGCGTCGCGGCCGCTGCCGTCGACGACGTAGCGCGGACGCACGCTCAGGGCGGAGCCGTCGGCGGCGCGCGCATGGACCACGGACGGACGGCCGTCGGCGCCGAACTCGACCTTTTCGACCTTGACCTGTTCGCGCGCGTCCACGCCGTTGGCCTGGGCGTTGCGGAACAGCAGTTGGTCGAACTCTTCGCGCTTGACCTGGTAGGCGTAGCCGAACTTCGGGTTCAGCGCGCGCTCGAAGCGGAAGGTGTTGTAGTTGCGCTCGTCGATCGGGAACTCGGCGCCGGGCTTGTGGGTGCCGATCGCCTTGACCTGCTCGAGCACGCCCAGGCGCTCGAGGATGGGCAGGTTCATCGGCAGCAGCGACTCGCCGATGTGGAAGCGCGGGTGCGCGTCCTTCTCCAGCAGCAGCACCTTCCAGCCCTTGCGGGCGAGCAGGGTCGCGGCGGTGGTGCCGGCGGGGCCGCCGCCGATGACCAGCACGTCGGGGCTGAGGGCCTCAGACTTGGGGTCCGCCGGGCCGGCGGCGTCGTTCAGGTTGTGGTCCGGGCGGGCGCCGGCGGGGCCGGGCGCAGGAATACTTGAGCTCATCCGCAGATGATAGCCCGCCGTTCGTGATCGCTGTCCCGGTCCCTCCGGCCGGACCGGCGGTTGCGCGCGGCCGCCCGATGCCGGATCGTGGCGCACCTTGCCGCCCGTAGTTGGATCGTCCGATGTCCGAACAAAGCCCCGCCGAACGCGAACTTGCGCAGCTCCTGGTCGAAAGCCTGAACCTGGAAGACGTCGATCCGGCGCAGATCGACCCCGAGGCGGCGTTATTCGGCGACGGCCTGGGCCTGGACTCGATCGACGCCCTGGAGCTGGCGCTGGCGGTGTCCAAGCAGTACGGCTTCCAGCTGCGCTCGGACAGCGACGAAAACCGCCGCATCTTCGGCTCGCTGCGCGCCCTGTCGGCGCACATCGAGCAGAGCCGGGCGGCCTGAGCGCCGCCGCGCCCGGCCCGTCGCCCGCCGCGGACGCCGAACCCCAGGCCATGACCGGCGCCGTGCTGCGGCTGCTGCTGGCGATCGCCTATCCGGCGCTCGCGCACTGGGCCAGCCACGACGGCGATGGCTGGCCGGCGGTGATCGCCCTGGTCGACCTGACCCTGATCGTGCAGATCGAGGCCTTGCTGCGGTTGCGCATCGGCGCCTGGCTGCTGTTCGCGGCCATCGTCGCGGCGCTGGCCGCGCTGGCCGGCACGATCTGGCCGCAACTGCTGCTGCTGGCGCCGCCGATGCTGTTCACCGGCGTCCTGGCGTGGTGGTTCGGGCGCAGCCTGCGCGCGCCGCGCGAGGGCCTGATCACCCGTATCGTCGCCGCCCTGGACGGCTGCGCGCCGCAACAGCTGCCGGCCGACGTCTACCGCTACTCGCGCAAGCTGACCGCGATCTGGGCCTGGCTGCTGGGCGGCCTGTCGCTGGCCAATACCGTGCTGGCGCTGATCGCGGTGCCCGGCGGGGTGCTGGCGCGGCTGGGGCATACGCCGCCGCTCGCGATCGGCCAGGACCAATGGTCGCTGTTCGCCAACTTGCTGAACTACGGCATCGTCGGCGGCTTCTTCATCGGCGAGTACCTGTTCCGCAAGCGCCTGTTCCAGAACCGCCCCTACCGCAACTTCTGGGATTTCCTGCGGCGCATGGCCGCGCTGGGGCCTTCGTTCTGGCGCAGCCTGTTCGATTGACGCCAGGATCGGCATGGCGCCGCGGCCGGGTGGCTTATCCTGTCGTTCGACCGATCCGCCGCCGAACATCGCCCGCATGCAATTCGTCATCGCCGCCGATCATCCCAGCCTGCCTGGGCATTTCCCCGGCCAGCCGGTGGTGCCGGGCGTGGTCGTGCTGGAGCGTGTGCTGGAGGCGATCGAATCCGGCCACGGGCCCCTGGCCGCGCTGCGCCTGCCGCAGGTGAAGTTCGCCCAGCCGCTGCTGCCGGGCGAAACCGCGCGCATCGAACTCGACGGCGCCGCGCCGCGCTGGCGCTTCCGGGTGCTGCGCGGCGAAACCCTGCTGGCCAGCGGCGAAGTCGTGGCCGCGCCGTGAACGCCGGGCACTGGAAGCAGCGCCCCGAGGGCGGCAGCCCGTTCGCGCTGTGGCTGATCGGCTGGATCGGCCGGCGCGGCGGACGCGGTCTGGCGCGGCTGTGCCTGTACCCGATCACCGCCTATTTCGTGGCCGTGCGCGGTCCCGAGCGACGCGCTTCGCGCGACTACCTCACGCGCGTGCTGGGCCGGGCGCCGAGCCTGTTCGAAATCGCCCGCCACATCCACACCTTCTCCGCGACCATCCTCGACCGCTTGTTCATGCTGGTCGGGCGGATGCAGTACTTCGACGTGCGCGTGAGCGGCCTGGACGCGATCCACGCCCAGCACGGACGCGGCGGCGCGCTGATCTTCGGTTCCCACCTGGGCAGCTTCGAGGCTTTGCGCGTGCTCGCGCGCAGCGCGCCGGAGGTGCAGGTGCGGGTGGTGTTCGACCGATCGCACAACCCGGCCATGACCCGGCTGCTGGATTCGCTGGACCCGCGCATCGCCGCCGGGGTGATCGACGCCGGCCAGGACGGTCCCTCGATCGTGCTGGCGGTGAAGCAGGCGCTGGACGAGGGCGCGCTGGTCGCGCTGCTGGTCGACCGCGCCCGCCCCGGCGAGCCCTGGCTGCGCACGCCGTTCCTGGGCACGCCGGCGCCGTTCCCGGTCGCGCCCTGGCTGGTCGCGGCGACCCTGAAGGCGCCGGTGCTGCTGGCTTTCGGCCTGTACCGCGGCGGCGCCCGCTACGATCTGGTGTTCGAGCCGTTCAGCGACGGATCGGCGATCGCACGCCAGGATCGGTCGCGTGCGCTGCCGGCGATGATCGAACGCTACGCCGCGCGCCTGCAGCACCACGCCTGCGACGCGCCCTACAACTGGTTCAACTTCTACGACTTCTGGCATGCCGATGACGCGGTTCAAGACAGCACAGCTCACGACGGCGCCGACCCGGGCGCGCACGACGATCCGGCCGCGGCGCTGGGCCTGGGCGCTGGCGCTGGCCTGCGCCGCCGGCTCGCTGTACGCCGCTCCCCCTGAGCCGGCCGCGGCGCCGACCCCCGACGCGGGCGCAGCGGTGGACCCGGACTGGATCCTGTCGCGGCTGGCGCAGCCGGCGGCGATGCGGACCTCGTTCGTCGAGATCCGCGGTTCGGCGCTGCTCAAGGCGCCGCTGCGGCTCAGCGGCGAGTACCAGCGGCTGGAAGACGACACCCTGATCCGCGACGTGCGCGCGCCGTATGCGGAAACCACCACCATCCGCGCCGGCGAAGTGAAGATCCAGCGCGCCGGCAAGGCCGCGCGCACCTTTTCGCTGTCGCGCGCGCCGGAACTGGCCGGCTTGCAGGCCAGCTTCGGCGCCCTGCTGGCCGGCGACCGCAAGCGCCTGGAACAGCACTACCGCGTCGCCGCCGAAGGCACGCACCAGCAATGGACCATGGTCCTGACGCCGCGCAGCAGCGCGGTCGCGGCCAAGCTGCAGGGCATCACCCTGCGCGGGCGCGGCGCCGAACTGCGCTGCATCGAAGCGCGCCCGGCGCGTTCGGACGCCAGCGGCGGGATCGAGCTGCAACGCACCCTGCTGGCCGGCGCCGCGCGCGAGGCCGCCGGCATCGTCGACGCCAGCCAGCTCGCCGCGCTGTGCCGCGGCCACGGCGCCGCGCAGCGATGACGCCAGCGCGTCGTCTTGCCCTCGCGCTGCTGTGGCTGGCCGCGCTCGCGCTCGCGGGCTGGGCGATCAGCCAGCGCCTGCAACTCAGCGGCGACCTGCGCCGCTTCATGCCCAGCGCGCAGACCCCGGCGCAGAAGCTGCTGATCGACGAACTCGGCGAAGGCCCGGGCTCGCGCCTGCTGCTGGTGGCCTTGTCCGGCGATACGCCGCAGGCGCTGGCCGCGCAGTCCGAGGCGATGCGCAATGCGCTGGCGACGAAGCCGGAATTCAAACTGGTCGCCAACGGCGCCGACCTCGGTCTGGATGCGATCCCCGAACGCCTGCGTCCCTACCGTTATCTGTTGTCGCCGACGCTGGATACGAATCTCTTCGACGCGGCCTACCTCGGCGACGAACTGCAGGCGCGGGTGCAGGACCTGGGCTCGCCGGCTTCGGCGATGCTGGAACCGCTGCTGCCGAACGATCCGACCCTGGAAACCCTGAAGCTGGCCGAGGCCTGGCAGCCGGCGAACGCGCCGCAGCGTTTGCATGGGGTCTGGTTCGACCGCGCCGGTCGCGAAGCGCTGCTGGCGCTGGAAACCCGCGCCGCGGGCTTCGATCCCACCGGCCAGCAGGCCGCGATCGACGCGATCCGCGCCGCGTTCGCGCAGGCGCGCGGCGCGTCGAAGTCGCAACTCACCCTGAGCGGGCCGGGCGCCTTCTCGGTCGAGATCGGCGGCCGCACCGCGCGCGAGGCCAGCCTGATCGGCACCATCGACAGCCTGGTGTTCGTACTGCTGCTGTGGCTGGCCTACCGCAGCTGGAAGGCGCCGCTGCTCGGCGGCCTGCCGCTGGCCAGCGCCGGCCTGGCCGGGCTGGGCGCGGTCGCGCTGCTGTTCGACGGCGTGCACGGCATCACCGTCGCGTTCGGCTTCACCCTGATCGGCGTCGCCCAGGACTACCCGATCCACCTCTTCAGTCATCAGCGTCCTGGCCTGTCGCCCTGGGCCAGCGCGCGCGCGCTGTGGCCGACCCTGGGCACCGGCGTGGCCTCGACCTGCATCGCCTACCTGACCTTCATGGTCTCCGGCGTCGACGGGTTGAAGCAGCTGGCGGTGTTCACCATCGTCGGCCTGGGCACGGCTGCGTTGACGACGCGCTTCGTGCTGCCGGCGCTGATCGATCCTTCGCCGCGCGACGCCGCCGGTTCGGCCTGGCTGGCGCGCGCCTGGGCCGCTCTTGCGCGGCTGCCGCGGCTGCGCGGCATCGGCATCGCGCTGCTGGCCGCGCTGGCGCTGGCCCTGGCCTGGCTGGCGCCGGGCCCGTTCTGGCAGAACGATCTGGCCAAGCTCACTCCGGTGCCGGCCGACGCGCTCGCGCGCGACGCGCAACTGCGCGGCGAACTCGGCGCGCCCGACGTGCGCTACGTGATCGCGCTGGAAGCCGGCGACGCCGAAGCCGCGTTGCGCGGTTCCGAAGGCCTGCTGCCGGCCCTGGACCGGCTGCGCGCGCAGGGCGCGATCGCCGGCTACGACCTGGCCGCGCGCTACCTGCCCAGCGCCGCGACCCAGCGCGCGCGCCAGATCAAGTTGCCGGGTGCGGCCACCCTGGACGCGGCGCTGGCCAGCGCGGTCGCCGACAGCCCGTTCCGCGCCGATGCCTTCGCCGGCTTCGCCGCCGATGTCGCCGCCGCGCGCAGCGCGCCGCCGCTGACCGCGGCCGATCTCGACGGCACCCCGCTCGCGGCCAGCGTCGCCGGTCTGCTGCTGCAGCGGCCCGGCCACGCCACCGCGCTGGTGTCGTTGAGCGGCTTGAACGATCCGGCCGCGGTCGCGCGCATCGCCACCGCGCACGGCGCGCAGCTGCTGGACTTGAAGCAAGCCTCCGAATCGCTGGTCGCCGCCTACCGCGGTCGCGTGCTGTGGGCGCTGGCGCTGGCGGCGGTGCTGCTGGCGGCGACGGTGTGGATCGCGCTGCGCTCGCCGCGGCGGGTGCTGCGGGTGCTGGCGCCGATGGCGCTGACCACGCTGCTGATCCTGGCGGTGCTGCGCGGCCTGGGCGTCGAACTCAACCTGTTCCACCTGGTCGCGCTGATCCTGGCCGCGGGCCTGGGCCTGGACTATGCGCTGTTCTTCGACCATGCCGGCGACGACTACGCCGAACAACTGCGCACCCTGCACGCGGTGATCGTCTGCAGCCTGACCACCTTGCTGGTGTTCGCCTTGCTGGCGCTGTCGTCGATCCCGGTGCTGCGCGCGATCGGCGCCACGGTCGCGCTGGGCGTGGCCTTCAACTTCGTGCTCGCGCTGCTGATCGTGCGCGAGCCGGCGACCATGCAGGGCGACGCCGATGCGCACGCGTGAGGCGATCGCCGCGCTGATCCCGCACCAGGGCGCGATGTGCCTGTGGGAAGAAGTGCTGGACTGGGACGCCGACAGCATCCGTCTGCGCAGCCACGGCCACCGCGATCCGGCGCACCCGTTGCGCAGCGGCGGCCGCCTGCGCGCGGTGCATCTGTGCGAGTACGGCGCCCAGGCGATGGCGGTGCACGGCGGCCTGCTCGCGCGCGACGCCGGCACGACCGCGCGACCCGGTCTGCTGGTCGCCCTGCGCGGCGTCGAACTGCAGCGCGCGCGCATCGACGACCTGCCCGGCGCGATCGAAGCGCAGGCGCGCAAGCTGATCGACGGCGGCGGCAGCTGGCAGTACGAGTTCGCCCTGCACCACGACGGCGTCCTGCTCGCCTCGGGCCGGGCGGCGGTGATGCTGCGCCCGGACTGAGCGTTCACGGCGCCGGCGGCGGCGCGTTCCAGGTAGGTATCGCGCGCGTTCGCGCACCGCCGGAGAGCCGCCATGGCCATCGAATTCGAGCTGCTGAGCGTGGAGCCGTACCAGGCCGCGGGCCAGTTCGGTCACACCTTCACCCTGCGCATCGCCCTGGAACAGCGCGACAACGCGCGCCTGAACTGGATCGAGCGCAGCGACCGTCCCTATGTGGCCGGCATGGAGCCCGACACCTGGACCGACCTGTACCAGCTGGTGCATGGCCAGTCGACGGTGTTCAACGGCTGGAACGAGTCCCAGGACGACAGCGGCGCGGTCACGGTGAGCTTCGTGGATCCGCCGTCGATGCGGATGGAGCCGTACGCGAGGCGCACGCTGGAATTCTGGATCGTGGTCCTGGACGGCAACGGCGACGACTGGGCGGTGTGGCAGGGCACCCAGGAACTGGCCTGCACCGACACCGGCGCAATCAGCACCCAGACCCTGGTCCAGACCGGCAACAGCAGCGGCGACGACGGCGATCCGCCGTATCCGGAAGGGTTCGCGCCCTACTGAAGCGCACCGTACTGAAGCCTGCCGCTTCCTCCGTGGCCGCGCTGCGCGGACAATCGCGGTTTCCGTCGCCGCGAGTCCAACGCATGAGCCAGCCGCCCTCCACCGCCCGCCGCGCCCTGGTCACCGGCGGCAGCGGCGATCTCGGTGCGGCCATCTGCGAGCGCCTGGCCGCCGACGGCCTGCACGTGATCGTGCACGCCAACGCCAACCTCGAACGCGCCCAGGCCACGGTCGCGGCGATCCGCGAGCTCGGCGGCAGCGCCGAGGCGGTGGCCTTCGACGTCGCTGACGGCGAGGCCGCGCGCGCGGCGATCGCAGGCCTGCTGGGCGAAGGCCCGATCCAGGTGGTGGTCAACAACGCCGGCGTGCACGACGACGCGCCGATGGCCGGCATGAGCGAGCCGCAATGGAAGCGCGTGATCGACGTGTCGCTGCATGGCTTCTTCCACGTCACCCAGCCGCTGCTGCTGCCGATGGCGCGCACGCGCTGGGGCCGGATCGTGAACCTGTCCTCGGTCGCCGCGGTGCTCGGCAACCGCGGCCAGACCAACTACGCCGCGGCCAAGGCCGGACTGCACGGCGCCTCGATGTCGCTGGCGCGCGAGATGGCCTCGCGCGGCATCACCGTCAACGTGGTCGCGCCGGGCGTGATCGAAGGCCGCATGGCCGCCGACGCGTTTCCGCCGGAGACGATCCGTCAGCTGGTGCCGGCCGGCCGCGCCGGGCGGCCGCAGGAGGTCGCGGACTTGGTCGGCTTCCTGTGTTCGGACGCCGCCGGCTACATCAACGGCCAGGTGATCGGCATCAACGGCGGCATGGGCTGAAGCCCGCGCGAACGGCCGCAGCGAGCGCCGGGCGCCACCGGTCGGGGCCGCGCGCCCGTTCGGCGCGCCGTCACCCCGCCACCCCGGCGCGGAGTTAGCATGGCCGCACACCTCCACGAGCGGAGCGCGCCATGCGCCGTCATCTCGCCCTCGCAATGCTGATTCCGCTGCTGGCCGCCTGCGCCAGTTCGCATGTCCTGGTCGGCTCGCCGCGGCCGCCGATCGATCCGGCCCAGGTGCGGGTGTACTTCACGCCGCCGCCGGGCGGCTACGAGCAGATCGCCATGCTCCAGAGCAACAGCGGCGCCTTCACCTACGGCGAACAGAACAAGATGAACTCGGTGATCGGCAAGCTGCGCAACGAGGCCGCCAAGCTCGGTGCCAACGGCGTGCTGTTCCAGGGCACCGAGGACGGCTACGGCGGCGGCGGAGTCAGCGTCGGCGCCGGCGGCGGCCGTTACGGCGGCCGCAGTTTCAGTTCCGGCGGCGTCGGCGTCGACATCACGCCGCGCCAGAAGTACGGCCACGGCGTGGCGATCTACGTCGCCAATCCGCCGCCCTTGGGCGACCCGGGCCCGAACGCGCCGCCACCGCCGGCACCGCCGGCACCGCCGCGCAACTGAAGGGCGCGCAGCAGACGGTCGTCGCGCGGCACGCAGGCCCCGAGCACGACCGGACCGGGCACGAAGCCGGCGGCCATCTCGCCGACCACCGCCGGCTGGCCGAGCCGGCGCAGCAAGGCGCCGCAGATGCGCGCCACGACCAGGATCACCAGCAGTTGCAACAGCAGCGTATGGGTCATCGAGCGGCTACTCGGTGATGCGGGTGCGGAAGGGTCAGCGCGGTTCGGCGGGCAGATCGCGCGGCGGCGCGGCGGCGAACTCGCCGCTGGGATCGTCGATGACCGGCGCGGCGGCGCGGGTGCGCCGGTACTCGTCCACCAGCCGGCCGTAGCTCCAGACCTGCGAGACCACGTGCGAGGTGATGCGGTACAGATCGCGCAGCGGGCGGAAATGGCTCTTGCGGTACTGCACCGTGGCGTCGGCCTGCTGGTAGCGCGATTCGATCGGCACCGAGACCACGCCCATGCCGAGCCGGCGCGCGGCCGAGATCAGGATCTGCGCTTCGAACACGAAGTCCTCGCCGGGCACGTCTTCCAGCGCGCACACCTGCGCCGGGTAGTAGCGCTGGCCGCTCTGGCTGTCGGCGATGCGGTAACCGCAGCCCCAGCCGATGCCCCAGTCGCCGAATTCGTTGGCCAGGCGCCGGTAGGTCGGCGCCGCCGCGCGTTTGCGCAGGCGCGCGCCGATCACGATGCAGTGCGGGTGGCGCTGCGCGCTGGCGAGCAGGCGCGGCAGGTCGGCCGGGTCGTGCTGGCCGTCGCCGTCCATGGTCAGCACGCCGGCGTAGCCGCGCCGCAGCGCTTCACGGAAACCGTCGCGCAGGCTCGCGCCCTTGCCCATGCGCCGGGCATGGCGCAGCACGGTCACCGGCAGGTCGGCGATGCGGTCGGCGGTGCCGTCGTCGGAGCCGTCGTCGATCACGATCACGTTCGGGCAATGCGCGAGCGCGCCGGCGACGGTCTCGCGGATGCGCAGCGACTCGTTGAGCGCGGGGATCACCACCGCGACCGTGTCGCGCTCCGGGCGTTGCGATTCAGCCATGGCCGATGTCCAGTTCGAGCACGCGCCCGGCGCCGGCGGCCAGGCGCACGACGCCGCCGGCGCCGGCGAGGGCGTCGAACAGCGGCAGCATCGGCGCCATCGCATTGGCCTGGGTGAGCCGGCTGAGCGTGCCGCCGCGATCGGCCTGGCCGTCGCGCAGCTGCGCGCGCAGCCGCGGCGCGCCCGCGCGCGACGTGCGCGACAGCACCAGCGCGCCGCCGAGCAAGCCGCCGCTGGGCGTGACCGCGGCCAGGGGGCCGGCGGATTCGCCGTCGTAGCCGACCAGCAGCACCGCCTCGGCGCCGTCGTCGAGCTGCGCCATGGCTTCGATCAGGCCCTGGGCGAAACTGGCCTGGGCGGCGCTGATCGCGGTGGCCGCGCGCATGCAGCCGGCGCCGATGGTCCAGTAGCCGGCGGCGGCGTTGTGCACAGAATTATGGAAACGCGTCGGCGACACCGAGCGCGGATCGCCGGCCAGGGTCGCGCACATGTAGTCGGTGATCGCCAGGTCGCCGTGGGCGGAGGCGAACACCGAGGCCAGCGTCGCCGGATCGCGGCCGGCGGCCTGACAGGCGGCCAGGGCGACGTCCAGCGCGACCGCGACGGTTTCCGGCGCGCGCCGGCGTTCGTTCGCCGGCAGCAACTGCGGCGACGGCCGCGCGGGCGCGTCGTCCGCCATCGCGGCGCCATGGACGTGATCGCGCGCGGCGGCCCAGGACGGCAGGCCGCGGCTCCAGTAAGCGATGCCTTCGATGACGACGGGAGCGTTCATGCGCGTGCGAACACCAGCGAGCAGTTGTTGCCGCCGAAGCCGAAGGAGTTGTTCATGGCGTAGCGGATCTGCTCCTGGGCGTTGCCGAAACGGATCTGCGGCCCGCAGACCGGATCGGGCGTGACGCTGTTGAGGATGCCGGGCAGCTCGCCGCGCTCCAGCGCGAGCAGCGCGATCGCCGATTCGACGATCCCGGCCGCGCCCAGGGTGTGGCCGGTCCAGCCCTTGGTGGAACTGGCGTGCAGGCCCGCGGGGAACAGCGCCGCCACCGCGATCGCTTCGGCCTGGTCGTTG
The DNA here is from genome assembly GCF_001427715.1 of Lysobacter sp. Root667. NCBI lineage: Bacteria > Pseudomonadati > Pseudomonadota > Gammaproteobacteria > Lysobacterales > Lysobacteraceae > Lysobacter > Lysobacter sp. Root667. The sequence continues at coordinate 181,792 of NZ_LMHF01000001.1, forward strand.
GCCGGGGTCGCGGTGCCGTGCAGGTTGAGATAGCCGACCTCGCCCGCGCCGATGCCGGCGCGCGCGAGCGCGTCGCGCATCGCCAGCTGCGCGCCCAGGCCCTGCGGATGCGGCGCGGACATGTGGTGGGCGTCGCTGGATTCGCCGTAGCCGCGCAACTGCAGCGCGCCGGCGTCGTCGCCGTCGATGCGTTCGACCAGGGCGTAGCCGCCGGCTTCGCCCAGCGACAGGCCGACGCGCTCGGCGTCGAACGGGCGGCAGGGTTCGGCGGACACGAGCTGCAGCGAGTTGAAGCCGAACAGCACGCTGCCGCACAGGGTATCGACCCCGCCGACCAGGGCGGCGTCGGCGTAGCCCGAGCCGATCAGGCGCGCGGCCTGGGCGAACACCTTGGCGCTGGACGAACAGGCGGTGGCGACGGTGACGCAGGGGCCGCGCAGGCCGGTCGCCTGCTGCAGGAAACCGCCCAGCGAATGCGGCTGGTGGACGTGGGGGCGGTCCAGGTCGGCGGGGAAACGGCCGTCGCTCAGGCGCGCATAGGCGTCCTCGGTGGCGCCGATGCTGGCGGTCGAGGTGCCCAGGATCAGGGCGACGCGCTCGGCGCCGCGGCGTGCGACCAGCGCGGCCAGGGCCTCGCGCAGGCCGTCCTGGTTCAGCGCCAGCCAGGCCAGACGGTTGTTGCGGCAGTCCCAGTCGGCGAATTCGGCCGGCAGGGGCGAGTCTTCGAGGCCGTCCACGCGGCCGATCCAGCAGTCCAGCGGCTCGCGGCCGAAGTCGTTGCGGCGCAGGCCGCCGCGACGCTCGCGCAGGGCTTCGGCCTGGGCCTGGCGACCGCGCCCGAGAGCGGTGGTCGCGGTGTACGCGCGGATCGCCAGCGCGGGCATCGGCGGGGGCGGCAACGGCTCAAACGACACGCAGGACTCCGGGCGGTATGAGGCCGGAGTATAGCCAGCGCGACGTTCCACGGCCGCGCCGCGCCGTTCAGCTTGCCGGCGGGCGCGCATGCCACCGTGCGCAGCTTTCATGCCGGCGGTGCGTCTTCCGGCACGCGGCGTGGGAGCGGCGCAGGCGTAGACTGCGCGTCCCGCCGTTCCTTCCCGTCCGCGCCGCCATGTCCAGCCGTACCGCTCACCGCCTGGCCCTGTTCGGCGACCGCGACGTGCTGCACGCCTGCGCGGTCGCCACGGCGGTGTGCGCGCTCAGCGCGGGGCTGGTCTACGTCGGTTACTTCGTGCACGTGCTGCGGGTCGCGCGCAACGCGCCCTGCCAGCCCGAGCGCGGCGAATGCGTGCTGCTGTTCGGCAAGCACGCGCCGCGCGGACTCATCGACCGCGATTTCGAAGCGCGCCTGGACCGCGCCGTGTCGCTGTGGCGCCAGCGCCCGCCGGCGAGCGTGGTGCTGCTGGGCGGCGGCGCCCCGGACGAACCCAGCGAGGCCGAAGTCGCGCGCGGCGGTCTGTTCGCGCGCGGGCTGTCGCCGGACGCGCCGCTGCGGCTGGAGGCCGAATCGCGCGACACCCTGCAGAACCTGCGTAACGCCCGCCACCTGCTCGGCGAGGGCATGCGCTCGCGGGTGACCCTGCTCAGCAGCCGTTACCACCTGGCGCGTTGCGCCTTGTTCGCGCGCCAGCTCGGATTCGACTGGGAGCTGTGCGCGGCCGAACCGCGCCTGCAACTGGGCCCGCGCATGGTCCTGCGCCTGGCCGGCGAAGCGGCCTATGTGTGCATGAGCGACATCGGCGCGCGCTGGGCGCGCCTGATCGGGCACCGCCGGATGCTGGCGCGGGTGACTTGAGCGTCTGGGCGCGCCGCATCGGGGCGCGCCGATCGATATCGACTACATCAATGAATCGCGGCGCTCGATGCCGCGGAATCAGCCTGCAGCGCGGCGGCGCACCGGGGCCGGCGGGGCGACGGCCCCGGCGCTGCGCCCGGTCGCGAGACCGTGCAAGTGATCGCCACCGGCGCCGGCGCTGGCGTAGGGCGAATCCGGTTCGGTGCACACCGACAGCACCCGGCAGGGCGCGTCGCCGATCGCGATGTAGGCATGGCCCATGTTGCTGTCGAAATAGATCGAGTCGCCGACTTCCAGCCGCGCCGGTGCGTACAGATCGGTATGCAGCTCCAGCGAGCCTTCCAGGACCAGCGCGAACTCCTCGCCGGAGTGGCGGACCAGTTCGCCGAATTCCTGCAGCGAACGCGCGCGCACCTCGGCCATGATCGGCGTGAAGCGTTTCTGGCGCAGTTCCGAGGCCGGGAACCGCTGGCCGTAGTTCTCGGTCTCGATCGAATAGCCTTCGCCGGCGCGGGTGATGCTGCGGCGGCCGGTCGGCACCTGCTGCGGCGCCGCCGACTGCGATCCGAACAGGTCGGCGATGTCGACCTCTAGCCCGCGGCTGATCCGGGTCAGCTTGTCGTAGGTCAGCGACATGCGGTTGTTCTCGACCTTGGACAGGGTCGAGATCGGCAGCCCGGTGCGGTCGCTGAGTTCGGACAGGGTCCAGCCGCGCTGGGTACGCAGCATGCGCAGGGTGTCGCCCGGCTGGCTCGCAGGCTCGGAAGCGCCGCCCCGCGAGCCGGACTTGGGGCGGGCGGTGCGCATTTTTGGTGTCATGGCCGAACTTTAGGGCCAAGACGAGAGCGCTGCAAAGCGACCGGGGCCGTCGTCCGGGACAGAAACGGCCCGGCAGTACGAATGGGCGCGGATCGGGACGGCGCGGTTTTAGACGGCGCCGCCTCTGGCCGCATGGCTCCGATCGGCCCCGATCGCATCGCCGCGGACCCGCCCCCGGCCGCCGCCGTTTAGGATGATGCGCGTCGCCACGCCGTTCGCGCGGCCGCACCGGGGAGTCGTTGGCAATGCGCAAGTCGCTGGGTTCGTTCAAGGGCCGGATCGGTCTGGTCCTGATCGTGGTCGCGACCGCGGGATGGCGGCCGCTCGCCGCTGCGCCGCAGGCCGCCGCGCCCGCAGCGGCCCAGCAGCAGGCCGCCGCCGCGCCGCCGGCTGGTGCTGTGCAAGCCAATGCCGATCCGGCGGCGGTGGTGTTCGAGCAGGAAACCCCGCGCCCGGACGCCGCGCCCAGCCGCACTTCCAGCACCGATGCCGCCGCGACCGGCGAAGCCGTGCCGACGGACCAGACCGTGCCGGTGGACCAGACCGTGGTCGAGCCGCTGGCGGTCACCGCGAACGAAGTCGCCGGTCCCGCGCCGACCACGGTGTTGCCGATCCTGGACCCCGCGCTCGCCACGACGACCACGCCTCCCGTCGCGATCGCCTTGCAGGCGGACGACGCCCCGCAACTCGACGCCGCCGATGCCCTGGCCTACTTCGACGGCCTGATCGGCAACGGCATCGCCCGCAGCGACGTGGCCGGCGTGACCTTGGCCGTGGTCAAGGACGGCCAGCTGCTGCTGAGCAAGGGCTACGGCTACGCCGATGTCGCGCGCCGCATTCCGGTCGATCCGGCGCGCACGCTGTTCCGCCCCGGCTCGGTGTCCAAGCTGTTCACCTGGACCGCGGTGATGCAGCAAGTCGAACGCGGCCGGATCGATCTCGACGCCGACATCAACCGCTACCTCGACTTCAAGATCGCGCCCTACCGCGGCCGGCCGGTGACCATGCGCCAGTTGATGACGCACACGCCCGGCTTCGAGGAATCGATCAGGCATTTGTTCGCCGACCGTCCGTCGTCGCTGATCGGCAACGGCCGCTATCTCAAGTCGGTGCAGCCCGAGCGCGTGTTCGCGCCCGGCGAGGTGCCCGCGTATTCGAACTACGGCGCGGCGCTGGCCGGCTATGTGGTCGAACGCGTGACCCGGCAGCGTTACGACGACTACATCGAAGCCGAAGTGCTGCACCCGCTGGGCATGTACCGCTCCAGCTTCCGCCAGCCGCTGCCCAAGCTCCTGGCCGCGAACATGGCCGGCGCTTACGCCGACGGCCGCGGCGCGCCGCCGCGCCCGTTCGAACTGGTCAACCCGGCGCCCGCCGGCAGCCTGTCGGCCACGGCCGAGGACATGGCGCGCTTCATGCTCGCCCAGCTGGGCGATGGCCACCTGGACCAGGCCCAACTGCTGCAGCCTGCGACCCTGCGGCGCATGCACGCCGCCGCGCAGCGACCATTCCCGGCCTTGAACGCGATGGCGCTGGGCTTCTTCCGCAACGACCGCAACGGCCCGCTCACCATCGGCCACGACGGCGCCACCGAAGCCTTCCAGAGCACGCTGCTGCTGCTCCCCGACGCCCAGGTCGGCCTGTTCGTCTCGGTCGACGGCTCCGGCGACGCGGCGTCCGCGCTGCGGCGGCAGATCGTGCGCGGCTTCCAGCAGCGCTATTTTCCGCGAGCGCCGGCGCCGGAGCCGACCCTGGCGAGCGCGCGCGAGCACGGCCGCCAGCTGGTCGGCCGCTACGGCAGCAGTCGCGCCTCCTTCAGCAACTTCTTCGCCATCGCCAATCTGCTGTCGCAGAGCAGGATCGTGTTGAACGACGACGCCACGCTCACGGTGTCGTCGCTGCGCGGTCTGGACGAGCAACCGCGGCGCTGGCGCGAAGTGCGGCCCTATGTCTGGCGCGAGGTCGGCGGCGACGCGCTGCTGGCGGCGAAGCTCGACCGCGGCCGCGTGATCGCGGTCGCCAGCGACGCGCATCCGCCGGCGATGTGGCTGCAGCCCGTGCCGGCCTGGCGCTCGGCGGGCTGGTCGCTGCCCCTGCTGATCGGCGCGCTGGCGCTGCACGCGGCGGCCTTGCTGCTGTGGCCGGTCGCGGCGCTGGTGCGCCGTCATTACGGCCGCCGGCTGACTCTGACCCAGGCCGCGCAGCGCTGGCGCCTGGCGACCCGGCTCGGACTGATCTCGAACCTGGCGATGGCCCTGCTGTGGCTGTGGCTGCTGTCGCGCGCCGATGCCCGCATCGCCGATTTCGACGGCGGCCTCGACGGCTGGATCCGTTTCGCCCAGCTGCTCGCCCTGCTGTCGCTGCCGGTCGCGCTGCTCGCGATCCGCAACGCGATCGAAGCCTGGCGCGCGCCGCGCGATCGTTGGCGCCGCCTGGGCGCGAGCCTGATCGCGCTGGCCTGCACCGCGCTGGTCTGGTTCGTCCTCAGCCTGCGTTTGCTGAGCCTGGACCTGAACTACTGAGCCGCGGCGCCAAAAAAACGCAGGGCCCGGACCGCGTCGCGGTCCGGGCCCTGCCTGTATCGCGACCGCTCAGCGCTTGCGCTGGGCCGGCACGAAGTTCTCGCGCACCGCCTTGGCCAACTGATCCGGCGGCAGCAGGCCCTGGTCGAGCAGGAAGTTGTTGAACGCCAGACGGTCGAACTTGTCGCCTAGCGCAAGCTCGGTCTCCATGCGCAGTTCCAGGATGCGGCTGTAGCCGTAGAAGTAGCTGCCGGCCTGGCCCGGGGCATTGAAGGTGTAGCGGTCCAGTTCCTGCTTGGTCATCGCCGGCGACAGACCGACCTCGTCGAGCAGCACCTTGCCGGCGCGTTCGCGGTCGGTCATGCCCAGGTTGAGCATCGGGTCCAGCATCGCGCGCGCGGCGCGCATCAGGCGGAACTGCAGCGCGATCAACTGACCGTCCAGCGGCTCGTACGGCACCATCTCGGCTTCGGCGTACAGCGCCCAGCCTTCCGCGTTGACCGAGTTGAAGGCGAACATGGTGCGGGCCAGCGACACGCCGCGCTCGACCATGGCGGTGAACTGCAGCTCGTGGCCCGGGCGGCCTTCGTGCGCCGACAGGGTCCAGGCGACCGAGTCGAAGTTGAAATCGTCGTACTGCAGCGCGGTGCCGTCGGGGTTGGGCACCGCCACCGGCAGCACGAACTGGCCCTGCTGGCCGGTATTGCCGACCAGCGGCGCCGGCAGGAAATGCGGCGCCGGCTGCGCCGCCGATTCGGCCTCGCTGCCCAGGCGCATCACCATCGGCCGCTGCGGCACGTCGACGATCTTCTCCTTGCGGATGATCGGATCGATCGCGTCGATCACCGTGCGATAGCGCGCTTCGAGTTGGTCGTTGGGAATGCTGTTGCGCTTGAGCGCGCGGATCACCGCGATGTAGTCGTGGCCATCGACGCCGGTGATGCCCTTGGCCTGCGCGACCAGCGGCGCGAGCTGGCGCATCGCCGCGCGGGTTTCCATGAACTCGACCTGGGCGCGGCGGATCAGCAGCTGCGGATCGATGTTGATGCCGTATTGCTTGAGCTGGAACGCGTACAGCTCCGGCGGCAGGCGGTTGTCGCTGCGCGCCTCGGGCAGCACGGTGGAACGCGCCCAGGCCGCATAGTCCTTGAACTGCTGGTCCATCGCCGCCAGCGCGGCGTCGGCGCCGGCGATCTTGTACTTCTCGAACAGCTTGCGCACGCCGGCCGCGTAGGTCTCGACATTGCCCAGCGCCTGCTCGACTTCGAGCTTGGTCGGACGCAGCATGGCCTTGTCGCCGGCGCGCTCCTCGTAGCGCTCGCGCGCGAGCGTGGTGATCGGCTTGCCGCCCGCGCCCAGGCCGACGTAGTTCTTCAGCCGCGCCAGCGCGCGTGCCCGGCGTTCCGGCGGAGTCTGGTCGGACAGCAGGCCCTGCATGCCCTGGAACACCAACTGCGGCGCGTCGTTCCACGGCAACGCCAGGCGTTCGTTGAGCTCGCTGCCTTCGATGTTCTGATCGGCGGCGGCCATCATGATTTCCAGATCCTGGCGCACGTCGGGATTGCGCTCGGTCTCCAGCTTGGCCTGCAGTTCCGCCTTGCCCTTGGCCATCGCGGCGCGGAAACGCTTGCCGTTGTCCGGGTTGAGGTCGCTCACGCGCTCGTCGAAGCCGGGCACGCCGAAGAACGACATCTGTTCGGGGGCGAATTCGCCCTGGGCCTTGAGCAGGATCTGCGCGTAGCCGTTGCTCGTGGTGACCCAGGCCGGCACCGGCTTGGCGGCGGCAGCGGCGGGTTTCGCGGCGGCCTGCGCGGCGAGCACCGCGGTCGGCGCGAACAGCGCCAGGGAAATCGCTAGAGCGAGGGCTTTCATGAGGTGGCGGTCCTGGTGGCGGTCCGGAGTGGGTCCGCCGACCTTAGGCCCTGCGCCGGGCGAGGGCATCCGCCGTAGGTCACGTTTCCTTGCGGCGGTTTCCCGGGCTTGCGCGCCGCGCGGACACGCACCCGGACCGGCTAGTCCGCCGGCGCATCCAGCAGATCGATCTTGCGCTGGCTGCCTTCCAGCTGCACGTTCATCTGGGTGTAGGCCCAGCCTTCGCCCCGGGTCGTGCCGGTTACCCACAGCCGCGCCGCGCCGCGGGGGCCGGACAGCGGCGCGTTGATGGTGACGTCGACCTCCTCGTTGCTCTGACGGAAACTGCCCATCACCAGCCAGCCTTCCTCGATCGGCTGGCCGAGCGCGGCGATCACCTCGGGATCGGCGCGCGCGCGTTTCACCCCTTCGATGTAGGCCGGAGAGGACTTCAGCTGCCCGATCACCAGCGAACCGATGCCAAGCACGAAGCCCAGCAGCAGGCCGACCGAGGCCATGATCAACAGCGGCAGGAACCAGTAGCGGTTGCGCTGCGCCCAGTCGCGCTGGGGCAGGGGCGGCGGCAGAGCGGCGGCGGTCATGCGGGCGGATTCCGGAGCGGTGTCCGGCAGAGTATCCGCAGCGGCGACGCGGGCGCCAAGACGCGTCTGCTGCGATGCGCCGGGCCGTGATACAACCCGGGCTACAAGAGTGGAGCATGCAGGAGGGGAGCATGGCCCAGGTACCGAAGATCGATTCGCCCTGTCCTTTGGGGATAGACGAGCAGTTGCGCCTGGACGGCCATTGCGGCCGCTGCGGCAAGCACGTGCATGCGCTGGACGCGATGGACGATGCCGAACGGCGCGCACTGCTGCGCACCGCCGCCGGCCCGATCTGCGTGTCCTACCGGTCGGCGCGGCCGAGCGCGGTGCGTCGCGGCGCCGGCTTCGGTATCGCGATCGCGGCGACCCTGGTGTCGGGCGGCGCATTCGCGACCGATCCGCCCCCGCTGCTGCCGCCCGTCGCCAGCGAGCAGGCTTCGCCGGTGACCGCGGCCGCACCGCTGGTCCCGTCCGAGCAGGCCGGCGGCGAGGATGAGGACGAACGCATCGTCTTCGTGGGCGGCGTCAGCGATCCGCAGGACGCGCAATGGATCGACGACAGCGATCTGCCCGAACTGCCGATGCGCCAAGCCGATCAGCTGGAGCAGGCCGTGAGCGCGCCCGTCTCGGTCCAGGTCGTTAACCCCCGTCGTTAACCCCGCTCCGAGCCGCTAGCCGTTCCAGGATTTACGACCCACCCACACGAGTACGCGCCATGGCCCTGGTTCCCAAGATCGATTCGCCTTGCCCGCTCGGCATCGATGAGCTGCGACGCCTGCAAGGCTACTGCGGGCACTGCGGCACGAACGTGCATGCCCTGGACGGCATGGGCGAGCAGGAACGCAAGGCCTTGCTGCGGGCGGCGGCTGGGCCGATCTGCGTGTCCTACCGTGTGCCGCGTCCGGCATCCGCCCGCCGTGGCGCCGGTTTCGGTATCGCGATCGCCGCGACCCTGGTGTCGGGCGGTGCGTTCGCCGGCGGTGCGCCCGCGGCCGATCCTCCGTCGCTGCTCGCGCCCGCCACCACCACCGGGCCGGTGACGTCTCCGGTCGCCGTGGCTCCGCTGCTGCCGTCGCAAGCGGCGACGGAAGGCGAAGAGTCGGCTGAGCTCGAATTCGTCACGGTGGTCGGCGGCGGCGTCAGGAATCCGCAGGACGCGCAGTGGATCGACGACAGCGATCTGCCGGAGTTGCCGATGCGCGATGCCGCGAGTCCGGACGCCGCACCGACGCGGGTGGACGCGGCCGACGGGGTCTCGCGCCCTGCGCGCTGAGCCTTGCCTTCAGCGGGCGGCGGCGGTCACGCCGGTCGCCTCGATCACTTTCAATCGGCCGATCGCCTGCATCACGCCGGCGCCGTCCTGCGGCGTGCCGTCGCCGACCCGCAGCGCGATATGGCCGCTGTCGAAGCGGCCCAGGCCGGCGTCGTAACTGATCCAGCGCCGGCCGTTCCAGCTCTGTACCCAGACATGCGGGCTGAACACGTGGCTCTGGCCGGTGAAGCGGCTGGAGTAGGCGATCCCGTAGACGATGCGGGTCGGAATGCCCTGGGCGCGCGCCAGTGCCGCGAGCAGCAAGGCGAACTCGGTGCAGTCGCCGCTGCGCGCGCTCAAGGCCTGCGAGGCGCTGAGATAGTCGCGGTAGGCGATGGGCCCGTTCATGTGCTGCTGCACCGCCTCGACCAGCGACTGCATGCGGTGTTCGACGCCGCGGCCGCGCACATGAGTGCGCGCGAACGCACGCACGCTGCGCTCGTCGCTGTCGACCCAGGCGTTGGACGCGAGGTGGCGCCGCAATTCGGCGGCGTCGGGCGCGGCCTCGTTGCCGCAGTCGCCGCAGACGTCGATCAGCGCCGTCGCGGCCGTGGCATCGCGCGGCTGCACGCGCTGTTCGCCGGTGGCCGGCCACGGCCAGGCCAGCGCGGGCTCGAAGGCGAGCGCGTAGCGGATACGGCCGCTGCGCGCGCGCTCGGACATCTTGTACGGCGATGCGACCAGGCGCGCATGGATCGCGGCGCGCGCCTGCGCCTCGGTCGCGCCCAGCGTCGGCGTGCCGGCGTGCGCGGCGCCACCGACGATCAGCGCCCCCGCCGCCAGCGGCAGCCGCCAACGCGACGGTGCGCGCAGGCTCACGGCTTCAGGCAACGCGCGAAGAAGTCCTCGGTGATGCGCAGCCGGTGCAGATTGTCCTTGCCCTTGAGGCTGTGCTTGGCGCCGGGGTAGGTCATCAGTTCGAACGGCTGGCCGCGCTTCTGCAAGGCGCTCATCAGCACGGTGGAATTGCTGAACAGCACGTTGTCGTCGGCCATGCCGTGGATCAGCAGCAGCTTGGACTCGAGGCCGTCGATGTGTTCGAGCACGCGCGCTTCGCGGTAGCCGTCGACGTTCTTGTCGGGCAGGCCCATGTAGCGTTCGGTGTAGTGGCTGTCGTACAGGGCCCAGTCGGTGACCGGCGCGCCGGCGACGCCGCAGGCGTAGGCGTCGCTGGCCTTGGCCAGCAGCATCAGGGTCATGTAGCCGCCGTTGGACCAGCCGTACACGCCGATGCGCTGGCCGTCGACCCAGGGCTGCGATTTCAGCCAGGCCACGCCCTTGAGCTGGTCGGCGACTTCCACCGTGCCCTGCTTGCCGTACAGCGCGCCGCCGAAGGCCGCGCCGCGGCGCGGGGTGCCGCGGTTGTCGATCGAGAACACCACGTAGCCGTGCTGGGCCAGGTACTGGTTGAAGTCCGGCGCCCAGGTGCGCTTGACCGTCTGCGCGGCGGGACCGCCGTAGACGTTGACCACGACCGGGTAACGCTTGCCCGGATCGAAGCCGGAGGGCTTGAGCACGCTGTACTGCAGGCGGGTCTTGCCGTCGGCGGCGGTCAGCGTGCCGAACTCGATGTCGCGATGGGCCTGGCGGTAGCGCGCGTACGGGTGCTTGGCGTCGGCGAGGTCGTTGTCGATCAGCGCGGCGATGCGGCTGCCGTCGTTGCGGTACAGCTCCAGTTGCGGCGGGGTCGAGGGGTTGGACCAGTTGTCGACGTAGACGCTGGCATTGCGCGCGAAGCTGGCGTTATGGATGCCGTCGCTCTTGGACAGACGCTCGATCGGGCCGCCGCTCAGGGCCACGCGGTAGATCTGCACGTCCAGCGGCGAGTCCTTGCCGGCGGCGAAGTAGACCTGGCCGGCCTCCTCGTCCACCGCCAGCACGCCGTCCACCGGCCAGTCGCCGGCGGTCAGCGCGGTGGCCTTGCGGCCGTCGGCGGACAGCAGGTACAGGTGTTCGTAACCGCTGCGCTCGCTGTTCCAGAGGATGCGGCCGTCCTTGAGGAAATGCAGGTCGTTGTTGAGCGGCACCCAGGTCTTGGCGCGCTCGGTCGCCAGCACGCGCTGCTTGCCGCTGTCGAGGTCGGCCTCGATCAGCTCCAGCAGGTGCTGGTCGCGCGACTGGCGCTGGAAGCTCAGGTGCCGGCCGTCGCGCCAATCGACGCGGGCCAGGTAGATGTCGGGGTTTTTGCCCAGGTCGATCCAGCGCGCCTGGCCGCCCTTGGGCGCGATCACGCCGAGCTGGATCAGCACGTTGCGGTCGCCCGCGGCCGGGTAGCGCTGCTCGATCACATCGGTGCGGTCGGGGTAGACCTCGTAGCGCTTCTGCACCGGCACCGGGCTTTCGTCGATGCGCGCGAACGCGATCGCCGAGTCGTCCGGGGCCCACCAGTAGCCGGTGTGGCGGTCCATCTCTTCGTCGGCGACGAACTCGGCGATGCCGTTGCCGATGGTGTCGCTGCCGTCGCGGGTGAGCTGGGTCGCCTTGCCGTCGGCCAGGTCGATCACCCACAGGTTGCGGTCGCGCACGAAGCTGACGTAGCCGCCCAGCGGCGACAGTTTGGGATCGGTGGCGAAGCCCTCGCCGTGGGTCAGCTTGCGCACCGCGGCCTTGCCCGATTTCGACGAGCGCGCGATGACCAAGTCGTAGAGGTAGAGCTCGCCGCCGAGCGGGAACAGCAGGGTCTTGCCGTCGGGCGACCACTGGTAGTCGACGATGCCCGACAGCGCGGAGATGCGCTGGCGCTCGCGGCGCGCCTTCTCGGCGTCGCTGAGCACTTCCGCACCCGGCAGCACGTCGTCGGAATCGACCAGCAGCGTCGACTTGCCGCTGGCGATGTCGTAGGCCCACAGGTCGAGGCGGTTCTTGTCGCGCTCCTTGCCGCGCAGGAAACCGACCCGGCTGCCGTCGGGCGCGACGCGCGGCTTGGTCAGGCTGGGACCGGACAGCGGTGCGTCGCCGGCGAGGGCGTCGAGCGTGAGTTTTTCGGCAGCGTTCTGCGGCAGGGCGGACGCGTTCTGGGCAAGGGCGGGGGCGGTCAGCGACATGGCGAGCAACAGGCAGGCGGCGAGGCCGCGGCGGGCGAGAGGAGTGTTCATGCGGTACGGGCCGGGGTTCCGAACAGGTTCTTGCGCATCTCGTCGGTCATGTCGCGAGACGGGCGGTAGGTTTGTTCCAGGGCGTAGGCGCGCTGGAACGCGGGGCGGGCGGCGAGTGCGTCGTGCCAGCGCCGCACATGGGGATAGTCGGCCAGGTCGATGTAGTGCCAGGCGTGCGAGTGGGCCCAAGGGTGGCAGGCGAAGTCGGCGATGCCGAGCGCGCCGCCGGCGACGTATTCGCGTCCGGCCAGGCGGCGATCGAGCACGCCGTACAAGCGTTGGGTTTCGCGCTCGTAGCGCTCGATCGCGTAGGGAATCTTCTCCGGCGCGTAGCGGTTGAAGTGGTGGTTCTGGCCCAGCATCGGGCCGTAGCCGCCGACCTGCCAGAACAGCCATTCGTCGGTCTCGACCCGGCCGCGCACGTCGTCGGGCAGGTATTTGCCGATCTTGGCGGCAAGGTAGTGCAGGATCGCGCCGGACTCGAACACGCTGATAGGAGCGGCGCTGATCGGCTCGCCACCATCGGCGGGCGCATGGTCGACGATCGCGGGCATGCGGTTGTTGGGCGAAATCGCCAGGAATTCGGGCTTGAACTGGTCGCCGGCGCCGATGTCGACCGGGCGGATGCGGTAGTCCAGGCCGGCCTCTTCGAGCAGCAGGGTGATCTTGTGGCCGTTGGGCGTGGGCCAGTAATAGAGATCGATCATGGGCGGGTCGCACAGGGACGAAGGCCGAGTGTAAGCGCTGCGCCGGGCGGCGGTCCCGGCGGGCGGGGAAGGCATCGTTGCGGCGGCGCGGGCCTGCGCGGCGGCGCGCTTCGTTCAGCAGGCGACTTGGCGCAGTCATGGGCGCGCCGTTACCCTGGACGGCCTTAAGACACAGCCCGCCAGGCCATCGCATGACCGTCGAGCGTACCGAACGCCTCAATCCGCTGCCCGCGCTGATCTTCAGTTCGCGCTGGCTGCAGCTGCCCTTGTATCTGGGCCTGATCGTCGCCCAAGGCGTTTACGTGTTCTTGTTCATCAAGGAGCTGTGGCACCTGATCCACGGCGCCAACACCTTGAACGAGCAGGGGATCATGCTGATCGTGCTGGGCCTGATCGACGTAGTCATGATCTCCAACCTGCTGGTGATGGTAATCGTCGGCGGCTACGAGACCTTCGTTTCGCGCCTGCGCCTGGAAGGGCATCCGGATCAGCCGGAGTGGTTGAGCCACGTCAACGCCTCGGTGCTCAAGGTCAAGCTGGCGATGGCGATCATCGGCATCTCCTCGATCCACCTGCTCAAGACCTTCATCGCCGCCGGCGACCTGGGCCTGCCGATGTGCAACACGCTGGAGGCGATCAACGCCAGCCGCGCGGCCGCCGAGGCCGTGGCCGCCGGCATGACCGGCGTGGCCGCAAAGTGCACGACGTCGACCTCGACCGGCGTGATGTGGCAGACCATCATCCATATGGTCTTCATCGTCTCGGCGATCGGCATCGCGATGACGGACAAGCTGATGTCGCATGCGCCCAAGGCCAAGCCGGCGCATTGAGCCAGTAAAGCCAGCCTTCCGGCGCGCCGCGATCTAGCGCGCGGCGCGGGAAAGACGCAGAGGCGCAGGCCCCTGCGTCCGGCGACGCTCCCTCAGAGCGGTATGCAGTTGTTGCCCTGCGAATCGCAGACGTACTGCAGCATGAAGTACCACTGGCTGCCGTCGCATTCCCAGACGATGTAGCCGGAACCGAACGGGGTGGCGGTCTGCGCGCCGGCGTTGGAGGCGTCGCAGGTCGCGGTCGGCGGCGGCCACGCGTTCGCGCTGGAGCTCATTCCCAGGCTGAGCAACGCGATCGCCGCGCCGAGCATGATCTTGTGCATCTGTAAGACTCCTTGTCCGATGCCGCTATGCGGGTGCTGGGGCTCCGGCAGCCAGCGGCGTTTCTGCCGAATCCATGGCCTGACGCGTCTACCGCCGCAATCTATCACCGGCTCTCCGGCATCGGTGCCGTCGGCCGCGCCGCTGCGCCGAACCGGGTTGGCGCAATCAATGCGTTGCGTTCGACGGGCGCGGAGCCATGATCGCCATGCGCAAGTTCAGCGCATCGGCGCGCTGCGAATAGCGTAGGCCGTTCGGGTCGGTTTCCAGGCCCAGCGCCGCGTAGGCCGCACTCAAGTCCGGAAACTCGCGCGAACGCGCATAACGCCGGTACAGGCGCGCGAACACGCCGTCGCCGCCGAGGCGATCCAGCTCGTCGGCGAACGCCTGCGGCGAGGCCTCGTCCATGTCGTCCGCCGCCGCGTCCAGACAGCACCGCGCGTAGCGCGACAGCACCGTGTCCAGATCCAGGCCGCGTTCGCGGCGCAGCGCCAGGTCCGCTTCCAGCCAGTACGCCGCGCCGGCCCAATACACGCGCATGGTGCCGCCGCGGCCGAGTTCGTCCAGCGCCGCGCCCGGCCCCAGGCGGCGGCCGCGGCCGAAGCCGGCGTCGAGCTGGCGCCAGGCCTGGTCCGGCGTGAGCAGGCCGGCGCGGGCGCGCAGCACGTTCTGGTAATAGCTCGCCAGGCCCTCGGCCATCCAGCGGCCGTCGCGGCCCAGATAGGGATGGAACAAGTGCGAGAGTTCGTGGACCGCGGTCCAGTCGGCGCGCAGTTGCGCCAGGCTGGCGTCGCGGCGCACGAACAGCAGCACCGCGACGCCGTCGCCGCGCTCGGTCTGGCCCCAGGGCACGGGGCTGGGATCGCGGCTGTCGATCTGGCGGATCCGCACCTGCGCCCGGCGCAGCGGATAGCGCCCGAACGCGGTCAGGGTGGCGTCGGCGGCTTCGGCCAGCCAGCGCTGCAGCATCGCCGCGCGTGCCGGGTCGGACACGCCTTCCACGCTCACCTGCAGGGCATTGCCGCCGGCGCGCAGGGTGCGCGCCGGCGCGGCGCCGTCGTCCGCGCGCGCAGGCGGCGCGGCGGCGGCCAGCGCGCAGGCGATCAGGAACAGCAGGGGCGTAGGGCGCATGGGCATTGGATGTCCAGGCTGGAGCAAGGTTCCCGCGGGTGCGGCCGCTACAATACGACGATGGACGTATCGCACCTGCTCGACGCACTCAATCCCGCCCAACGCGAAGCCGTATCGGCCCCCCCGGGCCACTATCTGGTTCTGGCCGGCGCCGGCTCGGGCAAGACCCGAGTCCTCACCCACCGCATCGCCTGGCTCAACGAAGTCGTCGGCGTGCCGACCCACGGCATCCTCGCGGTGACCTTCACCAACAAAGCCGCCGGCGAGATGCGCAACCGCGTCGACCTGCAGCTGCGCCACGGCGCGCGCGGCATGTGGATCGGCACTTTCCACGGCCTGGCCCATCGCCTGCTGCGCCTGCATTGGCAGGACGCCAAGCTGCCCGAAGGCTTCCAGGTCCTGGACAGCGACGACCAGCTGCGCCTGGTCAAGCGCGTGGTGCAGGCGCTGGAACTGGACGAGGCGCGCTTCCCGCCGCGCCAGATCGCCTGGTGGATCAACGCCCAGAAGGACGAAGGCCGCCGTCCCGAGCATATCCAGCCGGCCGCCGACCCCTGGGCCGACGCGATGCGGCGCGCCTACGAGGCCTACCAGGAACGCTGCGAACGCGCCGGCCTGGTCGATTTCGCCGAGCTGCTGCTGCGCGCGCACGAACTGCTGCGCGACAACCCGGCCCTGCTCGCGCACTACCGCCACCGCTTCCGCGAGATCCTGGTCGACGAATTCCAGGACACCAACGCCATCCAGTACGCGTTCGTGCGCGTGCTGGCCGGCGATAGCGGCCACGTGTTCGTGGTCGGCGACGACGACCAGGCCATCTACGGCTGGCGCGGCGCCAAGGTCGAGAACGTGCAGCGGTTCCTGCGCGACTTCCCCGGCGCCCAGACCATCCGCCTGGAACAGAACTACCGCTCCAGCGCCAACATCCTGGAAGCCGCCAACGCGGTGATCGCGCACAACCCGGACCGCCTGGGCAAGAAGCTGTGGACCGACACCGGCCTGGGCGAACCGATCGACCTGTATGCGGCCTACAACGAGATGGACGAGGCGCGCTTCGTGGTCGAGCGCCTGCGCCAGTGGGTGCGCGACGGCGGCAGCTACGGCGACGTCGCGGTGCTCTATCGCAGCAATGCGCAATCGCGCGCCTACGAAGAAGCGCTGCTGTCCGAACAGGTGCCCTACCGCGTCTACGGCGGGCAGCGTTTCTTCGAGCGCGCCGAGATCAAGGACACCCTGGCCTATCTGCGCCTGGTCGCCAACCGCGCCGACGACGCCGCCTTCGAGCGCGCGGTCAACACGCCGGCGCGCGGCATCGGCGAGCGCACCCTGGACGAAGTGCGCAAGCGCGCGCGTGCCGACGGCGCCCCGCTGTGGGCCGCCGCGCGCTGGATGACCGAGGAGACGCTGCTGGCGGCGCGCGCGCGCAATGCGCTCGCGGGCTTCATCAGGATCATCGACGAACTCGAAACCGACCTGGCGTCGATGCCGCTGCCGGAAAAGATCGACCATGTGCTGCAGCGCTCCGGTCTGCGCGAGCATTACGCCAACGAATCGCGCGGTCAGCTCGATTCGCGCACCGACAACCTGGACGAACTGGTCTCGGTCGCCTCGCGCTTCACCCGCAGCGACGAGGACGACGCCGCGGCGATGCCGGAGCTGATCGCGTTCCTGAGCTACGCCGCGCTCGAAGCCGGCGAAGGCCAGGCCCAGGCCGGCGACGACGGCGTGCAGCTGATGACCCTGCACAGCGCCAAGGGCCTGGAGTTCCCGCTGGTGTTCCTGGGCGGTCTGGAAGAAGGCTTGTTCCCGAGCAACCGTTCGACCGAAGAATCCGGGCGCCTGGAAGAAGAGCGCCGGCTGGCTTACGTGGGCATCACCCGCGCGCGCCAGAAACTGGTGCTCAGTTACGCCGAGACCCGCCGCATCCACGGCATGGACATGTACGGCGTGCCCTCGCGCTTCCTGCGCGAGATTCCGCCGTCGCTGCTGCACGAGGTGCGCCCGAAGGTGCAGGTGTCGCGCCCGGTGTACGGCAATCAGCCGCGCCGCGACCCCGGCCACGCCGCCATCGAGGCGCCGCCGGTGCGCCTGGGCTCGCAGGTGCGCCATCCCAGTTTCGGCACCGGTACCGTCACCGATTACGAAGGCACCGGCGCGCATGCGCGCGTGCAGGTCAACTTCGACGATGCCGGCAGCAAGTGGCTGGTGCTGGCCTACGCGAACCTGCAGCCGGCCTGAAGCCGGTGCGATGCGTCGGCCGCGTGGCCGACGCATCGCTGCGTTTCAGCGATCCATCACTGTTCCGGTCTGGCGTCGTCCGGCACGCCGTTGCGGTCCTCGTCCTTGGACACGCCGGTACGGATGTCGATCAGATCGTCCTGGCCATTGCGGTTGAGGTCCGGCACCACGCCGCCCACCTGGTAGTAGATGGTGTTCTGCTGCGGCCCCTGCACGAACTTGCGCTGGCCCGGATCCCAATAGGTCGCATTGGGTTCGATCACGTTGGCGACCAGGTAGGTGTAGGTGTTCGGGAACAGGCTCAGGGCGTTGCCCTTGTGGCAGTACCGGATCTCGCCAGTGGCATGATCGCCCGGCCCCGCCGAACCCGGCGATCCCTTCGGGCAGTCTTCGGGCCGGTAGACGATATCCACCGTACGCGGATCGGTGAGCTTGCCCAGCGGGATCTGCAGACGATCCTGCACGACCTGCTTGCGGATGACGCTGCTGGAGTGGAACTCCACCGGCTGGCCGCGCACATCGACCGGGCGGCCGTCGCGCATCATCGCCGAGATGTCGAGCATGCGCGGCGAGCGGAAGATCTGCACTTCGGACAATTCCAGGGCGCCGGCGGCGGGGTTGGTATTGAAGAAGTTCAGATTGAACGCGCCGCTGGCGACGTCGATGTCGCCGGCGTCGTAACCGGCCAGGCGCGGCGCCAGCGGCAGCAGGGTGGCGCCGTTGAACAGCTGCACGTCGAACACGATCACGCTGGCGCCGCCGGCGAAACTGGCGCCGGTGTGGAACGGCGCGGCCGGCATCACCACGCCGGCGGTCGGGCCGCTCCAGGGCTTGGCGCTGGCGAAGTCCAGGTCGTGCACGTAGTAGACGTTGCCCTGGAAGTTCTGGGTGCCGCCGGTGTAGGTCACCGTGGGGTTCTGCCAGGGGCTCTCCGAGCCGTTGTACCACCAGTTGATGCTCAGGCTGTTGGTGGTGCTGAGCAGCTTGATGCGCATCTTGTTGGCGTTGGTGTTGTTGGGGTTGACGAAGTCCCAGTTGTGCAGGGTCTTGGTGTTGAGGCCGACGTTGTGGCCGAGGATCTCGTACTCGGTGTCGCTGAAGTGGCGGTTGCGCGCGGCACGCATCTCGCCGGTCAGGCCGGTCGAGCCGGTCGCCATGATGTGCCAGTTCTGCGCGTCCTCGGTCGGCCGCGGCGCGGAATGGCCATGGGCGGCGCCGTAGTTGTGCGCGGACTCGTGCGAGGTGGTGGTGCCGATCGCGGTGGACCAGCGCTCCAGCGTCGAGCCGATGCCGTTGAGCGGCTGGCCCGCGGCGCCGTAGGTGTCCTTGAAGGACTTGGCCCAGACGCGGGCGTAGTCCTGCGGATCGGCGTCGTTGGTATCTACGGCCTGGGCTTGGCCGAACAGGCTGCCGGCGGTGTCGGAGCCGACCGCCACGATCTGCCAGCGCGGTTCCGTCGGGCTGGGCAGGGTGGTGACCGGATTGACCTTGACGTTGAACTCGCAGTAGTCGTCGACGACGAAGTCGGTGATGCGATTGCGCAACGTTGTCGTGCTGCCGACCACCGGGTCCAGATCGGCCACGTTGAACGGCGCCGCCGACGAGGACGGACCGATCGACGGGAACGGCGTGTTGACCGTCGGATAGAACACGTACAACTGGTTGGTCTTGGGCTGCGCGAGGACGTTGGCGGGACAGGTCGGGGCCGCGTTGGCGGCCGGTGCGATCAGCGCGAGTGCGATCAGCGCAGACAGGCTGCGCGGCTTAAGGCTAAGCATCGGAAAACCTCCATGTTGAGCATCGGAACCGGCCTTCTAGGCCAGACCGGCGCGAGCGATTCCACGCCGGCAGCTAGATTTAACGCAGTCGCGCAACGCAAAATGAGCGCAGCGGTAGCGGTGTTTGTGCGCGCGGTTCCAAAACGGAATCGACGCCACGACGAACGGTAGTGGCGCCGGCGCGAAAACCGCGCGGGGCCGATGCGCCGGCAGATCCGAAGCGACGAGCGGATGCAGCCAACTTGCAATCGGCTTGAGCTAGGCGCGCGCTGCGCTCGTCCAGAGGCCGCGCGGATACGATGCGCAACGCGGTGAAACGCGTCGAACGCAGCAATATGGATGCGATGAGCGCGACGAACCGCCGCGCCGCGCGGCGCCTACTCGCCCAGCGCGATCCCGAAATGAAAGGCCTCGATGCGCAAGCCCTCGCGCAGATAGAACGCATGCGCGTCGCGGCGCTGGGTGCCCGAGTCCAGTTGCAGGCGCACGCAGCCCAGGCGTTTCGCCTCGGCCTTGAGCCAGTCCAGCATCGCCTTGCCGTAGCCGCGGCTGCGCACGGTCTGGTCGGTGACCAGGTCGTCGACGTAGACGTGCAGACCGACCGCGAGCATTTCCAGCACCCGCCAGCACGCGAACGCACGCGGCGCACCGTCGGCGTCGAACAGCACCGTGGCGCGGCAGCCCTGGTCGATCTGGCGCCGGATCTGGACGACGAAGCGGTCCTCGTCGAATTCGGGCCGCAATTGCGCCACCAGCGGCCACACCGCGCGCAGTTCGTCCTCGCCGCTGAGGGAGCGGATCTCGTGTCCGGACATGTGCGGGACGTGCCTTACCAACTGAAGAGCTTGTACTGCACCGGCGAGATCGGGCCTTCGCCCTTGCTGCTGTCCAGGGTGCCGTCGCCGTCGCTGTCGACCAGGTAGTAGACCGGGCCGCGCTGGGGCGTGATCTTGACCACCCGCAGCTGGCCGGCCACGCGGTATTCCTCGACGCTGTCGCCGCCCTGGGTCGAGCGGCGCGTGATCTCGGGGTTGCTCAGGTCGGCGGTGGGGTCGCCGCCGCCCATCGTGGCGCAGCCGGCCAGCGGAGCGAGCAGCAGCAGGGCGAGCGATGCGGTGAGGGTGCGCATGGCGGTTCTCCGGAATCCAGGCCACCAGCATACCTCCGGGGGCCGTGAAGCGGCCGCATCGGCGTCACGCTCCGGTCGCGGCGCACGCGACCGGCGGGCGTAGAATCGCCGGCATGAAAAGACTCGTCCTGATCGATGGTTCCAGCTACCTCTACCGCGCCTTCCATGCCCTGCCGCCGCTGACGAACGAGGCCGGCGAGCCCACCGGCGCTTTGTTCGGCGTGGTCAACATGCTGCGCTCGACCTTGAACGAACGCCCGGACTACGTCGCATTCGTGGTCGACGCCCCCGGCAAGACCTTCCGCGACGACCTCGACCCGCAGTACAAGGCCAATCGCCCGCCGATGCCCGACGACCTGCGTTCGCAGGTGCTGCCGATGTGCGAGATCGTCGAGGCCCTGGGCATTCCGATCCTGCGCATCGACGGGGTCGAGGCCGACGACGTGATCGGTACCCTGGCGCTGCAGGCCGCTGGCACGGGGATCGACGTGACCATCTCCACCGGCGACAAGGACTTCGCCCAGCTGGTGCGTCCGGGCGTGGCCCTGGTCAACACCATGAGCGGCAGCCGCATGGATTCGGACGAAAGCGTGTTCGCCAAGTTCGGCGTGCGCCCGAACCAGGTGATCGACCTGCTGTCGCTGATGGGCGACAGCGTCGACAACATCCCCGGCGTCGAGAAGTGCGGTCCCAAGACCGCGGCCAAATGGCTGGCCGAGTACGACAGCCTCGATGGCGTGATCGCGCATGCCGACCAGATCAAGGGCAAGATCGGCGACAACCTGCGCGCGGCGCTGCAGCGGCTCCCCTTGAACCGCCAGCTGGCGACGATCAAGACCGACGTTGCCCTGGAGCGCGGCCCGACCGACCTGGCGCTGCGCGAACGCCACGCCGAGGACCTGCGCCGGCTGTACGCGCGTTACGGCTTCAAGCAGGCGCTGCGCGAACTCGAAGGCGGCGCCGGCAGCGCCGAGAATGAACTCGCGGCCGACCGCGCCGGGCTGCGCGCGACCGCGGCCGGCCACGCGCGCTCGTCGGCGTCGGCGGAGGCGCCCGACGCGGCGCTCGCGGCCAAGGGCGAGTACGAAACCATCGTCGAGCCGGCCCAGCTGCACGCCTTGGTCGCGAAGCTGCAGGCCGCCGCCGAGTTCGCCTTCGACTGCGAGACCGATTCGCTGGACCCGATGCGCGCGCGCCTGGTCGGCCTGAGTTTCGCGGTCGAGCCCGGGCGTGCGTACTACCTTCCGGTCGGCCACGATTACCCGGGCGTGCCCGCGCAGCTGGCGCTGGATACGGTGCGCGACGCGCTGCGTCCGGTGTTCGCCGACCCGGCCCGGCGCAAGCTCGGCCAGCACGGCAAGTACGACCTGCACGTGCTGCGCCGTCACGGTATCGACGTCGCCGGTTACGCCGACGACACCATGCTGGAGAGCTTCGTCTACAACGCCACCGCCAGCCGCCACGACATGGATTCGCTGGCCAAGCGCTACCTCGGCTACGACACCATCAAGTACTCCGACGTGACCGGCAAGGGCGCCAAGGCGATCTCGTTCTCGCAAGTCGCGCTGGACGACGCCACCCGCTACGCCGCCGAGGACGCCGACGTGACCCTGCGCCTGCACCGGGTGCTGGGCGCCAAGCTCGCCGCCGAGCCGGCCCTGGAGCGCGTCTACCGCGAGATCGAGATCCCGCTGGTGCCGGTGCTGGAACGGATCGAGGCCAACGGCGTGATGATCGACGCCGACGAGCTGCGCCGGCAATCGCAGGACCTGGGCAAGCGCATGCTCGCGGCGCAGCAGAAGGCCACCGAACTGGCCGGGCGTACCTTCAATCTGGATTCGCCCAAGCAGTTGCAGGCCCTGCTGTTCGACGAACTCAAGCTGCCGGCGCTGATCAAGACCCCGACCGGCCAGCCCAGCACCAACGAAGAAGCGCTGGAGGCGATCGCCGACCAGCACGAGCTGCCGCGGGTGATCCTGGAATACCGCGGCCTGGCGAAACTGCGCAGCACCTACACCGACAAGCTGTCGGAGATCGTCAATCCCGACACCGGCCGCGTCCACACCAGCTACCACCAGGCCGGCGCCGCGACCGGACGCCTGGCGTCCAGCGATCCCAACCTGCAGAACATCCCGATCCGCACCGAAGACGGCCGCCGCATCCGCCGCGCCTTCATCGCGCCCGAGGGCTGCAAGCTGGTCGCCTGCGACTACTCGCAGATCGAGTTGCGGATCATGGCCCACCTGTCCGAGGACGAGGGCCTGCTGCGCGCGTTCGCGTCCGGCGCCGACATCCACCGCGCGACCGCGGCGGAAGTGTTCGGCAAGGCCATGGACGAGGTCAGCGGCAACGAACGCCGCGCCGCCAAGGCGATCAATTTCGGCCTGATGTACGGCATGAGCGCCTTCGGCCTGGCGCGCCAGCTCGGCATCGGCCGCGGCGAAGCGCAGGACTACATCGCGCTCTACTTCAGCCGCTACCCGGGCGTGCGCGACTTCATGGAGCGCACCCGCCAGGACGCGCGCGAGAAGGGCTACGTCGAGACCGTGTTCGGCCGCCGCCTGTACCTGGAGAACATCAAGGCCTCCAACCAGGGCCTGCGCGCGGGCGCCGAGCGCGCCGCGATCAACGCGCCGATGCAGGGCACTGCGGCCGACATCATCAAGCGGGCCATGATTACCATCGACGCCTGGCTGGCCGGGCAGGGCGGACAGGCCCGGATGATCCTGCAGGTCCACGACGAACTGGTGTTCGAGGTCCGGGCCGGCTTCGTCGATACCCTGGTCGCCCAGGCCGGGGCGATGATGTCCGGGGCGGCCGAACTGAGGGTGCCGCTCGTCGTCGACAGCGGGGTCGGTGATAATTGGGACGAAGCGCATTAATAATCCGGAAAAGCCCGTCGTTGCTGCGTTTGGCAGAATGAATCGGTCCTGAATCCAACAAATTATTAACTTCCATCTTCACGAACTATCCATGTGCGGAGTGGTCATATAGGTCGCGACAGATGCAACGTCTGTCGCTGATCTCTCCCTCCCCTGGAGTGATCCCGGAGCGAAGGCCCCTCCCCAGGTCCCGCTCCACCAGCCCCGCCGGCCCCCCCTGCCTGCGGGGCTTTTTATTTGCGCCGCAGAAAGTCGCGCGCCGGCACCGCCGCACCGCACACCTTCGGGGCGAGATTCTGTGCGACTAAATCGGGCCGTCTCTTCGCTGCGGTCTGCCGGATCCGAGCGGCGGAATGCCGCGCCGGCCGCCGCGTCGGCGGCGGTCGGGCTCAGGAACGGCCCGATCGCGGCCGGGCTCGCCGTACCTGCGCACTGGATCCACACCCGCGCTGCCCGCCGCTCGGCCACAATCGCAGCCATCCCCGCCGCAGGAGTCCGTGCCCATGTCCGACGCCTTCGACCTGTCGATGCCGTGGTGGCATTACCTGCTGCGCGCCTGCGTCGTGTATTTCGTGTTGCTGGTGATGATCCGCGTATCGGGCAAGCGTTCGATGGGGCAGTTCACCTCGTTCGACATGCTGCTGGTCGTGCTGCTGGGCAACGCGGTGCAGAACGCGTTGCTGGGCACCGATACTACGGTCGGCGGCGGCCTGATCCTGGCCGCGACCCTGATCGCCTTGAACTGGGGAGTGGGCTATGTAAGCTCGCGCAGCGACCGCGCCGAGCGCCTGTTCGAAGGCGTGCCGGTGGTGCTGGCGCGCGACGGCCACGTCTATCGCGAAATACTGAGGCGCGAACTGGTCAGTCGCGCCGATTTCCACAAGGCGATGCGCGAGAACGATTGCGCCGAGGTCGACCATATCGGTCTGGCGACGCTCGAGACCAACGGCCATATCACGATTCTGCGCAGGGGCGATCGGGTCTAGCGCATTCGTGATGGCGTCGTGGGCGGCGCGACGCGGTCGCGGCTTACGCCGCTCCTACCCCAAGGCCGCGCTTCCCGCAGGCGCAGCGGCGTGAGCCGCCGCGCCGAAGCCTCGCTTCCTGTGGGAGCGGCGTAAGCCGCGATCGCGAAACCGCGCGTGCTGCGAAAGCCGCGGCCGGTCCTAGACCGCCGCTTCGCCCAGCCAATCCCGCGGCACCAGATACTCGGCCAGCCTGGCCTCGTTGCTGCCGGCTTCCGGCACGTAGCCGTATTCCCAGCGCACCAGCGGCGGCAAGCTCATCAGGATCGACTCGGTGCGCCCGCCCGACTGCAGGCCGAACAGGGTGCCGCGGTCCAGCACCAGATTGAATTCGACGTAGCGGCCGCGCCGGTACAGCTGGAACTGGCGCTCGCGCTCGCCGTAGGGCGTGTCGCGGCGGCGTTCGACCAGCGGCAGGTAGGCGTCGAGGAAACCGTCGCCGACCGCGCGCTGGTAGGCGAAGTCGCGTTCGAAATCGCCGTGCAGGTCGTCGAAGAACAGGCCGCCGACGCCGCGGGTTTCGTTGCGGTGCTTGAGGAAGAAGTACTCGTCGCACCAACGCTTATGCGCCGCGTAGCGCTCGGCACCGCCGAACGGTTCGCACAGCGCGCGCGCGGTGCGGTGCCAGTGCCGCACGTCTTCGTCGAAAGGGTAGAACGGGGTCAGGTCGAAGCCGCCGCCGAACCACCAGGCCACCGTCTGGCCGTCGCGGACCGCATGGAAGTGGCGCACGTTGGCGTGGGTGGTCGGCAGGTAGGGATTGTTCGGATGGAACACCAGCGACACGCCGACCGCGCGCCAGGACGCGCCGGCGAGTTCCGGCCGCGCCGCGGTCGCCGACGGCGGCAGCTTTGTGCCCGAGACGTCGGAGAAGCCGACCCCGGCCTGTTCGAACACGCGCCCGCCGCGCAGGATGCGGGTCCGCCCGCCGCCGCCTTCGGCGCGCTGCCACAGGTCCTCGGCGAAACGGGCGTCGCCGTCGGCCTGTTCGATGGCGGCGCAGATGCGGTCCTGCAGGCCGGTGAGATAGTCGCGTACGCGGTCGAAATCGCTCATGGCGCGCATTCTACCGGGCCGGGCGCGCCGGCCCGGCATCGCTCGGCGAACCGCCAGAGCCGGTGCGGCTCTGGGCCGGTGCCGCTCAGGGCTGGGCGGCGGGCGCCACCGAGATCACGAAGTCCGAGCCGCCGTTCGCCGCGGGCTGGTGGTGCTTCACCGTCAGCGCGATCTGCGTGTCGCAGCCCTTGAGCAGCCAGCGCTCGGTGGCGCCGGTGCCGGTCTTGGAGGTTTCCAGCACGCTGCTCTCGATGGTGTCGAACTCCGGACAGCCATTGGCCGCGCTGCCGGCGACGATGGCCTGCTTGTAGATGTCGAAGCGCAGTTCCTGCGAGGTCCGGGTGTCGCCGCTGAACGGAATCGGCAGACCGCTGGCGAAGGTCGACAGCGCGGCCGAGCAGGCCTCGCCGGGGTCGGCCTCGATGCCCGGCTTCAGGTTCTTGTCGAACTGGCGGCGGAAGTTGCTGCGCTGCGCGGCGGCATTGCCGCCCAGCTCCGGATAGCGGGTCAGCGCGGCGACCTGGCCGGTGGCGATGGTGACCTCGCGCGGCGCGCGCCACTGCGCGTAGGCGGCCTGCAGCCGGTCGATGCCGGCATACCCCTGGGCCCGGCACTCGGCGATGATGGCCTCGCGCATCAGCGAGGTGGTGAAGGTGCGCAGCGCGACCTGCTCTTGGTAGCCGGGCTTCGCGGCGGGCCGGTCCTGCGCGGCGGCCAGGGAGGAGACGATCAACAAAGCGGCGAGCGCGGCACAGCGACGGATGGACTGCAAGGCGATTCCCTCCTGGGTGCGGCGATGCTAGCACCGCGATGATCGTGCGCGACTAGGGCGGGCCAGCGTTGTCCACCTGCAGCAGCGTGCGTGCACAGGCGGTCAGATCGAGCCAAAGCATGGTCAGCCCTAATCCAGGCCACCACCATTGCATCACCCAATCCGATACCTCGACCCAGCGGACGAGCGCAAGCGGTCTGGCGAGTTGTCGCATATCGAGCGTGCGTGCCAACTCGGGTTGAAAGAAGATCGTATCCAGTGCGATAGCGAACAGTAGCGGGAATACGGTCAGCACAAAGAGGCCGTAGAGACGCCATCTCACCGCGAATACGCGACGCAAGCGGAACCAACGCCATGAATCGCGCACATCCGCCGTTAGCCGATTCCAGCGGGGGCGTCGCAGCCACAGCAGCACTACGGTCGCCAAAGCGATCGATTGCAGTACCCAAACGACCGCAGCCGCGATTAGCTCCACCATGCTGGGGCCCGATTCCAGTCCCGCTTCCAGCATCGCTGTGGCCGACATGAGGAGTACGCAAGCGCCAACGACGCTGACCACCGGCCAGCCGGGCCAGGACGGAAGCCACGCCAACGGCGGGCGGTCGCTCGCGATGGGTTCGCGTCGCAGGAAAAAGAACGGCAGCGACAGAAAATAGATCAACAGTAGAGCAATGCTCCACACGGCATAGGAGCCCAGGTGCTCATGCGCAAGCACCGTTGCGCCGGTGATGAGTCCCAGCCCGGCACACCACAGCAGCAGCATCGGAAAAGTGCGCAGGCTCCAGCGCAAGGCTTGCCGTGCGCTCTTGTCCCGATCGAGCCAGTGCAACACGAGCAGCCAAACCAGCGCGGCGAGCGCGGCTACGATGAAGACCAGCATCGCCTGAAGCGGCCATGGCGGTAGTCCGGACAGAGAAAAATACTTCGCCATGACCAGCCCCAGCGTGTCCGTTATCTCAAGCATGTGCGTGCGCACGGGCTCGTCGAGCAGCGCATAACCCAATCTCGGCAGCAGGAGACAGAATGCCGCCCACGCACCCGCAAGCGCGGCCAACGCTGCGTTACGGCCGAGCCGCCAAGAGGGTGGATGAAGTCGAGAGTCGTTGGTGTCGTCCATGACGGCGACGATACCGGTGGCGCCTGCTTTCCGCACGAGCGCCGGGCTGCCCCACCGGCTGGCGGGGCGCGCGGCATCGCCGCGCACCCCGGTTCGCGCGGTCTTACTTCAAGTTGCGTTCGAACAGTTCGTAGATACGCCGGTACTCGTCGTACCAGCTGTCCGGATGGGTAAAGCCGTGGCGCTCCATCGGATACGGCGCGAGTTCCCACTTGTCCTTGCGCAGTTCGATCAGGCGCTGCGACAGCATCACCGAGTCCTTGAAGAACACGTTGTCGTCGATCATGCCGTGGGCGATCAGCAGGTGGTCCTGCAGGCCGTCGGCGTATTCGATCGGCGAGGACTTCTTGTACGCCTCCGGGTCCAGCTCCGGCGTGTTGAGGATGTTGGAGGTGTACTCGTGGTTGTACTGCGACCAGTCGGTGACCGGGCGCAGCGCGGCGCCGGCTTTGAACTTGCCGGGCTCGCGGAACAGCGCCATGAAGGTCATGAAGCCGCCGTAGGAGCCGCCGTAGATGCCGGCGCGGTCGCCGTCGCCCTGCTTCTGCGTGATCAGCCAGTCGCGGCCGTCCAGGTAGTCCTCGAGTTCCGGATGGCCCATCTGGCGATAGATCGCGGTGCGCCAGTCGCGGCCCAGGCCGGCGCTGGCGCGGTAGTCCAGGTCCAGCACCACGTAGCCCTGCTGCACCAGCAGGTTGTGGAACATCTGTTCGCGGAAGTAGTTCGGGTAGCGCGCGGTGACGTTCTGCAGGTAACCGGCGCCGTGCACGAACATCACGATCGGGTATTTCTTGCCGGGTTCGTAGTTCTTCGGGCCGTAGAACTTGCCCCAGATCGTGCCGGCGCCGTGCTTGGACGGCACCTGCACGAACTCGGGCTGGATCCATTCGCGCTGCTTGAACTCCGGCGTACGGGTGTCGGTGAGCTTGCTCAGGCCTTCGCCGTCGGTGCCGATCACCGCCAGCTGCGCCGGCATGTAGCTGGAGGAATAACGCAGCAGCAGGCGCTTGCCGTCGGGCGAGAGCGTGAAGTCTTCGACGCCGTCGAGCGCGGTGACTTCGCGCACCGCGCCGCCGTTGCGGTCTACCGCGCAGACTTCGTAGTCGCCCGGCCATTTGCGGTTGCAGGCGAAGTAGAAGCCGCGGCCGTCGGCGCTGACCTGCGGCGAGGACACTTCCCAACTGCCCGAGGTCAGCGCACGCGCCGCGCCGTTGCCCTCGCTCAGGTACAGGTGGGCGTAACCGCTCTGCTCTGATAGCCACCACAGCGCCGGCCCGGCATTACCGGAAGCCGGCAGCCAGCCGAAGTCGGTGGTGTTCCAGCCGACCCAGGCCGGGTCGCTGCTGCGGTTGCGCACCACCAGCGTGGCCTGGGCCAGGTCGACCGTGGTCAGCCAGCGGTCCTTGTTATCGACCGCGCGCACCAGCACCGCGGCCTGGCGGCCGTCATCGCTCCAACGGATCGCAGGACCGCTGCCGTCGCCGTCGGTTTCGATCCGCACCGCGCGATCGCCCTTGAGCGGGTCCTTCTTCGCGGCCTGGCGCATCGCCGCGAGCGGGTCGTCGGCGATGCCGGGCAGGCGGTCGTACTTGAGTTCGGTGACCTTGCCGCCGGCGATGTCGATCAGCCACAGCTTCTGCGGCAGCGGCGCGCCGCGGCCGACGCGGGTGCGCACTTCCTCGAATTCTTCGTAACCCGATTCGGTCACGTACTTGGGCATCTTGCCGACCTGGCCGGCGTCGGCGCCCTTGGCCTGGGTGACGGCGAGCATCCAGCGACCGTCGGGCGAAAGCGCGCTGTCGGAAATCTCGACATCGCTGCCCAGGTAGATCGGCGCCGGCGCGCGGCTGCCGTCGGCGCGGCGCCAGGCCTCGTCCTGCTCGCGTGCGGCATCGCGCCTGGCGCGGTCGTCCTTGAGCGTGCGGATGGTCGCGAGCTGGCGATCGCGCAGATCGTCGGCCTTCGGCGGCTTGGCCGGATCGTTCTCGGCCTTGAGCTGCGCGGCCTGGCTCACGCCCTGGCCGGCGCGCCACTGGTACCAGTTGTTGTCGACGCGGAACACCAGGTTCCCGTCGCGGCTCCACTGCGGACGCGATTCGTTGTCGTTGCTGCGCGTGACCTGGGTGAGCGCGCCGCTGCGCAGGTCGCGCACGAACACATCGCCGTTGCGCACATAGGCCATGCGCGTGCGCTGGGCGTCGTAAACCGGCTGCGCGGCATCCAGATCGGCGCGCGCGGCGCCGTCGATCTTCGCCGCCACCGCATTGGCGCCGGTGCCCTGTTGCCAGATGTCGCGCACGGTCGCGCCTTCGCGCTTGAGTTGGTACTGCACGCGCTGGCCGTCCCAGGCCCACCACGCCTGTTCCACCGGCGGGCCGATCCAGTCTGGGTCGGCCATGGCCTGGGCGAGCGTGATCGGGGTTTGGGCGTGGGCGCTGGGGGCCATAAGAAACAGCGCGGCCAGCGACAGGGTCAGAGCGTTCGGAACTAGGCGCATCGGCGGACCTGGTTGGAAGTCTAGGGTGGGCAAATTGACGCAGGGTAGCAGCCTCAATAGTTTGCGCGATTGGGCCATGCGTCACGGTGCTTTACCGGGCCTGATGACGCGGCGCACAATGTTCCTGCGCATCTGAAGTCCCGTTGGAATCGCGGGACATGACAGGAGTCGTGACGTGGATGCATTGATGCTGTCGCGTATCCAGTTCGGGTTCGTGATCTCGTTCCACATCCTGTTCCCGGCCTTCACCATCGGCTTGGCGAGCTGGCTGGCCTTCCTGGAATGGCGCTGGCTGCGCACGCGCGACACCGTCTGGCGCGACCTGTTCTTCTTCTGGACCAAGGTCTTCGCCGTGTCCTTCGGCATGGGCGTGGTGTCCGGCATCGTCATGAGCTTCCAGTTCGGCACCAACTGGGCCGTGCTCAGCGAACAGGCCGGCAATATCCTCGGGCCGCTGCTGTCCTACGAAGTGCTCACCGCGTTCTTTCTGGAAGCGACCTTCCTGGGCGTGATGCTGTTCGGCTGGAACCGGGTCGAAGAGAAGATGCATTTCCTCGCGACCTGCATGGTCGCGCTGGGCACCTTGATCTCGACGTTCTGGATCATTTCGGCCAACAGCTGGATGCAGACGCCGGCCGGCTACAAGATCGTCGAAGGCGTGTTCGAACCCGACAGCTGGTGGGCGATCGTCTTCAATCCCTCGTTCCCGTATCGCCTGGCGCACATGGTGCTGGCGGCGTTCATTACCACCTGCTTCGTGATCGGCGGCGTCAGCGCGGGTTATCTGCGTCGCGGCGTGCACGTCGACGCGGCGCGGCGGATGCTCAAGGCTGCGGTGATCTTCGCCGCGATCACGGTGCCGACCCAGGTGTTCATCGGCGATCTGCACGGCCTCAACGCACGCGAGCATCAGCCGATCAAGGTCGCGGCGATGGAAGCGCATTGGGAGGCCAAGCCCAAGGGCGAGGGCGTGCCGCTGGTGCTGTTCGCGGTGCCCAACGAGCAGGCCGAGCGCAACGATTACGAAGTCGCGATCCCGAAGCTGGGCAGCATCATCCTGACCCACACGCTGGACGGCGAGGTCCAACCGCTGAAGTCGGTGCCGCCGGAAGATCGCCCGCCGGTGAAACCGGTGTTCTACGCGTTCCGGGTGATGATCGGCCTGGGCGTGACGATGCTGTCGCTGGTGCTGGCTTCGCTGTGGGCGTGGAAGCGCAAGCAGTTGTACGAAGGCCGCGGCTTCGGGCGCTGGGTCCTGAACGGTTGGCGCGCGATGACGCTGAGCGGCTTCGTCGCGATCCTGGCCGGCTGGTACGTGGTCGAGATCGGTCGCCAGCCCTACGTGGTCTACGGCCTGCTGCGCACCGCCGATGCGGTCAGCGCGATCGACGCCGCGAGCGTGATGACGTCGCTGATCGTGTTCGCGGTGGTGTACCTGACCGTGTTCGGTGCGGGCGTCGGTTATCTGCTCAAGCTGATCCGCAAGGGCCCGCAGCCGCACGAGCCGGCGCCGCGTCCGGGCCTGGGCGACAAGACGCCGGCGCGGCCGCTGTCGGTGCCGGACGAGCCGGCCGACAGCAAGGCGTGATCGCTTGCGCGCGGCCCGCGCGCATGCACGACAGTCCCGCCGCGGCGGGAGCGACACAGAAGGTGGTGGGCGATGGAATACTGGCTGCCAATCGTATGGTTCGGCGTGATCGGCTTCGGCGTGCTGATGTACGTGCTGCTGGACGGCTTCGTGCTCGGCCTGGGCATCCTGGCGCCGTTCGCCGAGGACGAGGGCCAGCTCGATCACATGATGAACACCGCCGCGCCGATCTGGGACGGCAACGAAACCTGGCTGGTGCTGGGCGGTGCCGGTTTGCTGGCGGCGTTCCCCAAGGCCTATGCGGTCGTGTTGTCGGCCCTGTACCTGCCGGTGCTGTTGATGCTGATCGCGCTGGTGTTCCGCGGCGTCGCGTTCGAGTTCCGCTTCAAGGCGCATCGCGCCAAGCCGGCCTGGGGCGCGGCGTTCGCGCTGGGCTCGCTGCTGTGCGCGTTCGCGCAGGGCGTGATCCTGGGCGCGCTGGTCGAAGGCATGCCGCTGCAGGGCGGCAAATACGTCGGCGGCGTGTTCGGCTGGTTCAGTCCGTTCTCGATGCTGACCGGCGCGGCGGTGGTGTTCGGCTATGCGCTGCTGGGCTCGACCTGGCTGATCCTGAAGACCGAGGGCCGCATGCAGCAGATCGCGCGCACCCTGACCCGGCCGCTGGTGCTGGTGGTGGTCGTGTTCATGGGGCTGGTCAGCGCATGGCTGCCGTTCCTGGACTCGCGGATCATGGCGCGCTGGTTCGACGGGGCCAACTTCCTGTGGCTGTCGCCGGTGCCGCTGCTGGTGCTGGTCAATGCGTTCGCGCTGTGGCGCGCGGCGATGCGCGAGGGCCGCGACCTGGCGCCGTTCGTGCTGACGCTGTGCTTCTTCATGCTCGGATTCGCGGGGCTGGTGCTGGGCATCTGGCCGAACATCGTGCCGCCGGGGCTGACGATCTGGGATGCGGCGTCGCCGCCTTCATCGCAGGGGTTCGTGCTGGCGGGGCTGGTGGTGTTGCTGCCGGCGATCCTGGGCTACACGTATTGGTCGTATAGCGTGTTCAAGGGGAAGATTGCGGCGGATGCGGGGTATCACTGAGGCTGGCGGCCTCTTTCCACCCGCCTTGGGGTAGGAGCGGCGTGAGCCGCGACCGCGACCTCCGGCTGCTGCGTGAGTTTCGATGCGGATCGGCTTTGCTTTCTGCCTTCTGTGGGAGCGGCGTAAGCCGCGATCGCGAATTCCGTTTGCTGCGCTGGTTTCGTTCTTAAGCAACAGCTTCCGCCCGCTGCGCTGGCGGGTCACTTTCTCTTGCCACTCGCCTTGGGGTAGGAGCGGCGTGAGCCGCGACCGCGAACTTCGCCCGCCGACGGAGGTTCCGTTGCGGCTCTGCTTCTGCCTTCTGTGGGAGCGGCGTAAGCCGCGATCGCGAATTCAGTTTGCTGCGTGGGTTTCGTTACTTAAGCAACAGCTTCCGCCCGCTGCGCGTGCGGGTCACTTTCTCTTGCTAGCCCAAGAGAAAGTAACCAAAGAGAAGGGCTTGCCTTGACAACCCTCCGGGGATTTTTCGAAGGAACATCCTGTTCCTCGAAAAACGGCGCGCGTCCTGCGCGCCGCCCTTCGGGTCTGGGTGGGGTTGGGCGAGTGCGGGGCATTGGATTTCAATGCCGCGGCAACGGCAACGGCAACGGCAACGGCAACGGCAACGGCAATCGCAACCGCGATGGCGATGGCGATGGCGACAACCGGCGGCTGCCGGGACGACCTGGAAGGCGGCGGACCCTCCGGAGCGCCGCGCCAGGACCCCGGTCACCCGCCACTCCGGCCCCGGCTTCAGCGCCCCCGCTACCAGCCCGCCCCGCGCCTGACGCTGAACGTCAGAGTTCGCGTGACGCGGATGGGCAGGTATGCTGTGTGTCACATAAATCCGCACCGAAAATCCGACCGGGAGCCGAGCCGTCCAGCGCATGCAAACCTACGTCTACAAGAGCCTCCGCAAGGACGAGACCTACGTCTTCCTGGCCGTGCGCGACGATTTCGAGCGCCTGCCCGAACCGCTGCGCACCCAGCTGGGGGCGCTGCAGTTCGTGCTTGAAGTGGCGCTGACGCCGGAACGCCAGCTGGCCCGCGGCGATACCGCGGTGGTGCGCGAGAACCTGGCGGCGCGCGGTTTCCATATCCAGTTCCCGCCGCGGCACGACGAAGTGCGGTCCGATGCTTGAGCGCCGTCGTCCCTGGTCCGAGCCCAAGCACGCCCGGCTGCGCCTGGCCGCGACCGCGGCGGCGGGGCTCGCGCTGGCGCTGTTGAGCGGGTTCGGCGGCGTGGTCGCCGCGGTCGCCGGCACCCTGGCGCAGCCGGCCTATGCGCTGGCGGTGCGGTTCTGGCGCGATGGCGCCGATCAGCCGCGCGCCGCGGCCTGGCTGCACGACGCCGGTTCGGTGGCGCTGCTGTGGGCCACGGGCGTGGCCGCGCTGGCGCTGGTGGTGGCCTGGCCCTTGTCGTCGCTGCTGCAGACCGGCTCGCTGATGGCGGCGCTGGGGTTGAGCGCGGTCGCCGGTATCGCCCTGTTGGGCCTATGGCGGGTGTGGCCGCTGTGGCATGAACTGGAGCGCGACGGCGGCGGCCTGCGCGAGTACTGGCAGGCCCTGGGCGAATTGGAGCTCGGCGCCTGGCGCGGACTGGGCGCGGCCGCGATAGTCGCGGCGCTGGCCGCCGCGGTGATCGCGCTGGCCTGGCCGGGCTTGTTGTCCGAGGGCGGGCGCTGGGCGTCGGCGGTCGCGCTGGCGCTGGGCTCGCCGCTGCTGCACTGGCTGCTGCAGCGGATCGAGCCGGCCGACCCGCTGCCGGGGCTGGATTTCGTCGTCGACGAAGAGCCGCTGGACGCCGCCCAGGCGCCGCTGCTCAGTGGCGAGCCGCTGGAGCCGGCGCTGTATGCGGCGGCGCGCGGCGGCCGGGTCGAGCGCGCGCTGGAACTGATCGAATTGGGCGCCGACGTCAACGCCGCGCCGCCCGCGGACGAGCGCGACCAGCGCAGTGTGGCGGTGCTGGCGGCGGTGCTGCCCGACCTGCGCCTGCTGCGCGCGCTGATCGCGCACGGCGTCGACCTCAATGCCGCCACCGCGGGCATGACCCCGCTGCTGGCCGCGACCCGCGACAGCTGGCACGGCCGTCCAGACGCGGTCATGACCCTGCTCGCCAACGGCGCCGATCCGCGCCTGGCCGACGGCGACGGCAATACCCCGCTGCACCATGCCGCGCGCAGTTCCGACCCCGGCGTGGCCGCGCTGCTGCGCGACGCCCAGGCCGAACTCGACCCGCTCAATCGCGACGGCCAGTCGCCGTTGGGCGTGGCCTGCGCCGGCGGCAATTGGCGCCTGGCCAAGTTCCTGCTCGAACGCGGCGCGCGTCCGGAACCCGCCGGCGGCCAGCCGGTGCTGCTGGCCGCGGCCGGTACCGAAGAGGACGATCCGGCCGGCGTCAGCCTGCTGCTCAAGCAGAAGGCCAAGATCGACGCGCGCGACGGCCACGGCCGCAGCGCCCTGCACGAAGCCGCCTACGCCGGTCATCTGGACATCGTCAGCGTGCTGCTCGCCGCCGGCGCCGATCCCAATGCGATCGACGCGCGCAGCCGCACGCCCCTGCTGGAAGCCGCGCGCGGCGCGCGCCTGGGCGTGCTCGAGCGCCTGCTCGAACACCTGCCGCGCGGCGGCGTCGCCGAAGCGGCGATGACCGACGCCGACGGCCGCAACGCGCTGGCGCTGGCCTGCATGGCCGACAACGCGACCCCGGCGCTGGTGCAGCGCCTGCTCGATCTGGGCGTGGACCCCGAACAGCGCGACGCGATCGGCAAGCGCGCGGTGGATCGCGCCGCCGAGGCCGGGCGCTGGTCGCTGGTGGCCGCGCTCGACCGCGCCTATCCACTGCCGGCCGCGGTCAGCGACGACGAGGCCGGCGACGCGCCGCTGCCCGACCGCATGCCCGCCAGCCTGCTGCGCGACGGCCTGCGCGAAGGCCGCGCCGCCGACCTGGGCGGCCTGGCCAAGCTGCTGACGCCGGCCGAACTGGGCGCCCAGCTGCACGACGAAGACAATGCGCCGTCGCCCGAACGCATCGCCTGGCTGCTGGCGCAGGGCGCCGACGCCGAAGCCCGCGACGCGCACGGCGACACTCCGATGTTCGCGCTGCTGGCGCGCGGCCCGGCCGCGGTGCCGGCGTTGCAGGCGCTGCTGCGGCGCGGCGTTTCGCCCGCCGGTGGCGGCGGCCTGGCGCGCTTCCTGGCCGCCTGCGCCAGCGCCGAGCAGGCCGCGCGCGGCCTGGAACAGTTCGCCCTGGACCTGATCGAACGCGGCGCCGACCCGTTCGCGCATTCGCGCAACGGCGACCCGCCGCTGGCGCTGGCCGTGCGCCTGGGCTGGACCCGCCTGGTCGATCGCCTGGTCGAGATCGGCGTCGCCCTGGACACCCGCGACAGCCACGGCATGAGCGCGCTGCACCTGGCCGCCGCGCTCGGCCGCGAGACCATGCTCAAGCGCCTGGTCGCGCAGGGCGCATCGCCCGACCTGCTCGCCGCCGACGGCCAGAGCCCGCTCGGCGTGGCGCTGTCGACCGGCCGCCGCGACCTCGCCGACTGGCTGGACTGGCGCGGCTGGCCGCTGCCCAAGCGCCCGCTGCAGGCCTACGACGTGCCGGCCGCGGCGATCGTCGGCGACGCCGACGCGGTGCGCCGCCTGCTCGATCTCGGTCTGCCGGTGGATGCGCTCGACCGCCAGGGCTGCAGCGCGCTGCTGCGCGCGGCCGGCGGCGGCCATCGCGCCGTGGTCGATCTGCTGCTGGCGCGCGGCGCCGATCCGCAGCTGCCCGCGCATTCCGGCGCGACGCCGTTGTCGGCCGCGGTCAGCATGCGCCACGGCGAAATCGTCGACCGCCTGGTCGCCTCCGGCGCCTCGCTGGAACAGCGCCTGCCCGGCGGCCTGACCGTGCTGATGGTCGCCTGCGCGCTGGGCCTGACCGACCTCGCCGCACGCCTGCTTGCGGCCGGCGCCGACGTCCACGCCCAGGACGCGCAGGGCCGCATGGCCCTGCATTGCGCGTCCATGTACGGCTTCACCGCGCGCGAGCGCAGCCGCCTGGTGGCCCTGTTCGACACCCTGCTGCTGGCCGGCGTCGACGCCGATCAGTCCGCCGCCGGCGCCACCCCGCTGTTGCTGCTGCTGGGCGCGCGCGCCGAGCCCGGTACCGCCGCCGACGAGGAAGTGCTGGTCGCCGGCCTGGACCTGCTGCTCGACCACGACGCCGCGCTCGACGCCCAGGACCCGCGCGGCTTCGGCCCGCTGCATCTGGCGGCGTTGCACGGCCTGCTGCGGGTGGTCCAGCGCCTGCTGCGCGCGGGCGCCGATCCGGACCTGCGCGACGCCCTCAACCGCACCCCGCGCGAGATCGCGGTGATGCGCGGCTTCGTCGATATCGCCGCCGAGTTCGCCCCGCCGACGCCGGGCAACGGCGTGTCGATGGCGCGCTTCCTGCGCGAGCGTTGAGTCGCCTAGCGACGCGGCGCCGTTGCGGCGCCGCGCGGTTCAATGCAGCGAGCGCTGCGCCGCCGCGTCGGCCTCGGCGGTGATCTCGCCGAGGATGCCTTCGCCCTGGTCGGCCTCGAACAGCTCTTCCAATTCCTTGCGCGCGTCCTTGGCCGACTGCAGCAGCGCGGCTTCGTCGTCGTGGACCAGGTACTGGGCGTTGAGCATGCGTTCGTCGTGCTCGCGGAAGCGTTCGGTGTGGTCGCGCGCGACCTCGGGCGCCACGCCCAGCGACGTCAGCACGTGCTCGCCCAGCTTGAGGCTGGAATAGAAGGTCTCGCGGATCGGCTCGGCGCCCAGGTCCATCAGCTGCCAGGCGTGCCGGCGGTCGCGGGCGCGCGCGAACACCTTGGCGCGCGGGTACAGCCGGCGCAGGGTGCGCACGGTGCGGATGTTGCCGTCGAGGTCGTCGATGGCGATCACGAACACGTCGACCTGGGCCGCGCCGGCCGAACGCAGCAGTTCGGGGCGCGCGGGATCGCCGTAATAGACCATGTTGCCGAAGCGGCGCATGAAGTCGACCTGGTCGGCGCTGTTCTCGATGGCGATGAACGGCACTTTGTGCGCCAACAGCAGGCGCGCGACGATCTGGCCGAAGCGGCCCATGCCCGCGATCATCACCTTGGGGTGGTTGTCGGGGATTTTGTCGAACTCGCGCTTGGGCTTGGCCTTCGGCGCGGCCGACAGCGCGCGCGAGATCGCGATCAGCAGCAGCGGCGTCAGCGCCATCGACACGCCGACCGCGGCGATCAGGCGGTCGCGGGACGGGTCGTCGAGCAGGCCGGCGTTGACCGCTTCGTTGAACACGATGAAGGCGAACTCGCCGCCCAGCGACATCACCGCCGCCAGCTGTATCGATTCGCGCCGGTCCAGGCCGCCCGGGTGCAGGCCGACGCCGAACAGCAGCGCGAACTTGATCAGCATCAGCACGGCCACCATCGCCGCGATCATCGCCGGCTCCGAGACCACGCGCTGCAGGTCGATGCTCATGCCCACGGCCATGAAGAACAGGCCCAACAGCAGGCCCTTGAACGGATCGATCTGCGATTCGAGCTCGTGGCGGAATTCCGAGTCGGCCAACAGCACGCCGGCGATGAAGGCGCCCAGGCCCGCCGACAGGCCGGCGATCTGCATCACCCAGGCCGCGCTGAGCACGGTCAGCAGCGCCGCGCCGGTGAACACTTCCGGCATCTGGGTGCGCGCGACGATCCGGAACACGTGCCGCAGCAACACCCGGCCGCCGAAGATCACCGCCGCGATCGCGCCGACCGCCTTGGCGATGGCCATCCATTGCAGGCCGTCGCCTTGCACCGCCGCAGCCTTGCCCAGCAGCGGAATCGCCGCCAGCAGCGGGATCGCGGCCAGGTCCTGGAACAGCAGG
Source organism: Lysobacter sp. Root667 (assembly GCF_001427715.1). Classification (NCBI taxonomy): domain Bacteria; kingdom Pseudomonadati; phylum Pseudomonadota; class Gammaproteobacteria; order Lysobacterales; family Lysobacteraceae; genus Lysobacter; species Lysobacter sp. Root667. Next base: position 219,793 of record NZ_LMHF01000001.1, read on the forward strand.
ATCGCGAACGCGAGCCGGCCGTAGTCGCTGGTCAGTTCCTTGCGTTCGGACATCAACTGCAGGCAGACCGCGGTCGAGGACAGCGCCAGGCCCACGCCCACCACCACCGACGCCTTCCATCCCAGGCCGCCGCCGAACATCGCGACCGCGCCCAGGGCCAGGCCGCTGAGCAGCACCTGCAGGCCGCCGGCGCCGAACACCGGCTTGCGCATCACCCGCAGCCGCGACGGCGACAGTTCCAGGCCGATCACGAACAGCATCATGACCACGCCGATTTCCGACGCCGCCAGCACCGGCTCGGCGTCGCGGATCACCTTGACCCCGTATGGGCCCAGGACCACGCCGGCGGCGAGGTAGCCCAGCACCGCGCCCAGCCCGAAACGCCGGAAGACCGGCACCGCGATCACCGCGGCGAGCAGAAAGACCAAGGCGAGTTCCAGACCACCGCTATGCATGCATCACCTCGTCGCTGAGTAGATCGCGCCGACCGCGATAGCGTCATCTTACCCAGCGCCGCCGCCGCGGTGGATGCGCGTTGGCGGGAAACAGCTTCCGCCGCAGCGGTCCAATCGCCGCCGATGGCGCGTCGCAGCACGGTCGGGCCGCGTCGCCGTGCGGCGAAACGGTGATTTCGGCCCGCCTGGCCCGCGCGCGCATTGCTAAGCTCGCAACGCGCGCGGCCGCTGCACCGGCAGGACGTCGGGGTCGCGCGCATTCACGGCAACCACAGGAGCTACACGATGCAAGGAAACTCAAGCAAGTTGGCCGCGTTCGCGCTGGCCGCTCTTACCGGCGCCGCCCTCACCGGCGCCGCCCAGGCCCAGGCGCCGCAAGCCGCGCCCAAGCCGGCGGTGGACTCGATCATGACCACCCGCGTCGACAGCGAGATCGCGATCGACCCCAGCGGCGCCCTGATCGACTACCGCAGCGAAACGCCGCTGCCCGACGACGTCAGGACCAGCCTGGAGCGCCAGGTCCGCACCTGGCGTTTCGAACCGGTGCTGGTCGAGGGCAAACCGGTCAAGGCCAAAACCCGCATGCGCATCACCCTGGCCTCGCGCCAGCTCGGCGACGAGCGCTACGCGGTCACGGTCGATAACGTCACCTTCCCCAGCAACGGCTCCGGAGTGTTGCCGGATGCACCGCCGTCCGCGGTCACGGTCAGCAGCCGCAAGATCGTTGCGCCGGCCTATCCCCAGGGCTTGGCGCGTGCCGGCGTCGGCGGCGTGGTGCTGCTGTACCTGCGCCTGTCGCCGGACGGCCGCGTGCTCGATGCCGCACCGGTGCAGACCAGCCTGCTCAACGTCTACGGCAACGACCGCAGCCTGGCCCAGGGCGTGTCGGCGCTGGAGCAGGCCACCGCGCGCGCCGCGCGCAGCTGGCAGTTCAACGTCCAGGTCCACACCGACCATCCCAGCGCGCGCGATCTCACCGTCAGCATGCCGGTGGAGTTCCAGGCCCCGGGCGCGCACGAGACCCGGCCCGGGCAATGGCGCACCGAAGTCCGCGGCGCGCGCCGCGAGGCGGCCTGGCTGCGCGACGACGCCGGCGCCCAGCGCATCGGCGTGTCCGATGTGGACTCCGGCGACGTGGTCCCGCTGGCGAGCGCGTTCAAGCTCGCCAGCGAAGTGCAGGGCCTCGCGCTGTAAGCCGGCCCGCGGCCGCCGGGTTTATCTCCCGGCGGCCGTTGTCCGCCGCCGCGCGGTCCGTACGTCCGTCTAGTTGGGACAGCCACGAAGGACGGCGGCCATGGGCGACTCGCAAGGAATACGCAACGGCCCGAACGCGTTGGCGCTCGCGGCGGCACTGATCGCCGCCGCACTCATCGGCACGAATGCCAAGGCCCAGGGCGGCTCGGGTTACTTCCGTTACGCCGATGCGCGCCTGGCGCTCAAGCACGCGGTTGCCGTGAGCGAAGAGCCGACCGATCGGGCCGACGAACGCCGCACCCTGGTGTTCCTCAGCGCCGAGCCGCTGGACGCGGCCGCGATCGCGGCCGCCTTCGACGCCGCCGACGCGGTGCGCGATCAGAAACCGGCGGGCGGCTACGTGCGCGTATGCATCGCCGCCGACGGCAGCGAGTGCGGCCTGTACTACTCGCCCGAGGGCTTCAACAGCGGCGGCTACGGCGAACTGAGCCTGCAGCGCAACGAGCCCGCCCACATCGCCGGCCGCTGGCTGCTGGCGAAAGGCGATTTCCTCGGCACGCCCTACGACTACGACCTGCGTTTCGACACCCCGATCGTGCCCGCGCCCGGCAGCGACCTGCCCGCCGGCGGCGGCGCGCCCGGCGCGGCCTACAACGCCTGGCTGGACGCCCTGGCCAAAGGCGACGTCGCCGCGCTGCGGCGCATGGGCGGCGAGGACGCGCGCTGGCGCTTTCCCGACGACGACCCGGGCACGGTCAAGGAATCGCTGAAATCCCTGCGCGACGGCGAACCGCTGCGCGCGCAGATTTCGCGCGGCCGCCAGCACGCCGACCAGGCCGTGCTCTGGGTGGAAGGGGTGGACCGCGACGACATCCGCCGCCGCGGCCGCGTGCTGATGCGCCGCAGCGCGGCGGGCTGGCAGCACGTCGAATCCGATCTCGACAGCGTCGACGAGTGAATGCCCAACGCCTGCGGCCTGGATGCCATCCGACGGGATTGAGCCTCTGACCCGCCGGCTCCAACGGCCCCGCACCACGGGGCTTTTCTCTCTGGGTCCGTCGCACCGCGCAAGGCGAAACCGGCGTCCACGGCCGAATCCGGCATGTCACGCCGATACGGGCCGCCGCCGGCGGCTATCTCAGACCGATACGGGCCGCCGCCGGCGGCCCTGGCCGGCCCGGCCCGCCTGCCCGGCGCCCACCACACGCCCCCGAATTGCCCCGGTCACGGGACGGGCGCATGATTCAGGTTCGACCCCCGGCCGGAGCGCCAGGGGTCGGTACACCAGGAGCTAGTTCACCGAACAAGGAGTAAGTCCATGAATGCAGTGGTCGATTCGATCGACAGCGGCAACCGGGGCGGCGTGTCCGTCGCCCGCCGCTGGTATGCGGGACAGGGTGCGCCGCAGGAACGCGCCCTCAACTACACGGCGCTGCTACCCGCCGACGACGAGTGGTCGCGCGACAACGTGCTCCGCGCGATCGTCGCCGACGCTTTGCAACGCAACGGCCAGGTCGTGGACGAGGACACCCTCGAAGCCACGGTGGCCTCGGTCTCAGCCCCCGGCGGCGCGCTCGCGCAGACGGCGCTGACCTGGAAGCTGCACCCCGGCGAGACCCGCGCCGACGGCCGCGCCTCGCCGCCGTTCCACGGCTATGCGGTGGAGGTGCCCGCCAACCTGCAAAACTCGCTGGCCGAGTACGCCAAGACCTGGTCGGCGCAGCGCGATGCCGGCCCCGAGGCGCCGATCGACAAACCCTTGGCCGAGCTCCAGCAGCTCGCCCGCAGCGGCGGTCACGGCGACATCGCCCAGACCCTGGCCGCGCTGGAAGCCGCGATCCAGGCCGGCAGCGCCGCCAACCAGGCCGGCAAGCCGATCGACGCGGTGGCCATGGCCGCCGTGCTGCAGTTCGCGACCAGTACCGGACGCGAGCGCGAGGCGGCGAAGATCCTCGAGCGCTACAGCGCGGTCAAGGGCGTGGCCAACGACGCCAAGCTCATCGGCCAGGACGCCGAACGTGTATTCAACGGTCGCGACCCGATCACCCGCAAACCGCTGGACACCGATCGCCGCGTCGACGCCGCGTTCGACCTGCTCGGCAACGGCTTCAAGATGGCCGGCGATGTCGGAGCCACCGCCTTGATGCTGGGGGCGCGCGGCTCCCTGGTTACCGGCCTGATCGGCGTCGCGCCGGCGGGCGCGGCCATCGTCGCCTTCGCCGCCGGTGCGTACCAGTTGATCAAGCACATCCGCGAGGAACTGCTGGCGCCGCGCTGGGAAGAATTCCGCGAGCGCTTCCCGTTCGCCGAGGGCCTGGAGCCGCGCAAGGCGATCAACGGCGTGATGCGCCAGATCTCGGGCATGCCCACCGACGCCGGCAACGCCATGTCCACCGCCACCCGCGTGCTCGACGCGCTGGGCGAGAACGCGGAAACGCGCGAGCGCTTCCTCGCCTTCCTCAAGCAGAAGGTGCAGCCCGAGTCGCTGGTCGACATCCTCGCCTCCGGCCAGGGCCTGGAGCGCCTGAGCGCGCAACAGGCCGTCGATCTGGCCAAGGCGGCGAAGAGTTCGTCCAGGGAGTTCCTCGACCTGGAGCTCAAGGACGTCAAGCGCTACGTGCGTGATCGCGATGGCGACCGCGAGCGCGGCACCTATCTGCTGCCGGCGGCGGCGCAGGAAGCGGCCAACCGCAACACCAACAAGCTCGGCGGTGCGGTCGACGAAGGCCTGCGCGTGGCCGGCGCCCTGACCAGCGGCGCGAATTCCTTGAACGGCATGTACAAGGACATGCTCGACAAGCTCAAGGGCGTCGACCCCGCGCAGGTCAAGCTCAACCAGCAACAGCAGCAGAACCTGGCCGCGGCGCTGGTGCCCGTGACCCGCGACGGCGGCCTGACCCAGGTCGATCATCTGTTCGCGAGCAAGGACGGCAGCAAGCTGTTCGCGGTGCAGGGCGATCCGCAGTCGGCGACCCGGCGCATGGTCTCGATAGACGTGGCCGCCGGCGCCAGCCAGAGCCTGGAAGTCAGCAGCCAGCTGGCGGCGCGCAACATGGCCAGCGGCGAGACGACGCAGCAGCAGGCGCAGGGTGGCGGTCGCGGGTTCTGATCCCAGCAATCGCACCAGCGAAACGCCCCGCGCTGCGGGGCGTTTCTTTTTCCAGGCTGCCGAATGCGGCAGCGCTTCGATGCGCTGGGTAGGAGCTGCGTAAGCTGCGACTGCGAACCTGCGACTACTGCGTCGGCTCTTCCCCATGGAGACGGGGAGGTGAGGGGCTCCTGCCGTTGTTCTGTTAGCGGCAAAAGCATTCGCGCTTTGCGCTCATCCCCTCACCCTAGCCCTCTCCCGCAAGCGGGAGAGGGAACAGCAACGACGCTACTGCTTTTAACTCATCTCCCTGCAAGCGGGAGAGGGAATCCTTGCGACGCTGCTGCTTTAGCCCCTCTCCCGCTCGCGGGAGAGGGGTTGGGGTGAGGGCCGCCCATCCCCACCGCCCAAACAAAAACGCCCCGCACAAAGCGGGGCGTTTCGCGGCGCCGGCGAAGCGCGCCTCAGCGCTTCATCGAACTGAAGAACTCGTCGTTGGACTTGGTGGTCTTCATCTTGTCCAGCAGGAACTCCATCGCGCCGATCTCGTCCATGCCGTGCAGCAGCTTGCGCAGGATCCAGATCTTCTGCAGCAGTTCCGGCTCGATCAGCAGGTCCTCGCGGCGGGTGCCGGAGCGGTTGATGTTGATCGCGGGGTAGACGCGCTTTTCGGCGATACGGCGGTCCAGGTGCACTTCCGAGTTGCCGGTGCCCTTGAACTCTTCGTAGATCACCTCGTCCATCTTGCTGCCGGTGTCGATCAGCGCGGTGGCGATGATGGTCAGCGAGCCGCCTTCCTCGACGTTGCGCGCGGCGCCGAAGAAGCGCTTCGGACGGTGCAGGGCGTTGGCGTCGACGCCGCCGGTCAGGACCTTGCCCGAGCTGGGCACGACGTTGTTGTAGGCGCGGGCCAGGCGGGTGATCGAGTCGAGCAGGATCACCACGTCCTTCTTGTGTTCGACCAGGCGCTTGGCGCGCTCGATCACCATTTCGGCGACCTGGACGTGGCGGCCGGCGGGTTCGTCGAAGGTCGAGGAGACCACTTCGCCGCGCACGGTGCGCTGCATTTCGGTCACTTCTTCCGGACGCTCGTCCACCAGCAGCACGATCAGGTGCACGTCGGGGTGGTTGTGGGTGATCGCGGTGGCGACCTGCTGCATCAGCATGGTCTTGCCGGCCTTGGGCGGCGAGACGATCAGGGCGCGCTGGCCCTTGCCCTGCGGCGCCATCAGATCGAGGATGCGGCCGGTGATGTCTTCGGTCGAACCGTCGCCGCGTTCGAGCCGGAACTTGCGGCGCGGGAACAGCGGGGTCAGGTTCTCGAACAGGACCTTGTTCTTGGACGCTTCCAGCGGCTCGCCGTTGATGGTGTCGACGATGGAGAGGGCGAAATAGCGTTCGCCGTCCTTGGGGAAGCGGATGCGGCCGGACAGGTGGTCGCCGGTGCGCAGGTTGAAGCGGCGGATCTGGCTGGGCGAGATGTAGGTGTCGTCCGGGCCGGCCAGGTAGCTGGCCTCGGCCGCGCGCAGGAAGCCGAAGCCGTCGGGCAGGATTTCCAGCACGCCGTCGGCGGCGACGCCTTCGCCGTGGCGGGTCAGGACCTTGAGCAGGGCGAAGATCACGTCCTGCTTGCGGGCGCGGGCGACGCCTTCCTGGATGCTCAGCTGGTCGGCCAGGTCGAGCAGTTTCGGCGCGGGCATGCGCTTGAGGTCGCCCAGCGAGTACTGCGGGAAGCCTTCCGGCACCTGCGGGTGCGGGCGCGGGACGAAGTTCTCGCCGTTGCCGCCGTCGTTGAACATGCCTTCGTCGCGCGGACGGCCGCTACGGTCGCCGCCGCCACCACCACCGCGTTCGCGGTCGCGGCGATTGCGGAAGCGGTCGCGGCGGTTGCCGCCGCGGTTGTTGTCGAAGTCGCGTTGAGCGTTGCCGCCTTCGCCACCGCCGCCGCCACCGCCCTGCGGCGCGCTCTCGCCGCCGGACGGGGCCGGTGCGGAGTCGCCTGCGGAGGGAGCGGGAGCGGCCGGGGCGGCCGGTGCGGGGGGCGCGGCCGGCGGCGGAGCGCTGGCGGCAGGAGCGGACGGACTGGCGGCGGCGGGAGCGGCGTCGGCTTTGGCGACACGCGGCTTGCGCACACGCTTTTCGGCGATATCGCCAGCGTCGGGGGTGTTATCGGACAAGCAGGGAATCCTCGCTAAGGGGCGAGCGCTCGCAGGCAGCGAGCGGGACGTCGGGGACGTGGGTGGATGATGGTTTCGCGAGATGGGGTGCGGCGCTGCCAGTGCTACGGTTCGGCGCCGGGTATGGCGAAACTAGCACTGCCGCTGCGCGGCGGCAAGCCTGCAGGGGCTTGCCGTTCACGTTGCCGGGCCGGGCCCGGCGGCCTTCGCCCCGCATGGCGCGGGCGAAGGCGGGGGGCGATCAGATCGCCTTGTCGATCATCTGGGTCAGCAGGGTCTTGATGTTCGGCGGCGCCCCCAGCTGGCTGGAGTGGACCTGGCCGTCCTTGAACATCAGCAGCATCGGGATGCTGCGCACGTTGTAGCGGACCCCCAGCGCCGGGAATTCCTGAACGTCGACCTTGACCACCTTGGCCTTGCCGTCGTACTGGTCGGCGAGCTGCTCGACGATCGGCCCGATCGCCTTGCAGGGGCCGCACCAGGGGGCCCAGAAGTCGACCAGGACCGGTTCGGACGACTGCAGCACGGTGGCATCGAAGTCGGAATCGCCAGCATGCAGAACTTTTTCGCTCACGGGGATGATCTCCTGCGGGGTGCTCGCCCGTACGGAACGGGCTCTTCTTGAATGGAAACCCCGGGCGGGCCGTGCCGGGCGGGGGCTTACTGTAAACTGGGGCGTTTCGCGGCACCTTCAAGGGCTGCGCCACCGCCTCCCAGAGGCAGAACGTCGGGTCGGCCATGGGGTCTGCCCGGCCCCGGCAGTCTGCTTCGCCGACGCCACCCACGCAAGCGCAGTTCTGCGCGCGGACCCTTAAGACGCATGAGCGACAAGCCTTTAACCGATGTAACGTTCTCCTCGTTCGACCTGCATCCCAGCCTGCTCGCAGGCCTCGAAGCCGCCGGCTTCTCGCGCTGCACGCCGATCCAGGCGCTGACCCTGCCGATCACCCTGACCGGCCGCGACGTCGCCGGCCAGGCCCAGACCGGCACCGGCAAGACCCTGGCCTTCCTGGTCACCGTCATCAACCGCCTGCTGACCCGCCCGGCCCTGGCCGAGCGCAAGCCCGAAGACCCGCGCGCCCTGATCCTGGCCCCGACCCGCGAGCTGGCGATCCAGATCCATAAGGACGCGGTCAAGTTCGGTTCCGAGCTGGGTCTGAAGTTCGCCCTGGTCTACGGCGGCGTCGACTACGACAAGCAGCGCGAGCTGCTGCAGAAGGGCGCCGACGTCATCATCGCCACGCCCGGCCGCCTGATCGACTACGTCAAGCAGCACAAAGTGGTGTCGCTGCACGCCTGCGAGATGTGCGTGCTGGACGAAGCCGACCGCATGTTCGACCTGGGCTTCATCAAGGACATCCGCTTCCTGCTGCGGCGCATGCCGATCCGCACCGAGCGCCAGACCTTGCTGTTCTCGGCGACCCTGAGCCATCGCGTGCTCGAGCTCGCCTACGAGCACATGAACGAGCCCGAGAAGATCGTCGTCGAGACCGAGTTCATCACCGCGGCCAAGGTCCGCCAGAAGGTGTACTTCCCGTCCGACGAAGAGAAGATCCCGCTGCTGCTGGGCCTGCTGTCGCGCTCCGAGGGCGCGCGCACCATGGTGTTCGTCAACACCAAGGTCTGGGTCGAGCGCGTGGCGCGTTCGCTGGAACGCGGCGGCTACCGGGTCGGCGTGCTGTCCGGCGACGTGCCGCAGAAGAAGCGCGAGTCGCTGCTCAACAAGTTCCAGAAGGGCCAGCTCGAGATCCTGGTCGCCACCGACGTGGCCGCCCGCGGCCTGCACATCGACGGCGTCAGCCACGTCTACAACTACGACCTGCCGTTCGATGCCGAGGACTACGTCCACCGCATCGGCCGCACCGCCCGCCTGGGCGCCGAGGGCGACGCGATCAGCTTCGCCTGCGAGCGCTACGCGATGAGCCTGCCGGACATCGAGAGCTACATCGAGCAGAAGCTGCCGGTGGCCACGGTCGACGCCGACCTGCTGGTCGCACTGCCGCGCAAGCCGCGCGAAGTGCCGGCGGGCGAGGAAGGCGAAGAGAACGAAAGCATCGGCGCGATCTTCAAGGAAGCGCGCGAGCAGCGCGCCGCCGACGAAGAGCGTCGTGGCGGCGGTCGCAGCGGCAGCCGCAGCGGCGGTTCGCGCGACGGTGGCCGTCGCGAGGGCGGTCCGCGTCGCGAAGGTTCGCGCAGCGAGCGTCCGCGCCGCGAGCCCGGCGCCGCCGCACCCGCTGCCACGGCGGAAGGCGCCGCACCGCGTCCGCCGCGTCCCGAGCGCAAGCCGCGTCCGGAAGGCGAGGCGGCTCCGGTCGCCGCCGCCACGGCCGCGGTCGAAGGCGAGCACGCACCGCGCAAGCGCCGCCGTCGTCGCGGCGGTCGCCGCATCGAAGGCGCCGAGGGTGCGACGCCCGGTCAGACCACCCAGGTCGCCGCAACCAAGGCCGCACCGGCCGCCAAGTCCGGCGCCGCCAAGTCCGCTCCGGCGGGCGAGGGCGACGCCAAGCAGGGCGGCCTGCTCAGCCGGATCGGCCGCGGCCTGAAGTCGCTGGTCACGCGCGCACCGCGTTCGCAGCACTGACGCAGGCGGGCGCAGGCCCGCGCGGCGACACGATACGGGCGCCCTGGGGCGCCCGTTTTCGTTTTCGGACGTGGCGGGGCGCGGCTTACCGCTGCCGATGCGGTACTGCGGGCGGCGGTGGTCGATCGCGGTGCCTTCCTTGTTGCACGACGTCAGGGCGCCGGCATTGGCCGGGTGCAGGCGGAAACGCTATGCGCGCCATGAAACATGATGTGTTCTCGCGAATCGCTCATCTGCGATACTTCCGCCATGACCGTCCTGCGCTTCGACAACGTCAGTAAACGCTACAGCAGCGGCCACGAGGCGCTCAGCGAAGTCAGCTTCGACGTCGCCCCCGGCGAGATGCTGTTCGTCACCGGCCACTCCGGCGCCGGCAAGAGCACGCTGTTGAAGCTGATCCACCTCAGCGAGCGGCCCAGCCGCGGCGCGGTGCTGTTCGGCGACAAGAACCTGCTCAAGGTGCGCGGCCGCCGCGTCGCTCTGCATCGGCGCGAGGTCGGCGTGGTCTATCAGGACCACCGCCTGCTCGCCGACCGCAGCGTCGCCGACAACGTCGCCCTGCCGTTGCTGCTGCGCGGCCTGCGCCGCGGCGACATCGCCAAGCGCGTGCGTGCGGTGCTGGACAAGGTCGGCCTGGGCTCGCGCGAACGCGCGCTGCCGGGCGAACTGTCGGCCGGCGAACAGCAGCGCGTCGGCATCGCCCGCGCGATCGTCGGCGAGCCGCGCCTGCTGGTGGCCGACGAGCCCACCGGCAACCTCGACCCGACCCTGTCGGCGGAGATCCTGGCGCTGTTCGCCTCGCTGCCCGAGCGCGGCACCAGCGTGCTGGTCGCCAGCCACGATCTGGCCCTGGTCAAACGCATGCGCAAGCGCGTGCTGGTCCTGAACCAGGGCCGCCTGGTCGACGACATCTCGCCGCAGGACCTGGCCGAATGAACGTCAAATCCGACGCGCCTTCCGACTCGCGCTCGCGCCTGGGCACCTGGGTCGACCACCACGTCTACAGCCTGGTCGCCAGCCTCGGCCGCATGCTGCGCAAGCCCTGGGCGACCGCGCTCACCGTCGGCGTGATGGCGGTGGCGCTGGCGTTGCCGCTGGGCCTGTGGGCGGCGCTGAGCAACGTCGAGCGCTTCACCGGCGACGTCGAGCAGTCGCGCCAGATCGCGGTGTTCCTCAAGCCCGGCCTGGCCGCCGAACGCGCCAGCGCGCTCGCCGACGAGCTGCGCGCGCGCCGCGACATCGCCGCGGTCGAGCTGCGCACGCCGGAACAAGGCCTGGCCGAACTGCGCGAGAAGAGCGGCCTGGGCGAGGCGATCGCGACCCAGGACGGCAACCCGCTGCCCGCTCTGCTGCTGATCACGCCCAAGGGCGACGAGCTGCTGCTGGCCGAATCGCTGAAGACCCTGCCCGACGCGGATCTGGTCCAGCACGACGCCGGCTGGCGTCAGCGCCTGGACGGCTGGCTGCGCTTCGGCAGCCGCCTGGCCTGGGTGCTGGCGGCGTTGCTTGGGTTGGGCGCGTTGCTGGTGGTCGGCAACACCGTGCGCCTGGACATCCAGTCGCGGCGCGAAGAAATCAGCGTGCTGCAACTGCTGGGCGCGACCGACGGCTTCATCCGGCGTCCGTTCCTGTACCTGGGCGCCTGCTACGGCCTGGTCGCCGGCGCCTTGGCGCTGGCCCTGCTGACCGCCGCCGACATCTCCCTGCGCCAGCCGCTGGCGGAACTGGCGCGCAGCTACGGCAGCGCGTTCGCCCTGCACGGCTTCGACCTGCGCTACGCGGCCGCGATCGTCGTCGGCGCCGCGCTGCTGGGCTGGCTCGGCGCCGGGCTGGTGACCGGGCACTATCTGCGCCAGACCCGCCCCACCGATACCTGATCGGCCGGCCCGGATTCGCCGCCGCAGCGGCCGATCTCGCCGGGACGATACGCCAGACTCGGAATCGGCAGCGTTTCGCGCCTAAACTCGGACTCCCTTCGCGCCCTCGTCGATAGCGACCCGATCCGTACCGCATGCACAGTCACGATCTACGCCATTTCGACAACGCCGCACCCCGGGTGATGGTCGTCGACGGTTCCAAGCTGGTACGCAAGCTCATCGGCGACGTGCTCGCGCGCGAGCTGCCGAACGTCGAGGTCGTGCCCTGCGGCAGCATCGCCGAGGCGCGCGCGGTCCTGGACGGCGGCGCGGTCGACCTGGTCACCACCTCGCTGGTGCTGCCCGACGGCGACGGCATCGGCTTGGCGCGCAGCGTGCGCGAGGCCGGCGGCCAGGCCTACGTGCCGGTGATCGTGGTCTCCGGCGACGCCCAGTCGCACCTGGAATCGCGCCGCTTCACCGAAGACGTCACCGACTATTTCGACAAGTCCCTGGGCCACAGCGCGCTGGCCGCCTTCATCCGCGGCTACGTCCAGCCCGAGCCGATCCCCGGCGCGCGCGTGCTCTACGTCGAGGACAGCCGCGTGGTCGCGGTCGCGACCAAGCGCATGCTCGAACGCCACGGCCTGCAGGTGCTGCATTTCATCGGGGTCGAGGAAGCGCTGGAATACATGGAAACCCACCGCGGCAACGACGACGTCGGCGCCGACCTGGTGCTGACCGACGTCTATCTGAAAGGCGCGCTCAGCGGCAACGATCTGCTCGAACGCCTGCGCCAGGACTACAAGTACGGCAAGCGCCGCCTGCCGGTGCTGGTGATGACCGGCGACGCCAACCGCGACAACCAGAGCGAACTGCTGCGCGCCGGCGCCAACGACCTGGTGCTCAAGCCGATCGAAGAACGCCTGCTGGTCACCAAGACCCTGTTCCAGCTGCGTTTGTCGCGCCTGCCGGAGCGGAGCTCGGCATGAACGGCGACGACGGCGAGCGGATCAAGCTGGAGCCTTCGTGGAAGACGCGCGTCGGCGACTGGTTCGCCCGCGACGACATGCGCGCGCTATCGGCGTTCCTGCGCCAGCGCAAGGCCGCCGGCGCCCGCATCTACCCGCCCGGCCCGCAGATCTTCGCCGCGTTCGACGCCACCCCGTTCGAGCAGGTCAAGGTCGTCGTGCTCGGCCAGGACCCCTACCACGGCCCTGGTCAGGCCCACGGTCTGTGCTTCTCGGTCCCGCCCGGGGTGAGCGTGCCGCCGTCGCTGGACAACATCTATAAGGAGATCCACCGCGACCTCGGCCTGCCGCGCCCCGACCACGGTTATCTGATGCCGTGGGCGCACCGGGGCGTGCTGTTGCTCAACGCGGTGCTGACGGTCGAGGACGGCCGCGCCGGCGCCCACCAGGGCAAAGGCTGGGAGGGCTTCACCGACCACGTCGTCGACACCCTCAATCGCGAACGCGAAGGCCTGGTGTTCCTGCTCTGGGGCAGCTACGCCCAGGCCAAGGGCAAGGTGATCGATCCGCGGCGTCATCGCGTGCTCAAGGCACCGCATCCCTCGCCGCTGTCGGCGCACCGCGGCTTCATCGGCTGCGGGCATTTCTCGGCCGCCAACGAGTATCTCGCGCGTCAGGGCCAGACCCCGATCGACTGGTCGCTGCCGCCGCGCAGCGCACTCTGATCCGGCGCCGTCCGGGCGCCCGGGAAACCGCCTCGGCCGTGACCGGCCCGAGACGCGGCATGGCCGCGGATCAGCGCGTTCCTTGGGCCGCCATCAGGGCTTCGAGCGCGCCCTGATCGTCGTCGCTCGCGCTGACCGTCATGATCGTGGCAGCCTCGCTGTCCGCGCCGATCACGTAGGCGTGGCCCATGTTCGCGTCGATGTAGACCGACTCGCCGCGTTGCAGCGGCAGCGGATCGTAGAACTCGGTGTGCAGCACCACCGTGCCTTCCAGGACGTAGACGAACTCCTCGCCGGAGTTGCGGGCGTAGGGCCCGAATTCGTCCAGGCTGCGCGCCCGCAGATGGGTCACGGCCGGGGTCATGCGCTTGTGGCGCAGCTCCGGGCACAGATAGAAGGACTCGTAGTTCTTGCCGTCGATGCGGACCGCATCGCGGACCCGGCCGATGCTGCGGCGTGCGGTCACCGTCGGCGCGCCGCCGTTCACCGTCTCCTCGGCGAACAGCTCCGACATGCGGATGTTCAGGCGCTCGCTGAGCTGCTGCAGCTTGTCGTAGGTCAGCGACAGGCGGTCGTGTTCGATCTTGGACAGGGTGGACAGCGGAATCCCGGAGCGCTCGCTCATCTGCTTCAGCGTCCACTTGTTGCGCGCACGTAGCGAGCGCAGCAGGCCGCCGATGGTCGGGTGGGGCGACTTCATGGATGAACTCTCCGCAGCATGAAAACGGTTCCGGTTGCCGCGAAACGAGGACGGGACGCCGATGCAGCCTCGGAACAGGCAAATGGTTCAGTATGTGAAAAATACACAAAACCGATGCAAAAAGTCAGCCTAATCCGTTGTTTGTCCGTGTTTTTTTGATCCCGGGACCGAGCGCCGCCGCCTCCGCTCGTGGCCGCGATCCCGGGCAGGGGCAGGCATTTCGTGCGCCCATGCGGCTTGAGTCCAGCTGCGTTGGAGTGCGAATTCATCGCCGTGCGGCGCTGCGCATGCATTCAAGCCGGGGCTGCGAATGGCAGCTCAGCGTCGCCCTACCGGGCCGATACCTGGGGCGGGCTCCGGCCATGCCCCCTGTGCCCGGACTCAACGGGCATCCACGAAAAGAATCCCGATACGGGTAGCTTATCCGTATTGGAGAAATGTTATCCGATGGGCAGATTCATCGAAATCTGCGCGGCTGTCGGCGAGGCGTTGCGGATCGACGCCGGACCTGCTCGGCTGTCCGCGGATTTCCCCAATATTTCGGCTGCAAAAAAGGGCATCGAATTGGTGCGGCCCAGCTCGCCGAGCTGAGCTTGAGAGAGCAGGGCATCGTCATTGCCGATCTGATGCCACAATTTTTATCAGTTAACGGGATAAATATTGGGCATTAGGCCATGATATTTGCTGATTAAGACAATATTGCTCGTATTGTCCAAACTGGGTTACATTGGCTCAGCTGGCAAAAGTTTGCGATGGGCGACATGGATGACCTCCCCAAGGATGCGGAGGGGGTGAGGTGGGACCGGTAAGAGCTCTGGACGAGCGCAATGTGCCTGCGGATATCCGTTGGGCACCGCGGCCGGCCGTTGTTTCCGCAAGTCGCGATTGCGATTGCGACTGCTCCTAGGTCCTGGGGGTGTGGATGCCGAAGCGCTAGTGGGGTGCTCACGGAAGCCGCAAGTGTGGGCGTAGTAGCCGCTGGCAGACGAGCGGCTCCGCTTCATCGATCCGGCAGCAACGAAACGCTCCGCTTATGCGATCGCGATGATGGACGCACTCGCCGCACGCCCGTCTCGCCGACCGAGGCCTGGCATGCGTCGATTGAGCGTCGGCCGCGCGATGTCACACATCTTGTTAAGCGTGGCGACGCGATGTCCATCGGCGTTCGTCTCGCTTCAAGCAACTCGACCAAGTAGAACGCGAAGCTCAAGCGCATGGATGCCGAGATGGCGTTCAACGTCGCAGCTGTGCCTGGATTGTGCCGCATAAAACCACTAAAAATGCTTAAAAACGAGGCGATTCGGCACTGGATGGATGTGCATGAATGATCCCTGCCATGAGCCCTGCCACTGCGTTACGTCGCTCGTAAAGGAACTTGCGATGAAGAGATCACGATGCTGATGGCGTCGGTTCTGAATGCGCTCCATCTTGAACGGCGAATGTGATTTTCTGAGAGTGTGATTTTTTTGTGATTGAACATGGATTCCCTTCGGTAAACCATGTGCGTGGAATACGAGCTTGCTCAACCGGAGTTTCCGTCGAGTCGAGCGTTTGTGACTTTTGTGCTGGATAGAAGCGAAGCGTCGGGAAATGTGATGGAAGCCAAGCAGAAGGTAAGTGCGAAGCCCGGCGCCGCGCCGGTCGCGGTCAGCGCCGAAGCCGATCGCGGGGACCAGAAGATGGAGCAGATTCGCGAACTGATGTTCGGCGGAGTGGCCCGCGATTTCGATCGACGCCTCAAAGAGATGGCGGACGGGTTAAAGGAAGAGATCGCGGCCAATTGCGAAGACTGCATGAAGCGCATCGCCGCCCTGGAGACACGGCTGGACGCGCAGATCGAGCGCATCCAGGTGCAACTGCGCCAGGAGGCCGCCGCCAGGGCAACGGCGCTGGACGATCTGGACACGCGCATCGGCCAGGCGCAGCGCACTCAGCGAGGCGAGCTCAGCTCCATCCTTCAGCGTCACGAGGATGAAGCCGCGGCCGGCGAGGCCCGCGCCCGCGAAGCCATTTCCGCGCTTGAGGCGCAGGCCAGACAGAGCATTCAGGCCCTGAGGGACGCGCTGAACGTTTCGCGCGTACAGATCAATGACGAAAAACTGGCTCGTGAAGACTTGGCGGACCTGATGGCCGAGTTGTCGTTGCGTTTGCGCGGCAAGCAGGACCTGGCCGACAACGGTTGACCGCACAGATGCGTTGCCGCCGACTCGATCGTCGCTCGCGGAGCGGGGGAGTCCGGCACCGTCACGCAATGTCCCGATTCGCTGGCCAAACAGGAACTGGTGGCTTGCCTCCAGCCCGATCGTCGCGTCGAGTTGGTCGTCAGCGCTTCGAACTAAGAGTGTCGAACGCGCCATGGCGTCAAGAACGCCATGACCGGTCTAAATCCCGAACATTCATTGGGAACCGCATGAGGTTGGGGATGGGGTCCTTGTTCCCTGCAGCTTGACGCCACAGAGATCGGTGTGACTCGCAGCCGAAGATAGTGTGCCGCCTCCGGCATCGGCTCCCGAAACCCGTCTCCCGCAGCCCGCCCGAGCGCCATTCTTTGCGAGGGGCCGGCATCGCCGTTCTGGTTCTCGTATTGCGAACGCTCCGTTCGCGAACTGCTTGAAGCGATTTAGTCGTCTGACGCCAACATTTGCGTCGTATCGGCACGTTTCGGGAGGAAGTTATGGAGCATTCGACCTCGGAAGGACTGCTGGAATATCCGACCACTGAAGAGCTGCGCAGGCGCCTTCTCCATCATTTGCGCCGCCGCAGCGCGACGCCGGAGATGCGCCAGTTGTGGCGTGGATACTTGGCCGCCCCGGTCGAGTGGAATCTGATCGATCGGGCGGCTTATCTGGCGCTCGGCCGCCTCATCAAGGACGTTGACGACGCTGATCTGTATCAGCTGTTCGCCGGTGAGGTGACGCCCGGCCTTCGCATCGTGGGGGTGACCGATGCAGCGCCGTAGCGCGAATAATTCCAACGTGCTACGCGTTCTTGTTGCCAGCAGCGACTACGGTTTTTCGGCCAGAGTCGGCAGTCATCTGGAGAGCCTGGGTCATACCGTCGATTTCGCGCATAGCAGCGACCTGGCCGTGCGCCTATGCAAGGAATTTCGCTTCAGCGCGGTACTCATGTCGCAGACCTTGCGGGGCAAGGGCTGGGTCGAGACCTGCGAGGAGTTGCGGGAGCGCGCCCGTGTTCGGATTCCGCTGCTCCTCGTTGGCGCTTCCCCCACCGTTCAGAGCACCCTCGATGCGTTCGGTGCGGGGGCCGACGACTTTGTCGGTTTGGACACGGCCGTTGAGGAAATGCATGCGCGCTTGCTGGCGATCACCAAGAGCCGCAAAGGGCCAGGCGAACGCACCCTGAAGGTGGGGCCCTTGGAAATGGATCTCAAACTGATGGAAGCGCGCGCCAACGGCGAGCAGGTACGGTTGACGCCGGTGGGCCTGAAGGTGCTCTCGCTGCTGATGGAAGAGTCGCCGAGGCCCGTGTCGCACTCGACCATCATGGCGCACCTGGGGGGCGGAGGCATGAACAGTGCCCTCGATAACTCCCTGGTCCGTACGCACGTGTATCAAATTCGCAGGGCGATTGGACGGGGTCTGGGCACGCACATACGGACGTATCACCAAATAGGCTATGCGGTCGTCGCGAACGACGCATAAACCAGAAAGGCTTGGAACTACGAACTTATGTCGAAGGAGTCAGGTATGAACATGTCGAGGAATGGGGCCGTGCTTTGCGGATATGGCTCGTCGCTTGGGCGAGTCGTTCTTGCGGCCGCAATGATGATGTCCGCTGGTTGCTATCACTACGTTGACCCAAAGCCAGGAGAGTTCGCTGACTGCGGCGGGGCTTCGAACGGGCTTTCAGTGATGCTGAAGAGCGCAAAGACTGGGCAATCGGCCTGTCCGGGAGCCGTTAATGTCGCCAACCAGTATCTGGATGCCCCCAAGGGCACCGACCGCAAGGCGAAAGTAGACGTTCAGGTGGATGGGGCGGTGTGGACTTGTCGTGAGCGTATGAACGACACCAATCCGTTCATCCAATGCGTGAGGCAGGCAGAGCCCCACGACGAGGTGTGGCTGGTCTCCTGAGCGGTCTTGGCTCGGCGGTTCGACAAGCTCGCCGAGCCGGCGCGTGATCGCGTCCGTTTCTCTCGATGGCGCCCGCCGCGTCGTCGCTTGGATCGCGAGCCTCGCAGGCTATCGGATCGATCGCTTGACTGCTGCTTCTACAGCCTGAGGCAGAGAATGCCGGCCGCCGCGTGGCCGGCACTTCCAGGAAGCCGCTTTCCGTCCGTGTGACGGCGGTCGCTGTCCCGCGGCGATGCCGGAGATACGCAGGGGTATGGGCAAGTCGGAGCCGTTGGGCTCGCGCGTGTCGCTGAAGTCGCGGCGGCGGACGATGCCGCAGTTCTCGTGCCGCGAACGACATGTTCGCTAATGACTTGAGTCCATTCGGCCGTCAGGCGGCAAAGTGTGTGCCGTATCGACAGGTTTTCGAGGTAGGGATGGGTCGCGACGTGTGCCGGAACTTCCGCGTACGCGTCGGCTGCGGCCTCACCGGGTTCAGCCATGGGCTGAGCAGTTTCCTCTGCAACTACCAGGGCGGGTTCCTACGGCCTGGTGGGGAGTTGTTGATGCTTTTGCGTTGTATTGGGCACAGATATTGCTGAATACGTGCGCAGCGAAACGAGGTTCCGGCCGTGATCGTTGGACGGGTTTCGAAAGGGTCTTGCGACGAAGGATGTCCGTGAGCCTGGCGCCGCGGCCGGAAGGCCTCCGTGCCATGGAGTGGCTACACAGCGGGTAGGCGGCACCGATAGGAACGTCACATAACAACATGGAAAGCTGCAGGCGATACGACGCGTGACTACTACTAGAGCAAGAACGCGTCGTTGTATTCATTCGATAGTGAAACTTTCATTTGAGGTGCGATATGAAGGAAACCAGACGTAGGATGACGCTGAATCTCGCCGGGACCGAGATGCAGTTTCTTGAGGACCTGTGCGTGCGTAAGGGCGTCAGCAAGACGGCCGCGATCCGCCAGGCCTTGCGCCTGTATCAAGTGGTCGAGGACCGCGTCGATACCGGCAAGAAGCTGTACTTCGTCGACGGCGCCACCAAGGAGCGATCCGAGCTGATGTTGCTCTAGTCGGATGGCGGTACCCGACGAGGCGCGCGACGGACTCTCTCCTCCGTCGCTCGCCGTTCAAGGTTTCTGGGCATGGGCGCGATTGCTGAGCGGATCGACGGCAGCGAGTGCAGCTTGCTCCGGTGGCCTCGATGGGGCGTTGGATCCGCGCATCCGCCGCGGCCGATGCAACGAAGTCCCGTTCGGCCGCGCCCTTCAGCGAAAATGCGCGCTCAACACCGCGCCGGCTTCGAGCAGCGCCGCCGGCGAACCGCGCGGAGGCGTCAGCAGCCGGAACGCGACCGATGGCAGCGCCGGCAGGCGCA
The DNA here is from genome assembly GCF_001427715.1 of Lysobacter sp. Root667. NCBI lineage: Bacteria > Pseudomonadati > Pseudomonadota > Gammaproteobacteria > Lysobacterales > Lysobacteraceae > Lysobacter > Lysobacter sp. Root667. The sequence goes on from NZ_LMHF01000001.1 coordinate 238,999, forward strand.
GGGCGCGCGGCGCCGGCACCAGGCCTTCGACGACCGCCGATGCGTTGAGGCAACCCACCCCCAAGCCGGCCGCGATGGCCGACTGCAGGCCGGCGACGCCGCTGCAGGTGTGCGCCACCGTGTGCGCGATGCCGCGCTCGACCAGCGCGCGCACCGCCGTGCGATGTACGGCGCAGCTGTCGGGCAGCAGCACGAAGGGCAGGGGCTCGCCTTCGCGGTGGCGGAACTGCGGCGCCGCCAGCCACGCCAGCGCTTCGCGGCGCAGTGGGCGGCCACCGGCGCGGGCCGGCTTCACCTCCATCACCAGGGCCAGGTCGTAGTCGCGGCGCGCATGGCCTTCGACGATGGCCGCGCTCTGCGCGACGGTCACCTGCAGGCGCAGTTGCGGGCAGGCGCGTGCGACGTGGCGCAGCAGTGCGGCGACGTCGGCCGGGCGGAAGTAGTCGCTGATCGCCAGGCGCACGTCGGTCGTAGGCGCCGCTTGCTGCACGTCGCGCAGCGCGAATTCGCCGATCTCCAGCAGCTGGCGCGCATGCGCCAGCAGGCGCTCGCCGGTCGGCGTGGTCGTTACGCCGTTGCGCGAACGCAGCAGCAGCGGCGCGCCCACGACGGCTTCCAGCTTCTGCAATTGTTCGCTGATCGCCGACTGCGAGCGGAACACCATCGCCGCGCCGGCGGAGATGCTGCGCGCGTCGATCACGGCGACGAAAGAGCGGAGCTGTTCCAGGTCCAGGCTGCGCATGCGTAGCTCCATGGGGTAGCCATCGGAATTACCGATGGGTGCCACCCGATAATCCAGCTATTCCGGTGGTCGGGGCGGGGCTAGTGTGGTCCTACCCCATCACCGGAACAAGTCCATGCCGCACATCGCCCTGCAGATTTCAGGAGCCCCGGATACCGCCCTGACCAAGGGGGTCGCCGCCGCCGTCGCCGACCTCACCGTCGAGGTCCTGGGCAAGCCGCGCGAGTTGATCGCGGTGACGATCCAATACCTCGACCCGGCGCAGTGGATCATCGACGGCCGCCCGCTGACCGAGCACGGCCGCAACGCCTTTCAGCTCGACATCAGCATCACCGACGAGACCAACACCAAGGCCGAGAAGGCGCGCTATCTGGAGCAGGTGTTCGCGCGGCTGTCCGAGTTGATCGGCAACCTGCATCCGACCTCTTACATCCACGTGATCGACGCGCGTGCCGCGGCCTACGGCTACGGCGGCCTGACCCAGGAGCGGCGCTACCAGCAAGCCTTGCGTTAGGCGCCGGGACCGTCGCCGGCGACCTGGGCCAGCAGCCAGTCGCGCAGCGCCGCGACTTCCGCGCCCGGCGGGCCGCCGTCGGGGTAGACCAGGTTGTGGCGGTAGCCCTCCAGGCTCGGCCCGAACGGCTGCACCAGCAGGCCCGACGCGAGGTCGTCGGCGACCAGCGCCAGGCTCAGCAGGGCCACGCCCTGACCGGCGATCGCGGCCTGGATCGCATGGCTGTCGTCGGTGTAGCGCAGGCCGGCGTCGACCTCGACGCCGCGCAGGTCGGCACGTTCGCACCAGCCGCGCCAGCTCGGCGTGCGCGCGGCGGGGTGGCGCCATTCCACATGCAGCAGCGGTTGCGAGCGCAGGTCTGCCGGCACGCGCACGCCCAGGCGCGGGCTGCACACCGGGGCGAACACGTCGTCGATCAGCGGCAGGCAGATCAGGCCGGGGTAGGGGCCGTGGCCATAGCGGATCGCCGCGTCGGCGACGCCGGCGTGCAGGTCGACCGGGTCGTCGGAGGCATGCAGGCGCAGGTCGAAGTCCGGGTAGGCGGCGCGGAATGCGGCCACCCGCGGCACCAGCCATTTCGCGGTGAACGACACCGTCGCCGACAGGGTGATCGCGCGGCGTGCGCGGCGTGCAGCGATCGCCGCGACCGCGGCGGCGAAGGCGTCGAAGCCTTCGCGCAGCACCGGGTAGAGCTGGGCCGCGTCGGCGGTCAGGGCGACCTGGCGGGTACGGCGCTCGAACAGGCGCACGCCGAGCTGGTCCTCGAGCAGGCGGATCTGATGGCTGATCGCGGTCGGGGTCACCGCGAGTTCGTCGGCGGCGCGCTTGAAGCTGGCCAGGCGGGCGGCCGCTTCGAAGGCGCGCAGGGCGCCGAGCGGGGGCAGGCGGCGAGGATTCATGGATGCAAAAAACTCATCTGATGCCTGAGGAATCGGAGTTTGTCGGCCAGCCGTATGGCGCGTCAAATGGTTCCATGAGCCGAGTACGGTGATTCCGGACCAGGAATCATGATGAGTAGGGCTCATGCAAATCCGTCCTCTACGAGAACTCCCCATGACCCGCCTGCTCCATATCGACTCCAGCGCCCGCCCCCACGGCTCCGACCGTCACGCCCACGGTTCCCACACCCGCCGCCTCAGCGCGCGCTTCGTCCAATGCTGGCAGGCGCTGCGGCCGCAGGACCCGGTGGTCTACCGCGATGTCGGCCAATCGCCGCCGGCGCCGGTGACCGGGGCCTGGATCCATGCCGCGTTCACGCCCGCCGACGCGCGCGAGCCGTGGATGCGCGAGGCCCTGGCAGAAAGCGACGCCCTGGTCGACGAACTGCTGGCGGCCGACGTGATCGTGGTCGGCCTGCCGATGTACAACTTCAATGTCCCGGCCCAGTTCAAGGCCTATATCGACAACGTGGTGCGGGTCGGCCGCACCTTCGGTTTCGACCGCAGCCGCGGCGCCGAGCCGTACTGGCCCTTGCTGGCCGAGGCCGGCAAGACCCTGGTGCTGCTGGGCTCGCGCGGCGACTACGGCTACGCGGAAGGCGGGCGGCTGGGCCGGCTCAACCACGGCGAGGCCAGCGTGCGCACCGCGTTCGGTTACCTGGGCATCGTCGATGTCCATGGCGTGGCGATCGAGTACGACGAATTCGCCGACGCGAGGCTGCGGGCGTCGATCGCCGAGGCCGAGGCAGGGGTCGATGCCCTGGCCGAGCGCCTGGCCGCGCAGCGCGGGCAGCGCGCCGCGGCCTGATCGCGCACGCCGCGCTTTGCATTTCGCGGCACCCGACCTAAGGTGGGCGGCCGATGCCGCCCACCGCGGCCGCTTGCGAACGCGCCTTGAGAACCGTTTCCGCCACCCGCTATGTCACGCCGCTGCGCGAAGGCGGCTCGCTGCCGGCCGTGGTCGAGGCCGACGACGACGGCCTGTACGTGCTGAAGTTCCGCGGCGCCGGCCAGGGCCGCAAGGCGCTGATCGCCGAGCTGATCGGCGGCGAGCTCGCGCGCGCCCTGGGCCTGCCGATACCGGAAATCGTGCTGGCCGAGCTGGATCCGGAGCTGGCCCGCACCGAGCCCGACCCCGAGATCCAGCACCTGATCCGCGCCAGCGCCGGCCTCAACCTGGCGCTCGACTACCTGCCGGGCGCGGTCAATTACGACCCGCTGGTCGATCAGCCAGACGAGGCGCTGGCCTCGCGCCTGGTCTGGTTCGACGCCTACGTGAGCAATGTCGACCGCACCGCGCGCAACACCAACCTGTTGCTTTGGCATCGGCGCCTGCACCTGATCGACCATGGCGCCGCACTGTATTTCCACCACGATTGGCCGAGCGCGGAGCGCGCCAGCGCCGGCGTGTTCGCCCAGGTCCAGGACCACGTGCTGCTGCCGCTGGCGCGGCGCCTGCGCGAGGCCGACGCCGAACTCGCGCCGCAGATCACTCCGGCGCTGATCGAGCGTATCGTCGGCCTGCTGCCCGACGCCTGGTTGCAGGACGAGCCGGAGTTCGCCGACGCCGATGCGCTGCGTCGCGGCTACGCCGACTATCTCAAGCGCCGGATCGCGCAGCGCGCCGGTTTCGTCGAGGAGGCCGTCCGTGCCCAATCCCGCTACGTATGACTACGCCGTGGTGCGGGTCGTGCCGCGGGTCGAGCGCGGCGAATTCGTCAATGTCGGCGTGCTGGTCTCGTGCCCGGGCGCCGGCTTGCTGGAAGCGGCGATCGAACTGGACGAGGCGCGCGTGCTGGCGCTGGATCCGAACCTGGACCTGGAGTCGCTGCGCGCGCACCTGGCCGCGATCGAGCGCATCTGCCGCGGCGGTCCCGGCTCGGGTCCGATCGGCGAACTGCCGGCGCGCGCGCGCTTCCATTGGCTGACCGCGCGGCGCAGTTCGATCATCCAGATGTCGCCGGTGCATACCGGACGCTGCCTGCGGCCCGAAGCCATCCTCGATCACCTGCTGGAGCGCATGGTCCGCCCGATCGCGCCGCAGGCGCGCTGAGGCGCGACGCGCTCAGGCCGGCGGCGTCGCGTCGTCGGCGCTGAGCACCAGGGTGGTGCGGGTGCCGCGGCCGACCGCGGACTCGAAGCTCAGGGTCCAGCCCAAGTGCTCGCACAGGCGCGAGATCAGGTCCAGGCCGATGCCGCCGCCGGCGCGGTCGCCGCCGCCGCGGGCGAGGCGCGCGTAGATCGCGCTGATCTCCTCCGGCGTCATGCCGTGGCCGGGGTCTTCGATGACGATGGTCGCCGGCGCCTGCAGGCGCACCCGGATCTCGCCGCGGTCGCTGTTCTCGATCGCGTTGCGCAGCAGGTTGCCGACCGCGGCCTGCACGATCGGCAGCGGCGCGACGATGTCGCACGGCGGCAACGGCGCCAGGCTCAGGCGCAGGTCCTTGTCCAGGGTGAGCTGGCGGTGGTCCTCGACGATTTCCGGCAGCAACTGGTCGAGCGCGACATGGTCGCTGACGCTGGCCAGGCGCGCGGGGTCCTTGGCCAGGGCCAGCAATAGCGAGATCAGCCGTTCTACGTCTTGCGCGGTGCGACGGACCCGGCCGAGCTGGTGGCGCACCGATGCCGGCACATCGGGCTGGTCCAGGGCGAGTTCGGTGGCGCCGGCGATCACCGCGATCGGCGTGCGCAGTTCGTGGCTGGCGCTGTCGATGAACACGCGCTCGCGTTCGACGAAGCGTTCGTTGCGCTGCAGGTACTCGTTGAGCGCGTCGGCGATCACCACCAGCTCGCCGCTGGCCGCGTGCGGCACGTCGACGCGTTGGCCGGGCAGGTCGGGGCGCAGCCGCGCGATGCGCTCGGCCAGGGTGCTCAAGGGCTGCATCAATCGATTCACGCCCAGCGCGATCAGCAGCGCGAGCACCAGCAGGGTCGTGATCGCCGACCCGGCGATGGTCAGGCCCATGTCGAACTCGCGCGTTTCCAGCTCGGAGATGTCCAGCGCCAGGGTGACGCGGCGGCCTTCGAGGTCGCGCACCAGCACGACCCATTCGGCCTCGCCGACTTCGATGTCGTCGTGCACGCCCGGCGACATCGTGCGCAGTTGCGGCGGCAACGAACTCGGCGACGGGGAGCGGTCGTCGTAGAGCTTGACCCCGGCGGTATCGGTCCAGCGGTAGCCGGGATCGTTGTGGCTGCGCTCGATGAAGTGGTCGAGCTCGGTTTCCAGCAGGGTCTGCCAGACCAGGTGTTCGACATGTTCGTTGACGATGAAGCCCTGCGCGATCACCGCGACCGACAGCAAGGCGGTGTAGCCGAGCAAACCCAGCAGGATGCGCCGGCGCAGGCTGCTCTTAGCCGCCATGCGCGGCCTCCGCGGCGCCCGGTGCGGCGAGGTCGGCCAGGCGGTAGCCGACCCGCGGCAGGGTCTGGATCAGTTTGTTCGGATACGGGCCGTCGACGCTGCGGCGCAGTTCGTAGATGTGGGAGCGCAGCATGTCGCCGTCGGGCGGGCTGTCGCCCCACAGCGCGTGTTCCAGGCGTTCGCGGGTGACGGCGGCGGGGCTGGACTGCATCAGCACTTCCAGCAGCTTGCGGCAGGCCGGATACAGGTGCAGGGCGCGGCCAGCGCGGCTGACTTCCAGGGTGGTCAGGTCGTAACGCAGGTCGGCGACCTGCAGCACGCGGCTGCGCCCGCGTCCGCTCGCGCGAGCGATCAGCGCTTCCAGGCGGACTTCCAGTTCCGGCAGGGCGAAGGGTTTGGTCAGGTAGTCGTCGGCGCCGGCACGGAAGCCGGCGATCTTGTCGGGCAGTTCGTCGCGGGCGGTCAGCATCAGCACCGGGACCTCGTTGCCGGCGTCGCGCAGGCCGCGCAGCACGCCGTGGCCGTCCAGGCGCGGCAGCATCCAATCCAGCACGATCGCGTCGTAGTGCTGGGTCACGGCCAGGTGCAGCCCGGTGGCGCCGTCGGGAGCGGCGTCCAGGGTGTAGCCGCGCGCCTCGAAGTACTCGAACAGGTTCGCGACCAGGTTCCGGTTGTCTTCCACCACCAGTACACGCATACCTGCGGATTCTCCCTTGCCGCGACGACGCGGCGCGCCCGACTGGTCAGTTTTGGCAAAACCGCGTCGGAGCGATGTCGGAACGGACAGGAACGATACCGCAGGCGCGCGACGCCGACGCTGGCGGCTCCCCGCCTGGAAACCCGGCGCCGACCCGGTCGCGGTCAGCCTGCATTTAGCTACGGCGGCCTGGAGCCGCGCATTTAACGAAGCCCGAATCCGGCTCCTACCGCTCTCCGACACCCGCGTTTCGATCATTGCTGCGGCTCCCAATCCGCGCCGGTGCGTACCGGCCACCTTCGATGAAATCTCCCGCGGCGACCAAATACAGCATGAGCGGCGAGTCCTGGCCGCCGCACCATCCCGGCCTGGATCGCATCGCTGCGATGCCGTCGCGGCTGCGCGACGAGGGCTTCTACTTCGCCCATTTCTGGCTGCCGCTGCTTGCCTTCGCGATCCTGGCGGTCGGTCTGATGCTGCTGCACGGCGACACCTGGGTCGCCGACCGTATGTACGCCTGGCAGGGCCACCGCTGGGCGCTAAAGAACGCCTTCGTCACCCAGACTCTGATACACATCGCCGGTCGCGACCTCAGCACCGCGGCCTGGCTGGCGGTGGCGGCGACCTGGGTCGTCGCCTGCCTGCGTCCCGGTATGGTCGCGCTGCGGGCGCCACTGGCCTACCTGGTGCTGTCGACGCTGTTGGCCACCGCGTTGGTGGCCTGGATCAAGTCGTGGTCGAACATGGACTGTCCCTGGGATTTGCTGCGCTATGGAGGCGATCGGCCCTACATCGGCCTGCTGGGGCTGCGTCCGGTCGGCATGTCGCGCGGGGTCTGCTTCCCGGCCGGCCATTCCAGCGGCGGCTACACCTGGATGGCGCTGTACTTCTTCTTCCTGATGGTGCGCCCGCGTCTGCGCTGGCTCGGCCTGTCGGTGGGCGTCGCGGCCGGGTTGTTGTTCGGCATCTCGCAGCAACTGCGCGGCGCGCATTTCCTGTCGCACGACCTGTGGACCGCGACCCTGTGCTGGATGAGCGTGTTCGGCATCTACTTGCTGTTCGCGCGACGCGGCGACGCGCGGCGTGCCGCCGATGACGAATTCACGCCGCACGAGGCCGCGCTCGCCCCGGACACGGCTGCGGTCCGCCGGCGGGGCGCCCAGTGAGTGCGGTCGCCCAGACGCGCGTCGTCAGCCCGGGCCGCTTCAGCGCCCTGTTGGCCTACCGTCCCGAACTGAGCCTGGAAACGCTGGCGCTGATCGTCAGCCTGTTCTTCACCGTGTTCTGCAACGGCTCGTTCTTCGCCGCGGTGGCCAAGGCCGGCGCGCTGCAAGGCCCGGGCGGCTGGCTGACCGCGCTGAGCCTGTTCGCGATGATCGCCGCGCTCAACATGCTGCTGCTGTGCCTGGTCCTGTACCGGCCGGTCGCCAAGCCGCTGCTGGTCGTGCTGTTGTTGACCACCGCGATGGCGGTGCGGTTCATGAGCGAATACACGGTGTATCTGGACACCGACATGATCCGCAACATCCTGCACACCGACGGCAAGGAGTCGGGCGAGTTGATCTCGTGGCGGCTGCTGCCGTCGCTGCTCCTGTACGGCGTGCTGCCGTCGCTGCTGGTCTGGCGCGTGCGCCTGAAATCACGCACGTTCAAGCGTGCGGTGCTGATCCGCAGCGCCTGCCTGGTCGGCGCGCTGGTGGTCGCCTGCGCCGCCGCGTTGCTGTCGTTCCAGAACCTGTCGGCGCTGATGCGCAACCACAGGGAGGTGCGTCATCTGATTACGCCCGGCAACTACGTGATGTCGCTGGCGCGGGTGGCGTTCGAAGACCAGGCCGGCAAGAACCGCGTACGCCTGCCGATCGGGCAGGACGCGAGAGTCGTCGGCCGCTCCACGCTGGCCAAGCCGCGGCTGCTGGTGATCGTGGTCGGCGAGACCGTGCGCGCGCAGAACTGGGGCCTCAACGGCTACGCGCGCCAGACCACCCCGGAACTGGCCAAGATCGGTCCGATCAACTTCCCCAACGTCAGCGCCTGCGGTTCCAGCACCGAAGTCTCGGTGCCGTGCATGTTCTCGCCCTGGGGCCGCGCCGACTACGACAAGGACCGGATCAAACGTTCCGAATCGCTGATGCACGTGCTCGAACACGCCGGCATCCAGACCCTGTGGCGCGACAATCAGACCGGCTGCAAGGGCGTGTGCGACGGCCTGTCGTTCGAATCCTTCGAACACGGCGACCTGGCGCCCTTCTGTACCGCCGAAGGCTGCTCGGACGAAGTGATGCTGCAGGGCCTGGACGCCGAGCTGGGCAAGCGCCGCGGCGACGTGGTGCTGGTGCTGCATCAGCTCGGCAACCACGGTCCGGCTTACTACAAGCGCTACCCCAGCGATCTGAAACGCTACACGCCTGCCTGCGAGACCTCCGAGCTGGGCCAGTGCAGCCTGGCCGAGATCGTCAACGCCTACGACAACGCGATCCTGCACACCGACGCCTTCCTGGCCCGCACGATCCGTTACCTCGCCGAGCAGAACGGGCGCGACGCGGCGATGATCTACCTGTCCGACCACGGCGAATCGCTGGGCGAGAACGGCCTGTTCCTACACGGCGTGCCGTATGCGATCGCGCCGCAGACCCAGTTGCGCGTGCCGATGGTGATGTGGCTGTCGCCGGGCTTCGCCGCCAGCCGCGGCGTCGACACCGCCTGCCTGCGGCACGAGGCCGGGCAGCCGGTCAGCCACGACAACCTGTTCCACTCGGTGCTGGGCCTGATGCAGGTCCGCACGTCGGTGTACGACGCCAAGCGCGACCTGTTCGGGCGTTGTGTCCGGCCCGCCTGAGGCGCTGCGCCGCCACCGCGGCGGGCGCAGAATCGGCACCTGACCGCAGATCGCGAGGCTGGGTATGAACACCGCGCCGACTTGGTTGTTCTGGGCACTGGGCTCGGCGGTGTTCGCCGCGCTCACCGCGATCTTCGCCAAGATCGGATTGCGCGGCGTCGATTCCGACTTCGCCACCCTGATCCGCACCGGCGTGATCGCGCTCGCGCTGAGCCTGTTCGTGGCGTATGCCGGCAAGTGGAGCGATCCGCTGCAGCTGCCGGGCAAGACCTGGACCTTCCTGATTCTGTCCGGCCTGGCGACCGGCGCCTCCTGGTTGTGCTACTTCCGCGCCCTGCAGATCGGTCAGGCCTCGCAGGTCGCGCCGGTCGACAAGCTGAGCCTGCTGCTGGTGGCGGTGTTCGCCTTCGTGTTCCTGGGCGAGCGGCCTAGCCCGCGGGAATGGCTGGGCATCGCGATGGTCGGCGCCGGCGTGTTGATACTGGGCTTCCGGCGCTAGCGCACCAGTCGCGGTTACAAGAAAAGAGCGCTCGGGGCGTCCGAGCGCATGGCCGCGGCAACTTTGAGCACCCAGGCGCCAGTGTGAACGGGGTCGCCAGGGCAGCGTTCGGCTTGGCCCGGACCGCCTGGGGCGGACGACCCGGACCATCCGGGCCCGTTGCTTGGCTGGCAGTTCCCGAGGCGTGGTTCCCGCCTGACCGGATTCCCCGAGGCCCGTCGTTTGAGGGTATGAGTCGCCGTCTCGGGCGGTTGGGCGTTACCGATCTCGCAGGCCTGGCCGCAGGCGGATCACTAGTGTCTTGACTATTCCGGCATGCGGCGATGGAGGCTCAGGGGGGGCTCATGTCGGTGACGGTGCAGGTTGCGTTTGCGCGTGAAACAGTGCGCTTCGATCCTGTGCATGGACCGATCGAGCGCTGGGCCGCGTGCTCGCCCGACTCCATCGCGGCGCTCTGCGGCGAGCAGTCGCTGGACTACGCCGAACTCAACCGCCGGGCCAATCGCCTGGCGCGGCACCTGCGTGCGTTGGGAGTCGGGGAGGAGGTCTGTGTCGGCGTTTTGATGGAACGCTCGCTGGACCTGCCCGTGGCATTGCTGGCGGTATTGAAGGCGGGCGGCGCGTTCGTACCGCTGGATCCCACCTATCCGGAGGAACGGTTGGCGTTCATGCTCGCCGACACCGCCGCGCCCGTGGTCCTGACCCAGTCGTGGCTGCGGGAACGGCTGCCTCCTCTTGGTCACGTCGTCGAATGCGTGTGCGTCGATACGGTATGGGGCGCGCTGGCGGAGCTGGCGGCGACCGATCTCGACACCGAGGTCGCAGCGGAGCAACTCGCGTACGTCATCTATACCTCCGGTTCGACCGGTCGGCCCAAAGGTGTGGAATTGCTGCACGGGGGGCTGGCCAACCATGCGGCATGGTTGCGGGACACCATCGCCATCGTTCCCGACGACCGCATCCTGCAGTGCAATTCGATCAGTTTCGATGCCACGTTGGTGGAATTCTTCGCGCCGTTGCAGAGCGGCGCCGCGCTGGTGCTGGCCCATCCCGAGCGGCCACTGGACATGCCGTACCTGGCTGCCTTGATCGAGGGGCGGCAGGTGACCTTGTTGAACTGCGTGCCGTCGTTTCTGCGCGGCCTGCTCTCCGAGCCCTCGCTGGTCCCGACCCGCTTGCGCTACGTGGCCTGCGGCGGCGAAGCGCTGACGGCGGAACTTGCGCACCGGCTGTATGAGGTCGCGCCGGGCGTGCGGCTGGGCAACTTCTACGGACCGACCGAAACCACCGTCGACGCGACGCACTTCGAGGTCCCTGCCGATCTGGCGCGCGATGCGGTGGTGCCGATCGGTCGGCCGATCCGTAACGTCTGGTGCGAAGTGCTCGATGCGGAGCGTCGCCATGTGCCGGCGGGCGTCGTCGGCGAGCTGCACGTGGGCGGCTCGGGCGTGGCCCGCGGCTACCGCAACCAGCCACGGTTGACGGCCGAACGCTTCATCGATCATCCCTCGCGTCCCGACGCACGCATGTTCCGCACCGGCGACCGGGTGCGCCAGCGCGAAGACGGCAACTTCGACTTCATCGGGCGCACCGATACGCAGGTGAAGGTGCGTGGTTACCGGGTCGAGCTGAGCGAGGTGGAATCGGCGCTGGCGGCGATCGACGGGGTCGAGGCCTGCGCGGTGGTGTTGCGCGAGGATGCGCCGGGCGAGCCGCGGCTTGTGGCCTATGCCTCGGGCGCGGATATGAAAGCCGATGTGCTGCGCGAAGCGCTGCGGCAGCGACTGCCCGGCCACATGGTGCCCTCTGCCTTCGTGCTGCTTCAGCAGCTGCCGATACTGGCCAGCGGCAAGATCGATCGAGCGCAACTGCCGGCACCCTCGCGCGAATCCCTCGCCCGGCAGGCCTTCGACGCGCCGCGCGGCGAACTCGAGCAGGAGGTCGCCGGCATCTGGCATTCGTTGCTGGGTGTGGGGCAGGTTGGCCGCGACGATCATTTCTTCGAACTCGGCGGGGATTCGCTGCTGCTGGTGGCCATGCTGCACCGGCTGCGCCAACACGGGTGGACGGTGGATGCTCGCATGGTGTTCGCCCATCCCACCCTGGCGGCCCTATGCGCCGCCATGGCCGCTTCGCGTCCGCCCGCCATAGAGGAGGTGCCAGCGTCGCGCGTGCCCGAAGACGCTATCGCCCTTAGCCCGGGGATGTTTCCTTTGCTCGATCTCGATGCGCAGGAACTGGCGCGGATCGCAGTCGAGGTTCCGGGCGGGGCGGGCAACGTCCAGTACATCTATCCGTTGCTGCCGCTGCAGGAGGGGATGCTGTTTCATCACCGCCTGCAGCAGCAGGGCGATGCCTATTTGTCCCGATGCTTGCTCGCCTTCGATTCAAGCGAGCGCGCGGAGCGGTTCCTGGTTGCGCTTCAACAAGTCATCGACCGTCACGACGCGTTTCGCACGGCGATCTTCTGGCGCGGCCTGTCGCGGCCGGTGCAAGTGGTGCTGCGCCACGCGCAACTGCCGGTGCTCAGGCTGCGCGGCAGGCGCCATGGCCGCGCACGCCTGTTGGCGCGAACCGATCCGAAAGCCCGACGCATGGCGCTCAACGAAGCGCCGCTGTTCTCCGCGGCCATGGTGGCCGACGAAAAGGGCGAGGGTTGCACGATCGCCTTGCTGTCGCACCACATCGTCAACGACCGCGTATCCGAGGATGTGCTCTGGGATGAGGTCGCGGCGATCCTGGCGGGTGCGGCGGACGGCCTGCCCGAGCCCGTGCCGTTCCGCACCTTCGTCGGTCAGACCTTGTCCCGCGACCAGGCCGACGCGAAAGCCTATTTCGAGCGCGAGCTCGGCGATTTGTCCGAAGCCACGACCCCGTTCGGGCTGGTCGATGTCCGCGACGATGGCAGTCACGCCTCGGAAAGCCGGATCCGGCTGGATCCGGCGATGTGCGCGCGGCTGTCCGCGGCGGCGCGCGCGGCAGGCGTCAGCATCGCGGTGCTGTTCCACGTGGCCTGGGCGATGGTGCTCGCGCGTTGCAGCAATGCTGACGACGTCGTTTTCGGCACCGTGCTCTCCGGCCGCCTCACCACCGCGGACGAGGCCAGCGGATGTGTGGGCCTGTTGATGAACACACTGCCGCTGCGCATCAAGCTGGCGCAACGCAGCGTGCGTCGTACCGTTACAGCGGTGCATGAGCAATTGGCGGAGCTGGTGGAGCACGAGCACGCGTCGCTGGTGCTGGCGCAATCCTGCAGCGCCGTGCAGTCGCCCTCGCCGCTGTTCAACTCCTTGCTCAATTACCGCCACAGCGACGGCGGGCGCTTTGCCCCCGGCAGCGGCGTCGCCCGCCATCCGAGCCTGTCCGGCCTCACCCTGCTGTCCGACGAGGAACGCACCAACTATCCGATCTCCCTGACGGTGGATCAGTCCAGCGACGGCTTCGCCATCGCCGCTCAGTGCACCACCGGCGCGAATCCGGCGCGTATCGCCGCGTATGCGTCCACGGCGATCGAGGCGCTGGTGTCGGCGTTGGAGGGCGGCGGTGACGACGACATCGCGACACTCGACGTGCTGCCGCGCGATGAATACAGGCGGCTCGTGCTCGACTGCAATGCGACCGATCGCCCGCTGGGAGCAGGCCGGGTCGTGGACCAGCTGGCCGCGCAGATGGCCCTGCATCCCGATGCACCGGCCCTGCGCTTCAACGACGAGCGACTGAGCTATCGAGAACTCTGCCTGCGCGTGGATCGGGCTGCGAGCTTGCTGCGCGCGCGCGGAGTGGCGCGTGGCTCCCGGGTCGGCGTGTGCCTGCCGCGCGGCACGGGGATGGTGGTGGCGCTGCTGGCGATACTGCGGGCGGGCGGAGCCTACGTGCCGCTCGACCCCGAATATCCGTGCTCCCGTCTGGCCTATATGGCCGGCGATGCGGCATTGGATCTGATCGTGGACGTCTCGGGGCGCTGGGGGTCGATCGTGCCGCCGGAGCGCACATTGCATCTGGCCGACTTGATCGCAGATGCGGACCAGGCGACCGACATCGAATGGACTGCGGATCCGGAACGCGATGCACGCGCAGAAGACCCGGCCTATGTGATCTACACCTCCGGTTCGACGGGGACGCCCAAGGGCGTCGTCGTGCCGCATCGGGCATTGGAGAACTTCCTCGCCAGCATGGCGTCCGCGCCGGGACTCACCGCGTCCGACCGGCTGCTGGCGGTAACGACGCTCAGTTTCGACATCGCCGCATTGGAGTTGCTGCTGCCCTTGTGCGTCGGCGCGGAGGTGATCATCGCCAGCCGTGAAGTGGCCATGGATGGCGTCGCGCTGCGCGGCTTGCTGGAATCCACCGAGGCGACGGTCATGCAGGCCACTCCGGCGACGTGGCGAATGCTGGTCGAGGCCGGCTGGCAGGGCGGCAGTCACTTCAAGGCTCTGGTCGGCGGCGAGGCCTTGGCCGACGACCTGTCCAAACAGCTGCTCGCGCGCAGCGGAGCAACCTGGAACCTCTACGGCCCGACCGAGACCACGGTCTGGTCGACGTGCTGGCAGGTCAGTCCCCACCGCGCCATGTCGATCGGTAGCCCCATCGCCAATACCAGTATCCACGTGCTCGATGCGCACATGCGCCCATGTCTGCTCGACGTGGCGGGCGAGATCCATATCGGTGGCGCCGGGCTCAGCCTGGGCTATCACGACCGGCCCGAGCTGACCGCACAGCGTTTCGTCGACGATCCGTTCGATAGCCGGCCCGGTGCGCGCCTGTATCGGACGGGAGATCGCGGACGCTGGTGCGCCGACGGCTTGCTCGAGCATCTGGGACGGCTGGACTTCCAGGTGAAGCTGCGGGGACACCGCATCGAGCCCGGAGAGATCGAAGCTCGGCTGCTCACCCATTCGCAGGTGGCGAATTCGGTCGTGGTGGTGCGGAAGGAAGCCTCGGGGGATCCGCGCCTGGTGGCCTATGTGGTTCCGGTGGCGGACGAGCCGGACGCGAACGCCTTGCGCACGCACCTGCGCGCGGCGCTCCCCGAGTACATGGTGCCTAGCCACATCCAGTTCCTGCCGAGCTTGCCGCTGGCGCCCAACGGCAAGCTGGACCGCGCCGCCCTGCCGGCGCCCGATGCCGCGCAGACCGCTGCGAGCTTCGAGCCGCCATCCGGCGACATCGAACAGGCGATCGCCGACATCTGGCAGGAACTGATAGGCGTGGCGCAGCTCGGACGCCACGACAACTTCTTCGAGCTGGGCGGCCATTCCTTGCTGGCGATGCGCGCCGTTGCCCGGATCGAAGCATCGACCGGCTGCAGGATCACCATGCTGCAGCTCGCCACCGGCAGCCTGCATGTCCTGGCCAAGCAGGTGGCAGCGAATTCACGGCCGCGGACGATGCGTTCGCTGGGCGGAATGCTGGAGCGCGGTTGGCGCCGGTTGCGCACCGCGCTGTTGCGCATCGGCCGCGGAGCTCGGATTTTCTAGCCCGAACCTGAGGCGATTTCGTTTCCCGGAGATGCGCCGGCCGCTCCGCATCGGTTTGCTAGACCACCGGCATGCGATCGTCTTCCGCTGGCCTGCCGACGCGCATGACGCACAGCGCCGCCAGCAGCAGACTGACGCCGCCGATCAGCATCGCGCAGATCGGCGCGTTGCCGAAGAAGGTCTTCAACAGGAAGCCGAGGATGCTGGCTGCGAGCAACTGCGGGATGACGATGAACAGATTGAAGATGCCCATGTACACGCCCATCTTCCCCGCCGGCACGCTGTCGGACAGCAGCGCGTAGGGCAGCGACAGGATCGACGCCCAGGCGAAGCCGACGCCGACCATCGACAGCAGCAGCCAATGCGGATCCCGGATCAGCAGGAACGACAGCAGGCCGCAGCCGCCCAGGACGAGATTGAGCATGTGGCTCAGGCGCAGGCCGAGCCGGCGCGTCATCCATGGGATCAGCATCGCGGCGAGCACGGCGAAACCGTTGTAGGCGGCGAACAGCACGCCCGCCCAGTTCGCGCCGTCGTTGTAGGCCGCCGAGCGCGTATCCTCCGTGGCGAAATGCACGCCGGTCACCGCCGCCGTCGTGTAGATCCACATCGCGAACAGCGCGAACCAGGAAAAACACTGCACCGGCACGAGCTGGCGCATGATCGTGGGCATCGTCAGCAGATCGGCGATGATCGCGGTGATCGGGTTGCGTGCGCGGCTGTAGCCGGCGATCAGCTGGATCGCGCCATAGGCGAACAGGCCGGCGGCGAGCAGGTGCAGGCGCGCATCGGCCTGGCTCAGGCGGATCGCCAGAAACGCGGCCAATCCTGCCGCGCACCAGAGCATGCCGGTGTATCGCACGTGCGCCGGCACCGGCGATGGAGGCGTTGTCGGCGCCTCGTCCTCGAAAGCGGCGAGCGCATCAGGCGGATACTCGCGCGTCGACAGCACGGTCCATGCGAGCGTGCCGAACAAGACGGCGGCGCCGAGATAGAACGCCAGCTTCACCGTGTCCGGTATCCCGCCGGCGGCGGCGAGGTTGCTGACCCCGCATTGTGCGAGCAGCCAGGGCAGCAGGCTGGCGATGACGGCGCCGGCCGCGATGAACATGGTCTGCATCGCGTAGCCGGCCGGCCGCTGCGACGACGGCAGCTGATCGCCGACGAACGAACGCAAGGGCCCCATCGAGACGTTGATCGCGGCATCGAGGAGCCACAGCAGCGCCGCCGCGCTCCACAGCGTCGGCGAATTCGGCATCGCGATCAACGCCAATGCGGCGATGATGGCGCCGGCGAGGAAATACGGCCGGCGCCGGCCGAGCCGGCCCCAGGTGCGGTCGGAGCAGTAGCCGATGATCGGCTGCACCAGCAGTCCGGTCAGCGGCGCGGCGATCCACAGCGCGGGAATGTCGTCGATGCTGGCGCCGAGGGTCTGGAAGATGCGGCTGACGTTCGCGTTCTGCAGCGCGAGGCCGAACTGCAGCCCCATGAAGCCGAAGCACATGTTCCAGATCTGCCAGAAGCCGACCGGGGGCCTGCTGGTCGTGGCGGGCGTGGACATCTGGCCGGGCCGTGCGGCGTTCGCGGCGGCGTCGCTCAGCGCCGCTTCGCCGCGGCGGGCGCGGGCCCGCCGGACTGGCGGATCATCAGTTCGTAGGGCACGCGTACCAGCGCACCGGCCTGCGGATCGCGGATCGCGGCGAGCAGCTGCTCGGCGGCGATCCGGCCCATCTCGCGGCAGGGCTGCCGCACCGTGGTCAGGCTGGGCCAGATCTGGCGCGAGGCCGGCGTGTCGTCGAAGCCGAACACCGACAAGTCCTGCGGGATGCGCATGCCGCGTTCGAACGCTTCGTGCATGACGCCGCAGGCGCTGTCGTCGTTGGCGGCGAAGATCGCCGTGGGCGGCTGCTTCAGATCGAGCAGCTGCCTGGTGCCGGCGACGCCGTCGTCGAAGGTGAAACCGCCATCGACGACGAGTTTGGGATCGTAAGGGATGCCCGCGCGGCGCAGGCCGTCGCGATAACCGGCCAGGCGCCAGGCGCGCCCGCCATGCGGCGGAGGTCCGGCGATATGGGCGATGCGGCGATGCCCGAGTTCGACCGCGTGCGCGATCATGTCCGCCGCCGCCTTGCGCTCGTCGAGGATGGTGCCGATGCGCTCGTGGCCGAGCTTGGCCTTCGCCGAGATCGTCGCATAACGCACGCCGAGGCTGTCGAGACGGTGCAGCAGCTTGACGTCGTCGGCGAACGGCGGCACCAGGATCAGGCCGTCCGGACGATACTGCGCGATCGATTCCTCCACCGCGCGGACGTGGTCGGCGTTGGAATACTCCAGCGGCCGCAGCATCGCGCTGTAGCGCTGGCGCTCGCAGGCGACGAGCATGCCGACGATGATCTCCATGATGTAGCTCGACGCCGCGGCGGGATCGTCGTACACCAGCGAGATCAGGTAGGAGCGGTTTCCCGCCAGGCTGCGCGCCGACGGATTCGGCCGGTAGTTCAGCGCCTGGGCCGCCGCCTCGACCTTCAACCGGGTTTTCTCGCGCACGTTCGGTTCGTGGTTGAAGACGCGCGAGACGGTTTTCATGGAGACGCCGGCGGCCTGGGCGACGTCTTCGATTCTGGCGCGCATCAATGCGTTTCCGAAGGGCAGGTGGGGCGAATCATGTTATCGCACACCGCGGGGGCCGCTGCGAGATCGAGCTAGGAGTGCGGTTGCGTCGGCTCCGGCCTGCCGGAACCGTCGCGCAGATTTCTTGCTGCGGTGCGGCATCCGCGCATCCTCCCAGGACGCCGATGTGACGCCGTACGAGCAAATTGGCAGCGCTGTCATTTGTCAATTGACAGCGCTGCCATTCCGGCGTATCACTCGCCCCGCTCCACACCGGCCGGCGGCGGATACCGCCAGAAGAGCCGGAAGACGGGAGCGTCCGAACTGGAGGGAAGAGGACATGGCGTACCGCTTGCACGCGCTGTATGGCGCGATTCTCGTCGCGCTCGTTTCATCAACTGATGCTCTGGCCGGACCCGCCGGCCAGGCGCAAACCGCGGATCCCGCGCAAGCGCAGACGCCAGCGGCAACCGCGCCGCAGGACAGCGCGCCCAAGACACTCGACGCGGTCGTCGTCACCGGCACCAAGCGCGAGACGCCGCTGCAGAAGACGCCGGTCGCGATCAGCGCGATAAACGCCGAAACGCTCGACAAGGAGCGGGTGATGACGGTGCAGGACCTCACCAAGCTGGTGCCGAGCATGCAGGCTACCCGTCAGGGCGACCATGACGTGACCACCATGACTCTGCGCGGCATCGGCAACGATCAGGCCAAGACCGAATACGCCGATCCGGAAGTGGCGATCTTCGTCGACGGCGTGTACTCGCCGCGCGCCGAGGCCGCCGCCGGTCTGCTGCTGGACGTGGCGGCCGCGGAAGTGTTGCGCGGTCCGCAGGGCACGCTGTGGGGCCGGAACTCCACGGTCGGCGCGGTCAACTTCCGCACCGCCACGCCGGAGATCGGCAGCTACTTCGGCAACGCCCAGCTCAGCGTCGGCAACTACAACGCGATCGGCGCGCGCGCGGTGGTCAATCTGCCGATCAGCGACACCTTCGCGATGCGCGTCGCGGTCGCCCAGGAACAGCATGACGGCTATGTCGATTATCAGGATCCGGTGGGGCAGATCCCCTCGGTCGATGCGCAGCGCGCCGCCTATGCGGCGGCCGGCGGCGATCCGGCCACGTTCCGGCCGATCAATCCGAACCAGTACGTCACCGGCGGCGACAAATACAGCGCCCAAAACCAATCCGCCGCGCGCGTGAGCGCATTGTGGCAGCCCAGCGATACCTTCAGCTGGAATCTGGCGCTCGAGTACTTCCGCGACCGCGGCACGCCGAGCATGAACCTGATGCAGCGTCCGCGGGCCGGTCAGGACTTCTGGTCGGCGCTGATCGACACCGCACCATACATCGAGCGCGATTCCTATGCGCTGCGCAGCCGCATGGACTGGGACATCAACGACGGCCTGCGGCTTTCCTACATCGCCGGCTTCAGCCGTTTCGACGGCCGTTCCACCTACGATCAGGACAGCGGCGTGCTGGTGCCGACCTGTTTCGCCTGCGGCCCCGCGCAGTATCAGGAAGACCGCACCAACGATTCCGAGTACAAGAGCACCAGCCACGAACTCAATCTGTCCTCGACCGGCGAACAGACCGTCGACTGGATCGTGGGCCTGTACTACGCCGCCGAGAAGAACTCGATCCGCTTCGACATTCCGATCTTCAACGGCACCCAGGACGGCACCGTGGCCTGGCAGGGCTCGTTCATCCAGCCCAAGGAGACGGTGGATTCCTACGCCGCGTTCGGCCAGGCCACCTGGAACGTCAACGACAGCTGGCGCCTGACCGCCGGCGCGCGCTACACCGACGACACGAAGAAGAACGTCGGCGGCCGCGGCTGGGGCTGGGCCTACAACCCGAACGTTCCGCAGGTTCCGATTTCCCCCGGCACCTATCCGAGTCCGCAGAACGGATTCAACATTTCCACCGTCAACGACGGTGAGTACGGCCACAGCCAGGTGACGTGGCTGGCGCGTACCGATTTCGATGTCGGCGAGAAGGGGCTGCTCTATGCCAGCGTGTCCACCGGCTACAAGTCCGGCGGCCTGCAGGACGGCGGCGCGACCTACAAGCACGAAGAACTGACCAACTACGAGATCGGCGGCAAGTTCAGTTTCCTGGAAGGGCGGCTGACCTGGAACAGCGCGATCTACTACATGGACTTCAAGAACTTCCAGTTGTCCGCGCCGGTTACCTTCCCCGACGGCAACCGCGGCCTGGGCTTCAACAACGTGGAAGGCAGCACCAAGGTGTGGGGCTACGAGAGCGAACTGGCGGCGCTCCTCGGCGAGAACGACCGCGTTAACCTGACGGTTTCGGGCATTCCGAAGAAGGACCTGGGCAGACTGCTGTACGCAGGCAGCAACGATTACCAGGGCCTGCCGGCCTGCCCGCCGGCGTCGGGCATCAGCAACTGCATGAACGTGACCGGCAACGAACTGCCGCATGCGCCCGACTTCGCGTTGACGCTTATCTGGGAACACGACTTCCATCTCGGCAACGGCGGCACGCTGACCCCGCGACTGACCGGCCACTACGAAACCGAAACCTGGCTGAGCGTGTTCAACCTCGGCGACGAGGATCAGCAGGACGCCCACGGCCGCGGCGATTTCTCGCTGCGTTACGAGGAGCCCCAGCGGCGCTGGTGGGCCGGCTTGTACGTGCAGAACTTCAGCGACGAGAAAACCCGCACCGCGGCCGGACGTTTCAGCCCCGGCGCCGGCCAGTACCTGTGGGTGTCGCAGTACTTGCCGCCGCGCACGTACGGAGTGAATTTCGGTCTGCACTTCTGATCGGCACCCGGCTCCCCTCGCTCGCATTGCGGGCGAGGGGACGCCGATGCGGACATCGCACTCGATTCTGCCTTTGCCTTGCGCAGGGGCATGCGGCGTAACGGGCGATCCGGCACGCCGCCCGCACGGACTTTCTGGAGCACGGTTTGAAGATCGCATCGAAGAACCCGCGGGCGCGCGCAGCGGCCCTGCGTCGGGGAGGGCTGGTCATGGTGGCGGCGCTGGGTTTGACCGTCGGCCCCGGCGTCGCCGGGAACGCGCCGGCAGGCGGCACGATCCATCCCGAGCGCTGGCCGGCGCCGGCCTGGCCGCTGCCGGCCGATCCGGCGCTGGAGGCGCGCGTCGACGCGCTGCTGGCAACGATGACGCTGGAAGAAAAGGTCGGCCAGATCGTGCAGGGCGACATTTCCAGCCTCACGCCCGAAGACGTACGCAAGTACCGGCTCGGTTCCGTACTGGCCGGCGGCGGTTCCGATCCGGGCGGAAAATACAACGCGACGCCGGCGCAATGGCTGGCGCAGGCCGACGCGTTCTACGAGGCCTCGATGGACACTCGCGGCGGCGGCAAGGCGATCCCGATCCTGTACGGCATCGATGCGGTGCATGGCCAGAGCAACGTGGTCGGCGCCACCGTGTTCCCGCACAACATCGGCCTCGGCGCGGCGCGCAATCCGGAGCTGATCCGCGAGATCGGCCGCATCACCGCGATCGAGACCCGGACCACCGGAATGGAATGGGCGTTCGCGCCGACCGTGGCGGTGCCGCAGGACGACCGCTGGGGCCGCAGCTACGAAGGCTATTCGGAAGATCCGAAGCTGGTCGCGAGCTACGCCGGCGCGATGGTCGAAGGACTGCAGGGCAAGGTCGGCGACAAGGAATTCCTGGACAGCGCGCACGTGGTTTCCTCGGTCAAGCACTACCTCGGCGACGGCGGCACGAGCGACGGCAAGGATCAGGGCGATACCCAGGTCGACGAGGCCGAACTGCGCGACGTGCACAACGCCGGCTACCCGCCGGCCATCGCCGCCGGCACGCAAGCGGTGATGATTTCCTTCAGCAGCTACCAGGGCGTGAAACTGGCGGGGCACAAGCCGCTGGTCACCGACGTGCTGAAGGGGCGCATGAACTTCGGCGGCTTCGTCGTCACCGACTGGAACGCGCACGGCCAGGTCGCTGGCTGCGACAACACGCAGTGTCCGGCGACGGTGAACGCCGGCGTCGACCTGGTGATGGCGCCCGACAGCTGGAAACCGTTCTACGAGAGCACGCTGGCCGCGGCGAAGGCCGGCACCATCCCGATCGCCAGGATCGACGATGCGGTGCGGCGCCTGCTGCGGGTGAAATTCCGGCTCGGTCTGTTCGATGCCGGCAAGCCGTCGCAGCGCGCGCTCGGCGGCAAGTTCGAACTGCTGGGCGCGCCTGAGCATCGCGCGGTCGCGCGCCAGGCGGTGCGCGAATCGCTGGTGCTGCTGAAGAACCAGCGCGGCGTGTTGCCGCTGGATCCGAAGCAGAAGCTGTTGATCGCCGGCGACGGCGCCGACAGCATGGCCAAGCAGAGCGGCGGCTGGACATTGACCTGGCAGGGCACGGGCACCACTCGCGCCGATTTTCCGAACGCCGAGACGATCTGGGAAGGGCTGAAGAGCGCGGTGGAGAGCGCCGGCGGCAGCGCCGAGCTCGCCCTCGACGGCCAATATCGGAGCAAACCCGACGCCGCCATCGTCGTGATCGGCGAGAACCCTTACGCCGAGTTCCAGGGCGATCTGCCGACCCTGCTTTACAAGCCCGGCGACGACAGCGACCTGCAGCTCATCAGGAAACTGAAGGCCGACGGCATACCCGTGGTGACGGTGTTCCTCAGCGGCCGGCCGCTGTGGGTGAACCGCGAGATCAACGCGTCCGACGCCTTCGTTGCGGCTTGGCTACCGGGCAGCGAAGGCGGCGGCATCGCCGACGTGTTGCTGCGCAGGCCCGACGGCGGGGTCCATTACGACTTCAAGGGCAAACTCAGCTTCTCCTGGCCGCGCCGCGCCGATCAGTACGCCAACAACGTCGGCCAGAAGGATTACCGCCCGCAGTTCGCCTATGGCTACGGCCTGACGTATGCCAGCAAGGGCGATCTCGCGCCGCTGCCGGAAACTGCCGGCGTATCGCTCGCGCAAGCGCAACCGGGCCTGTACTACGGGCTCGGCATGCTGGCGCCGGGACTGTCGATGGCGCTGGAAGGCGCCGATCGGCGCGCCGTCGGCATCAAGACGCTGCCTGCGGCGCTGGGCGACGGCAGCATCCGCATCGCCGCGGTCGATCACCGGCGCCAGGAGGACGCGCGGCGCGTGACCTGGTCAGGGTCTGCGCGCGCACGCTTGGCCTTGATCGCGGACACCGCGAAGGACCTGACGCGGGAGGCCAACGGCGACGTACAGCTCATGCTGACGCTGCGCGTGGACGCACCGCCGCAGGGCGACGTGGCCGTCGCCGTCGCCTGCGGCGAAGGTTGCGGCGCGAACTTGCCGCTGCGCGAGTCGCTGGCGTCGCTGCCGGCCGGCCAATGGACCACGCTCGGCATACCGTTGAAGTGTTTCGCGCTGGCCGGCGCGGACCTGTCGAAGTTGTCCGGCCTGTTGGCGATCGAAACCGCCGCGCCCTTGCAACTGTCGTTCTCGCGCATCGCGCTGGCCCCGCAGGGCGAAGCGGAGCGGACGCTCGCCTGCAGAACCAGCAAGTGAGCGACGCATAAGGGGTTTCGGAAAGTCCGCTTTTTGAAGCCATTAATTCCTTCCCTGCAACCGCAGGGCGGGCGTCACACTGAGGGGGTAACGCCTTGAAACTGTCGACCCTGGACCTGACGATCGTGCTGGTCTACCTGATCGGCATCTTCGCGCTCGCGCAATGGGTTTCGCGCGAGAAAGACGGCCGCAAGAAATCCGCCAGCGACTACTTTCTCGCCAGCAAGGCGCTGCCGTGGTGGGCGATCGGCGCTTCGCTGATCGCCGCCAATATTTCCGCCGAGCAGATCATCGGCATGTCGGGTTCCGGGTATGCGATCGGGCTGGCCATCGCCTCGTACGAATGGATGGCGGCGGCGACGCTGCTGATCGTCGGCAAGTTCTTCCTGCCGGTGTTCATACGCAACCGCATCTACACGATGCCGCAGTTCCTGGAAGAACGTTACGGCCACAGGATCCGCACGCTGATGGCGGTGTTCTGGCTGGGCCTGTACGTGTTCGTGAACCTGACCTCGATCCTGTGGCTCGGCTCGATCGCGGTCAACCAGGTCACCGGCCTCGACCCGATGGCGGCGCTGGTGCTGCTGGGCGCGTTCGCGCTGGCTTATCAGTTGTACGGCGGCCTGAAGGCGGTGGCCTTGACCGACATCGTGCAGGTTTGCCTGCTGGTACTGGGCGGTTTGTCGGTGACCTTCCTGACCTTGTCGCAAATCGGCGACGGCAGCCTCGTCGCCGGCTACCGCAAGCTGCTGGACGCCCACCCGGAACATTTCAATATGATCCTGAGCAAGGACAGCCCGTTCTACAAGGACTTGCCCGGCATCAGCGTCCTGATCGGCGGCATGTGGGTCATGAATGTCAGCTACTGGGGCTTCAATCAATACATCATCCAGCGCGCGCTCGCGGCGAAGAACCTGGGCGAAGCGCAGAAAGGCGTGCTGTTCGCCGCGTTCCTGAAGCTGTTGATGCCCTTGGTGGTGGTGATACCGGGCATCGCCGCGGTGATGCTGGCGCCCGGCCTGGCCAAGCCCGATCAGGCCTATCCGACGATGATGGATATGCTGCCGACCGGCATGCTCGGCCTGGTTTTCGCCGCGCTGGTGGCGGCGATCGTGGCGTCGCTAGCTTCGAAGATCAATTCGATCGCGACCATCTTCACTCTCGACTTCTACGCCAAGCGCAGACGCAACGACGATCAGGCGCATCTGGTCCGCGTCGGCCGTATCGCCGCGGCGGTGGCGGTGCTGCTGGCGATCCTGAGCGCGCGGCCGCTGCTGGGCAGCTTCGACCAGGCTTTCCAGTACATCCAGGAATACACGGGTTTCTTCACCCCCGGTATCGTGGTGATCTTCATGCTGGGCCTGTTCTGGAAGCGCGCCAACGAGGCGGGCGCGCTGGCCGCGGCGATCAGCTCGTTTGTATTGTCGGTCCTGTTGAAACTGACCTGGCCAGCGCTGCCGTTCATCGACCGCGTCGGCCTCGTGTTCCTGGCGGCGCTGGCGCTGGCGGTGATCGTGTCGCTGATCACGCCCAGGCAGAAGGAAGGCAGCGACCTGATCCGCGTCGACGACGTCAGCTATCGCACACCGACAGGTTTCAATGTCGGCGGGCTGGGCGTGATCGCCATCCTGGTCGCGCTTTATGCGCTGTACTGGTAATCGGCCGGCGCTGAACAAGCCGATGCCGTAAGCAGTTGGCACGATGGGCGCGGCTGCCGGCAAAATGCGCCTTCGTCGCCTCTAGCCGCCGACATGCGCTACCCGCTGGTCATCTTCGATTTCGACGGCACGCTGGCCGATTCGTTCCCCTTCTTTATGGAGGCGCAGCACGCGCTGGCGCAGCGCCACGGTTTCAAGGCCATCCCCGAGGACCGCGTCGACGACATGCGGCGGCTGAGCACGCGCGAGTTGCTGCGGGAGTTCGAGTTTTCCAGATGGAAGCTGCCGATCGTGGCGGCCGACTTCGTGCGCAGCATGCGCGCCGCGCCGCCGGTACCGCTGTTTCCGGGCGTCGCGGAAACGCTGCGCCACCTGCGCGAAGGCGGGGCGCGCCTGGCGATCCTGACGTCCAATTCCGCCGACAACGTGCGCCGCGTGCTCGACGCGGAGTTGCTGGAGGCGATCGAACGGGTCGACGGCGGCGCCCACATGCTCGGCAAGCACCGGCGCATCGCGCGGATGCTGAGGCAGGCGAGGACCGACGCGTCGCAGGCGATCTACATCGGCGACCAGGTCAGCGACGGCGAGGCCGCGCGGCGCGCGGGCGTGGCCTTCGGGGCGGTCGGCTGGGGCTACGCGCACCCCGACACCCTGCGCGCGGCGGGCGCGGAGGAGTTCTTCGATTCGGTGGGCGAATTGCGGCGTTTGGTCTGATCGGCTCGGAAACGCCCCAGGTCTGTACCCCCTCGGAGGTCGGGCAGGGTCGGCCTGCAATAAGTAAGGAATAGCCTGGGACCGCCGCCGCCCCTGCCGAAGGTCAGGCTTGGGCTGGCCGGGCCGGTCCCCATGTCCTGTAGTGCCCGTTCAGCCGGCGGGTGTGGCGCCTGGGCCGGTTCACCCCCTGGACACGTCCGATGTGTTTAGATAAGCCATTGATTTAGTTGTTAATTTCTTGTTTCTCCCGGCGCGCGGCCGGATTCGTGGAGCGGCCGCAGCGGGCGACATTCGTTCTATCCACGCAACACTGCGGAACTTCCGGGGTCTTTAGCAGTCCTAGACCCCGACTGCTAAGATGGCTGCCATGACCCAGACCCCTCTCTCGAACGCCCTAGTCGCCAACAACCTGCCTGTGCCCAGCGCGCTCGGTTCGCTGGACGCGTACATCGGCGCGGTGCATCGCATTCCGGTGCTGACCGTCGAAGACGAGCAGAGTCTGGCGCGTCGCTTCCGCGACGAAGAAGACCTCGACGCCGCCCGCGAGCTGGTGCATTCGCACCTGCGCTTCGTGGTCCACGTCGCCCGCGGCTACAACGGTTACGGACTGCAGATCGGCGACCTGATCCAGGAAGGCAACATCGGTCTGATGAAGGCCGTGAAGCGCTTCGACCCGGAACAGGGCGTGCGCCTGGTGTCCTTCGCCGTGCATTGGATCCGTGCCGAGATGCACGAGTTCATCCTCAAGAACTGGCGCATCGTCAAGGTCGCCACGACCAAGGCGCAGCGCAAGCTGTTCTTCAACCTGCGCAAGAGCAAGAAGCGCCTGGGTTGGATGAACGCCGAGGAAGTCAGCCAGGTCGCCAAGGACCTCAACGTTTCCGAGCGCGAAGTGCTGGAGATGGAGTCGCGCCTGTCCGGCCGCGACATCGGTTTCGATGCGCCGTCCGACGAGGACGACGACCACGCTCCGCCGTCGCCGGCCGCGTACCTGCGCGCCCACGACGAAGACCCCTCGCAGAGCTACGAGCGCGAGGACGAGGAAGACAGCCAGCTCGCCCTGCTGCGCGAAGGCATGTCCGGCCTGGACGAGCGTTCGCGCGACATCGTCAAGCGCCGCTGGCTCGATGCCGACAGCAAGGTCACGTTGCAGGAACTGGCCGACGAGTACGGCGTCAGTGCCGAGCGCATCCGCCAGATCGAAGCCAACGCGCTGAAGAAGATGCGGGCGCTGTTCGCGGCCTGATCCGCGCAAACCAGCCAACGACGACGGCCCGGGAAACCGGGCCGTTTCGTTTTGTGCGATACGGGAGCAAGCTGACGTTGCGCAAGGCGCCACGCAACGCTGATGCGTGGGCGCAGTCGACGCGCGACCGCGGCGCTCCACCGCCGCGGGGCGCTGGCCGGCGCCAGGTACGATCCAGGTCTGGCGATACGAGAGGACCTATGCGACGGATAGCCAAGTGGCTGCTATGGGCACTGGTGCTGACCTCGGTGACGGCGCCGGCGCTGGCGGTGTTCGGCGGTTGGCAATTGAAGGACGGCCAGGGCAACGTCGCCTTCGGCTGGGACGCGGCGCGCCAGCGTTTCCGGATACTCGAACGGCCGGCGCTGGCTTTGGACGGGCCGCACGTGTTCGTCGATGCGCAGGGTTTCCGCGTTGCCGCCACCGAGTCCGAGGGTGCGACCTGGCGCATGCGCGAAACGCGCCTGCCGGCGCAGCCGCTGCCGCTGCTTGCCGTGCGCGTCGACAATCCGGCGCGCACCCGCTTCGAAGTCGCATTGCGGCCGACCCCGGCGCCGCAGGACGGCGTGTATGCGGCCAATCCGCCGCGATTGCTGATGCTGTCCGACATGGAAGGCGAGTTCGACGCCTTCGTCGCCCTGCTACGTGCGCAGGGCGTGCTCGACGCGCAGTTGCATTGGCGCTACGGCGACGGCCATATCGCCCTGGTCGGCGACTTCGTCGATCGCGGCCACGACATGCTGCCGCTGCTGTGGCTGATCTACCGCCTGGACGGTGAAGCCCGGCAGGCCGGCGGGCGTGTGCATTACGTGCTCGGCAACCACGAGCAGCTCGCGACCTCGGGCCGCAAGAAGCATTGGCCGCGGCACCTGGTCGCGAGCGAAGCCGCCTTGGGCGGCGAGCCCTTGTTTTCGGAACGTTCGGTACTGGGCGCATGGTTGCGCAGCAAGCCGGTGATCGCGCGCGTCGGCGATCATCTGCTCGTGCACGGCGGCATCAGCGCCGAGTTCCTCGACCGCGATCTCGACATCGCCGCGGCCAATGCCGCGATGCGGCCGCATCTGGGGACGCCGATGGCGGACCTGCCTTCCGCGATCAAGCCGATCCTGGGCCGCAGCGGCGTGACCTGGTACCGCGGCATGGCCTTGCCCGACGATCCCAGGTACGTACGCGAAGCCGATCCCTCGGCGCATCTGGATCGCGCGCTGCAGCGCTACGGCGTGCGCCGGATCGCGATCGGCCACACGATCGTGCCGAGGGTGCGGCTGCAGCAACAGGGCAGGGTGTTGGCGCTGGACTTGGACATGCACGAGCCCGGCGCGGTGGCGCAGGCGGCCTTGTACGAAGGCGGCCAGCTGTGGCGCGTGGACGCGCACGGCGGTCGCGAGCGCCTGGATTGAGCGCGGCGACGGACGCAGTGCGCGTCCGCCGTCGCGCCTACTGCACTATTCCTCGCGATCGCCGAGGATGATCCGGGCGTGGCGCTGGTAGCTCCAGTACGCCCAGGCCCAGTTGATCAGCACGATCACGCGGTTGCGGAAGCCGATCAGGAAGAACACGTGCGCGGCCAGCCAGAACCACCAGGCGAGCAGGCCGGAGAGCTTGAAGCCGTGCACGTCGACCACGGCGGCCATGCGGCCGATGGTCGCCAGGTTGCCGTAGTCCTTGTAGCGGAACGGCGCCGTGCTGCGGCCGGCGATGCGGTCGCGGATCGCGCGCGCGACATGCGCGCCCATCTGCTTGGCCGCGGGCGCGACGCCCGGCACCGGTTTGCCGTCCTGCTGCACGCTGGCGAGGTCGCCGGCGACGAAGATCTCCGGGTGTCCGGGCACGCTGAGGTCGGGCAGCACCTGGACCCGGCCCGCGCGGTCGCGCGGCGCGTCCAACAGCGCGCCCAGCTTGGACGCGGCCACGCCCGCGGCCCAGACCACGGTGCGCGCCGGCACGAAGGTGTCGCCCAAGGTGTAGCCGCGTTCGTCGATCGCGTTCACCGGGGTGCCGGTGACCACTTCGACGCCGAGCTTCTGCAACTGCTTGCGCGCCTTCTCCGACAATTCCTCCGGAAAACTCGACAGCACCCGTGGACCGGCTTCGATCAGCCGCACCTTGGCCTGGGCCGGGTCGATGCGGCGGAATTCGCGGCGCAGGGTCTTGCGTGCGATCTCGGCAAGGGTGCCGGCCAGCTCGACCCCGGTCGGGCCGCCGCCGACCACGGCGAAGCTCAGCCAGGCCGCGCGTTCGGCTTCGTCGTCGCTGGCCTCGGCGCGTTCGAACGCGAGCAGCAGGCGCCGCCGGATGTGCAGGGCGTCGTCCAGCGTCTTCAGGCCGGGCGCGTCGCCGGCCCAGTCGTCGTGGCCGAAGTAGGCGTGGGCGGCGCCGCTGGCGAGCAGCAGATAGTCGTAGCCGATCGAATCGCCGTCGGCGAGCGCGACCCGGCGTGCGGCCGGATCCAGGCCCACCACTTCGCCCAGCCGCACTTCGACATTGCGCTGGCTGCGCAGGATGTGGCGCAAGGGCGCGGCGATGTCCGGCGAGGACAGCCCGGCGGTCGCGACCTGGTACAGCAGCGGTTGGAACAGATGGTGGTTGCGGCGGTCGATCAGGGTGATGCGCACATCGGCCGAGGCCAGCGCGCGCGTCGTCCACAGGCCGCCGAAGCCGCCGCCGACGATGACGACATGCGGGACGCGCGCGTCGCCGCGCCCCGGAGGTTCATGGTTCATGTGCGCGTCCTCAGTCGTCCAGACGCTGGCGCAGCAGGTCTTCCAGCGCGTGCTGGTCTGCGGCGAAGCGGCGGATGCCGTCGGCGAGCTTGTCGGTGGCCATCGCGTCCTGGTTGTGCAGCCAGCGGAAGTCGGCTTCGCTCATGCGGCGAGGCGCTTCGTAGCGCTCGCCGTCGTCGATCAGGGCGCGCGGCACCTCGCCCGGTCGCGACTCGAGTTCGCCCAGCAGGTCCGGCGAGATCGTCAGGCGGTCGCAGCCGGCCAGCGCCAGCACCTGGCCGACGTTGCGGAAACTCGCGCCCATGACCACCGTCTTGTAGCCGAAGGCCTTGTAGTAGCGCCAGATCTGCATCACCGACTGCACGCCCGGATCGTCCTGCGGCGTGGCCGGCGGGCTCATGCCGTGGGCCAGGTGCCAGTCGAGGATGCGGCCGACGAAGGGCGAGATCAGGTACACCTCGGCCTCGGCGCAGGCGACGGCCTGGGCGAACGAGAACAGCAGGGTCAGGTTGCAGTGGATGCCTTCGCGTTCGAGCTGTTCGGCGGCGCGGATGCCTTCCCAGGTCGCAGCGATCTTGATCAGCAGGCGCTCGCGGCGGATGCCGGACTCGGCGTACAGCTGGACCAGGCGGCGCGCCTTGGCCAGGGTGGCCTCGGTGTCGAAGCTCAGGCGGGCGTCGACTTCGGTGGAGACGCGGCCGGGGATGAGCTTGAGGATCTCCTTGCCGATCGCGACCGCGAGGCGGTCGCTGGCGTCGGCGATGCGGTCGTGGGCGTAGCGGTCGGTCTGGGCGAGCGCGGCGTCGATCAAGGGCGCGTAGGCCGGCAACGAGGCCGCCTTCAGCAGCAGCGAGGGATTGGTGGTGGCGTCGAGCGGCCGGAAGCGCGCGATCGCCTCGATGTCGCCGGTGTCGGCGACCACGGAGGACAGCGCCCGCAGGTGTTCGAGTTGGCTGGTCATTGGAGTCATGCTTTCGTCGTTGGATTCGCCCACATTCTCGCCGATCGGGCACGAGCGGTGATGAAGCCGGCCTATCTTCTGCCACCCGGTCCGCATGCGGTTGCGCTAGGCTGGCCGCGACAGGGCCGCCCCGGGCCCGGAGACCGCAGCCATGGCCGTCGCCACGGAAGAAAAGCGCATCGCGCTGCTGATAGACGCCGACAACGCGCCGGCCGCCAAGATCGACGTGATCCTGGCCGAGGTCGCGCGCTACGGCGCCGCCAACGTGCGCCGCGCCTACGGCAACTGGAAGAGCCAGAGCCTCAAGGGCTGGGAAGCGGTGCTGCACGAGTACGCAATCCGGCCGATCCAGCAGTTCGCCTACAGCAAAGGCAAGAACGCCTCCGACATGGCGATGGTGATCGACGCCATGGACCTGCTGTACGCGCGCAACCTGGACGGCTTCGCGATCGTGTCCAGCGATGCCGACTTCACCCCGCTGGTGATGCGTCTGCTTACCGATGGGGTCAAGGTCTACGGCTTCGGCGAGAAGAAAACCCCCGAGCCCTTCGTCAACGCTTGCTCCAAGTTCACCTACGTCGAAGCGCTGGGCCAGCCGGCCAGCGCCGACGTGCCGGCCGCGGAGCGCGCGACCACGCCGCAACGCAGCGCCAAGGAGCTGCGCGGCGACACCAAGCTGCTGCAGATGCTGCGCAGCGCGGTCGATGCGGTCAGCGGCGACGACGGCTGGTCGCATCTGGGCGCGGTCGGGCATCAGATCGGCAACCAGGCCTCGTTCGACTCGCGCAACTACGGTTACCGCAAGCTCAGCGATCTGATCGAAGCCACCGGCCTGTTCGACGTGCGCCGCGACAACCAGATCGTGTGGATACGCGAGCAGCCCAAAGGCGGCGCGAAGGGCGGTGGGAAAGGCGGCGCCGCCAAGGCCGACAAGGGCAAGGCCGGCAGCTAGCGTTCGCCGCAAGGATGAAGGTGCGGCGGGCGTAGCCCGGTCGCTGGTTTCGCAAGGGGAACGAAAGCAGCATGAATGTCGCGGCGATCGAGATGGTCGGCACCGCTCTGCCGACACGGCGGCAAGCGATCGTGTTCGAGTTCAAGGCCTGGGGCCTGCGTGGCCGGCGCCTGCTGCGCGACGCGCTGGACCGCGAGCGGCCGCGTCGGCATGCGCGCGCCGAAGTCTTGATCGATGCGCCGGTGCTGGCCGAGTTCGAAAGCGCGCTGTGGCCGCAGGACGAAACCGATCCGCTGCTGGTCGCAGGCAAGTTGCAGAACCTGCGCCTGGCCTTGAAGCGGCTGCATGGGATCGAAGTGCCGGCGGGCGCGAAGTTCGGTTTCTGGAAACAGGTCGGCCGGGCGACGCACCGCGGCGGCTATGCGGTCGGCCGCGAATTGCGCGAAGGCTGCTTGATTCCCGCGGTCGGCGGCGGCCTGTGCCAACTCAGCAACGCGCTCTATGACGGCGCCGTGCGCGCCGGGCTTGAGGTCGTCGAGCGTCATCGCCATTCGCGGGTGCTGCCGGGCTCGCTGGCCGAGCAGGATCGCGACGCCACCGTGTTCTGGAACTACCTCGACCTGCGCCTGCGCGCCCCCCACGCATGGCGGCTGGAGATCGATATGGACGCGCAGCGGCTGCGGCTGCGCATACGCGGCCATCGCCCTGCGGCCAGCGACGCCTGGCCGTTGGCGGTGGCGCCGCGCCGCCCGCCCGAGGCGAGCAACGATTGCGGCAGCTGCGGCCAGCACGAATGCCATCGGCATACCGGCCCCAACGTCGACGGGCTGCGCCGGCTGTGGTGGATGGAAGAAGCCTGGCCCGAGTTCCGCGAACGCCTGCAGTCCGAACGCGGCGACGACGATCGCGTGTTCGGTCCGGGCGGGCGGCGTTTCCCGGCGCAGGCGCCGCTGCGTCGCGTGAGCCAGTCGATCGCCTGGCGCTACGGACGCTGGCGCGGGCAGGCGCTGCCGCAGGTGCGTCTGGCGCAGTTGCGCGCGCACGCACGCGACCTGGCGCGCGCGCTGCAGCCGCGCGACGTGGATCTGGTGCTGCCGCAGAGCCTGCTGCCGTTCCTGTGGCGCGACGGCGAACTCGCCGGCCGCCGCTACGCGGTGATGATGACCGCGCTGCCGATGCGCGCGCTGCAGGCCGAACTCGACGGTGCGGTGCGTCGTCATCCCGAGCAGCGTTCCTTGCGCGACTTCCGCGCCGATCCGGCCCTGATCGAAGCGGAATGGGACGGCTTGCTCGCCGCCCAGGCCTGGTGGAGCCCGCATGCGCAGGTGCTGGCCCTGGCCGGCGCGCGCGCCTGCGCGTTGCCCTGGACCATGCCCGCGCCGCTGCCGTCGGCCGAGCGCATCGCCGCGGGCGCCAAGCCGCGGGTGTTCTTTCCGGCCTCGCCGCTGGCGCGCAAGGGCATCCTCGAACTGCTGGCCGCGCTGCGCGACCAGGACCTCGAGATCCTGCTGCCGCCCGGCGATAGCGAGCGCGGGCTGGACGCGGGCCGCACCACATTGCGGCGTGTCGCCAGTTATCGTCAGGGCTTGCTCGAAGCCGATGTCGTGGCTCTGCCGGCCTGGATCGAACATCAACCGCGCGCACTGTTGACCGCCATCGCCAGCGGCCTGCCGGTGGTGGCGACGCCGGCTTGCGGCCTGGACGCGGCGATGGCCTGGCGACGGGTCGAGGCCGGCGACGTCGATGGCCTGCGCGCTGCGGTGCTGGGCGCGCTGGCGAAGGTTTGAACGACAGGCGCGCAGCCCGAGCGGCCGCAGCACGAAACCGCAGCCGGCTCGGTGGTATAGCGCAGCGCGGATACGGGCGCGGATGGCCACAGGATCCGCAGCCCGGCGACGCAAGCGGACAGGCTCCGGCGCTACACTGAAGCCGCCATATCATGCCGATGGGAGAGGCATGCAGCCGCAGCCGATCGTCCTGACTTCCGTGCTGATCGTCGAAGACGATCCGGTGGCGCGTGCGCGCATGCAGGCGCTGATGCAGGGGCTGGTCGAGCCGCAGGCGCGGATCGAGACCGCCGCCGATCTGACCGCGGCGCGCACGCTGCTGCGACAGGCGAGTTTCGCCCTGGCCCTGGTCGACGTGCAGCTGCCCGACGGCAGCGGTATCGACCTGATCGCATGGATGTCCGGGCATGCGCCGCAGACGCAGTCGGTGATCGTCTCGGCCTGGGCCGAGGAAGAAACCATCCTGGCGGCGGTGCAGGCCGGCGCGATCGGCTACCTGCTCAAGGACCGCGACGACGACGAGCTGCGGTTGTCGCTCAAGAGCCTGCAGCGCGGCGGCGCGCCGATCGATCCGCTGATCGCGCGCCGGATCCTGGCGCTGCTGCCGCAGGCGCAGACGGCGGCAAGCGCGCCGCAGGAGCCCGAGCCGACCGCGCAGCTGTCCGAGCGCGAGCGCGAGATCCTGCGCCTGGTCGCGCAGGGCTTCAGCAACCGCGAGATCGCCGAGCTGGTGGCGCTGTCCAAGCTCACCATCGAATGCCACACCAAGAACATCTACCGCAAGCTCGCCGTGGGATCGCGTACCGCCGCTGTGTTCGAGGCACGCGCGCTGGGACTGCTCAACTGAGCCGGAAGCGATCCGTCGCGGACCTCGCGCGCGCATGCGCGTGGTGGCTGCTGGTGCTGCTCGCCTGCGCCTGGCTGCCGGCCGCGGCGCAGCCGGCCGAGCCCGGCACGGTGCTGCTCGACCGTGCCGAGGCCGCGCGTTCGGACTGGAACGCCGCGGCGCCGCCGGCCGCGGGCTGGGTGCCGGTAACACTGCTGGACGTCTGGTACAAGCGCTGGCCCGGCCACGACGGCGTGGTCTGGTATCGGCTGCATTGGCGCCAGGACGATCCGCGCCGGCCGACCGCGCTGCTGGCCGACTACATGAGTTTGAGCGGCGCGATCTATGTGAACGGCGAGGCCGTCGCGCGCGATCCCAGTTTGGTCGAGCCGCTGTCGCGGACCTGGAATTCGCCGCACTACGTCCTGCTGCCGTCGTCGCTGCTGCGTGCGGGCGAGAACACCGTGTTGCTGCGGGTGTCCGGGCTGTCGGCCTATCTGCCCGGCGCCGGGCCGGTGCGGATCGGCGATCCGCAGGCGCTGCAGCAGCGCTACCGCAGCGAGCGCTTCCTGCGCTACGACATCAAGCTGATCAACCTGGCCATGGCCGTGGTGCTGGGCGGCGTGTTCCTGCTGATGTGGCTGTTGCGGCGCAAGGACAGCGTCTACGGCTGGTTCGCGCTGACCGAACTGGCCGGCTCGCTGTACGGCTACAACCACATCGCCACCGACATTTGGCCCTTGCCCAACACCGACGCCTGGCAGGCGTTCAACGCCGCGTTCTATGTGGTGGCAGGCGCCAGTTACGCCTTGTTCCTGCTGCGTTATTGCGAGCGCCGCTATCCGCGCCTGGAGCGCGGCCTGGGCGTGGTCGCCGCGGCGGCGTTGCTCGCGGCCGCGCTGGCGCCGACGTGGATGGGGCATCAGCGCAATCTCTGGTTCGCGCTCGGCGGCTCGATCTACTACGTCAGCATCGGCTGGTTCCTGATCCAGGCCTGGCGCCATCGTCGTCCCGATACCCTGGTGCTCGCGGCCTGCCTGCTGCTGCCGGTGCTGGTGTCGTTCTACGACTTCGCCCTGTTCTTCGGCTGGGTCGACGGGGTGACTTATCTGTTGAGCCTGACCTCGGTGTTGACCCTGATCGGCATCGGCTTCGTGCTGTCCTACCGTTTCGTCGCCGCGATGCGGCGCGTGGAAGGCTTCAACCTAGAACTCAAGCACGAGGTCGAGGCGGCCACCTCCGAGCTGGCCCTGACCTTGTCGCGCCAGCACGCGCTGGAACTCGCGCACAGCCGCGCCGGCGAGCGCCTGCATCTGGTGCGCGACCTGCACGACGGCTTCGGCGGCACCCTGGTCGGGGCGATCGCCCAGCTCGAACGCGCGCCCGAAGACACGCCCAAGGCGCAGGTGGTCGAAGTGCTCAAGGAGATGCGCGACGACCTGCGCCTGGTGATCGACAGCACCGCGCGCGAGCACGCCGACCTGGCCGCGCAGATCGCGCCGCTGCGCCATCGTCTGGGCCGGCTGCTGGAAACCGCCGACATCGACAGCCGCTGGCAGTTGCAAGGGCTGGACGGAATCGAACTGGACAGCGCGCGCAGCCTGGACCTGTTGCGTTTGCTGCAGGAAGCGTTGACCAACGTGTTCAAGCACAGCGGCGCGCGCCGCGTGGACGTGCGCCTGAGCCGGGTCGAGGCGCACCTGCAGTTGCGGATCGACGACGACGGCCAGGGCATCGCGCCCGCCGCCGCGTCGACGGACGGCGGCGCGGGCTTGGCCAGCATGCGCCAGCGCGCGCAACGCCTGGGCGGCGAACTGCGGATCGAAACCGGCCCGGCCGGCACCGGGCTGCGGCTGGATTTTCCGCTGCCGGCGTAAGTCGCGAATCGCGGCGTCGCCAAAATCCATACCTGCTTTCGGGGATGGTGCGATGGCGTCGGCTGGCGCAGGGTGGCCATGCCGCAGGAAGCGGTGAATCCCATCGATGCCGTATGCGAATCGTGACCTGGAATGCGCAAGGCGCGAAATTGAAGTGGGGTGACATTCGCAAGGATCTGCGAACGGCCAAGTACGACATGATGCTGGTTCAAGAGGCCAGCACCATGGCGGATTGGGCAGCCATCGAGGAATTTCCGGACTGCCGACTCTACGACTACAAGCTAGGATCACGCTCGCGGCCCAGGGCCATCTGGTACATCCTGCACCGCTATTGGGCGAAGGATCCGCACGCGGGAAATCCTCGCTGCAGTCTGATGATCCTGTTGAAGAACTATCGCCCGGCCAGGGCCGAAGCCATCGCGCTTCCGGCGCTGTTCGACGGCCAGCGCCCGCTGCTGGGCGTTAAGCCGGGCCAGGGTATGCCATGGATATTCAATCTGCATGCGACCAGCGGAGGCGGCGGCGCGGACCACGCCAAGGATGCGATCGTAGGCATCAAGTCGTGGATAGACGATCGCGGGCTGGGTGAGCAGTGGTTGCTGGCGGGGGATTTCAACGCCCATCCCGATTACATAGATCCGGGCCACGACGACAGCTACAGGATATGTCCGCCCGACGATTACACGCACCCTGCGTTGACGTCCCAAAGCGACTCAGCGCGAGCCAAACTGGATTACGCGGTGTTCGGGCCCGGGGTCGGCGGCAGCGCGTACTGCAAGCGACACGATGCCCCTTCGCTGGCTTCGGATCACTACCCGCAGTGTTTCGATATCGAGTTTCCGACCTTGTTCGCGCGGGCGATCGCGCTCTGACCTGCCGGTCCGGCTGCGACCGCGGCGCGAGCCTGCCCGAACCCAGCGCCCTACACACGACAATCTTCCAAGGAGCCGTTTCATGTCGCCGCACATCATGGATAACGACTACGACGACAACGAGCCGCAGCCTGGAACGGTGCCTATGACTCCAGTCTCGCCGCCCTATTGGCCGCTGTGGCCGCTGCAGCCTGCGCAGGCGCCGACGTCGCCTCGCGATGAGTTGCCCAGGCAGGTGGTGCCCGGCCATTCCATCCTGGGCAAGGGCTTCAATATCTTCGGCCGCTACAACAGCAGCGCGGCCCGGAAGATGCTGTTCGACACCACCGAAACCGGCGATAGGACGTGGCTGAATGCATTTTCCGGCAACACGTACCTGATTCCGGAGCAGGTCGACGATCCGCTGCCGGTGGGCGCGCACGAGGGCAGCTCGCACGTTTTCAGCAGCCGTTCGGACGTGTCCGAATACTTCGCCGCCGAAGCGGGGCTATCGGCGCGGTTCCGGGTGTTCTCCGGCGAGTTCAAGGCGGCGTTCTCCGGTATCGCTTCGTCGGTGCAGGACTACCACATGGGCCTGTACTCGGTGAAGAGCCGTTCCTACAAGCTGCGCTTGAAGGACGACTCTTTCGACAAGCTGTATCCGGGACTGGAGAAAGACCCGGATTTCACCGATCTGCCCGAATCCTTCGATCCGACCAATCACGCCAACACCGCCAAGTTCTTCGCGTTCTTCGCCAAGTTCGGTACGCACTATGTGAATGAGGTGGTGATGGGGGCGCGGCTGGACTATTTCGTCTACGCCGACAAGGCTCAGGTGAGCAGCCAGAAGTCGTTCGAGGCGAATCTGCGGGCCGAGGTCAAGGCGGTGTTCTTCGCTGGTAAGGCCGAGTCGCAGCTGATGTGGACGGAAGCCTTGAAGAGTTGGGTGGATGCGCGAACCGTGCGTATCAGCACCATCGGCTCGGTGTCCATACTCAATTCCCTGGTGCCGGAGAAGGACCAGAACTTTCACGAACTCTATTCGCAGTGGCTGGCAATGGCGCAAGCCGCGCCCATGCCGGTGGAGTACAAGCTCAAGAGCGTCGCCGACGCATTCTCCGGCAAGAAGGCCATCGCGCTGCGCCTGGCGATGGAAGCCTATGCCTCCAAGTCGATCGTGCTCAAGGCGGTGGCCACGCCGTTCACGGACCATGGCAGGCCGGCGCGCATCGGCATCTTTCCCAATCCCGATACGGCCTTGCCGCAAGGTTTTGTTAATCTCAACGAACGCGAGATTTTGGCCGCGCCCAGCGCGCACGACTCGCCCAAGCCCTACGACAGGCTGGCGATCGCGCTGACGGCGATCCACGCCCGCACTCTGGAGGTGGTGTTCAAGCACGCCTACGAGTTCGACAACCATAACGACGGCAGCTTCCGTCGCGATCCGGCGAAGCTGGCGTACGACAGCGCCTTCGCCGACGTGCAGGGCCTGTTGGCCAAGTACGACAAGTCCGAACTGATCTTTGCCGTGCTGATCCCATGGGTGATGAATCGCACGGATTTTCCCACCTCGGACTTCTACAACTTCCTGATGAACCTGGGCGCGGGCGACGCCTTGAACGAGTGGTGGCGTGCTCTGGACGTGAATACGTCGGTGCTCAACATGCGCGTGGCCTACGGCATCGTCGGCATGTTCCGCGGCGCGATCTGTTCGTCGGCCGAGAGCTACGTGACCTACTACACCCAGGAACGTTCCAGCGGCGGCTTGCTGCTGGAATCGTTCCTGGAGCCGATGTCCGACGGCCATTCCTTCATCTACGTGCCGTCCTGAGCCAGGTCGGATCTTCGCGTCCCGCGGACGTGGACGCGCGGGCGGAGCGACGCGGGGGATGCGATGCGACACAAAGTGCTGACCGTGGGTTACGCCCAACCCGGCTTCGGTTTCGGGCGCGTGATGGGTGAGCTGCATGAGGCCTTCGCGCGCGAATTCCGGCTGCACCATCTCGACCAGGGCACCGATTCACGCGACGCCGGGCCGGTGTGGCCGCCACGGCGGGTCGACGCCGAACAAGTGTGGGCGGCGGCCGAGCGGTGGGGCGTCGATGCGGTGTTCCTGTTCTCGGATCTCGAATTCGTGGCCGAGTGCGCAGCCGCCCGTCCCGCGTCTTCGGCGCGCTTGTTGGCCTATGTGCCGATCGATTCGCCGGTGGAGCCTTCGCCGCAGTGGCGGGCCTTGGCGCGCCTGGACGCGTTGGCGGTCTATACCCGCTTCGCGCGCGACAGCCTGTCGGCTGCGCTGGCCCGCATGGGCGCCGGATCGCCGCGCATCGAGGTGGTGCCGCACGGTTGCGATGTGGCGATGTTCCGGCCCTTGGACGGCGATCCGGTCCGGGCGCGCGCGCTGGCGCGAGACCGCTTGTTCGGCGCCGGCCATGCCCTGGACCACAGCTTCATCGTGCTCAACGCCAACCGCAATCAGCCGCGCAAGCGCATCGATCTGACCCTGCGCGCGTTTCGTCGCTTTCTGGACTTGGTGCCCCAGTCCGATGCCCGCCTGTACTTGCATATGGGGCTACGCGACTGCGGTATCCGAATCCTGCCCATGGCCGCGGACCTCGGCCTGGAGGACCGCCTGCTGTTGACGCAGCGCTCGCTGGCGCACCCGGTGGTCGACAACGAGCGCTTGAACGCTATCTACAATGCCTGCGACGTGGGCTTGAACACGGCCGATGCCGAGGGCTGGGGCTTGGTGTCGTTCGAGCACGCCGCCACGGGCAGGGCGCAGTTAATTCCCGAACACACCGGCTGCGGCGAGCTCTGGCAGTCGCATGCCTGCATGATCGCGGCCGCGCCCTACCGCGACATCGCCTTGGACCGGCCGGCCTACGAGGTGGACGTGGAGGCCGCCGCCGGCTGGTTGGCGCGCCTCTATCGCGATCAGGCCTTGCGCGAGCGCTACGACATGCTGGCGTTCGCCATGGCAACGCAGCAGGCGCCGACCTGGCCGCAGGTGGGGCGTCGGCTGGCGGCGTTGATCGGCGAAACGCCGGCGGCCGTTGCCGTCGCGGCAGGCCTGGGATGACGCCGGGATTCGATGCCGATACTCGGCGCACCGCGCACCGGGTCCGCTTCGACGACGGCCCGGGCTTGTGGCTGCGGCCGGACAGCTGGGACTACGGCATCGTCCGTAGCGTCGTGCACGACAACGAGTACCGGCTGCCGCAACGCTTCGACGCGGACGACCTGATCCTGGACATCGGCGCCCATATCGGCGCTTTCGCTCACGCCTGCTTGCAGCGAGGCGCGGGGCGAGTGGTGGCATTCGAGCCGGAGCGCGACAACTTCGCGCTCGCGACCGCGAACCTACAGGCGTACGGCGAACGTTGCGTGCTGCGTGCGGCGGCGGTATGGCGCTCGGACATCGCCGTGCCCCGCCTGGGCTTGCGTCGCGCCCGCCTGCGCCGGAACACCGGTGGCCACGACGTACTGGCCGCGCCG
The DNA here is from genome assembly GCF_001427715.1 of Lysobacter sp. Root667. Taxonomy (NCBI): domain Bacteria; kingdom Pseudomonadati; phylum Pseudomonadota; class Gammaproteobacteria; order Lysobacterales; family Lysobacteraceae; genus Lysobacter; species Lysobacter sp. Root667. Next base: position 279,286 of record NZ_LMHF01000001.1, read on the forward strand.
GGCAAAGGCGCGACCGTGGCGGCGGTGGCCTTGGACGAGGTGCTTGCCGGCCTGGCGCGGCCGGTGCGTCTGCTGAAAATCGATTGCGAAGGCGCGGAGTATCCAATCCTGATGACCGCGCGGCGGCTGGATCGGGTCGAGGCGATCGTCGGCGAGTTCCATGCGTTCGGCGTAGATTCCGAACACGGCTTGCCGCCCGTCCACATCGACGGCTGGGCCGGGCTGGGCTGCGATGCGTGGGGTTTGGCGGAGTACTTGCGCGGCCAGGGCTTCGAAGTGGACCTGGTCCGGTGGGCGGCGCAAGCGGATCACGGCCTGTTCTTCGCACACCGTCGTTAGACCGGCGCATGGACGGTGCGCGAGCGGTGGCTCAGTACAGATCCGCCGGGTCCACGTCCAGCGACCAGCGCACTTTGCGCGCCTGCGGCAGGGCGTGGATCGCGGGCAGGGCGCGGTCGAGCGCGGCGTGCAGGCTGCGGCGTTCCGGCGCCGACAGGATCAGCTGCGCGCGCTGGTAGCCGGCGCGGCGCGGCATCGGTGCCGGCACCGGGCCGTTGAGTTCGAGCGCATCGTCGCCGACCTCGCGCAGCGCCATGCGCGCCGCTTGCAGGAAGGCGTTGGCGGTTTCGGTTTCCTTGGCCTCCGCGCGCAGCAGCGCCATGTGCGCGAACGGCGGGAAGGCGGCGAGTTCGCGCTGCGCCAGTTCGATCTCGGCGAACGCGGCGTAACCGCCGGCGAGCAGGGTGCTGAGCAGCGGATGCTCGGGGTGGTGGGTCTGCAGCACCACTTCGCCCGCGCGGCGGGCGCGGCCGGCGCGGCCGGCGACCTGGATCAGCAACTGGGCGAGTTTTTCCGGTGCGCGGAAGTCGGCGCTGAACAGGCCTTCGTCGATGCCGACCACCGCCACTAAGGTCAGATTGGGCAGGTCGTGGCCCTTGGCCAGCATCTGGGTGCCGACCAGGATGCCGCGCGCGTTGCCGAACTCGGTCAAGTGTTTTTCCAGCGCATCGCGGCGTTGGGTGGTGCCGCGGTCGATGCGCAGCACCGGCACCTCGGGGAAGCGCGCGGCCAGGGCTTCTTCGATGCGTTCGGTGCCGGCGCCCTGCGACTGCAGCGCCAGGCCGCCGCAGTCCGGACAGGCGTTGGGCGCGGGACGGCGCGCGCCGCAGTGATGGCATTGCAGGCGGCGGCCGCCGGCGTGCACGGTCATCGGCGTGGGCGAGGTCGGCGTGCTGCAGCGGTGGCAGTGCGCGCTCCAGCCGCAGTCATGGCAGATCAGCACCGGCGCGTAGCCGCGGCGGTTCTTGAACACCAGCACCTGGCCGTCGGCGTCGAGCGCGCGGGCGATGGTCTCGATCAGTTCCGGCGACAGGCCGGCGTCGAGCGGGCGCTTGCGCACGTCGACCACGCGCACCCGCGGCGGCTGCGCGTCGCCGGCGCGCTGCAGCAGGCGCAGGTGCGCGTAACGCCCGGCCTGGGCGTTGCGCAGTGATTCCAGCGACGGCGTCGCGCTGCCCAGCAGCACCGGCACGTCCAGCGCCTTGGCCCGCACCAGGGCGAAGTCGCGGGCGTGGTAGCGGATGCCGTCGAGCTGCTTGAAACTGCCGTCGTGTTCTTCGTCGACCACGATCAGGCCGGCCTCGGGCAGCGGCAGGAAGATCGCTGAGCGCGTGCCCACGATCACCCGCGCCTCGCCGCGCAGGCAGGCGGCCCAGGTGCGCGCGCGTTCGCTGTCGCCCAGGCCCGAGTGCAGCGCGTGCACCGGCACGCCCAGGCGCGCGCGGAAGCGGGCCAGGGTCTGCGGGGTCAGGCCGATCTCCGGCACCAGCACCAGGGCCTGGCGGCCGCGCGCGAGGCAGTCGGCGATGGCGCGCAGGTAGACCTCGGTCTTGCCGCTGCCGGTGACGCCGTCCAGCAGCAGCGGCGCGAAGCGCTCGCGCACCGCCAGAATCGCGTCGACCGCCGCCTGCTGTTCGTCGTTGAGGGTCGGGCCCGGCTGCGGCGCCGGGGCGAGGGCGCTGGCCGGCACGGCGACGCGTTCGGCCAGGCCGCGCTTGGCCAGGGCGCGCGCGGCGGCGCGCCAGTCGGGGGCGTGACCCTCGACCTCGGCCAGGTCCAGCGCGTCCTCGTCGCAGGCGCCGGCCAGCAGCCGGTCGGCGAGCCGGCGCGGGCGCCCGGCGCGCAGGCCCGGACGCGCGGTCAGGCCGGCTTCGGTCAGCTGCCAGGCCCAGGCGTGGGTGTCGGCCAGGGGCTCGCCGTGGCGCAGCGGCGCCGGCAGCGCGGTCGCGAACACCTCGCCCAGCGGGGCATGGGTGTAGCGGGCCAGCCAGCGCAGCGATTCCAGCAACTCGCCGTGGAACAGGGGTTCGGGGTCGAGCCGGGTCAGCGCCGGCTTGGGCTCGGGCGCGTCGGCGTCGGCGGCACCGGTGTCGGCGATCACCCCGACCAGTTCGCGGCTGCCGAACGGCACCCGCACGCGCGTGCCGACATCGGCCGGGTCGACCGACTGGCCGTCGGCGGGGCGGTAATCGAACAGGCGCGGCAGCGGCACCGGCAGTGCGACCCGCCAGACGTGCATAAGTGACTGAGCGGAGCCGTCGGACATGCGCTCAGTCTAGCGAGAGCGACCGCGCACCGGCTGCGACAAAGTTGCGGACTATTGCTGCCCCGGCCGTGACAAAGCGCACGCAAGTTGCGGTGCTTAAAGAAAATTCACCCTTATCCACACGACTTGTGGATAAATCTGTGCATGGCGTGTCGGCAGGACTGCGCGATGACGCAGGAATAAGCCCTGCAGCCAGGTTGGTGAAAAAATCGCCAATGCATATATCTCTTTCCAAATCAATGGTTTGACCGTGAAACATGTTTGTAACGCGGGCCTTTTAGGGGTTCTCCCTCAGCTCGATGACACTTCCATTACTGCTGTGCACAACCGTTTTTTCGTACAAGCCGCGTCCTGCTTCACGGAGCAGGAATTAACGCGGTGTCAAGCGGTTTTGTGCGACCTGCGCCTCGCTATGATGCAAACATGCTGATGGGTATGCGATGAGCCCCGCCGCAGCGGGCTCCGCCCTCTCCGGAACGTCTGCGCACAAGAACGATGCGCCGGCTGCGCTGTCGGCGTTCCTGCGCGGCGTCGAGCGGCGCGGTGCGGTGCTGGCCGAGCTCCAGGCCGGCGATGCCGCCGCCGGCGACGCCGCCCTGGCCGCGGCGATGCAGGCCTTCCGCGCCGGCATCGAGGCCGCGCCCATGGCCGAGTGGCCGCGGCGCTTCTGGGCGCAGCTGTTGGCCCAGCCCGGCCTGCACCAGCGCACCCGGGTCGCGCTGCCGCTGGACGCCACCGACCGCCTCGGCGAACTCGGCCACGGCCCGCGCGCGGCCCTGCTGCTGCGCCTGGCGGCCGGTCTGTCCGAACCCGAGGCCGCGGCCGTGCTGGGCATCGCCGAGCCGACCTACCGCCTGGCCCTGCAGCGCGCGCTGCCGCACCACGACGACGGCCGCGCCGATCCGGCGGCCTGGCAGCAACTGCGCGAGCAGATCCACCGCCGCATCAAGACCCTGCCGCCGGAGCGTCTGGCGCGGCTGACCCTGGCGCGCGAGTCCGCGCTCAGCGGCGTCGCGTCCGCGACCGCCGTCGAGCGCGATACCGCGAGCGCAGCCTCCGGGCGCCGCCCGCGCTGGCTGTTGCCCTTGCTGTGGACTCTGCTGGCGCTGTGCGTGCTCGCGTTCGCGGCGACCTGGTGGTGGCCGTTCGGCGGGGTCGCCGACTGGCTGGGCAGCGAGCGCGTGCGGGTGGAGGCGCTGCCGCCGGCCGCCGCGCCGGCCGCGCGCTACGGCCACGAGGCCGGGCTGATCGGCGACCGCGATTTCGCCCAGCTCGCCGATCCCGACGGCGATGCCGCGGCGCGCGAGCTGGAGTTCCACAACTGGCTGGTCGCGTACGAGCGCGCCGGCCCCGCGGGTCTGCCCGGCGCCGCGCTCGATGCGGCCGAGCCCGGAGCCGAGTCCGTGCCCGACCCCGCGACCGCCCCGGCCGGCGCGCAGGCCCCATCCCAATCCGAAACCGAGAGCGCCGATGCCCCGGGCTGAGCGCGCGCGCCGCCGCCTCCGGCTTGGCATCGCCGCCGCTGCCGGCCTGCTGCTCGCCGGCGCGCTGGGGGCGGCCGCGGCGCAGACGCTGCCGCCGGAGTACGCGGCCATCGCCGAGCGCCTGCCGGCGCAGGCGCGTGCGCGCCTGCAGGCCAACGCCGCGCAATGGGCGGGCTGGAGCGCCGAGCAGCGCGCCGCCTTCAATGCCCGCGCCGTGGCCTGGCATGCGTTGCCGGCCGCCGAGCGCGCCGCGCGCCGCGAACGCTACGCCGCCTGGCTGGCCCTGCCCGCGGACGAACGCGCTTCGGCCCAGGCCGCCGCCGCGCGCTACGCGGCCCTGCCGCCGGAGCAGCAACAGGCGCTGCGTGCGCGTTTCGACGCGCTGGACCGCAGCCTGCGCCGCGGTTGGTTGCTGGGCCCGACCCTGGGCCTGGACTACGCCGCGCTGCAGCCGCTGCTGGCGCAACTGCCGCCGGAGCAGCACGCGCCGATGCTGCGGGTGTTGCGCGAACTCAGCGCGCAGCAGCGCAAGGACCTGGCCGTGCTGGTGCAGCGCACGCCGCCGCAGGGTCGCGAGGCCCTGCGCCGCGAACTGCTGGCGACGCGCTGGGACGAGCGCGAGGGTTGGTTCTGGCACAAACTCCGGCAGTGAGCGCCGGCGCGGCGCCGCTTTCCCACTCCGCAAGGAACGCCGTATGATCGTCGAATACCTGCGTTACGCCCTGCCGGCCGGCACCGGCGCGCAATTCGAGTTGGACTACGCCCAGGCCGCGGCCCAGCTGGACGCATCGCCGCATTGCCTGGGCTACGAGCTGGCGCGCTGCGTCGAGCAGCCGGACCGCTATCTGCTGCGGATCGAATGGGACAGCGCCGAAGGTCATCTGCAAGGCTTTCGCGGCAGCCCGGGTTTTCGCGATTTCCTGGCCCCGATCCGGCGCTATATCGAGGCGATCGAGGAGATGCGCCATTACGAACGCACCGGGGTGCGCAGCGCGCGTGACTAGGCGCGTCGGCGGGCTTTTGATTTCTGTGGGAGCGGCGTAAGCCGCGATCGCGCCACCGCACCGGCCGGCGCGGCTTCCATGGGTCCGAATCGCGGCTTACGCCGCTCCTACAGTGGGTGTTTGCGATCCTAGTTGCTTGGTGCGCGGGACTCCGGTTGCCGCAAGGTTCGGCGGAGGAGAGGTGGCCGTCCGATCAGTCTTCGCGCAACACTCGGCGGCTGGCGCTGAAGCGGTCGCCGAAGCGGGCCTGGCCTTCGGCGCGCAGGCGCGGGGCGTGGTCGCGCAGGTAGGCGTCCAGCGAGGCCAGGCCATCGAGCCGGTACTGCACGCACAGCCGCAACCGCCCGGGTTCGGCCGGGGGCTCCAGCTGGGTGTGGATGCGCGCATCGAGGAAGCCGGGCAGGGCCAGGATCTCGCGCATGTGCGGCCCCAGCCAGACGCGGTAGTCGTCGGCGATGGCCGCGTCGAGGTCGAGGTTGACCTCGTAGACCACGTTCGCGCTCACATCCGCACCAGGCTGGCGACCATCAGCGAGAGCACCGCGATCGACATCAGGAAGAAGTAGCAGCCGCCGATCACGGTGTAGCGCAGCAGCGTTACGAGCCAGCCGTTGCGGTAGACGCGCTTCTGCATCAGCAGCAGATAGATCGGCATCCAGACCCATAGCGCGGCCTCGATCAGTCCCGCGATCCAGCCGAAGCCCGGCCAGTGCGCCGAGATCGCGCTGTCCAGGCCGAACATCAGGAACATCGCCAGCAAGCTCAGGCACAGGTAGGCGTGGCTGTAGAGCGCAACCACCAGATGCTCGAGATAGCCGCGCCCGGAGCCCAGGTAGGTCAGCTTGAGCAGCAGCGCGAACACCGGCACCAGCAGGAACAGCGCCGACGGCACCGAGCTGAGCAGGGCGTGCTTGTACAACGAGGGGTCCTTGCTCATGCGCTTGGCGTTGGCATGGCCGCGGGCGATCTGCCGGTTGATCCAGCGGTTCACGAACTCCGGCGCGCCGGTCATCACCACCGGGTTGGTTTCCTCGTCCCAGGGCGCGTTGCCGAAGAAGGTCAGCTCGCTGTCGCATTCGCCGTCGCCATAGATCTCGGCGTCGACGGCGGCCTTGCGCTTGAGCGCGCCCTCGGTGGCGACGGCGTGGTCGATCTGCAACTGAGCGGCGCGGCAGCCGGCGTTGCGGTTTATGTCGCGGATCGCGTTGCTGTTGCGGGCCAGCGCCCGCGTGTCCTTGGGCGCCAGGCCGGCGCGCTCGGCCCGCAGCGGCTTGATCCGCTCGTCGCGCAGGCGTTCGAGTTCGGCCAAGGTGGCCGCGTTCTCGATCGTCGCCGGGATCTCGGCATTTTCATTGGCTGGCGCGACTATGCCGGCGGCCTCGGCCGCGGCGTCGGGACGGGTCTTTTCGCGCAATTCGGCCACGCGCTCGTCGGCGGCTTCGTTGACCTTGCGCATGCCGACCTCGACGCCTTCGCGCGCGCCGCCGGGTATCCCCTTCGGAATCTTGTCGCGCACGTTGTTGAGTTCCTTCAACGCCTCGGCGCGCGCGGCCTCGACCTCCGGCACGCTGCGCGCGGAGGAGATGCGGTCGCCGAGCCTGCCCAGCTGGACGTTCTTGCCGTTGATCACCAGGGCGCCGGACTTGCCCTTGTAGAGCTCTTCGTTCTGGCCCTCGCCGATATGCACGGTGAACTGGGCGATGAAGAACGTCACCACGCTCAGGATCACGAACAGGCGCAGCGGCGGGACGTAGCGGACGCGGTGGCCGGCCAGGTAGTTGGCCGCGACCAGGCCCGGAGACAGCAGATCGCGCAAAGTGCGGAAGATGCGTCCGTCGAGGTGCCAGAACGATTCGAACACCTCCTCCAGCGCATGTCCGGCGTGGCGCAGCGGGTTGACGATCGACTGTCCGCAGGCGTGGCAGTAGTGTCCCTGCAGCGGCGCGGCGCAGTTTTCGCAATGGGTGGGCGTGGCGTGGTCGTTTGAGGCGCTCATGGCTGCGATTGCGTGCGGCTCCCCGGCCGGTCATTGCAAGCGGGTAAGATAGCGGGCCGCCGTGACCCGGCGCCAGCGCCCTCCACGGTCGCGCGGCCGCAGTCGCGGTTCTGGTCCCTCGCAATGTCGTCGCATGCCCCCTCCGCCCGCGGTCTTCCGGGCGAAATCCGCACCACCGTCCTGCTCGCCGCCCCGCTGGTCGCCGGCCACGTTTCCACCGGCCTGATCGGTTTCATCGACAACGTCCTGGCGGGGCACCACAGCACCACCACCCTGGCGTCGGTCACCATCGGCACCGCGCTGTGGTGGCTGCCGATGATGGTTCCGATCGGCACCCTGCTGTCGGTGCCGCCGTCGGTGTCGCAGCTCGACGGCGCCGGCCGCCGCGGCGAGATCGGCGCGCTGTTCCGCCAGGCGCTGTGGCTGGCGCTGGGCCTGGGCGTGCTGCTGTTCGCGTTCCTGACCTTCATTCCGCATGCGCTGGCGCCGATGGGCATGGCGGCGGAGATCATCCCGGGCGCGCGCGACTTCCTGCACGGCATCCGCTGGGGCGTGTTCGCGCTGACCCTGTTCTTCTGCATGCGCTACCTCGCCGAGGGCCTGCACTGGACCTTGCCGACCATGCTGATCAGCGCCGGCAGCCTGCTGGTGCTGCTGCCGATCGGTTATGTGCTGACCTTCGGCAAGTTCGGCTTTGCGGAAATGGGCGCCGGCGGCCTGGGTATCGCCTCGGCGATCATGCTGTGGATCCAGGCGATCGCGTTCGCGGTGGTGCTGCGCAACGCCAAGCGCTTCGCCGACCTGAAACTGTTCGAGCGCTTCGACGCGCCCCACTGGCCGACCATCCGCGGCCTGCTCGCCACCGGCCTGCCGATCGGCGTGACCGTGCTGATGGAAGGCAGCCTGTTCATCGTCACCGCGCTGCTGATCGGGCGTTTGGGCCAGGTGCCGGCGGCCGCGCATCAAATCGCGATCAATCTGTCGGCGCTGTGTTTCATGATCCCGATGGGCCTGGCCGAGGCGACCACGGTGCGGGTCGGCCATGCCCTGGGGCGCAACGACCTGCACGGGGTGCGGCGCGCGGCCTGGGCCGGCTACGCGATCGTGATGGGCACCCAGCTGATTTCCGGCATCGTGCTGTTCAACGCCAACGAGTTCCTGGTGAGCTTCTACACCGCCGACGCCGCGGTCGCGGCCCTGGCCGCCTCGCTGCTGTTCTACGCGGCCGCCTTCCAGTTCCCGGACGGCGTTCAGGTACTGTCGGCCGGCGCCCTGCGCGGGCTCAAGGACACCAAGGTGCCGATGCTGCTGGCGGCGCTGGCCTACTGGGGCGTCGGCATGCCGCTGGGCGCCGGTCTGGGCCTGGGCCTGGGCTGGGGTCCGAAGGGCATGTGGATCGGCCTGATCGCCGGCCTGACCGTGGCTTCGGTGCTGCTGTGCGGGCGTTTCGTGCGCTCCAGCCACCCGCGGCGGCTGGCCGGACGGGTGGCCCAGGAAACTTCGCCACCCTCACCTGTCCAACCCCTGGCTGAATCCTGAGCCCCGGCCGGCATTGGCCAGGCTTGAAAAATCCGCGTTACGAATGGCGGATGAAGAAAATACCCGGGGCGCGGTACGCTGCGGGCGTCAATTGGAGTGTGCGCAATGAACGATACCCCGCGTCGCGGCCCGGTGGCCCGCTTTTTCGTGGCCATCTGGGACACGATGAATTTCACCCGCCGGCTGATCTTCAACCTGGTGTTCTTCACCTTGTTGTTCCTGTTCCTGCTCGCCATGACCACGGCCGGCCGGGTCAGGCCGCTGTTGGACGACACCACGCTGGTGATCGCGCCGGAAGCGACCCTGGTCGAGCAGTACAGCAGCGACCCGGCCTCGCGCGCGCTCGGCAAGGCGCTGGGCGAGAAGGGCGGCGAAGTGCAGCTGCGCGACATGCTGCGCGCGCTGGACGCGGCCAAGGACGACAAGCGCATCAACCGCGTGGTGCTGCGCCTGGACCAGCTGCAGGGCAGCGGCATGGCCTCGATGCGCGATGTCGCCGCCGCGATCGCGCGCGTGCGCGCCAGCGGCAAGCAGGTCGTCGCCTTCAGCGAAATGATGGACCAGAAGCAGTATCTGCTGGCCGCGCAGGCCAACGAGGTCTACATGGACCCGATGGGCGCGCTGATGCTCGAGGGCCTGGGCCGCTACCGCCTGTACTACCGTCAGGGCCTGCAGGAAAAGCTCGGCGTCGACGTGCACCTGTTCAAGGTCGGCGAGTACAAGTCCGCGGCCGAGCCCTACGTGCTCGACGCGGCCTCGCCCGAGGCCAAGGAAGCCGACCTGTTCTGGATGAACGACGTGTGGCAGCGCTACCTGGCCGACGTGGCCAAGGCGCGTAAGCTCGACGCCGCCAAGATCGCCGCCGACATCGACCAGATGGCGACCCAGATCCAGGCCGCGCAGGGCGACCTGGCCAAGTACGCGCTGCAGCAGAAGCTGGTCGACGGTCTCAAGACCCGCGAGCAGGTCGACGATCTGCTGATCGAGCGCGGCGTGGCCGACGACGATGCCGAAGGCGGTTTCCGCCAGATTTCGCTGGACGGCTACCTGAGCCACCTCAACCGCGCCGCGCTGCCGGCCGCCGCCGATCGCCGTCCGCAGGTTGCGGTGGTGGTCGCCGAGGGCGAGATCAGCGGCGGCGAGCAGCCGCCGGGCACGGTCGGCGGCGTCTCGACCGCGGCGCTGCTGCGCGAGGCGCGCGACGACGAAAACGTCAAGGCGCTGGTGCTGCGCGTGGACTCGCCCGGCGGCGAAGTGTTCGCCTCCGAGCAGATCCGTCGCGAGATCGTCGCGCTCAAGGCCGCCGGCAAGCCGGTCGTGGTCTCGATGGGCGATCTGGCCGCTTCCGGCGGCTACTGGATCTCGATGAACGCCGACAAGATCTACGCCGACCCCTCGACCATCACCGGTTCGATCGGCATCTTCGGCATGATCCCGACCATCCCGCGCGCGCTGGAGAAGATCGGCGTGCACGGCGACGGCGTCGGCACCACCCGCTACGCCGGTGCCTTCGACATCACCCGGCCGCTGGCGCCGGAAGTCGGCCAGGTGATCCAGTCGGTGATCGACAAGGGTTACCGCGACTTCACCGGCAAGGTCGCCACCGCGCGCAAGCGTCCGGTCGAAGAGATCGACGGCATCGCCCGCGGCCGCGTCTGGAGCGGTGCGCAGGCCAAGGAGCGCGGCCTGGTCGACGACTTCGGCGGTCTGCAGACCGCGATCGACGACGTGGCCAAGCGCGTGAAGCTCGGCAAGGACGACTATCAGGTGCGTTACGTGGAAAAGAGCGCGACCCCGTTCGAGCGCTTCTTCGCCGGCTTCGCCGAGAGCCGGATCGGCGCCGCTTGGTTGCGCAGCGATTCCGACCTCGCCCGCGGCCTGCTCGCCAAGACCATGCCGCAGGCCGCGTCCGACCTGCGCTTCCTGCAAAGCGCGGTGCAGCCGACCCGCGGCGTGCCGGTGAAGTCGCTGGCCTACTGCTTCTGCGGCTTCTGAGTCACCGCGACCCAACGAAAAACCCCGCTTCGGCGGGGTTTTTTGTGTCCGGCGTTTCGCCGTAGGGTAGCAGCGGCGTGGGCCGCGACCGCGAGCCTACGGCCACTACGCAATCGCGGCTCACGCCGCTCCCACAGGTCGGAATCGGTTCCACGCGGCAACGGGGCGAAGGCGGCGGCTTTCTGTAGGAGCGGCGTAAGCCGCGATTGCGCACCTTCGGCTGCGGCGCAGTCGCGGCTCACGCCGCTCCTACCCCCAAGCCGGCGCAGACGCCTTTAGTTCGCCTGCGCTTCGATCGCGTCGCGCTGCTTGTCCGCGGCCTCGAGCACGTCCGCCTCCACCGCTTGGGCCTTCTGGATCGGCTGCTGGATGCTGTCGCGCAATTGGGTGGCCTGCGGATCGACCGGGCGTTCCTTTTCCGGCGGCTTGGGCTTGGAGCAGGCGCCGAGCACGGCCAGCGCGAGCGCCAGCGCCGCCAGCGGCGCGAGCCGGGCCAGGATCTTGCGGGACAGCGGTAAGCGCATCGCGGCATCCTCGGTCGGTGACGCGGCTATGCTACGCCGGCGGCCGCGCGCGGCAAACGCCGGCCGCCGCAGAACGGCGAATCGGAACGCCGGCTGCGGATCGGCTGCTTCGAACAGCGGTTTGAGCGGCGATTCCAAACGGCGATCCCGAACGGCGATCCCAAACACGGCCATGGGCCGGAACAGGCGGAGGCAAGCATGGACCCCAAGCGTTGGCGACTGGACGGACAGCTGGCCCTGGTGACCGGCGGCAGTGCGGGCATCGGCCGCGCGATCGCACGTGAGCTGCTCGGCTTCGGCGCCGACGTGCTGCTGGCCGCGCGCGACATCGCAGCGCTGGACGCGGCGCGCGCCGAACTGCTGGAAGACTTCCCCGAGCGCGAGATCCAGGCCTTCGTCGCCGACGTCGCAGACGAGGAGCAGCGGCGCGAACTGCTCGATTGGGTCGAGGACTTCGGCGAAGGCCTGCATATCCTGGTCAACAACGCCGGCGGCAACGTGGTCAAGCCGGCCACCGACTACACCGAGGACGAGTGGCGCCAGGTGTTCGAGATCAACCTGTTCTCGGCCTTCGAACTCTCGCGCTACGCCCATCCGCTGCTGACGCGCCATGCCGCTTCCAGCATCGTCAACGTCGGCAGCGTGTCCGGAGTCACCCATGTCCGCACCGGCGCGCCCTACGGCATGAGCAAGGCGGCGATGCACCAGATGACCCGCAACCTCGCGGTCGAATGGGCCGAGGACGGCGTGCGCGTGAACGCGGTCGCGCCGTGGTACATCCGCACCCGCCGCACTTCGGACAAGCTCGCCGATCCGGATTACCTGGACGAAGTGCTGCTGCGCACGCCGCTGGGCCGGATCGGCGAAGCCGAGGAGGTCGCCGCCGCTGTCGCCTTCCTGTGCCTGCCCGCGGCCGGCTACATCACCGGCGAATGCATCGCGGTCGACGGCGGGTTCCTGCGTTACGGGTTCTGAAGCGACGGCCGTGGAGTACATCGGCCGCGCGGCGGCTCCGAAGCGGGCGCGACAGGCGCCGGCTCAGCCGCCGCAACTGCTCTCTTGCACGATCCGGGTCATGCGTTCGACATCGGCCTGGGCGCCGGCGCGCTGGTCGGCGGGGCCGAAGCGCAGCTGCGATTCGGCCTGACGCAGGCGCTGCTTCCAGCTGTCGCACAGAGCGCCGTCGGCGACGCGCTGGCATTGGTCGGTGACCATCTGGCAGGCGGCGCCGGCGCTGGGTTCGCCGTTGATTCCGACCGTCGCCATCGGCGCGCAGCGTTCGGGCGGATCGCCCTTGTCGCTGAGGTAACGGTCGTTGTCGAAGGTGCGGCATTCGAACAGCATCGGCGGCGGCAGGCGGTCGCTGGCGGCCACCGCGGGCGGGGTCGGGGTCGGGTTGGCGGGCGCGGCGGGTTCGCGCGGCGCAGGCGGAGCCGCGGGCGCGGCAGGCGGAGCGGGTGCGACCGGCGGCGCAGCGGGGTTCACGAAGGCGGGCGGGGTCGACGAGGTCGGCGCGGAGCCGATCACGCGCTTCTCCTGCTTCTGGCCCTTGGGGCAGGGCACGTCGTTCTGCACCGTCAGCGCGCCGCTGGCGTCGGTGCAGCGATAGATCGTGACCTGCTGCGCCTGCGCGGCGCCGGCCAAGGCCAGCAAAGCCAAACTCCACAGCAACCGCATCAGTACGCTCCGCAATCGTCGGCCATGCGCGCATCGATGCCGCGCTGTTCGGACTGGATGCGCGCTCGCTCGCTCTGCAGCGCGCTGTTGTAGCGGCGGTCGAGCTCGTAGCGGCGGTCGCCTAGCCGCGCGCAGACTTCGCTTTGCGGCAGGGTGTGGCATTCGTCGCGTACCCAGGTGCCGGCAGGGTACGCGAATCCCACGCCCGGCGGCAGCGGACGCGGCGGCCCGGGGCGGAATTCGCTGGGCGGCGGCCGGCGTCCGCCGACGTTGTCGCCGAGCGGATTGCGGGTCGCGATCACCGGCATCAGCGTCCACAGCGGCACCCAGCGCGGATTGCCCTCGGCGGTTTCGCTGGTGTAGCGATCGCCGTCGGGCGTCACGCATTCGTACATGGGGCGCGGGGTGTTGACCACGATCACCTGCGTTCGCGGCGCCGGCGCGGCCGCGGGCGGCGGCGGCTCGGCGCGGCTGACCGCCTCGGCCGGACGCGGTGCGGGATCGCGCGGCAGCGCCATCGCGCGGGTCTGCTGCTGCTCGCCGCGCGCGCAGGGCGTGTCGCGCAGGCTCAGGCGGCCGCTGGCATCGGTGCAGCGGTAGATGGTGACTTCGGCCGCGTGCGCGCCGCCGGCCAGGGCCAGCAACGCGAGCAGCAGGCAGGGGCGGAAACGGCGGGACATGCGCGCATCTTGCGCCAGCGATTTGCCGCGCGAAAGCGCTGCTGTTGCCGGCGGAGCGCCCGTTGACAGCCGTTCAGGCGCGCAGCACGGCGCCGCTGCGGGCGTCGCGGATCTGCGTCGGCGACGTCAGGCCGCCGGTCTCGCCGACGCTGACGCCGTCGAGCAGGGCCAGCACCGAGGGGTCCAGCGCCGCGCGTGCGTGCGCTGGCGGGGCGCCGGCGAGGTTGGCGCTGGTCGATACCAACGGACCTGCGAACGCGGCGCACAGCGCGATTACGGTCGGATGCGCGCTGACCCGCACCGCGACGCCGTCGTGTTGGCCGGTGATCCAGCCCGGCACGCGCGCAGTGGTGGGCACGATCCAGGTGTGGGGGCCGGGCCAGCTCGCCTGTACGGCCTGGCGGCGCTCGGGCGCCAGGGCATCCCAATCGAGCAGGCCGTCGAACTGGGCGAGGGCGCCGGCGATCAGGATCACGCCCTTGTCGACGGGGCGTTGCTTGATCGCGAGCAGGCGCAGCACCGCGGCTTCGTCGTGGGGATCGCAGCCCAGGCCCCAGACGGCTTCGGTCGGATAGGCGATCACGCCGCCGCGGCGCAGCGCGGCAGCGGCGGCCTCGATGGACAGGGGCGCGAGGGAGCTCATGCGCGCAGTGTCGCATTGCGCCGCCGCGGCCGGAATGCGGCGGTCCGCCATCCGCCTTTGGGCCATCCGCCTTGGGGTAGGAGCGGCGTAAGCCGCGACCGCGGCAAGCGGCAACCGTCGTCAATCCCGGTTTCGGCAAGAGTCTCGTCGGCCGCTAATCCATCGCTTCGGGGTCGCGGCTCACGCCGCTCCTACCCCGAAGCCGAAGCGCGGCCAAAGCTTGAAGCGCGGTCGAAGTCGAAGAGCGGTCAAAGCCGAAGCGCGACGCAGGGGCGTGCGGCCCCTGCGTCGTGTGCGGCTCAGTACGCGATCCAGGCGTCGCGCCAGGCCCAGCCGCTACCCGGGCGATAGGCATCGGCGTCGATGTTGCACCAGGCGCCTTCGGGGAAGGGCTTGCAGGCGTAGAGCTTGCCGTCGCCGGCCTTGACCACGGTCTGGCCCGGCACGTACTGGCCGATGCCGGTCGGGTAGACGTAGTCGTAGTCCGGGGTCGGGCCCGGCGGCTCCGGCGGTTCCGGAGGCGGCGGCAAGAGCACGTCGATCTGGTGGCTGCGGCCGCTGCCGGTCAGGTAGACGCGGTTGCCGGTCGCCGCCGGCACCGGCGTGATCGCGCCGTTCTGGAGCACGCCGATGCGCACGGTGCTGGCCTGGGCGTTGACGTTCTGCGCCACCCGCAGCGGCCAGGCCGCGGCCGAGGTCTGCCCGGCCGTCAGCACGGTGTCGATGCGCTCGGCGTCGCTGCCGTCGGCGTTGAACACGCGCACGCTCACGGTGGTGCCGATCGGATGGTCGTTCTGCGCGGTCAGCGGACCGGCGTCGCGCCACTGCGGCGGAGGCGGCGGGTTGCCGCCTCCGGCGAACTTCACGTCCATGCAGGTGTAGAAGGCCTCGGTCGAATCCGAACGCTGCCAGGTGTTGTAGATCACGTGGCGGCCGCTGCGTTGCGGGATCGTGCACTGCAAGCGGTAGATGCCGCCGACCACGGGCACGTTGCCGATGCTGCAGAAGTGTTCGAGATCGTTCCAGCGCAGCGGGGTCTGCGGATCCCAGCCTTCGCGGGTGATGTAGAACGCCCACTCGCGGGTCGCGTGCGGCGCGGTGCCGCGGAACTGGAACTCATAGCTGCCCGCGGAGATGTCGGTGGCCTGCCAGTCGTCGCGCGGCAGGTCCAGGCCGCGGAAGGTCGCATTGTTGCCGCTGCACAGCTTGCCGTCGGGCACCACCGCGCGGTGATTGTCGTTGGCGTTGGCCTGGTTGATGCTCATCCAGTCGTAGAACGCCTGGGTGCCGCCGACCTGGGTCGCGGCGCGACAGGCGGGGTCGGTGGGGTTCTCGATATTGCCCTGGGCGCAGTAATAGACGCGGCTGTAGGGATGAATCATGGTGCCGTGCGCCTGCGCGTCGGCCTGCGGCCACAGGGCCGCCAGCGCCAGCGCGGACGCCCATCCGGCGTGCGTGCGCGTGTTGAACGTGGTCATGTCGACTCCCGACATAGAGTGGAAGGGTAGGTGAGCCCCTCGGTCAGGAAGTCCTGCGGTGACGCGCATCGCGGGACATGGCCGCGATCTGTTCTAGCCGTCGATGGTAGGGCGCGTGCGCGGACGAATCTGTGGCGCAGTTCGCGGTGCGGCGAGCGCGAAGACGACGATGGGCGGCGTTGGCCGCCGTACTGCGGCACGTTGCGCGCGGCGGCGACGGAACATTTCGCGGCGATTCGCCCGCTGGCTGCGTGGCCTCTGTGGGAGCGGCGTGAGCCGCGATCGCGGCAAGCCGAACTGCGTCGTCGCTCCCTTTCCATCGCGGCTCACGCCGCTCCCACAGGACTTTCCGGGGAAGCGCTGCCCCGGGCAGGCCGGGGCTCATGGGCGCCGCGATCAGGCGGTCGTTTTCTTGACCAGTTTCTTGGCGGTGCTGATCGCTTTCTTGGCCGGCGCCGCGGCTTCGACCGGCGCCGGCTTGGCCGCGACCTTCTTCACGGCTTTCTTCGCAGCCTTCTTCGCAGCCTTCTTCGCGGTCTTCTTGACCGCCTTCTTCGCCGCCGGCTTCTTTTCCGTGGACTTCTTTTCTGCGGTCTTCTTGGCCGCCGCCTTCTTGGCCGGCGCGTCCTTCTTGGCCGCGGTCTTCTTGCCGAAACGGCCGCGCATCGGCTTGCCGGTTTCTTCCATCAGCTTGACCACTTCCTCCAGCGTCAGCGACGCCGGCTCGCGGTCCTTGGGAATGCGGCCGTTGAGCTTGCCGTCGCTGATGTAGGGACCGAAGCGGCCGTTGAGGACCTGGATCTCGCTGCCTTCGAATTCCTTGATGATGCGGTTGCGCGCGATCTCTTCCTTCTCTTCGATCAGGAACACCGCGCGCGCCAGGTCGATCGTGTACGGATCGTCTTCCTTCTTCAGCGAGGCATAGGTGCTGCCGCGCTTGGCGAAGGGACCGAAACGGCCGATGCCGACGCTGACTTCCTCGTCCTTGTCCTGGCCGAGCTTGCGCGGCAGCTTGAACAGCTCCAGCGCATCCTCCAGGCCGATGGTGTGCATGCTCTGGCCGGGCCGCAGCGACGCGAAGGTCGGCTTGTCCTCGTCCTCGGCGGTGCCGATCTGGGCGTACGGCCCGTAGCGGCCCAGGCGCACGCTGACCGGCTTGCCGCTCTTGGGGTCGGTGCCGAGTTCGCGCGCGCCGGTGGCTTCGCTGCGATCGACCGATTCCTTCTTCTCTTCGACCAGCTTCTTGAACGGTTCCCAGAACCGTTCCATCAGCGGCACCCACTCCTCTTCGCCGCGCGAGACCGCGTCGAGCTCGTCTTCGAGCTTGGCGGTGAAGTCGTAGTCGACGTACTGGGTGAAATGGCCGGACAGGAACTTCGACACCGCGCGGCCGACGTCGCTGGGACGGAAGCTGCGGCTTTCGAGTTCGACGTACTTGCGGAACAGCAGGGTCTGGATGATCGAGGCGTAGGTCGAGGGACGGCCGATGCCGTATTCCTCCAGCGCCTTGACCAGCGCCGCTTCGGTGTAGCGCGCCGGCGGCTGGGTGAAGTGCTGGTCGGTGTGGATGCGGTCCAGCGGCACGCGGTCGCCGGTCTTCATCGCCGGCAGCTTGCGGCCCTCGTCCTCGTCCTCGGCGGCCTTGGCGTCCTTGCCTTCCTCGTAGACCGCCAGGAAGCCCGGATCGATCACGGTGGTGCCGCTGGCGCGGAAGCTGTGCTCGCTGCCGGCGGCCAGGTCGACCGAGACGGTGTTGAGCGTGGCCGGCACCATCTGCGAGGCGACGGTGCGCTTCCAGATCAGTTCGTACAGGCGGCGTGCGTCGTCGTCGAGGAAGCGCGACACCTGCGAGGGCGTGCGCAGCGCGGAGGTCGGGCGCACCGCTTCGTGCGCTTCCTGGGCGTTCTTGGACTTGGTCTTGTAGACGTTGGGCTGGTCGGGCAGGGCGCGGGTGCCGTAGTCGCGCGCGATCACGTCGCGCAGTTCGACCAGGGCGTCGGCCGACAGCGCGACCGAGTCGGTACGCATGTAGCTGATCAGGCCGACCGTGCCTTCATCGCCGATCGCCACGCCTTCGTACAGCTTCTGCGCGACCTGCATGGTGCGCTTGGTGGTGAAGCCGAGCTTGCGCGCGGCCTCCTGCTGCAGGGTCGAGGTGGTGAACGGCGGCGCCGGACGGCGCTTGCGTTCCTTGCTGGCCACGTCGGTGACGTGCAGGGCGCCGTTGGCGGCCGCGACCAGGCGCTTGCGCGCGGCTTCGGCGGTGTCGCCTTCGGTGATGGTGAACTGTTCGAACTTCTTGCCGTCCAGCTTGACCAGCTTGGCGGTGAAGGTCTGGGTCGGGTGCGCGCACTCGGCCTCGATGGTCCAGTACTCGCGGGCGACGAAGGCTTCGATCTCCTCCTCGCGCTCGACGATCATGCGCAGCGCCGGCGATTGCACGCGCCCGGCGGACAGGCCGCGCTGGACCTTGCGCCACAGCACCGGCGACAGATTGAAGCCGACCAGGTAGTCGAGCGCGCGCCGCGCCTGCTGGGCGTCGACCAGGTCGCCGGCGATCGCGCGCGGATGGTTCATCGCTTCCTTGATCGCGCGCGGGGTGATCTCGGTGAACACCACGCGTTGCAGCGGCTTGCCTTCGAGCAGGCCGCGCTCGCGCAGGATCTCGCCGATGTGCCAGCTGATCGCCTCGCCTTCGCGGTCCGGGTCGGTCGCCAGAAACAGGTTGTCGGCGCTCTTGGCGGCCTTGGCGATGGCATCGACGTGCTTTTCGTTCTTCTCGATGACCGCATAGTCCATCGCGAAGTGGTTGTCCGGATCGACCGCGCCTTCCTTGGGCACCAGATCGCGGACGTGGCCGTAGGAGGCCAGGACGGTGAAGTCCTTGCCGAGGTACTTGTTGATCGTCTTGGCCTTGGCGGGCGACTCGACGATGAGGAGGTTCTTGGCCATTGGAGCTCCGCAGGGGCCATTGCCGGCGCACTGCAACTGACTAACGCAAAGAAGGCTACGCCCGCGGCAATGAAGACGCGGGCGTTCAGGGTTTCCTTTTTTATTGGGACCATGCGGCGGCCCCGGCTGTCAAGCGCGGGGCGTTGCGAGTGCGACCGGGAGCCGGTTAGGACCAGCCTCCCATTCAGCTTCGGCCGTTCAGGTTCAGCGGCCGGCGCTCAGGCCGACGGCGGCCAGCATGAACAAAGCGAACACCAGATACAGCGCCGCCAGGACGCCGAAAATCACCAAAATTACGGTCGCGACCGTGCCCAGCTCGGGGCGCTGGCGCTCCGGGTGACTGGTGTAGGCCCAGCGGTCGACCACCAGGGTGCTGGCCATCATGTCGTGCAGGCCGCGCTTGCGGTCGGTGAAGGCGACCATCAGCACGCCGATGCCCAGCGGCAGGGTCGCCACGATGTAGGCGAAGAAGCGGCCGATGCCGCGCGCCAGCGAGATGCGGCGGCCGTCGTCGTCGGTGACCTTGATCCCGATCGCCATCTTGCCCAGCGTGGCCTGCTTGGCCGACGAGTGGAACATGCCGAAGTACACCGCCTGCATGCCCAGCGGAATCAGATAGACCAGGGCCAGCAGGGCGATCGCGCCGCCGCTTTCGAACATGCTCGACGGGTCGCCGCTCATGCCGGCGCCGATGCCGAAGAACACCACCATCAGGATCATCTGGACGACCGCGCCGGCGATGCCGATCACGAAGCCGTCGATCGTGCTGGCGGCGACGCGTTTCCAGAACCCGGCGTAGACGACCTCGCCGCCCTGCACGAACTCTTCGTCCTGCGCCAGCGTCGAGCGCGGCGGGGCGTAGGGCGAGACCGGTTCGGCGACGGCGTAGGGGTTGGCGGCGGCTTCCGGCGCGGCGTCCGCCGAGGCGGTGGCGAAGGTCGCCGCGGCCACGGCCGGCCGGCCGGCGCCGGGCACGACTTCGCCGATCATCTCGCGCCAGGGGCGCCAGCTCGGCATGCCCTCGCGCCAGACCAGGGTCTCGGGCGCGAGTTGGCCGTGCTCGTGCAGCTGCGCCAGGTCTTCGGCGCGTACCGGGCCGTGACGGTTGCGGTCGCTGTCGCTGTAGTACCAATCGGTCATGTCGGTTCAGCCGTTGCTGATGGAAGTGCCGGGACGGCAGGCGCTGGGACGGTAGATCGCCGGCAGGTCGCCGCCGCTGCAATCCCACTGCACGCCGCCGCCGCTCTGCGGTACCGCCTCGAACCAGATCGTCTTGCCGTCGACGCGCTCGCCGATCCCGCGCAGCTCCAGCTCGATCGCGCAATGGCCGCCTTGCATGGTGCCGATCTTGATCTGCGCGGTGGTCCTGGTGGCGTAGTCCTCGGGCGCGCCGAAGCCGTCGTCGCCGTTGCTGGGGCAGTCGCCGCCGCTGCTGAGCATGTGCTCGGCCACGGCGGCCTTGATCGGGTTGACCTCGTTGATGCTCTGCATGGCCTTGGCGCGCAGGGTGTAGTCCTGATACGCCGGCAGCGCGATCGCGGCCAGGATGCCGAGCACCGGCAGGGCCAGCACCGCCAGCACGATCACCGCGATCAGGCAGCCGGACATGCCGCGCTTGGGCTCGGGCCGGCGCACGTCGGTGCGCAGGCCGGCGCCGGCGTAGGCGGTCGTGGGGTTGATGCCGATCGGCGCGCCCGGCGGCAGCGGCGGCGGCTTGGCGGTGTCCTGCTGGATGCCGTCCAGGCCGAGTTCTTCGGACACGCGGTCCAGCGGCTGCCATTCGCGCAGGCCTTCGCGCCACACCAAGGTGTCGCGCTGGATGCGGCGATCGCGATAGCGCGCCTGTAGGTCTTCCGCGCTCAAAGGTCCGACGCGGCCCTGTGCCGCATCGTGGTAGTACCAATCCGCCATTTCGCTCCCCCTGGAGTCGTCCTTGATGAGGCGTCGCGCGGGACGGACGCCGGCGGGGCGCCTCCCCGGGCGCCGCGCGCTAGTTCGTGCGCCCTTAATGTACCGGTTCGGGCTCGTCCTCGAACATCTGGGTTTCCATCCAGGCGTAGGCCGCTTCGGACCCCGGCTGGTTGAACAGCACCATCAGCACGACCCATTTGAGGTCGTCGAGATCGAGTTCGTCCTGGTCCAGCGCCATGGCGCGGTCCAGCACCAGCTCGCGCTGGCCGGCGTCGAGGATGCCGTGCTGCTCCAGGAACATCAGGAAACCGCGGCATTCGACATCGAGCTTGTCCAGCTCGGGGCCGAAGTAGACGCGGGTCGGGCCGTTCGCGCGCGGCGGGCTGGCGTCGGGCCGCTGCAGGGCCAGCGCATCGAGCCACTCGAAGGCTTTGTTGATTTCGGCGGGGCTGAAACCGGCCTGGCCCAGTTCGTCGAACAGGGGGCCGCTGCGGAGCGAATCGCGGTCGCGGACGAGGTCCGCATCGTCGGTGAAGTAATGCTCGAACAGGTACAGCAGGACGTCCAGAATGCTCTCTTTCATTTCCCTCGGCCTGCGCCGCATGCGGCGCGGTGGGTCTGGAGTGGCTGACGACCGCTGGGCCCCTGCGCGGGAGTGGCTCAGCGGTTGCGGAAGTAACGGCCGTGTTGCGCCGCTACGCGACCCTCAAGCTCCATGATCAGCAGCATGGAGGACAGTACGGCAGGCGTCAATCCGGTCCGCTCGACCAGGTGATCCATACCGGTGGGGTCATGGCCGAGCGCGTGCCACAAGGACTGGTAGTTGCGGTCGTCGAGGCGTTCATCCTGAACGGGCCTCGTGACGGGTGTGTGGCCGCACTGTATGGGGGCGTTCAGGCGCAGGCGCAAGGCGGCCGCGAGCTCCTGCGCCAGCGGCGCCAGGGCCGCGATCAGCTCGTCCGGGCGTTCGACCAGGGCGGCGCCGTCGCGGATCAGGCGGTGGCAGCCGCGGGCGAGCGGGTTGTGGATCGAGCCGGGCAGGGCGAACACCTCGCGGCCGGCCTCCGCGGCCAGGCGCGCGGTGATCAGGGCGCCGGAGCGTTCGGCCGCTTCGATCACCAGCGTGCCCAGACTCAGGCCGGCGATGATGCGGTTGCGCGAGGGGAAGTGCGCCGGCCGCGCGCCGATGCCGGGCAGGTGCTCGCTGACCACCGCGCCGGCCTCGGCGATGCGCGCGTGCAGGGCGGCGTTGGCGCGCGGATAGGGCACGTCCGGTCCGGTGCCGAGCACCGCCACGGTCGCGCCGCCGCCCGCCAGCGCGGCCTGGTGGGCGGCGGTGTCGATGCCGGCGGCGAGCCCGCTGGTCACGGCCAGGCCGGACGCGGCCAGGGCGCGGGCGAAATCGGCGGCGTTGTCGCGCCCGCCGGGCGTGGGCGCGCGGCTGCCGACCACGGCCACCGCCGGGTGCCACAGCCGGTTCGGGTCGCCGGCCACGAACAGGGCCAGCGGCGGGTTCGGGCTGCGCCGCAGCAGGGGCGGGTAGTCGGGGTCGTGCCAGCCGATCAGATGGTGCCCGGGCGCGGCCAGCCAGGCCTGGGCGCGTTCCAGTTCGGCCCTATCCGGCGCCTGCAGCGCCGCCGCCTGGGCTTCGCTCAGTTTGGCCTCGCGCCAGGCCGTGGGCCCGGCCGCAAGCGCGGCGGCGGCGCTGCCGTGGCGTTCCAGCAGGGCCCGGCGCGGGGCGCTGGCGCCGTCGGCGGCGATCAGGGCGATCAGGGCGTAATGGTCGGCGGTCTCGGACATGCAGCCAGCCTGCCCTGGAAACGACGACGGCGCCCTAGGGCGCCGTCGCTTCGTTGCGTAGGAAAACACCCCGGCCTGCGGGGCGCCCCGATCAGTACGGGGCGTCCGGATGCTTGAGCTCGTAGCCGATCCGGGTCGGACGCACGCCTTCCATCACCAGGCCGTAGCTGACCTTGTCGAAGGTGCGGAAGATCATCACGTGACCGGCGTATTCGTCGGGCACGCGGACCTTGCTGGCATGGCCGACGGTGTCTTCGCTGCGCTCGGCGCCGACCTTGACCCGGTCGACGACGTTGCGGCCGACCCGCCAGGTCGAGAGCACGGTGCCGTTGTCGATGCCGTCCAGACGGCCCACCGACAGGGCGACCACATCGCGCGCGCCGCCGCTGGTCATCTGGTCGGCCACGGCCAGGACGCGGGCGTGACCGTACTGGAATTCCTGCTTCGGCGGATGCGGGAAGAACTGCAGGTCGTAGGGCTGGGCTTCGACCGGGATCAGGCGGTCGCCGACCCGGACTTCGCGACCGGCGTCGTCGATCACCAGGGTGCTGGCGCCGACCCCGCCGACTTCGCCGCGGCTCAGGGTGCCCGTGGTCAGCTGCATCAGCTCGTAGCCGAGCAGATCACCGCGGCCCTGGGGCAGGGTGGAATCGCTCCACATGGCCTGGAACCCGGACGGGATGCGCCCGTTGAAGTCCAGATCGTGGCTGCGCAGGTCGGTGGTGCGGTGGTTGACGTCGCAGCACTTGTCGCTCGTCAGGCGGCTGTAGCGCTGGGTCGGGCGGACCACGGCGTAGCGCTGACCGGCCTCGGCGCCGCTCAGGCCCTTGATGTAGGCGACCTGGCCCTGAGAGCCGCGCAGGCGGTCCTCTTCCAGGCTGACCACGTAGGGCAGCTGCTCGAAGCTGTCGACCACGCGCAGATTCTTCAGGAACGGCTCGACCTGGCTCAGCGGGATGCCGGTGATCGGGGCTTCCTCGCGCGGACCGGGCTGGACGCCCAGGCGGTCGAGGTAGGCCAGCGAGATCACGTCGCCCGGGTAGATCAGGTGCGGATTCTTGATCTGCGGGTTGGCCTGCCAGATTTCCGGCCACAGCCACGGGCGCTTAAGGAAACGCCCGGCGATGTCCCACAGGGTGTCGCCCCGCTTGACCACATAGGTGTCGGGGTGACCGCCTTGCATCTCCGCCGCGAGGGCGTAGGTGGCGATCGTCAGCAACGCGGCGGTTGCAACCGCGCGGAATGGTTTAAACATGGCGGCCATCTACCTGATTCCCCTTGCAGGTTTGCCCTTTGCGGGCCTCGGAACTATAGCCCAGAAGAACCCCGTGCTTGCAAGCTTTCGAGGCCCAAAACGGGGTTACAATCCTCTTCTTGCTTGTGTATGTGACCGACGCCCCCATTTTTTTCGACGCCATGTCTCTGTTGCCGATCCTCGAATTTCCCGACCCCCGGCTGCGCACCAAAGCCGTGCCGGTCGACCCTGCCCGCGTCACCGAGCCCGCGTTCCAGAAGCTGCTCGACGACATGTTCGAAACCATGTACGAGGCCCCGGGCATCGGTCTGGCGGCAAGCCAGGTCGACGTCCACCAGCGCTTCATGGTGATAGACGTGTCCGAGGAGCACGACCGGCCGTTGGTGTTCATCAACCCGGAAATCCTGGTCAAGGCCGGCGAACAGGTCTACCAGGAAGGCTGCCTGTCGGTCCCCGGCATTTTCGCCGACGTGACCCGCGCCAACGAGATCACGGTGCGTGCGGTCGGCCGCGACGGCCAGCCGTTCGAACTGCAGATCGACGGCCTGCTCGCGGTCTGCATCCAGCACGAAATGGACCACCTGGACGGCAAGCTGTTCGTCGACTACCTCTCGCCGCTCAAGCGCGAGATGGTGCGCAAGAAGCTGGCCAAGCAGCGCAAGCTCGCCGGCGACGCGGCCTGAGGTCGCGGGCGCGGCCGGCGTCGCCGCGACCGCGCGCCCACCCGCATCGCTCCGGTACCGATTGCCTAGGTGCCGACGCTGCGATGCCCGCACGATGCGGCGGCCTTCGCGCCGCGTCGGCCCATGCTCCCCGTATCCGCCGCACGCAGCGCACACGGCCGCCGTCGCAGGCGGCATGCTGGTCCCGGACGCGCGCCGCCATCCGGCCTCGATCCGAGCGCTTCCGCTCCCCCGCTTCCGGAGTTTTTCGCATGTCCCTGAGGATCGTTTTCGCCGGCACGCCCGATTTCGCCGTGCCCAGCCTGCGCGCCGCCGCGCGGCATAACGAAGTCGTCGCCGTCTACACCCAGCCCGACCGTCCGGCCGGCCGCGGCCGCGAGCTCAGCCCGTCGCCGGTCAAGCGCGAGGCGCTGCTGCGCGGCATCCCGGTGCTGCAGCCTGAAAACTTCAAGGCCGCGATCTCGCGCCAGGCGCTGCGCGCGCTGCAGCCGGACCTGATGATCGTGGTCGCCTACGGCCTGATCCTGCCGCAGTCGGTGCTCGATATTCCGACCCATGGCTGCTGGAACGTGCACGCCTCGCTGCTGCCGCGCTGGCGCGGCGCCGCGCCGATCCAGCGCGCGATCGAAGCCGGCGACCGCGAAACCGGCGTGTGCCTGATGCAGATGGAAAAGGGCCTGGACACCGGCCCGGTGCTGCTGGCCCAGACCACCGAGATCGGCGAGACCGAAACCGGCGGCCAGTTGCACGACCGCCTGGCCGAGATCGGCGCGAGCGTGCTCAGCGACGGCCTGGGCCTGCTGCGCGCCGAACTGCGCCCGCAGCCCTGGGTCCAGCCCGAGGAAGGCGTGACCTACGCGCACAAGCTCGACAAGGCCGAGGCGCGGCTGGATTGGAACCAGCCCGCGGTCGCGCTCGCCGCCAAGGTACGCGCCTTCAACCCCTGGCCGATGGCCGAGGCCGTGGTCGCAGGCGAACGCGTGCGCCTGCACGGCGCGATCGCGCTGCCGCTGGCCCACGGCGCGGCGCCCGGCACCCTGCTGCAGGCCGGACGCGAAGGCATCGACATCGCCTGCGGCGAGGGCGCGCTGCGCATCCGTGTGCTGCAGCGCGACGGCGGCAAGGCCATCACCGCCGCCGACTACCTCAACGGCCGCCGCGACCTGGCGGTCGGCGCGTGAACGCGTCCAGCGGCGCCGAAAGCCGCGCCGTCGCCGCGCGCGTGCTCGACGCGGTGCTGCACCGCGGCCGCTCGCTCAAGCCCGAACTCGCCGCCGCGCTGCCGACCCTGAAAGATCCGCGCGACCGCGCACTGGTCGAAGCGATCTGCTTCGCCGTGCTGCGCCGCCCCGCGCGCTACGAAGCCGCGCTCAAGGACTGGATGCCGCGCCCGCTGGGCAAGCGCGACAGCGACCTGCGCGCGCTGCTGTACGTCGGTTTCGCTCAGCTCGACCTGGCCTTGCCCGCGCATGCGGCGCTCGCGGCGACGGTCGACGCCGCGCGCACGATCGGCCGCAGCCATCAGGCCGGCATGGTCAACGCGCTGCTGCGCCGCGCCCAGCGCGACGGTTTTCCAACGATCGATGCGCATGCGCATTGGCCGGCCTGGCTGCGCGCCCGCGTGCGGCGCGACTGGCCCGCGGACGAGCTCGCGATCCTCGAAGCCAGCGCCACCGCGCCGCCGCTGTGGCTGCGCGTCAATCGCGGCCAGGGCGGGCGCGAGGCCTATCGCGCGCGTCTGGGCGAAGCCGGTATCGCGGCCTCGGTCGACGAAGCCCTGCCCGATGCGCTGCGCCTGGACGAGCCGATCGCGATCGCGGCCCTGCCGGGCTTCGCCGACGGTGCGGTCTCGGTGCAGGACGGCGCCGCGCAGTTGGTCGCCGATGCGCTGTCGCCGCCGTCCGGCGCGCGCGTGCTCGACGCCTGCGCCGCGCCCGGCGGCAAGACCGCGCATCTGCTCGAACGCGACCCCAGCCTGCGGCTGACCGCGCTCGATGTCGATGCCGCGCGCCTGGACACGGTGCGCAGCGGCCTGGCGCGCCTGCGCCTGGGCGCGCAGGCGCGGCTGCTCGCGGCCGACGCGTCCGACCTCGCCGCCTGGTGGGACGGCACGCCGTTCGACGCGGTGCTGCTGGACGCGCCGTGTTCGGCCACCGGCATCGTCCGCCGTCAGCCCGACGTGCTGATGCACCGGCGCGAATCCGACATCGCGGTGATGGTTGCGCTGCAGGCGCGGCTGCTCGACGCGCTGTGGCGGACCGTGGCTACGGGGGGCGTGCTGGTGTACGCGACCTGCTCGATCCTGAAGGAAGAGAACGAGGATCAGGCGCGCGCGTTTCTGGCGCGTACGCCGGATGCGCGGGTCGAGGCTTTGGACGCGAGTTATGGTCGTGATCGCGAGGTCGGGCGGCAGCGTTTGCCGGGCGAATTGGGCTACGACGGTTTCTTCTATTCGCGCTTGCGGAAGGTTCTTTCGTAGCCGTAGCCGCAGCCACACTCGGCCGCGCCGTTCTCGCTTTGGGGTAGGAGCGGCGTGAGCCGCGACCGCGCCCTCCGGCTGCTGCGTGAGTCTCGATGCGGATCGGCTTCGCTTTCTGTGGGAGCGGCGTAAGCCGCGATTGCGAATCCCAGCTACTTCGTGGGTTTCGTTCTTAAGCAACAGCTTCCGCCTGCTGCGCATGCGGGTCACTTTCCCACCCGCCTTGGGGTAGGAGCGGCGTGAGCCGCGACCGCGACCTTCGGCTACCGCGCTGGCTTCGATTCGGATCGGCTTCGCTTCCGCTTTCTGTGGAAGCGGCGTGAGCCGCGATCGCGAATTCCGGCTGCTTTGCTGGTTTCGTTCTTAAGCAACAGCTTCCGCCTGCTGCGCATGCGGGTCACTTTCTCTTGCTAGCCCAAGAGAAAGTAACCAAAGAGAAGGGCTTGCCTAGCGTCCTGCGCGCCGCCCTTCGGGTCTACGGTTGTTCGTCGTGGTGCGGCTCAATGGATTCCAATGCAACGGCAACGGCAACGGCAACGGCAACGGCAACGGCAACGGCAACGCAACCGCAGCCGCAGCCGCAGCCGCAGCCTCCGAGACTAGTGCTGACTCCGTCTGAAGCGCGGCACTGGCTGCGGCCTATCGGTACGGCAGGTCTCGCCGGCGCCGTTCGGGCTCCAACCATGGCCGCGGATCACTCATTCGACAAGCGCCCCCTCCAGCGCCCTCGCCATCTGCGGCCGCTGAACGCTTCTCCGACATCCCGGCCGGCCATCGCGGCTATCATCCCGCGCATGCTGAACTCGACACGCTCCCGCGACACTTGGCTGTTCTGGATCATCGCCCTGCTGGTGCTCGGCGCCGGCTTGGGCATGCGCGACCCCTGGCCCGCCGACGAGCCGCGATTCGCGCTGGTGGCGCGGCAGATGGTCGAGAGCGGGGACTGGCTGTTTCCGCATCGCGGGACCGAGCTCTACTCGGACAAGCCGCCCTTGTTCATGTGGCTGCAGGCCGCCGCCTACACCGTGTTCCGCGACTGGCGCGTGGCGTTCCTGCTGCCGTCGCTGCTGGCCGCGCTGGGCACGCTGTGGTGCGTGGTCGATCTGGGCCGCCGGCTGTGGACGCGCAAGGTCGGGCTGTACGCGGGCTGGGCGCTGCTGTTCGCGCTGCAGTTCACCTGGCAGTCGAAGAAGGCGCAGATCGATCCGCTGGTGGTGTTCTGGATCACCCTGGCCAACTACGGCTTGCTGCGGCACCTGCTGCAGTGGCGCCGGGACGGCCGCGGCGACTGGCGGATGTGGGTCCTGGGCTGGGCCGCCGCCGGCCTGGGCACCATCACCAAGGGCGTCGGCGCGATCGCGCTGCTGATGCTGATACCGGCCGGGATCGCCTCGCTGCGCGGCTGGCCGGTGCGGGTGCAGGTGCGCGATCCGAAGTTCTGGCTGGGGCCGCTGGCGTTCGTGGCCGCGGCCTGCGTGTGGTTGGTGCCGATGGTGATCGCCGCGACCGGCCACGGTTCGCCGGAATACCGCGGCTACATGGACGACATCCTGCTGCGCCAGACCGCCAAGCGTTACAGCGCGTCCTGGGACCACGGCCAGCCGCCGTGGTACTTCGTCCAGGTCGTGCTGACGATGTGGTTGCCGACCATGCTGGCACTGCCGTGGGCGATTCCGGCCTGGCGCCGGCGCCTGCGCCGGCGCGATCCGCGCTACCTGCTGCCGCTGGCGTGGTGGCTGCTGGTGCTGGTGTTCTTCACCTTGCCCAACGGCAAGCGCGACATGTACATCCTGCCGGCGCTGCCGATGGTGTGCCTGGCGCTGGCGCCGCTGCTGCCGGGCGTCGTGCGCAAACTGTGGCCGCGCCGCATCGCCGCCGGCTTCACCTGGCTGTTCGCGCTGGGCCTGCTCGGCCTGGGCGCGGCGATGTGGTTCGGCGAACCCGGTTTCGAACGCAAGCTGGTCGCCGAGCGCGGCATCGCCGAGGGCGCGCGCGCGATGGCGGCCAGCCTGATGGCGGTCGGCGGCTGGGGCCTGGCGAGCCTGCTGTGGTTCGGGCCGCGGCGTCCGCTGGCGTCGATGGCTTCGCTGCTGACCGGCTTGTGGGTCGGGTTCGGCCTGCTGATGGCGCCGCTGCTCAACGATTCCTCGTCGGCGCGCGGCCTGATGGCCCAGGTCGGCCAGGAAATCGGGCCGAAGGCCGAGCTGGGCCTGGTCGCCTGGCGCGAACAGAACCTGCTGATGGCCGATCGTCCGGCCGCGACCTTCGGCTTCAAGGTCGACTTCAAGGAACAGATGCGCCGCGGCCTGGCGTGGCAGGCGCAGCATCCCGATACCCGCTGGCTGCTGGTGCAGGACGTGGCCCTGGCCGAATGCGTGGATGACCAGCTGAGCACGCACATGGGCAGCGCCAACCGGCGCGGCTGGACCCTGGTGCCGGGGGCGGCCATTCAAGCCTGCGTCCCCAAGTAGGGGTGAGAGGAAACGAATCGCGCCCCAGCGCCGCGCTTCTGGCCTGTGTTCCTGGCCCTGTGGGAGCGGCGTAAGCCGCGATGCGCTGCGGCAACGACGCAAGTTTCGAATATGGGAAGTAAGGCGGCGTCCCGCGCGATTCGCGTTTCGTGATCTGAGCGAAGCGCCGCCTGGCGGCGGCATCGCGGCTTACGCCGCTCCCACAGGGAAGGTGGCTCGCCTGGCGCGTGGCGCCCAAGGCCCGCGATGCGTCATTGCGGGCTCAGCGCGCGCCTCTCAAATCGGGCAGCGGGTTCAGCGCGAACTCGGCCAGATGCCGATCCAGTCCGACCGGCGCGCGCACGCGCTGGCTCGCCTTGGCCTCGGCCAGCAGCGCGTCGTTGGGGCTGTCGCCGTCGTCGTGGCGTTCGCGGTGGTACAGGTGCGTGGCCAGGCCGGCGAAGCGCAGCGAGCGCCGTTCCAGGCCGGCGTGGAACGCGCGCACGGCCAGGTCCTTGTCTTCGCGGCCCCAGCCCTCGTAGCGCTCATCGAAGCCGTTGAGCGCGACCAGATCCTCGCGCCACCAGCCCTGGTTACAGGTCTTGATCGCGGCGGTGCTCCGGCCGCGCGTGCTGCGCAGCGACAGCGCCGCCAGCGCCGGCACGCGCAGGGTGTGGCGGCGCCGGGTCAGGCCGCGGTCGAAGAAGCCCAGGGCCTGGGTCTCGCCGGACAGCAGGCGGTCGCGGCCGATCTCATCGGTGAGCACGCGCTGGCCCTGGACGAAGCTGCCCGGCTGCGCCGCGCGCAGGTGGTCGGCGACGAACTGCGGGTGCGCGACCATGTCGCCGTCCAGCAGCAGCACGTAGTCGCCGGACGTGGCGGCGATCGCGCGGTTGCGCGCCAGGGCGACGCGGAAGCCGCGGTCTTCCAGCCAGCTGTGGCGCAGCGGCACCGGGTAGTCGCGCGCAGTGCGCTCGATCAGTTCGCGGGTGTCCTCGCGCGAGCCGTCGTCGGCGACCACGACCTCGTACGGCAGCGTGCGCTGGCGCGCGAGCGCGCCCAGGACCAGGCGCAGCGCCTCGGGCCAGTTGTAGGTGGTGACGACCACGCTCGCGCGCGGGGCGGTGGCTGCGTTCATGGTTCGGACGTGGTGACGGGTTGGCCGTTCTGCAACATCCACAGCATGATGGTTTTCTGGCGCACGTAGTTGGCGCGCACATAGGCATAGACCAGCCCGTGCCAGCCGTCGAGGAAACCCAGCCGCAACACGTAGCCGCGCCAGAAGCGCCAGGCCGGCGCCAGCACCAGTTTGCCCAGGGTCGCGCGCTTGCCGCGCGCGTAGTCGTGCTCGGCCATCATCCGTGCGTAGCGCTGGGTCTTGGCCAACTGCTGTTCCAGCGAGCGGTAGGGGTAGTGGATCAGGTCGCCGGGCAGGGTGAGCACCGCACCGTCGACGCTGGCGGCCTCGTGAACTTCGCGCTGGCCGCGCCAGCCGCCGCGGCGGCGATCGAACAGGCGCAGCACGCGGTCGGGATAGGCGTTGCCGTGGCGCAGGAACTTGCCGAAATACTCCGACAGGCGCGCGAAGCGGTAGCCGGCGGCGGCCGCGAAACCGGCCGCGCGCTCGGCTTCGATCGCCTCGCGCAGGCGATCGTCGACGCGCTCGTCGGCGTCCAGGCACAGCACCCAGTCGTGCGCGGCCTGCTCGATCGCGAACTGCTTCTGGCTGCGGAAACCGTCGAACGGCCGCTGCAGCACGCGCGCGCCGGCCGCGCGCGCGATCTCGACCGTGGCGTCGGTCGAAAACGAGTCGACCACCACCACCTCGTCGCAGAACGCCAGCGAGGCCAGGCAGTCGCCGATGCGGTCGGCTTCGTTGAACGCGATGATGCAGGCCGAAAGCTGGCAAGATGCCTGCGCTGCGCGCGCCTGCGCGCCCGCGGCGGCCACGTTCGATTCAGTCCGGGATGCGTTGATGGCGGATTACCTGTTGTTCGCAAGCGAGCGTTATGCGCTGCCCATCCTGCAACCGGTGGCCGATGCGCTGCAAGCGCAGGGGCATGCGGTGCATGCCTGGTTCGTCGACGGCGCCGCCGGCGCCAAGCTGCCGGCGCCGGTGCGCGGCATCGGCCTGCACGAGGCCGTGGCGCTGAAACCGCGCGCGGTGTTCAGCGCCGCCAATTGGGTCCCGCCGTTCGTGGCCGGGGCCAAGGTGCAGCTGTTCCATGGCTTCAACGTCGAAAAACGCGAGGACGCGCGCGGCCATTTCCGGGTGCGCGGGCTGTTCGACCTGTACTGCACCCAGGGCCCGGCGACCACCGCGCCGTTCCGTTCGCTGGCCGCGCAGGCCGGGCACTTCGCCGTGGTCGAGACCGGCTGGCCCAAGCTCGACCCGCTGTTCCGCGACGACGACGGCAGCGCCGCGCGCCTGCGCCGACGCGCCGGGCGGCGCCCGGTGGTGCTATTCGCTTCCACCTTCACCGAGCGTCTGAGCGCCGCCCCGCATCTGTACGAGGCGATCGCCGACGAGGTCCGCCGCGGCGACCGCTACTGGCTGCTGACCCTGCACCCCAAGTGCCCGCCGGAGCTGTTCGAGCGCTACCGCAAGCTGGCCGGGCCCAACGCCGACTTCGTCGAGACCGAGCAGCTGATCGCGGCCCAGCGCGCGGCCGATGTGCTGGTCGCCGACACCACCTCGGTGGTCTCGGAGTTCGTGGTCCAGCGCAAGCCGGTGGTGACCTTCCGCAACCGCGCGCCGAAGGCCCACATGATCGATTTCCACGAGCCGCACGAGCTGCCGGCGATGCTGGAAAACGCCTTCACCCCGAGCCCGGAGCTGCAGGCTTCGCTCGACGCCTACGCCGACGCGATCCATCCCTATCGCGACGGGCGCTCGTCCGAGCGCGTGATCGCAGCGACGGAAGATCTGATCGCAGGACGCCTGGGCCGGCTCGGCGCCAAGCCGTTTTCGGCGCGCCTGCGCGCGCTGCAGATCCGGCGCGAACTGGGTTATTGGGGCCGCGGCTGAGGCGCGGCGGGGCTGTCGCCGCACTCGCGGTTCCGCGGCTTCGGCTTTTTGGCTTCCTGTGGGAGCGGCGTAAGCCGCGATGGGCCGCCGCGCTGCAGGCGGGCGCACGACCTTGCGCCGGTCTCTGTGGCTTCGCGATCGCGGCTTACGCCGCTCCCACAGAGAGCGGCTTCAGCACCGACCTTGGCCGTAGGGTGCGGTGACAACCGCACCGTCGCGAAAAATCGAACCAACGCGCCACGGCGGTCGTCGCCGCATCCCACACCGCCTCACCAGCTCAGCTTGCGCCGGGCCAGGGCCGCCGACAGGCCGCGGTACAGCGCTTCGGCATCGGCGACCGGCAGGAAACGGATCCGCAGCGGCGGCGCCAGCGCGGCGGCGCCGGCGGTGTCCAGCCACAGCGTCGCGGTGCCGCAGCGGCGGTCGATCGGACTGCGGGTGAGCTGCAGCGCCTGCAGCTTGTCGATCTCGGCGAAGCGCCAGTAACGCTGCCACCAGCCTTCGCGCACCGCGATCAGCTCGGTGTTGAGGGCGTAGCCGAGCCGGCGCGCGCGCTGGCGCGCCTTGAGCGCGGCCCAGGGCAGCCACAGCAGGGCGAGCAGGCCCCAGGCGCCGAAGCGCAGGCACAGCAGGCCGGTGATTGCGGCCAGCCAGGGCAGGCCGGGCAGGAACAAGCGCCACCAGCTCGCCAACGGCAAGGCGCGCCAGTCCAGGCTAGCCCAGCCGGCCTTCGGCAGCAGGTGTTCGATCAGCGACTCACATGCGGCCGCGGTCGCGACCGGCGCCAGTTCGCGCAGCGCACGCTCCTGCTGCTGGTCGTCGCCGACCGCGGTTTCGATCTCCAGACTGCGCCGGCGCAGCAGCCGGTGCATCAAGCCCTCGCGCAGCGTCCAGGCCTGGATCCGCCGGCGCGAGGCGCTGGTGCGCCAGCGCGCCAGCAGGCCGCGTTCGACGGTGAGGCGGCGGCCGTGCTCGGTCAGGCTGAAGCCGTAGTACTGCAGCAGGGCCAGCAGCATCGACAGCACCCGCACCAGGCCGATGAACAGCCCCGCCAGCACCAGCGCGCCGAGCAGGTACTGCAGCGGGCCGAAGTGGTGCTCGCTGGTCCAGCCGAACAGCGACAGGATCAGGTGCCGGGTCGTACTGGGCATGATGCCGCCGGGGATGAGGTCGCGGCTGTAGGGCATGAAGGCGGCGATGCCGGCGCCGACCACGAACATGCCGCGGTTGTTGACCACGCCCACGCGCAGCACGTCGCCCAGCGACATCGTCAGCAGCGGCGCGGCGGCCGGCTCATCGACCGCGCCGGCGGCATCCTCGCTCGCGCCGCGACGCCGTACCAGCGCTTCCAGGGCCAAGGCGTCGGACAGCTTGAGCACGCGCATCTCGGCTTCGGGCTTGTGCCCGCCGGCCGACTCCAGCCGCACCTCGGCCACGCCGAACATGCGGTGCAATGCGGACTGCCGCAGCGCGACGTTGTGGATGCGCGCGAACGGGATCACCCGCAAGCTGCGTTCGAGCAGGCCGCTGCGCACCACCAGGCTGTCGCCGGTGGCGCCGTAGCGGTAGGTGAAGTACTGCCACAGCGCCAGCATCACCAGCACGCCGACCGCGAGCAGCGACCACAGCTCGTTGCGATCGCCGCGCCCGAACACCAGCAGCGCGATCAGCGGCACGATGAACTGCTTGAGCTGCTGCAGCAGCACGAACAGCCACGACATCGGATGCAACCGGCGCTCGGCGCTGGCGGCTTCCGCCGCGGTCGGCGCGGCCGGTCCGGAGGCTGCGGCGCCCGGGGTGGGGTTGCCGGCGCCGGGATCAGACATCGTCATCGAGATCGATCTGCCGGCCCAGGCGGTCGCGCAGGCGCTGCGCGTCCTCGGCGTCGAGGTGCGGCACCTGGACCGAGCTGTGGCGGGTGCCGGCGGTGTGCACGACCAGGGTCGCCAGCCTGCGCCGGCGCTGCCAGGGCCCGTGCTTGAGGTCCAGGTGCTGCACGCGCGTGATCGGCACCCGGGTCTCGCGCTGCCACAGGCGGCCGCGGCGCACCGCCAGGCCGTGATCGTCCAGGCGCCAGTAGGTGTAGCGGAACTGCTTGGTGCCTATCCATATCCCGGCGGCGATGCCCAGCAGCGCGCCGGTGCCGCCGGCGGCGATGCCCGCGGCCATGCCCAGGCCCAGGGTCGCGGTGATCACCCCGGCCACGCCGAACAGTATCGCCAGCGAGATCGAGGTGCCGAGCACGAACAGCGGGCGCGCGCGCAGCGGCAGCGACTGCCAGGCGGGTTCGCCCTCGACGGCGGTGGCCGGCGCGGCGGACGGGTCGGAGTCGGATCGCGTTTCGCTCATTCGCCTGGCAGCTCGAAGTAGTTGTAGTCCTGCACCCAGTCCTTGCCGCGCTTGTAGTCGTTCAGGCGCTGCTTCATGCGGCGGGCGCTGTCGACGTCGTCGCCGCCGAGCTTGGCGATCGCGCGTCGCTGATAGTCGCCGGCTTCGGCGAAACGCGCATTGGCGGCGTAGGCGGCGGCCACGGTGTCGAGTTCGCCGGCGCCGATGGTGTCGGCGCGCTCGATCATGTACGCGGCCAGCTCCAGCGCGCGCTTGGGATCGCGTTGGTCGGGGATGGGGCAGGTGGCCAGGTACCACACACGCTCGTTGCGGCCGGCCTTCGCGCCGGCGTCTTCCGCGCGCGCGGCCCATTCCTCGGCGCGCTTGCAGTCGCGCGGGCCGCCGACACCGTTGAACGTGAAGGTGGCCGTGCTGACCATGGCGTCGGCGATGCCGCCCTCGGCGGCGCGGCGCGAATGCACGGCCATGCGGTTCAGGACGTCGGGCGGCGCGACCTTGCCCTTGGCCGGCCGGTAGGTTTCGGTCAGCGCCAGCAGCGCCAACAGGGAGGCCTGAGTATTGCCCTTGTCGCTGGCCTGCTCGAGCAGCTTCAGGCCGCGCGGCTTGTCCTGCGGGGCGTACTCGGGCTTCGCGCCGCTGTACAGCAGCGCGCCCAGGCCGAGCATCGCCAGATCTTCGCCATCGGCCGCCTTGCGTTCGGTGGCGAGCATGCGGCTGCGGTAGCTGTCCCGGTAGTCCGGCCAGATCTCGTTGAGGCGCGTGCGCGCGGCCGCGTCGTCGCGCAGCGGACGGTCCAGGTCCGACAGCGTGACCACGGGCATGAGTTCGCCCACCAGGTCGTTCAGGAGGAGCTCCATCATCTCGTTCTCGCTCAGGCCGGACTTGCGCAGCTCCTGGTCGAAAAGGATGGTGTTGTCCACGACCATGGATTCGAAACGAACCTTCCACTGTCCGTTTTCGCGCTTGAACTCCGGGCCGTACTGGTACTGCTCGCCGTTCGGCGGCCCGAGCTCGCCGATCGCGCGATCGCCGGGGATCAGCGTCACATGGGTGATCGTGGGCAGGCGTTCGCCCTCGTCGCGCGGGCCCAGGCCGTAAACGTTGATCTTGGTGCAGTGGCGGGCGACGCCCTCGCCGTCGAGCGCGGCGAGCTTGGCTTCGTCCAGGGTCGCGCGCATCGCATACACCGGTGCGCGCTCGGTCATGGGAATCCGGCGTACCTGGTCGGGCGAGGCGTACAGGGCCGCGTCGCGCAGGAAGGTCATGTAGCGCAGGCTGTCCTGGCTGAGCAGGGCGACGCTGTCGGGGTCCCGTTTGCTGCTCAGTTGGGCGAAACGGTCCCAGGCCTGGCTCACCGCATTCATGTCCTCCAGCTCGTCCGCCATCGCCGGCGCGGCGAGCAGCGCCAAACACAGGATCCAACCACGCATCCGCTTCCCCTTGAGTCGTTGAGTCCGGCGCGGCGCCGGAATTCGCTTGTCGCGTCGCGCAGCGCAGCGGCCGCTCAGCGATTCCAGTACGGGTTTTCCTCGCCCGAACCCGGCGGTCGCAGCGTATAGCGTTTGTAGGTCCACTGGTATTGCGCCGGGTCGCGGCGCGCGATGCGTTCGACCGCGGCATTGAGCGCGGTGGTGGCGACCACCAGGTCAGCGTCGCCGATCTGCGCCGGCGCCGGTTCGATGCGCAGCGCGAAGCCGGGCGCGCCGGTGTGGGTGTCGATGCGCTCGCAGTAGGCGAACAGCACGGTCGCGCCGGTGCGCCCGGCGAGGCGGCCGAGCAGGGTCATGGTCAGCGCCGGTACGCCGAAGAACGGTGCGAACTCGCCGTCGCCGGCCTTGGGCTGCTGGTCGGGCAGGATCCCGGTCACGCCGCCGGCGTTGAGCAGTTTCCACAGCTGGCGCACCGCCGGGCCCTCGGCGCGGATCTGGGTGACCCGGTCGGGCGCGTCGGCGCGGACCAGGTTCAGGAACGCCTCGCCAATCTTCGACTCCGGCGGCCGGTACAGGATCGCCAGCGGCGTGCGCGAGGCCAGCCACTGGTTCAACAACTCCCAATTGCCGTAATGCGGCGCGGCCACGATCACCCCGCGGCCGGCGGCGATGGCCGCGTCGAACAGTTCGGTGCCGTGGGTCTCGCGCAGCAGGCCCAGGTTTTCCTGGTGCGGCCGGGTCCACAGGCGCAGGGTCTCCAGGATCTGGCGGCCGGTGGTGCGCAGGATCGCGCGGTGCCACTGCGCGCGCTCGGCCGGCAGCAGCTCCGGGTAGGCCAGTTCCAGGTTGATCCGGGCCACCCGGCTCTCGCGGCCGTCGCGCCAGCGCCAGGCTGCGGCGACGAGGTCGCCCAGGCGCAGCAGCCAGGACCAGGGCAGGCGCGCGAGCGCGGAAGCGAGCAGGTACAGCACACGGGCGACGAATCGGGTCATCGCGTCAGTCTAGCCGGCGCGGGCGGATCGGCCGGTGCGCGGGCTGGCCAGTGCGGGCTGATCGGTGCGAGCTCGTCGGAAGCGGGCTGGTCGGTTCAGGCTGGCCGGATGCGGCCGGCCCGGCGACACTGTGCGGCCCGTCGCCGAACCGCAGGACCCGCCCCGTGCTCAGCCTGATCCAGCGCGTGACCCAGGCCGCCGTGACCGTCGACGGCGAGACCGTCGGGGCGATCGGGCCTGGCCTGCTGGCCCTGGTCGGGGTCGAACCCGGCGACGGCGAGGCACAGATCCAGCGCATGGCCGAGCGCCTGCTCGGCTACCGGATCTTCGCCGACGCGGCCGGGCGCATGAACCTGGGCCTGGGCGACACCGGCGGCGGCCTGCTCCTGGTCAGCCAGTTCACCCTGGCCGCCGACACCCGCAGCGGCATGCGCCCCGGCTTCAGCACCGCGGCCGCGCCGGAACTGGCTGAACCGATATTCAACCGGCTGGCGGCCACCTGCCGGGACCGTCACGCCGGGGGGGTGGAAACCGGGCGGTTCGGTGCCCATATGGTGATCAGCCTGGTCAACGACGGCCCGGTCACCTTCCTCCTCCGGTCCTAGATCGGGCCCGAGCCGGCCCGGCCTGCTATACTGGAACGTTCCCTAGACCTACAAGCGCGGGTGGCGCAGCCCATGGCCAACGAACGACAGCCCCCTCCGTCCGATATCAAGCTCCTGATCAGCAAGGGTTTGGAGCAGGGCTATCTGACCTATGCCGAGGTCAACGATCACCTGCCGGACGACCTGGTCGACGCCGAGCAGATCGAAGACATCATCGGCATGATTAACGGTATGGGTATCGAGGTGCACGAAGTTGCGCCCGATGCCGAGACCCTGCTGCTTGCCGACGGCAACACCGGTAACCGCGAAGTCGACGACACCGCCGCCGAAGAAGCCGCGGCGGCGCTGACCGCGCTCGACGGCGAAGGCGGCCGCACCACCGACCCCGTGCGCATGTACATGCGCGAGATGGGTACGGTCGAGCTGCTGACCCGAGAAGGCGAAATCGCCATCGCCAAGCGCATCGAGGAGGGCCTGAACCAGGTCCAGGCCTCGCTCGCTTCGTTCCCGGCGACGATCCAGTCGATCCTGGAAGACTACGAGCTGCACAAGGCCGGCAAGAAGCGCCTGGCCGAAATCATCGTCGGCTTCAACGACCACCTCGACGACGAGCCCGAGCCGCCGGCACCGGTGGTCGTGGCCGCCGAAGTCGAGGAAGGCGACGAAGAGGAAGTCGAGACCGCCGCCGACGAAGAAGCCGAAGAGACCGTCAGCGGTCCCGATCCGGTCGAAGTCGCCAGCCGCATGGAATCGATGGCCGCCGATTACGCCAAGTTCCAGAAGGCGTACGCCAAGAACGGTCCGACCCACAAGACCGCGCTCAAGGCACGCGAGGACATGGCGGCGGTGTTCGTCACCCTGAAGCTGCCGCTGGCCCTGACCGATTCGCTGGTGCGCAACCTGCGCGAGGTGGTCGGCAAGATCAAGGACCACGAGCGCAAGATCCTCGACCTGTCCACGCGCGTCGCCAAGATGCCGCGCAAGGACTTCATCCGCGCCTGGGAAGGCAACCAGACCAATCTGGAATGGGTGGACGAGCTGCTCAAGCGCAAGCAGAAG
Source organism: Lysobacter sp. Root667 (assembly GCF_001427715.1). Lineage (NCBI taxonomy): Bacteria > Pseudomonadati > Pseudomonadota > Gammaproteobacteria > Lysobacterales > Lysobacteraceae > Lysobacter > Lysobacter sp. Root667. Next base: position 317,903 of record NZ_LMHF01000001.1, read on the forward strand.
TGGTCCTCGGGCCTGCGCGACGTCAAGGAACTGGTGATCGCCGAGCAGGAAGCCACGATCGCGATCGAGCAGGCTTCGTTCCTGACCCTGGCCGACATCAAGGAAATCAGCCGTGCGATGGCCTACGGCGAAGCCAAGGCGCGCAAGGCCAAGAAGGAGATGGTCGAGGCCAACCTGCGCCTGGTGATCTCCATCGCCAAGAAGTACACCAACCGCGGTCTGCAATTCCTCGATCTGATCCAGGAAGGCAACATCGGTTTGATGAAGGCGGTCGACAAGTTCGAATTCCGTCGCGGCTTCAAGTTCTCGACCTACGCCACGTGGTGGATCCGTCAGGCCATCACCCGTTCGATCGCCGATCAGGCCCGCACCATCCGTATCCCGGTGCACATGATCGAAACGATCAACAAGCTCAACCGCATCTCGCGCCAGATGCTCCAGCAGTACGGCCGCGAGGCCACGCCGGAAGAGTTGGCGAAAGAGATGGACATGCCCGAGGACAAGATCCGCAAGGTCATGAAAATCGCCAAGGAGCCGATCTCCATGGAGACGCCGATCGGCGACGACGAGGATTCGCATCTGGGCGACTTCATCGAGGACACCAACGTGGAGTCCCCGGTCGAAGCCACCACCAACATCAACCTCTCCGAGACGGTCCGCGACGTGCTCGCCGGCCTGACCCCGAGGGAGGCCAAGGTGTTGCGCATGCGTTTCGGCATCGACATGAATACCGACCACACCCTCGAGGAAGTCGGCAAGCAGTTCGATGTCACCCGCGAGCGCATCCGTCAGATCGAGGCCAAGGCGCTGCGCAAGCTGCGTCACCCCAGCCGTTCGGAACAGCTGCGCAGCTTCCTCGATATCGACTGAAGCTGGCGTTGCGGCAATACGAAAAAGCCCCGCCGATGCGGGGCTTTTTCTTTGGGGATTCGTCGCGGTGGTGGCGCCATCGCGGCTTACGCCGCTCCCACAAAAGGCCGTGCCTTAGGGTAGGAGCGGCGTGAGCCGCGACCGCACAATACAGCGACGACGAAAGCTCCGGTGCCAGCTGGAATCGGGTCGCGGCTCACGCCGCTCCTACCCCAAGGCCGGGCATCGCCGCCTACTGTGGGATCGGCGCAAGCCGCGGTCGATTCTCCGGGCGCCAGCTCAACCCACGTCGTAGAAGAACTGCTCGTGCACGATCTTGCCGTCGCGCACGCGATAGACGCAGATCTCGGACATGTCGATGCGGCCCCTGCCCTTCATGGTCACGTCCAAGCGCATCGACAGGCTGAACCAATTGCCCGCGACCACCGGGTCGCTGACGCTGCTGCCGTGCATGGTTTCGATGCCTTCGTTGAACTTGCGACCCTTCTCGCGGATCGCGTCCATGCCGCGCACGTTGCCCAGCGCTTCCGGGGGCAGGCCTTCGGGCTCGATGCTGACGGCGTCGTCGGCATACAGCTCGACCTGGGCCTGCTCGTACTCGCCCTGGCGGCACAGCTCGACCAGGCGTTGCGCGATCTGTTCGGTATTCATGGGGGCATTCCTTTGGGGAGGAACCGCAGCTTACGCCCAGGCTGCTGACAGCGTGTTGTCAGGGGCATGCGCCCGCGCCGGCGGCTTGCGATGTCGGGGCGGGCGCGGCATTGTCCGATCCAGCGCACCAGGAAGCCGCGAATGTCGGACGACAACCCCTACCAACCGCCCAGCGTAGCCGTGCACGATGTCGCCCAGGCCGATCCGAGGGCGCGCCTGTACAGCGTCGCCGGCATCACCCTGGCGGCCTTCGTGGGCAGCGCCTTTGCCGGCGGTTTGCTGATGGCGCTCAACTACCGCTCCCTGGGCGAGCCGGTCAAGGCGCGCAACGCACTGGTGCTGGCGTTCTTCGCGACCGCGGCGGTGCTGGCGCTGGCCATGGTGCTGCCGGAATCGGTGCCGGGCCTGGCATTCGTGCTGCCGCAGTTGCTGGTCGTGCAGATGCTGGCGCGCAAGCTGCAGGGCGTAGCGATCGGTGCGCACCAGGCGCGCGGCGCGGCGATGCATTCGAACTGGCTCGCCTTCGGCATTTCGTTGCTGGTGGCCGCGGCGCTGGTCGCGATCGCCGTGGTCGTGGTGTTCCTGCTGCCGGCATCGCTACTGGCCTGACGCGGGCGGCGCCGCGCCGCCCCGGTTCGCGCACTCGACTCTCAGTCGGCCCGCTTCCAGGTCGCCCGGATCGGATGCGCCTCGGTGTTGAGCACCACTGCTTGCGGATCCAGCGTCGCCGGCGGCGCGAACAGTAGATAGAAGTACTTGAAGGTCTCGGCGAGCACGAAGCTCTCCATGTCGTCCGCCTGCTCCTTGCTGACCACGTTCTTCAGCGAGGCGTAGCCGGCCTCGGTGCGGGTGTAGCGGACGAAGTCGTCGAACAGCGAACGGCCCATGCTGCGGTAGCGCGCATCGCCGGTCAGGCGATACAGGTACCAGGTCGATTCGACGATCTCCGGCCGCAGCGGGTAGCCGGCCGAGGTCACCTCGCGCTTGCGGTAGTCGTAGGCCTCCGGTTCGATGCCGTGCGCGTTCCACATCGCGAACGAAGACTCCTGCAGGCGCCGCGCGCGTTCGATATTGCCCGACAGCGCCAGCAGGCCGGGATAGAACGCGTCCAGCGCGCCGTAACGGCTGGCCAGGCGCTGGCCGCTGTGCATGTCGACATGGCCGTACCAGAGCGCGCCGTTCACCTCTTCGCCGTAGTAGCGGTCGGCGGCGGCGACGCTGGTCTTCCACATCGCCAGGCAATCCTGGTCGCCGAACAGCTGCCAGCATTTCCACAGATACTCGTAATAGGAATCCACGCGCGCGCCGATATGGCTGCGGGTGTTGGTCCACTGCCCGCTGACCACGTCGAAACGCTCGCCGACCAGGCCGATCTTGGAGCGGCGCTTATAGGTTTCCACCAGTGCGCGCTTGGCTTTGGCGTAGTACACCGGATTGCCGGTGAGCTTGCTCAGGGTGCCGTATTCGATCAGCAGGGTGCCGGCCTCGGCCGGATTGCTCTCGTTGCCGTGGGCCTTGCCGCTGCGCAGGTTGATGTAGACATAGGGCAGGCCGGTGGGCGAGTCGAAGGCCGGCAGCAGGCGATCGCCCAGGTCGGTGGCGAGCTTGAGCAGGCGCTCGTCGCCGCTGAGCTGATAGCCCGAGAGCAGGCCGCCGAGCAGGCGGATCACGATCTCGAAATGCTTGACGTCGAGGTCGCGGTCGAACGAGAGCCGGGTCGCGATCAGTTCGCGCGCCTCGTCGGCTTCCTGGTCCAGGCCCATCAGGATCATGGTGTCGAGCGCGTCCACCGGCGTCATCAACAGCGACTCGCCGTACCAGTCGTGCGCGCCCTTGCTCAGCGGCTTGAGCGCGTCGTGGCCCCAGGCGTAGCGCTTGTAGCCGTTCCAGGCGTGCAGGAATTCGGCCTTGACCCGCGCCGCGTCGCGCGCGGCGGCGGCTTCGTAGGCGATGTCGGTAGGGGCTTTCGACGCCGCGGCCGCCGTCAGGGGGGATACGGCCGCGGCAGCGATCGCCGAGAACGCGGGGGCGGGGGACGCTTGCGCAAGCGGCGTCCCGGACCAGGCGGGCGCAGGCAGCGCGACCGATACGCAAAGCAGCAGGGCGCAGGCGCGCGCGCGGGACGGCAACGGCATCTTCGGTCTCCGGGGATCAGCGGGGGCGCAGCAGTTCCAGTGCGTCGTAGCAGGCGCCCATGGTGTGGTAGTCGGTCTTGCCGGCCGGACTCTTCTCGTCGCTGTACTTGCGGTTCTCGCGATCGAGGATGCGGAACCATGCGCCGTGTTCGTGATCGACGAAATGACGCCAACTGTAGGCCCACAGGCGCTGATACCAGTCCCAGTAGCGCACCTGTCCGGTGCGGTGCGCCAGGCGCGCGGCCGCGGCCAGCGACTCGGCCTGGACCCAGAAATACTTGTCTTCGTCGCAGACCGCGCCGTCGGGATCGAAGCCGTAGCACAGGCCGCCATGGCGCTCGTCCCAGGAATGCGCGATTGCGGTGTCGAACAAGTGCTGCGCGGTCGGTAGCAGCCAATCGACCGGCGCGCCGCGCTCCTGCGCATGCTGGTCCAGGATCAGCAGCAGCTTGGCCCATTCGGTCTGGTGCCCGGGCTGGAAACCCCAGGGCCGGAACAGGTGCTTGGGATCGTCGCGGTGGTAGTCCCAGTCGACGTTCCAGTCGCGGTCGTAGTGCTCCCACACCAGCCCGCCGGCGAGCGCGGCCTGGCGTCGGGTCATCTGGCTGGCCACGGTGCGCGCGCGGTAGTAGTAGCGCGATTCGCCGCTGGCTTCGTACGCCGCGATCAAGGCCTCGCACAGATGCATGTTGGCGTTCTGGCCGCGGTAGTCGGTGAAGCGCCAGCTGGCGTCGGCTTCGTCGCGGTAGAGACCGGCGTCCTCGTCCCAGAACCAGGTTTCCAGCAACTGCCAGGTTTCTTCCAGCCACGGTGCAGCCTCGGCGATGCCGCCCTTGAGCGCACTGGCATAGGCCAGCATCACGAAGGCGACGCCGTAGGCATGATTGGTGCGGTCTTCGGCGACGCCGTCGCGCAGGGTCCAGGCATAGCCGCCGCCGACCGGATCGCGATGGGCCTGGCGCAGATAGCGCAGGCCATGGCGCGCCGCTTCGCGATAGTCCTCGCTGTCGAACTCGCGCGCGGCCATGGCGTAGTTGAAGACGAAGCGGGTGCTGCTGACCAGGTGCCGGTGCGAGGCGTCGTAGACGCTGCCGTCGTCGCGGAAGTAGTGGAAGTAGCCGCCGGCCGGGTCGATCGCGCGCGGATGATAGAACGCCATGGTGTCGGCGATGTGCGCGCGCAGAAAGGCGGGATCGCGGAAATCCGGCAGGGCGCCGTCGCGGACGGGGGCGTCGTAGCGGCTCATGACTGTTCCTCCATCAGACTCTCCACTTCCGAGCGCGGCGGCATGGCCGCGAAGGCGCCGTGGCGCGTGGTCGCCAGCGCGCCGGTCGCCGCAGCGTAGCGCAGCGCATCTTCGAACGCGTCGCCGCCTTCGAGAAACGCCGCGAAGTCGGCGGCCTGCACGTCCAAGGTCGCCAGCCGGTGCAGCCAACCGCCGACGAAGGCGTCGCCGGCGGCGGTGGTGTCGGTGGGCAGCACTTCGTACGTACCCAACTCGCCCTGGCGCGTGCGCGTGTACCAGCGGATCGGCGCGGCGCCGTCGGTGACCAGCACGCAGGTCGCATAGCCGTGCCACAGGCGCTGCAGCGCCGCGGTCTGGCTGCCCAGCGGCGCGGCCAGGAAGTCGAATTCGGAGCGGCTGAGCTTGATCGTGTCCGCCTCCAGCAACGCGCGCCACACCGTCGGCTGCGGGTCGAAGGCATCGGCCCATAGCGCCGGGCGCAAGTTGAGGTCCATGCTGACCAGCGCGCCGGCCTGACGCGCGCGCTGCATGCCCGACAGGGTCGCGTTGGCGATGCCGGCCTCGGTCAGGCTGTTGGAGCAGACGTGGAAGGCCAACGCGTCTTCGAAACAGTGCGCCTGGTAGTGCTCGGCGCGGAACAGCAGGTCGGCCGCAGGCGGGCGGTAGAAGCTGAAGCTGCGCTCGCCGTGCGCGTCCAGCGACACGAACGCGAGCGCGGTCTTGGCCCCGGCGGTGCGCACCGTATAGCGCACGTCCACTCCGGCGTCGCGCAATTGCTCGTAGAGGAAATCGCCGAACATGTCCTCGCCGAGCATACCGACGAAGCGCGCCTGACCGCCCAGCCGCGCGATCGCGGCGGCGACATTGGCCGGCGCACCGCCGGCGTACTCGACGAAATGACGCGCCTCGCCCGGCTGCGTCGACGGCCGCGCGAGGAAGTCGATCAGGGCCTCGCCGAAACAGACGATGGCCTGGCGTTGCTCGCGCGCCATTAGTGCATGGCCCTCGCCAGCGCTGCGCCCGCCAGCGCTTGGCCCTGCAGCGACGGCGCCAGACGCGAGCCGCGCCAGCCGTACCAGACGATGTAGGCGTAGCACAGCAACGGAATCGCATACGAGGACTGCAGACCGGTGTGGTCGGCCAGCGCGCCCTGCAGCCACGGGATGATCGCGCCGCCGACGATGGCCATGACCAGCAGGCTGGAGGCCTTGCTGGTCATCGGCCCCAGGCGTTCGATGGCGATGGTGAAGATGGTCGGGAACATCACCGAATTGAACAGGCCGATCGCGAGCACGCTCCACATCGCCAGCGGTCCGTGCAGCGACATGGTCGCGACCAGCAGACCGATCGCGACCACCGCGGCCAGAGCGAGCAGACGCCGCGCGTCGTAGCGACGCAGCAGCGCCGCGCCGATGAAACGGCCGATCATCGCGCCGCCCCAGTAATAGGCCAGGTGCTCGGTGGCCGTGCCGCGGTCGAGCGCGCCGATGGACGGCTCGGTGATGTAGTTGATCATGAAGCTGCCGATCGACACCTCGGCGCCGACGTAGACGAAGATCGCCAGCACGCCCCAGCGCAGGTGCGGGTGGCTCAGCACCTCGCGGTAGGTGTGGCGCGCGTTGTCGGCGCGCTCGGTGGCTTCGGTCAGCGGCGGAATCCGCATCAACGCGACGAACGCCGCCATCGCCAGCAGGCAGCCGGCGATCACCATGTACGGCAGTTGCACCGACGCGGCTTCCTCGGCGCGATACGCAGCGAGCTGGGCCGGCGACAGCGCCGCCAGCTCGGTCGCGCCGAGCACCGCGCCGGACAGGATCAGCGGGCCGATCAGGTACGGAAACAGCGTCGTGCCCAGGGAGTTCAGCGCCTGCGCCAGGTTCAGGCGGCTGGGCGCGCCGGCCGGATCGCCGAGCAGGCTGATGTAAGGATTGGCCGCCACCTGCAACAGGGTGATGCCGCTGGCGAGCACGAACAGCGCGCCCAGGAACAAGGGATACGAGGGCAGCCGCGCCGCCGGGAAGAACAGCGCCGCGCCGGCTGCAGCCACCAGCAGCCCGACCACGATGCTGCGCTGGTAGCCCAGCTTCGCCAGCACGCGTCCGGACGGCAGCGACATCAGGAAGTAGGCGCCGAAAAAGCTCGACTGGATCAGCATCGTCTGCGCGTAGTTCATATCGAACACGGACTTCAGGTGCGGGATCAGCACGTCGTTGAGGCTGGTCAGGCCGCCCCAGGTGAAGAAGATCAGGCTGACGACGGCGGTGGCCGCGCCGTAGGACAAGGTGCGACCGTTCATGCGATGTCTCCGGGCGGGACGGATGCGATGTCGCTGCTGGCGCGGACCTGCAGGCGCACCGGCGCGATGGTGCGCGTCGGCGCCGCGTCGGGGTCGCGCAGGCGTTGCAGGATCAGTTCGGCGGCTTGGCGTCCGCGCGCGCGCGGATCGACCGCGACGGTGGTCAGCGGCGGCGCGCTGACCTGCGCTTCGGGAATATCGTCGAAGCCGACCACCGCGAAATCGTGGCCGGCGCGGCGGCCGCGTGCGGTCAGTCCGGCCATCAGCCCCAGCGCGACCGCATCGTTGTAGCAGACCGCCGCGGTCGGCGCGGGGTCGCGCACGAACAGCGCGCCGGTCTGCCCGGCCGCCTCCAGGCGCGTGGGCGCGCACTCGATCAGCCATTGCGGTTCCGGCGTCAGCCCGGCCGCGGCCAGCGCCTCGCGATAGCCGTCGCGGCGCTCGCGGCAGGAACTGGAATCGCGATGGCCGCCGAAGAACGCGATCCGGCGATGGCCGCGTTCGAGCAGGTGCTCGGTCGCCAGGCGCGCGCCGCGACGGTTGTCGAGCGCGAGGAAGTCCCAGTCGGTGTCGAGCTCGCGGTTGAACAACAGCACCGGCGTGCGCGTGCCGACCAGCGCACGCAGGCGCGCGCCGTCGCTGCCTTCGGCCGGCGACAGGATGATCCCGGCCGGATCGTGTTCGATCAGCGAGCCCAGCACCGCGTGCTGGCGTTCGGCCGACTCGCCGGTACTGCCGAGCAGGGTGACGTAGCCGGCGGCGGCCAGGGACTCGTCGACGCCGGCGGCGAATTCGGCGAAGAACGGATTCGACAGATCGTTGATCACCAGCGCCACGCCGGAAGACACCTTGCGGCGCAGATTGGCCGCGCCGCGGTGATAGACGTAGTTCTGGCGCTTGAGCTCGGCCTCGACCCGGACCCGTGTCTCGGCGTGCACCAGCGGACTGCCGCGCAGCACCAGCGACACGGTCGCGCGCGACAGGCCGCAGCCCTTGGCGATGTCGGTCAGGGTCACGCGGCCGTGGCGGGCGCGGGTCGGCGTCATCGGCTGGCGGCCGGGGTGGTGAGCGGGGTGGGGCGCATGCGTTTAGATCGTTCTAAATTCGCCGCATGCTGCGCTCCGGGCCACGCCCTTGCATTCTGCAGTGCAGCATGCGAGCGCACCGGCTGCATGCTAGCGTTCCGGCCGTTTAGAACGATCTAAATTCGTTGCCAGCGCTGCCCGATCGGGTCGTCCGCACCCGGTCCGTCCCTACCGGAGCCGTCCATGCCCGCCGATTCCCCGCCGCCGCGCCTCCCGTCCACGCGTCGCCTGCGCTGGCCGCTGCTGCTGGCCTGGGCCATCAGCGGCATCGCCGCGGCGGCGGCGCCGATCGCCTCCGACGAAGCCGGCCACCGCGCCTACGCCGCCGTCGATCCCTTCATCGGCACCGGCGGCGAAGGCCACACCTTCCCCGGCGCGGTGGTCCCGTTCGGCATGGTCCAGCTCAGCCCCGACACCCAGATCAAGCCGCGCAAGGAGGCCTACGGCTGGGCTGCGGGCTATCGTTACGACGACAGCAGCATCGTCGGTTTCTCGCACACGCATTTCTCCGGCACCGGCCATTCCGATCTCGGCGACGTGCTGCTGATGCCGATCGCGGGCGAGGTGCGTTTGGAGCGCGGCGAAGACGGCAAACCCGGCAGCGGCTATCGCTCGCGTTTCCGCCACGACGACGAAGTCGCCCAGCCCGGCTACTACGCCGTCACCCTGGACGACTACGGCGTGCGCGCCGAACTCACCGCGACCGAGCGCGTCGGCGTGCACCGCTATGCCTTCCCCAAGGGCAAGCCCGCGCACGTGCTGATCGACCTGCGCACCAGCATGTACGACTACCCCGGCAAGGTGCTGTGGTCGCGCCTGCGCCTGCGCCCCGACGGCACCGTCACCGGCTTCCGCGAAACCCGCGGCTGGGCGCCCGGGCGTCAGCTCTACTTCGCGATGCGCTTCTCGCGCCCGCTCAGCGGTCACCAGTTCCACGACACCGAACAGGACGTGATCTACAAGGGCTTCCCGCCGCCGGCCGAGAAGACGCCGACGCTGCGCGCGCAGATCGAAGGCCGGCAGCTGGTCGGCGCGTTCGATTTCGCCGATGCGCCGGGGCAGTCGCTGGTGGTCAAGGTCGCGATCTCACCGGTCAGCGAAGACAGCGCGATCGCCAATCTCGACGCCGAAGTGCCCGCCTGGGATTTCGACGGCGTGCGCGCGCAGGCGCGCGCGAGCTGGACCCAGGCGCTGTCGGCGGTCGAGCTCGACGCGCCCGAACCGATGCGCAAGAGCTTCTACACCGCGCTCTACCACTCGCTGATGGGCCCCAGCCTGTTCATGGACAGCGACGGCCGCTACCGCGGCCCGGACAACGCAGTCCACCAGGCCAAGGGCTACCGCCACCATTCCACTTTTTCGCTCTGGGACACTTACCGCGCGCTGCACCCGCTGCTGACCCTGGTCCAGCCCGAGCAGCGCAACAACGACTTCGTCAATTCGCTGCTGGCCTCGCGCCGCGAGAGCCCCTACGGTGTGCTGCCGGTGTGGGCGTTCCACGGCCAGGAAACCTGGTGCATGGTCGGCTACCACGCCGTGCCGGTGATCGCCGACGCCTACATGAAGGGCATCCGCGGCTACGACGCCGACGAGGCCCTGCAGGCCATGGTCGCCAGCGCCAGCTACGGCCCTTACGACGGCATCGCCCAGTACATGGAACTGGGCTACGTGCCGATCGACGAAGAAGGCGAAGCCGCGTCCAAGACCCTCGAATACGCCTACGACGACTGGACCATCGCGCGCATGGCCGAAGCCATGGGCCGCAAGGACGTCGCCGCCGACTTCGGCAAGCGCGCCGGCAACTGGAAGCACGCCTTCGACGCCAAGACCGGCTTCATGCGCGCACGCAAGCGCGACGGCAGCTTCCGCGAACCCTTCGACCCCACCGTCAGCGGCTACGGCAGCGACTACACCGAAGGCAACGCCTGGCAGTACTCCTGGTACGTGCCGCAGGACGTGGCCGGCCTGACCTCCGCGCTGGGCGGCGACGCCAAACTGATCGACAAGCTCGACCAGGTCTTCGACGCCAAGGTCGACCCCAAGATCTTCGAGCACATGGAAGACATCACCGGCCTGATCGGCTGGTACGCCCACGGCAACGAACCCAGCCACCACGTCGCCTACCTCTACGCCTACGCCGGCCAGCCCTGGCGCACCCAGGAACGCCTCAAGCAGATCATGGCCACCCAGTACGCCCCGCGCCCCGACGGCCTGGCCGGCAACGACGACCTCGGCCAGATGTCGGCCTGGTACGTGTTCACCGCCCTGGGCTTCTACCCGGTCGCCCCGGCCAGCAACGAATACGTGATCGGCCGCCCCTTCGTCCCGCGGGCCACCCTCAACCTGCCCAACGGCAAGCGCTTCAGCGTGATCGCCGACGGCCTGGACGAAGCCCACACCTACATCGGCCGCGCCACCCTCAACGGCAAACCGCTGGACCGCGCCTACCTGCGTCACGACGAAATCCTCGCCGGCGGCGAACTGCGCTTCACCATGCAGGCCCAGCCCGACAAGGCCTGGGCGACGGACCCCAAGCAGCGCCCCTACTCGATGTCGCAACCCTGAGCCCGCAACGGCCGCGCCGCGCCAAACCGCGCGGCCGCCTCCGGCACATCGCGCATGGCTTATGCCGCGCAGCCCGCTCCCGTAGAATTCCCCCACGCGCGGGCCTATAGCTCAACGGTTAGAGCAGAGGACTCATAATCCTTTGGTTCCAGGTTCGAATCCTGGTGGGCCCACCATGCTGCTGTGCGCGGGTATCTGGTGGGGCAAGCATAAGCTGGCCGGTTCGGCCAACTTTTATTGAAATGCCAACCATAATTTGACCGCCAAGATGGCTGATAACCGGCTTTAACGGCCGGTTGTCCTTTGGGCTCGGCTGCTGCCAGCCAGGCAAGATGGCGAAGGCTCAAAGCGGACACACCTCTTCCGTTTGATTGAGCCCGTCGTGACATTGGCTACTTGCCGCACTCATCACTCCGAGCGACCATCGGTCATTCTTCGCGGGTAGATCAATGAATCTTCCAGGCGCCAGGCGACTGAAATCCTTGTTGCATGCACTGGCGTTCTTTCTGGCCGCTGCGGCGGCCCTCGTGGCTGCCAGCATAGTAGCCCGCCATTTCCCTGGATGGCCCGAAGAGATAGTGATCGGGGGGATAGGAGTTTTGCTTACGCTGGCACTGACTGCTGCATTCTTGCGTTGGGACAGAAAGAGATTCAGCGATATCGGACTCGCATGGGATCGCCGGACGCACATGCGTTTTCTTGTCGGTTTGGCAATCGGCTGCGCGTTGGTGGCCTTGCACGCGGCTATTGTCGCCAGCACGGGTCAGGTGAGCTGGACTCGCAATACTCAAGTCGACGCGACGGGGATAGCTGTTGCTGCGCTCGGATACGGCCTCCTTGCCTTGCGCGAAGAAGTCGCGTTTCGGGGCTACCCGTTGCGCACTCTGCTGCCTGCGTTCGGCGTGGTCGGCGCCCAGTTGATGGTGATGACGATCTTCGTTGCGGAACACCGGTTGGGCGGCGCTACATGGAGTAATGCCGTTTTGGGGTCAGGTTTAGGCGCGTTGGTGTTTAGCATGGCGGCTTTGGTGACGCGCGGTATCGCGCTTCCCCTGGGGCTGCATGCAGCTTGGAACTTTGGCGATTGGATGCGTGGTGGCAAAGGAGACCACGGAATGTGGACCATGCGAATTGAAGCGGCCCACTCAGCCCACGTCAACGAAGTTGCGATGGTTGCGTACGTATCAGTAATGCTTCTAACCCTGTTCTGTCTCGCCGCTCTATATCGCCGAAACCAGATCACAGAAGGCAAGGGCGATCGAGGCATTCGATCTTGACGCCCGCTGGCGCTGCTACCCCCGAAGTTCGGTGAGCGTCTTCAGCTCGACGACCCTCATGCCGGTTCGGCGTGGTGGCGCGACTGACGTCCCGAGACGCCCCTCAGGAAAGGGGCGCGCGTTCCGTGACGCCGGCCCGCAGCCTTCAGAAAGTGATAGCCCGCCGCAACCGGTGAATCTGTGTTTTCAAACCAGCATCGATTGCTGCGCGAAGATACCCGCCATCGCGCCGTGCGCTGACGCCGTGGTGACCGAGGGCATGAGGGGGTTGGCGAGGTCGCCCGCGGCGTAGATGCCGGGCATGCTGGTTTCGCGGCGCTCGTCGACCTTGAGAGCGATGCCGAGAGGCGTATCGACCGTGGCGAGGCCCAGTGATTCATGCAGGCTTGCGGACGGCTTGTTGCGCGGATGCGCGAACAGGATGTCGACCGCGACATTGCGGCCGGTATCGAGATTGACGGTGGCGGTATGGCCCTCGTGATGGGCGATCTCGATGATCCGGCCGTCGACGACAGGTATGTTGCGGCGCGCCAGATCGGCCCGGATATCGGGTGGAATGTCGTGACCATCGGCGAAGAGCGTCAACCTGTCGGTCCAATCCTGGAACAGCCTGGCAGACTGGTGCGACTGCGGGCCCGACCAGACGAGGCCCCAATGCTGGCCGGCGACTTCAAAGCCGTCGCAATAGGGGCACGGCACGATGGACGTGCCCCAACCTTCGGCAAAGCCCGAAACATCAGGCATCTGATCGGCGACGCCATAGCTCAGGATCAGGCGGCGCGCCCCAAGGCTTTCGCCATCGCCAGTGAGGACGGAGAAATCGTCGATGGCGCCGGAGACGCTGTCGGCCCGGGCATTGACCAGCTTGATCGTGGGATAGCGCGCCAGCTGCCGCCGCGCCTCGGCCAGGATGTCCAGCGGTGGCTTGTGATCGTGGCCGAGCAGGCCATGCGAATGGCCGGCGAAGCGGTTGCGCGGCAGGCCGGTATCGAGAACGGTGACCTTGCGGCGGGCGCGGCCGAGCTGCAGGGCGGCGGCGAGACCGGCAAAGCTGCCGCCAATGATGATGACGTCATCCATGGTGGGCTCCCGTGTTGTGGATGGAGAGGATTGGGCTGGGCCTGACGCGCAATATCGTCCAGCGATACGCGCTCGAAACGGGCGGCGAGCAGGGCTTTGGCATCTGCGACCTACCGATTGGCTTGCACATTTAAGATACCGAGTGGTATCGTAAGTAAAGAGTTTGGATACTGTCAAGTACTGGAATTCTCGTGACCGAAAATAGCCAGGGTCGGCGCGGCCGGCCCGCCAACGAGGCGCTTGGCCAATCGATAGTCGACGCCGCGTGCGAACTCTTTGTGGAATTGGGTTTTCAAGCGACGACATTGGACAAGGTCGCCCAGCGGGCGAAGATCTCCAAGCTCAGCATCTATCGGCACTTCGAGAACAAGGAGGCGCTGTTCGGCGCGGCCATCGCGGCCCGATGCCATCAGTTCGCGCCACAGGCCCTTTCTGAAGGCGTCGACGGTTCGGCCGAAGATCAGCTCATGGCGGTGGGATCGTCCCTGCTTCGCACGCTGTTGAGCCCGGACGTTCGCAGTGTCGAAGCCATGATCATGGCCGACAAGACGAATCAAAAGTCGTTAAGCAAGCTCCATTACGAAGCCGGCCCCGCTCATGTCATCGCTCAGATCGAGGCCCTCTTGCGTCAGTTGCACGCGAAGGCTGTTCTGAACGTGCCCGATCCTCTTCGGTCCGCCCGCTTGTTTGCCGCGCTTTTCAAAGGATCCGATCTTCTGGTTATCGCACGCTTCGATGAGGCGAGAGCAGAGGACGACAACGAAATCGAATCCTATTGCCGGTCGGCCGTCGCCATGTTCATCGCCGCGCACGGTGGCAACGACCACGCGGGCGGATAGCCGATGCATCGGCCGGTGTTCGCAATGCCGATGAGTTGCTGACGCAACGGAAGGGTTTGATCCGTTGTGCGCAGTGCGGGAATTTGCAGGGCCATGCTGCCCACGCACCAAGAGCAGCAGAAATGGGGTCAGGTTCATTCCCGCAGCGGCAGTTGCCGGATCATTCCGAGGGCGACCCACTCCCGATGAAGCCCCGCGAGCAACCGCGGGGCTTTCGCGCATCTGAGCCTAGTTCGGCAACCTTCCCTTGAGCGCGTTCCGCGCTGCGGTAGCTGCGGCTGAGTCCGGGAACTTGGGCAGTACGACATGCCCGCCCAGTGTGACGATTTCAAACGTAGACCCGACGGCATTGCCTGAGCCGCTGGGGTGAACGGGTCCCAGTGCTGCTATCTGGCGCGGGTCGATCAGGTAGCCAGCAACGTCTGTCCACATGGCGTGGTCCTCCTTGGTCGGTGGGCGATGGTAGATCACTGGCTGCGGCCTGCAATGCCTGGCAACTCGGCCACGATGCTTGCTTTGGGTAACGTCGAGGCGCCACGCGATCTCCACAACCTGCCTGCGAATGACAAGGATGCTAAGAGTCTCGGCGATGCGAACTGGAAGCGCGATGCGGAGTCCGGCGACTGGCAGCGCGAGACGGTCATCGCCCGAACGGACCGCGGCCATCCGCTGACCCGCACAGAGTTGGAGCGCGATGCCGAGCAGGTCATCAAAGCGAACATCGCGAGCGGACCGGCGCCGATTGCCGCGCGCTACGAGTTGGCCTACAGAACTCAAACTCATGGCCTTGGCAAGCGGGTCGCTCGACTCCGCCGCGCGAGGCAATGAAGTTCATTCATCGAGTCCCCGACGAAGGCGATCAGAAAACTGCGAACAACAATCTCAGCGGTAATGACGTAACAGAAACAGCAGGAGGGCACAGAAAATGCTTGTATCTAATGCCTTATTGAAAAATCGACCTGCTAACTCTTTCGCATCAGGCACGATTGGACTTGACGACGCTAGGCGCGCCGGATCAATCTCGCCGTGCAAACTGCACAGATCGAAGGAGCCACCAACGATGGTGTCTCGGGCCGCACATCCTTTGATGATCGAGCCCGATCGGCAGCAACTCCATATCGCCCAGGATGGGTGATGCGGTCCGACAATTGAACACGGATAGTTAATTCTTCCCTCAGGACATGCCGCAATGACCCAAGGCACTCGCCTCGCTAATGCTTCCGCTGACTTGCCCTGGCCGCTGACCTTCGATGCGTTCTCGTTTGGAACGTGGGCATTCAACACCCTTCGCTGCAACATCATTTTTAGAGGCCACCAGTTCGCACTCGATAACGAACTGGATGGGCCCTCCGGGCCCCCGCCAACGTCGAACTGGATGGATCGCTGGAGCGCTAGCTTCAACGTCTTTGCGGACATGATGCCGCCAGGCCAGGTGGAGGTTCGATGGACTTCGATGGACGGCGTCGAGCACTACGTCGAAATCGATCTGATTAGAGATATCTTTCCCGATCGAGCAATCCTCCACGATGTGGCCAGAGAAGATGTTTGGGAGTTCTGGGCCACAGATTCATTTGGTCATCATCCCGAGGTGTTGATGGAGGTAAATGACAGGACAATCACCGTGTACATGAGGTCTTGCATCATGACGCAGACCTGGGAAGGAGAGGGCGACGATAGGCGGCGCATTATGCGTCCTGGGTTATTCAAAGCTTGGGCGAAGACCTACTAAGGGAGCGTGACGACATGGAAGCCGACAGGAGAAGGAGGCACGTCGTCCAAGTTGCCGAAGACGGGGTCCCGAAGGATGATGTTTCGCACTACACTGCCACGACGGAACATCTAGATAGCTACAATCGGGCCGCCGATGAACTCTACAGGTTCAAGGTCCCAGCGCTACTCGATACCCAGGACCGGCATTCGTACCTTTTGATTGGGTTGATGGACGGCACAGGAAACGACTCCGCACAGGACCCGATTCATAAGACCAATGTTGCAAGGTTCGACAATCAAGTTCGCAGCCTCAAGCGATCAGGTGTCAACATCGATGTGGAGTATTTGGAGGGGCCGGGAACTCAGGCCAACTACTTCGCAAACACATACGATTCGGCGCGTGGTATCACAAGCCTCAACCGTGCGGAAGAGATGTACGCGCGCTTGGTGAATCGCGCGCAAGAAATTTACAGGTTCGATCCAGGCGCGAAGATTGCAATCCACGTCGAGGGATTCAGTCGGGGTGCCAGTCAGGTGCCGTTGTTGGCGCGGATGATCGACGAGCGCGGCGTCCCCGATAAGCGCACTGCATTTGAGGCATACGAAGACGGACAGAAGGTCCAGAAGTATGCGCGCTACCATCAGGATCCGGGCCACACTCCGATGTCGGTGGGCCTGTACGACCCCGTGCCGACTGGCACGATGGAGTTGTATGACCGGCGTTTGCCGCCGTCGGTCGTGTCTGGCTTCCAGATCAATGCCGCCGATGAGCGGCGGGGCTTGTTTCCGGTGGATCGCATCATTCCACAGGGGATGTCCGACGATGGTCGCTTTCTCAGCGTCAGCGTAGCAGGCGCGCATTCCGACATCGGCGGCAGCTATCTGCGCAATGGTCTTGGCATTCGCAGCCAGAACCTGATGACGGATTACCACAACGCACTTTTCAGCGAACCTCTGTTGCGACGGCTTCCGGAAACCTACGATGCACGACTGAACGTCATTCATCGCTCGGAAGAAGGCAACCTTCTGTTTCGTGTCGCTCCCAAGGTGGATCGAGCCTCAGCAAAGGGCGAGGTCAGTACTCTCATCCCCGATTACTCCCGTGGCGCGGCGACTGGTGACGTTGTCCATACCGCCGCGCACGCTCCAGAAGCCCTGGGCGATGAACTTTCGAATACTGCTGAACGTGCACGCCCAGTTATACGCGCGCTTCCGACGCAGATGACAGCGTTGCCAGTTGAGACAGCGATGGCGCAATTGCTGAGAGATGCCGGCGATGTCGAAGTCCGGCCGTATAAGCCGCCGATGCAACTGAGCCCAGGTGAAAAAGTAATGGCGGCGGCCGGTGTTGCCGGCATTGCGATGAGCTTGGTGGATGCCAAGGATGCCGCGGACAGGGTGAGTACGCTTTTATCTCAGGATAACCCTCTTGCGGCGCAGTCCGCCCTGACCCACTACGCCGCGCGCGGCACGGGCGGCTGGGTCGGCGGCGCGGCCACCGGTCTTGCTGTTGGCTGGGAGACCGGTCCCGGCGTGATCGGCTTTGTTGCTGTGGGTGCCGTCGCCGGCAGTCACGTCGGCGAGAACGTCGCCAAGTGGTGGGACAACAAGCAGATCTACGAACAAAAGGACGGGCGGGGCGTCGAGTGGGAGTTCAACGGTCGGCAGTGGCTGCGCCAGGAGCAAGGCGATCTCAGCGACAACGGTATCAGGGCGCCGACCAGGCAGTCGTTCTCCGCACTGCCGGAAAAGGAGCGCGAGCTGAACTTCCTGGCGAGCAACTCGGCCACGATGCTCGCTTTGGGCAACGTCGTGGCGCCGCGCGATCCCTTCAACCTGCCCGCGAATGACGAGGATGCCAAGAGCCTCGGCGATGCGAACTGGAAGCGCGATGCGGAGTCCGGCGACTGGCAGCGCGAGACGGTCATCGCCCGAACGGACCGCGGCCATCCGCTGACCCGCACGCGATGCCGAGCAGGTCATCAAAGCGAACATCGCGAGCGGACCGGCGCCGATCGCTGCGCGCTACGAGTTGGCCTACAAAGCCTACGGCTGGCAATCCTTCGGCGCGCCGCCGAGCGCGGTGACCGCCGCTCTGGCGAATGCGGATCGATTGACTGCTTCCAACGAGGAGTCCTACCGGCATGGCCAGGATGGCCAATGGCGGACCGAAAGCGGCGAACTGGCGCAGGGCAATACCGCCCGCGAACTCAATGGTACGCGCGAGCAACTGCAGCCCGCGTTGGTTCAGCACGCGGAGCAGTTGGCGGCGGCGCCTGCCTGGACGCCGCCCACTCGCGAGGACATGGATCGCGCCAACCTGCGGACGGCCTACGCGGCGGTCGGCGTGGCGCCCAACCCCGATCGATTCGACGCGGCGCTGGAGGCCGTCCAGCGTACTCGCGAGGCGCAGGGCATCGATGCGAATCTGACCTCGCTTTACGTGGAGCGAAATAAGAAGGGCGGCTACGACGCTCAGAGTCCGATCGTCCACCTCGGTCGTGACGCGCAAGGTGTGCACGTTGCGGCGATCACCAGCTCACAGGACATCGAACTGGCGCTCGTCGATCAGCGCGGCTTGAAGCAGCCGATACCGGAAACAGCGGAGTTGCGGATTGCGGCGTTGTCGCCGCAGCAGCGCGACGCCCAAGATCAGATGATCCGGGAAGCGAATCGGCAAGGCGTGTCGAACGATCAGGTGCAACAGGTTGCGGTCGCGGCGGCGGCAGCGCCGTTGCGCTCGGAAGGTCCGCCACCCGTACGGGAAGCCGAGGCCGTCCGCGTGGTTGTCGAAGCGGAGCCCATCTCCGCGCTGAGGGTGACGCAGCCCGAAGCGTCTTCGCCGTCTCCGCAGGCTGCGACCGTGGCCGAAGCGGCCCCGCCCGAGCCGAAGTTGCCAGGCCGCACGATGGACCAGCCGAACCCGGCCGGCCAGGCCGAACAGGCCGATGTGTTGGCGACCAAGCCGGCAGGGCCTGGTGCACTTGCGCCTCAGCCCGCGAGCGCCCCCGAGGCGCCTGCGGAATTGCCGACCGCGCCGACGCCCCAGGTCGCGCCGCCTGTCGCGGCGGACCTGGCACCGGTGCCGCCGGTCGCGCAGCCAGTCGTGGCTGCGGCCACTCAGCCTGTGCAGGCCGTTCCGGCTGTTGCTGGCGAAGCAGCTTCGCCGGCCGTCCCGGAAGCATCCCAACCTCCGCAGGCCGCTCCGACTGTTGCGGCGGAGGCTATGCCTGCTCCGGACGACGGCGCGTTGAGTCGTGGCGATCGAGGTCAGGAGGTCGAACTGCTGCAATACCGCCTGCAACGAGTGGGATACCGTGGGCCAGCAGATGCGCCGGCTCCCGAGCCAGGGCATTTCGACGCTTCGACCGAACATGCCGTCCGCCAGCTTCAGCGAGACCATGGTCTGGCCGAGACGGGCCGCGTCGACCCCGACACGGTGCAGGCGCTGGCGGTCGCTCAGCAGGCAAAGATCGAGTCGCAGAAATCCGTGGCGCCGTCGCCAGCATCGGAGGCAGTCGCGCAGTCCGGGCAGGCAAAGCCTGCGCCAATGGGGGCGGAGCCGCAGAAGCCTGACGTGCCTGTCCTCGTCGTAGGCGAGCCTGAGCGCCAAGGTCCGTCACTGGCACGGTCTGAGCCGGAACTCCCGATCCAGTCCGCGTCATCCCAGACCGCGAGCGTGTCGGGGCATTCGCAGCCTGTCGCGACACGGAGCGCGGAGCCTACGAATCCTGATCGCGATGAGGCTCAGCGAGAGGTTGCGCGACTATCGCCAGCGGATCAGGCGATGTTCGCCAAGATTCGCGGCGCAGTACCGACGGATGTGTCCGACGAGGTGGTAGCCAAGGCCATGCTGGAGGCCAAGCGCAACGGCATTCCGGATGTTGAGCGCGTCGGCCAAGTCGGTGTTGTGGACGGAACGCTCTGGGTCGGCAGCGTAACTCCTGGCTTTCATGCATCGGTGCCGGCGAATGGCCCCGTGCCAAGCATGCAGGACACCCTCAAAGAAACGCAGGCCGTAAATCAGCAGCGCGATCAGCAACTGGCAATGGATGCGACCCAGCGCCAACAAGACGAGCAACAGCGACCGGGTCGCGCGATCGGATAGCTTGGAGAGGGGCAGGTTCATCTTTCCTCCGCGAAATCGCGGCCCAGGCGATTCTCGCTGACCTGCAGATTGCGTCCTTCCAGGTACTCCAAGACGAGGGGCAGGGAGTTATCGGAGTCGGTGATATAGCCGCGGGCGCCCTACGCTGAGGCCGGGACCGTCGGGACACCGCGCCCGCCAAACCGACGAACGTCGCCGCGTGTCGCGGAAAGCGGGCAAGTCGTCAAGGTTGCGGGCCCCTGCAGGACTATGCTGCCCTCGCACCAAGAGCAGCACAGACCGCAGCTCCCCATCACCCAGCTCAAGGATGAAGCCATGAACGACATTCAGAACGGCCGGACCACGCAGCAAGGCATGGCGGCCGATAAAGCGGCCTATCTGGCCGAAGCTACTTCACTGTTCAAAGAGATCCTCCCGCTGTGGGACTCGGCCGGCAATGTCTGGCGGACCGCCTGCGCGTTCGACAGCCTGCTCGATTACTTCGTCGTCAGCGGTACCGACAGCGCGCCTTATGCCGCCGCCGCGTTGAATGCGCTGGATCCGACCAAGAAAGGCAATTGGTGGGACGACTTCGGCTGGATCGGCATCGCGGCCTTGCGTGCGGCCGAGTTGGGCTTCGCGGCCAATCACCGCTACGACTTCCTCAAGATCGCGATCAATTCCTGGTGCTACATGTACGGCGCGGGTTGGTCGACGAAGTCGGGTCCGCATGGGGCCTACCCCTATCTCGACCCGCCCGGTTGGGCGAGCTTCGCCAGCACCCATGGCAACAACACCGGCGCGCCCAATTGCTGGGCCTACATCGCCCAGACCTGGCCGGGCGTGTCGCCGGACATGCAGGCCAAGTTGCGTCCGCGTTATTCGCCCGGCGGCATTTGGAACTCGCCTTTCACCGCCACCGAGCACCCCATTCCGGTGCCCGAGTACAACAGCGGCGGCGGTGACGTCCTCAATCCGATCCAGAACACCGTCACCAATGCCGTCTACGCGTTGCTGAGCCTGCGTTTGTCCCAGGCCGCGAAGAATCCGGATTTCGCGCCGTACTTCAACAACGTGAACTTCAATCTCGCGGCCTGCAACCAGGCCTGGGAGAATCAGATCGCCTGGTGGCAGCTGTGGATGCTGAAAACGCCGGACCCGCTGCAATCGTTGCTGTTGACGGGGCAGCAGGGCTCGCAGGGCGGGTCATTGGTGCGTGAGCGGGTGTCCAGCTTCGCGGCGGTGAACAACGAGATCTATTGGGACTCCTCGTACAACAAAGGGATGACCTGGAGCGGCGACCAGGGCCTGCTGATCGGGGCGCTGCGCGAGGCGAATGCGATCTATAAAGCCTCGCCGCCGCCGGTGTGCGGTCTGTACCCGGATCTCATCAAGGGCGCGTTCGCCAACTATTTCCGGCCGCGCGCCT
The DNA here is from genome assembly GCF_001427715.1 of Lysobacter sp. Root667. Taxonomy (NCBI): domain Bacteria; kingdom Pseudomonadati; phylum Pseudomonadota; class Gammaproteobacteria; order Lysobacterales; family Lysobacteraceae; genus Lysobacter; species Lysobacter sp. Root667. The sequence goes on from NZ_LMHF01000001.1 coordinate 339,173, forward strand.
ACGGCTCGGTCAGCGGCAATTTCCCGCTGCCATGGTTGGAGGTGGGCGCCACGGACCCGTACAACGCGACACCGCCGGGCAGCGACTACGGCGATTACCAGACCGGCGTGGGCGCCTACATGCGCTATCTGCTGCAGGCCTATCGGGCCGAGCCGGCGCTGCTGGCCGCGTACAAGCCGGCGATCATCGCCACCGCCAACGCGCTGGTGAATCCGAACTTCGGCGCGGCATCGCCCCCTGGGGCCTGCGATGCGTTCACTCCGCAGAACAACGGCAACGGCAACGCCGACCTGATGTCGGCCTACGTCAATCGCCTGGCGGTACTGACGCTGGCGATCGCGATCAGCTGAGTATCCGCAATGCGGTCGCCGGTGCCTGGAGGCGCCGGCGACTTGTGGTTTCGATCGACGGCTGGCTGAGCGGCGCCGGCGATGCGTCGATGATTGCAGCCGGCCTCACACCGGCAGCGCGGTCGTCTTCTTGACGGTGCGCAGCGCCAGCGTCGATTGCACCCGCACCACGCCGGGCAGCTGGGTCAGGATCTCGGTATGGATGCGCTCGAAGTCGGCGGAGTCCGCATAGGCCACGCGCACCATGTAGTCGGCCGTGCCGGCGAGCAGGCAGCACTCGGTGACTTCGGGGTGTTGCTGGATCGCCGCCTCGAACGCGTCCAGCGACGCGCGCCCTTGCTGGTCCAGCGACACCAGCACGAACGCGGTGCCGGGCAGGCCCACCACTTTCTCGTCCAGCAGCATCACGTAGCGCGCGATCAGGCCGCGCTCCTCCAGCAACTTGACGCGCCGCAGGCAGGCCGAGGGCGACAGGTTGATCTGCTGGGCGACGTCGGCGTTGGTCAGGCGCCCGTCCTCCTGGAGCAGGCGCAGGATGGCGCGATCGCGGGCGTCCAGTTTCATTCGCATATTATTCGACGGATACTCGAAATATCGGTAAATAGTGCGGCATTGGCTTCGCCGAAGCAACGAAATTAGCGAATAAGTGCATGTTTGCTCGTCCATACTGCCTCCCCACAAGGCGCCGGAAGAGCCGGGGCCAGATCACGGGCGAGTACAGACCATGCGCATAGGTGTGCCGAAGGAAATCAAGAACCACGAGTACCGCGTAGGTCTCGTTCCCTCGTCCGTGCAAGAGCTGGTGCACCACGGCCATCAGGTGATGGTGCAGCAGGGTGCCGGTCTGGGCGCCGGTCTGGCCGATGCCGACTACGTCGCCGCCGGCGCCGTCATCGTGGACGGTGCCGACCAGATCTTCGCCGACGCCGAAATGATCGTGAAGGTGAAGGAGCCGCTGGCGGAAGAGCGCGCCAAGCTGCGTCCGGGCCAGATCCTCTTCACCTACCTGCACTTGGCCCCCGATGCGGCGCAGACCCACGACTTGATCAAGTCGGGCGCGATCTGCATCGCGTACGAGACGGTGACCGCGGCGAACGGTTCGCTGCCGCTGCTGACCCCGATGTCGGAAGTCGCCGGCCGCCTGGCTCCCCAGGTGGGCGCGCATTCGCTGGAGAAGGCGCAGGGCGGCCGCGGCGTGCTGCTGGGCGGCGTGCCCGGCGTGCCGGCCGCCGAAGTCGTCATCCTCGGCGGCGGCGTGTCCGGCACCCACGCGGCGACGATCGCCGTCGGCATGGGCGCCAAGGTCACTGTGGTGGATCGTTCGGCCGATGCGCTCAAGCGCCTGGCCACCCAGTTCGGCACCGCCATCTCGACCGTGTTCTCCACCCGCTCGGCCATCGAAGAACTCGTGCGCCGCGCCGACCTGCTGATCGGCACCGTGCTGGTGCCGGGCGCCGCCGCTCCCAAGCTGGTCACGCACGACATGGTCCGCACCATGAAGCCCGGCTCGGTCATCGTCGACGTGGCCATCGACCAGGGCGGCTGCGTCGAGACTTCGCGCGCCACCACCCACGCGGCGCCGACCTATGTCGTCGACGGCGTCGTGCACTACTGCGTGGCCAACATGCCCGGCGCGGTCGCCCGCACCTCCACCTTCGCGCTCAACAGCGTGACCTTGCCGTTCACCCTGGCGCTCGCGAACCACGGCTGGAAGGAAGCGCTTGCGCGCGACGTCCATCTGCGCAATGGCCTCAACGTGTCCGAAGGCCACGTGACCTGCGAGCCGGTGGCCGAAGCGCACGGCTTGCCTTATGTGACCGCGGAAACCGCCATTGGCGTGTAAACGGCGACGGAAGCTGAAGTTGTGAGTAGGGGCGGCGCGATTGCGCCGCCCTTTTTTTTGCGATCCGGCGTCGGACCCCACGGCCTGGAGCAAAGGACGCTTGGCCCTAGCCTGCGGGCCAGGCGCCGCCGATTCGTTTCAGCCCTTCGCTCACAGCGTTCCAGGAGCGCGCAGAACGACGCTGATATCGTGTAGGGCCGCAAGCCACGACGTGGTGCCCGCATGAATATCGCACGAGCTTTCCCCGTCGCCTGCGCCGTTCTTTCCGCGCTGCTGGCCCTGTCGGTCAGCTTGCCGTCGCGCGCAGCCGACGGCGCCGCGCCGCTGGTCGGTACCTGGCGGGTCGAGCGCGTCACCGACACCGATTCGAAAACCGGCAAGGTCGTCCATCCCTACGGCGAGCACCCCAAGGGCTACATCGTCTACGCCCCCACGGGGCATCTGAGCGTGCAGCTCATGCGCACGCCCGCGACGCCACCGTTCGCGTCCGGCGACGATGCCAAGGGCACCGACGCGGAGGTGCGTGCCGCGTACGACGGCTTCGTCGCCTATTTCGGGACGTACGAGGTCGACGCCAAGAAGGGTGTCGTCGTGCATCGGGTGGAGGGCAGCTTGATGCCCAGCTACACCGGCACCGATCAGCCGCGGCCGTTTCGTGTCGAAGGGGATGTGCTCACTATCGAAGGGGATAGCGAGGGCGTGCATTTCCTGCGGCGGTTGAGGCGGGTGCGTTAAAGCGGTTCACGACGTGCGCCTGGCCCTTTCCGCTTATCTGAATTAGCGGCACAGCGCCCTTTAGCTATCGCAGCCCGCCGGACCGAGGCATCCGGTTTAGCTCATCGATCACTTTCCTGGGCGCCCGCAATCGGATCTGCACGGGAAAGGACTCCTGCACGACGACGTCCTTCACCACGCCGCTCTTCTCCAACTCCATGACCTTGGCCAATACCGGGTCGGGGGTCTCCGCACTGCCGACGATCAGCGCAGTTTCCAGAGGCGCTCGATCCACGGTCGCCTGTTTGCCGTTGACGCTGCAGGCTGCCAGCAGCATCAGTGCCACGATGAAGAGTGTTCTCATGCTTCCGGCCTCGCGGGTTGGGCTGGGCAACGAAAGCGTGGCACGCCGTCTTGCGGCGCGCCACGCCGGCGTCAGTTCGATTCAACGCCCGTCGATGGATCAAGGATAGGTCGTGATCCAGTTCTGCAACTGGTTGTAGACGGTGCTGGTGATCCGCGTTCCGCAGTTCTGGGTGGATGAGCCTGTGGTGTGGATGCCGCGGACATTGACGCCGCTCTCGCTGGCGATGCCGCTGCCGCTGTTACCGCCGAAGGTGTCGATGGTGTAGCACAGCCGGTAGGAACCGCTGGTGGAGACCGTTCCGGAATGCGTCCACATCGTGCCGAAGGGCTTGTCGCCCGGATAGCCGCTGATGGTGTGGGTGCCGCCGGAGTAGACGCCCCAGCCGGAGTTGCCGCCGTGCGGGGCCGAGCTGAGCACGATCAGGGCGTAGTCGTAGTTGGAGTCCGCACTGTTGTGCCATGCCGTCGTGGTGACGGCGCGGGCCCAGCTGGTGGTGCCCCAGGGCTGGTAGCTGCCGTTCTGGGCGGTGGTGAAGTTCAAAGCGGAGTACCAGGTGCCGGCGCCGTTGGACACGCAGTGCCCGGCGGTGAGTACGTGCTTGGGCGTGATCAGCGTGCCGGTGCAGCCGATCGCGATGCGGCCGATATGCCAATACGGCGAAGCGACGGTGTTCGTCACCTGCACGCGATTGTCGGGGCCGATGACGACGGTGGGGCCGATCATGGCGCTACCGTAGCGGAGCGGGGGCTTCGGGGCAGTGCTTTGCGAGGTGGGGGTGCGGCCGATCATCTCCAGGTCCTTGATGGCCTGCTCGAAGATGGCGACGTCTTCCGGATGCATCTTGGACTCGTACTGATCGCCGTTGGGGGTGACCGTGATGGTGCTCAGTCCGGCGGCCTTCTGTCGCGGGCTCTGCAGACGGGCGTCGGTGGCGATGCCCATTTCCGGCAACGCGTGCGTCACCAGATTGTCGCCATGGATGAACCTGGCTTTCGCGTTCAACTTCTGGAATGAAGGTTCCTTGGCTTGCGCCGTCTCCATTGCCGGGATCGAAATCAACAGCACCAAACTCAGCGCGGCTAGCGTTTTCATAACAAGCTCCGTTGTTGGTGGGGTAGTCCTTTAGCGGGCTGTCGAGAAAGCGCCTCCTGCGTTTTCTCGACCTGGAGCAATCCGACAGGGGCCGGACTGGCTCCGACGAAACGGGCAGGGGTCGTCCGTTTCGCCGGCGCGGCCGTCCCTGGCCGCGCTGGCGGCGCGTCTCACGACGCTCCGCTGGTTCGCATGTTCGGATCCGAATGCCATGCGCATGCATGCGCATGCCGTTAGCGGCACGCTCGATGCTGCGGCCCGTTAATGCCGATCCTGAATTTCAGCCGCGTTCGCGGCAATCAGTGATGTGCAGGCATGGCGCGCCACGGAGGCGGCCTGAATTCGTAAAGAGCAAGCTCAACCGAAAGACCGTTGGCCGCAGAGAATATCGGGCACGCGTTTGCGTTGATGCGCATAGCGACCTCCATGTCTGCAGGGGAAAGCCGATTTAGGGCCCGTCCGCCTGCCTTGCCCTGTAGCGAGAGAAACTCCGTTTCTGGCGCGAATTTGTACGCGCAAAAGGATGCTTCCGTCGTGATGCCACTCACAAATGCTCAAACATGAAGCGCGGTGGCTCGCTTGGCATCGTGTATGCGGCGCTAACGATGAATCGCCGCGCTGATCGGCGCGAATGCTTTTAATTTGTTTGAAGGTTCGCTGTCATGATCTTCATGTTGGAAGGCCAGAATCGCAGCGAGGAGACGTACTCGGCCGCGATCCGCTGCAACTTCTCCGGATTGCGCTGCACCTACACCTGCACGATCCACTCGCCGTCGGTGTCGCAGGACTGAGCGGATTCGAGTTCGTCGCCGAACTAGCACAATAGGCTCATGCGGCCGTTGATCGAGACGAGTTCCAGGCGCAACTCGTACTTGCGCCGCAGCCGACCACGCGCGGACCGGCCGCGTCGGCCGGCCCGCTGCATAAACGCCCGATCAGTTGCCGCGATCGAAGTTGTACTGCGCCGAGGCCGCGTTGCTGATGATGCCGGACAGCGGCAACAGCTGCGACAGGAAGCGGTTCCAACGGGTGACGCCCGCCGGGCCGACCCAGACCACGTCGCCCGGACGCAGCGAGAAGCGATCGCCCAGCGCGAACGCGGCCGGCGATTTGGCGTCGAGGTGGTAAACCGTGGCCGGCGTGTTCTGCATGGCCTCGATGCCGCGGATCACGTACACCGCCTCGCCCTTGGAGGTCACGGGATTGAGGCCGCCGCTGCGGCCCAGGGCCTGGGTCAGGCTCATGTCGGTGGTCTTGAAGGTCAGCGCCTGCGGGCGCAGTACCTCGCCGACCACGTAGACTTCCTTGCGATCGTTGAACGGCAGGAACAGGTGATCGCCGGGACGCAGCACGATATCGGGCGCCACCGAGCCGTCGCGATTGAGGGCGTCGAGATCGAGCGCATAGCTGCGGCCGTCGCGGGTCAAGGTGAAGCCCGCCAGATCGGCGGTTTCGACATTGATGCGCGCGCGGCCGATCGCCTGCGACAGCGTCAGCGGCACCGTGGTCAGCTCCTGCGGCGCGGTGTCGACGAAGGCGCCCTGCAGCGAGACGCGGCTGCCGAAGCCGACCACGTTGACGTCCAGCTGCGGGTTGCGCAGGTACTTGGCCAGATTCGAACTCAGCGTATCGCGCAAGGCCTGGACGGTCATGCCGGCGACGTTGATCTTGCCGGCGTAGGGATAGAAGAACGTACCGTCGGGCTGCACCAGGCGGCCGTTGGTCACGGCCTGCTGCTGGCTGCCGGCGGGCGCGGTGAGCTCAGGGTGCTCCCATACCGTCACCAGCAGGGTATCGCCGGGATGGATCGTGTAATCCTCCTTGCGCACGTTCAGTAATTCCGGCGGCAATTTGGCCGCGGGACGCGCGTTCGCCGTCACCAGCTCCTGGGTGATCGGCACCATCCTGACGTCGCTGCCGGCGACGGCTTCGGCTTCGTGCGCCGAACTCCTCGACATCTGTTGGCCGGGCACGCAGCCCACGGATACGATCGAAAGCGCGATCGCCGAACAAGCGCAAAGGATGGTCTTCAAGGTCTGGTCCTCATGTTCACGGCAGTGGCCGGCATCGTGGATGCCGGGTGCGCGTCCATGCCAACGTGCCGACTTTGATGGCGCTCAGCGTTCCCGCTGCGCACGTCAGTGAAAAAGATCCTAAGTGGGAATTCGCCTAAGGGATGTGACGGTCGCTGCCTGCGGCGAGAGCGGGTTCATCGTGAACGCGCGCGCGGCGCGTGCGACAGCCCGATTCATATCCGTGTAGACATTCAGGTCCATAAGCGTACCGACAACAAGGCGGCGTACTCCTTGAATGCGCGGCCGCTGCGCCACAGCGCGCTGCGCGAAGGCAGCCAGCGCTCGCGCCAGGTCGATCGCCGCGCGAGTTCGGGTACCGGTACCGCGATCGCGTCTATGCCTTGCTTGCGGAACTGCGCGATCGCACGCGGCATATGCAGCGAGGAAGTGACCAGGAGCACGCGGCGCATGTGGAAGCGTTCGACCAGTTCGGCGGTGTAGTAGGCGTTGTCGCGGGTATTGCGGCTGCGCTCTTCCAGTAGCAGCGCCGACGACGGCACGCCCAGCCTGGCGATCGCGCCGGCCATCATGCGCGCTTCGCTGTCGCCGCCCTCGCCGCCGCCGGACAGTACGATGCGCGGCGCCCGCCCGGCATGCCAAGCGCGGGCGCCAGCGGCCAGGCGGCTGCTTTGCAGCGTCTCCGGCCGTACATCGGGCCGGTCCAGCCAGGCATAACGGCTGCCGCCACCGAGCACGACGACGGCGTCCGCCTGCGGCAAGGCCGCCGTGTCCAGCACTGGGTAGCGCTTCTCCAACTGGTGGCGCAGCCAATCCGAGGCGCTCGGCACCGACCACAGCGCGGACCAGCCCAGCGCCGCGCACAGGGTCAGCAGGCCGGCCTTGCGGTAGCGGATCATCAGCAGCGCCGCCAGCACCGTCAGGCCCAGGCTCAAGGTGGGCGGATAGGTCAGCGCGACGGCCAATCTTTGCAGCGATGCCAGCATCATCGGCCCTCAGATCACGATCTCGTGGGTCACGTAGTAATAGAACACCGCGCAGGATGCGATCAGTCCGAACCGGAGCAGCAGCGGGTGGCGCAGCAGGGGCAGGCGGCTGTGGAACAGCATCGCGGCCAGGATCAGGGACAGCGACAACCATGCCGGCAGCAGGTAGCGGTTGGAGAAATAGCCCCAGCCGATGGCGAAGAACGGCAGCATCATGACCAGGTAGATGCCGGTGCTGTCCTTGATCTTCTTGCGCACGTCCGCGCGCACCAGCGGCGAAAGCAAATGCGGCACCAGGTACCAGAATATCGAGAACACGGCGAAATCGATGCGCACGCCGGAGCGGTAGTAGCTGTTGGCGGTATAGGACATCACCAGCTCGTACAGCGCCGGCACCGTGGCCCTCACCAGCATCAGCGAGGCCCCGCTGACGTAGAGCGCGAACGCGGCCACGGCGACCAGGCGCTGGGTCCGCGTGCTCAGCAACAGCAGCGGCGCGAACAACAGATACAGCAGCGAGGAAAGGTGCAGGCTGCTGGCGGCGGCGCCGTAGAGCAGGAAGTGCAGCCACTTGCGGTCGTGGAACGACAGCAGGGCGGTGAACACCAGCAGCGCGGCCAGGCCCTGGCGCACCGCGTTGATGGTGGCGTTGACGAACATGGGCGAGACGAACAGCAGCATGACCGCGACGCCGAGGAAGGTCAGGTAGCCGCGGCGATCGCCCAGATAAGCGAAGTAGCGATGGCTGGATATCACCACCGTGACCAGCATCAGGGCGAACAGCGCGGCCTGGTAGCCGGTGATGCCCACATCGAGCTTCCACAGCAGGTAGCTGAGGTAGACGAAGCCCGGTTCCAGGCGCGTTTCCATGCTGCCCTGGCCCAGCGCCTCGAAGAATCCGGCATAGGTGTGGGTATCGGTGCCGATATCGGGCGCGCGCGTGCCGACCAGCCAGCAACCGAATGCCGCCACCATCGCCAGCAGCAGCACGCTCAGCACCGTTCTGGCGGCGACGTCGGTCGTGCGTTGCGGGCGCTCGCTGGCGACCAGGAGGTCCGGCATGGCGTTCATGTCCGCAGCTCGGGTTGGTTCGCGCGCCGCCACGCCAGCCGCAAGCGCTGGCGGCCGCGGCGCAGGTAGCCCAGCGCACGCGCGAAGCAGTGTTCGGGCAGGCTCACCAGGCCCTGGCGCAGCAGTTCGCGCCGGACCTCGCGGCCGGCCGCGTGCATGGCGCGCAGGTCCTCGCTGAGGCCGCCGGCGCCGAAGGTCGGTTTGTGCCAGAACGCCAGGGTGCGGTCGAGCTTGACGCAGCGGTAGCCGGAGAACGCGATCTGGGCCCAGAGCAAGAAGTCCTCGACGCGACGGAAACGTTCGTCGAAACGGAACGGCAAGTCGCGGCGCAAGATCACCGACGCGGTCGGGAACGGGTTGTTGAGCAGCAGACGGCGCCGGCCGATAACGGTCGCGCGCGCGCGCTCCACGGGCGGCGGCGCGGGCGCGTGGCGGTCGTGGACCTGCATGCGATGCGCGATCAGGGCGATGCCCGGATCCTGGCGCAATACCCGCATCTGCAGCTCGATCTTGTTGCGCGCCCAGGTGTCGTCCGAATCCAGGAACGCGACGTAGTCCTGGCTGGCGTGCGCCCAGCCGGCATTGCGGGCGCGCGACGGCCCTCCGTTCTCGGGCAGGGCGAGCACCTGCAGCCAGCCTTCGGGATAGCGCGCCGCCAAAGCATGCAGCCGCTCCAGCGTGCCGTCGCCGCTGCAATCGTCGACCAGGACGACTTCGGCCACCGCCAGGCTTTGCGCGGCGACCGAGGCCACGGCCTCGGCGATGGTGTCCGCGCAGCGGTAGCAGGGAACGATCACGCTGATCGGCGCGATCTCGCGCGGGACTGGGCGGTTCACGTTCATGGTGTCGAGGGCGCAGTCGTCGACCATGGTGCGCATTGGAATATACGCAGCGCTTGCTGCGCGTATAAGTTCGGTGAAACGACGGGCTCGATACCGGTTTCGTTCAGCATCGTCGACAGCGCACGCGCGCATGCGGCGTAGTCATGTTCGTCCGCGGTAAGGCGCAGCGCCGACGGCAGGCCGATGTCGTCGGCGAAATCGCGGCACTTGGGGTGGTAGTCCACGATCGTGAACGGGACGCCGCACAGATAGGCGACGATCGCCCCATGCAGGCGCGCGCTGATGAAGGCGTCGCAGTCGGCGATCGCGTCGACCATGGCGAGCGGATCGCCGCCTGCGTACAGCTGCGCGGTGGCGACCACGCCGCGGTCGTGCAATTGCGACTGCATGCGCAGGGCCAGTTCCGCATCGCCATGGCGCGGATGTCCGTTGAGGCTGAACACCTTCACCGCCAGCGCGCGTTCGCTCGCGCACTGCGCGAGCGCCTCGATCGCCGCGTCCTGCCAGGCCTGCGGCGCGGGCGCGGGGTGGTCGGGGCGGACGTGGAAATGGCAGGGCGCGACGCCGATCACCGGTGCGCTGCGATCGCCGCGGCGCGCCGCGACCGGCACCAGATGCGCCAGCAAGCCGGCCAGATCGCGGCCGTCATGGACGATGCGCTCCAGGCCCATCTCCAGCGCCAGCGCATGCGAGCGGCGGTCGCGCACCGCCAGGTAGGCGAAGCTGCGCACGTACTCGGCGGCGGTGGCCTGTTCGGCGCGGTTCGCGAACGGTCCGATCGAGACGCCGACCGCCGCGAGCGGCGCGCGCCCGCGCCGTTGCGCCGCCAGCATCAGCGGCTTGCGGAACGACTCGCGCGCGTTGATCACCGAGCCGCCGCCCATGACCAACAGATCGCAGGCGCGCAGCCCGTTGGCGAATCCCAGCAGGCGGCTGAGCTTGCCGGCGGGGCCGCCGGCGCCGTACAGCGCCGACGGCAGCGGCCGCGGCCAGGTGCTGCGTGCGTGCGCGCCGAGCAGGGGCGGGCCGATCAGGACCGGCTCGGCGCTCCAGAACCGGCGCGTCGCGGCCGCACACAGCAGGCCGAACAGGTCGTCGCCGAAGTTGCGCATGCCGTAGTAGCCGCTCAGAGCGACGCTCAGTGGCCGGCTCATGCGATCACCGCCTTGGCCATCACGCGGCGCGCGCCCAACCACATCGAAAGCAGGAGCAGGCTTTCCGCGATCACCGTGGCCCAGGCGGCGCCGAGTTCGCCGTAATGCGGTACGGCCGCGGCGTTCAAGGCCACCGCGGCCGCGGTGGCGGCCAGCATGGCGAGCACGCGATAACGCATGTGCTGTGCGGTGAGCAATACCGACCCGACCGAGGTGGACAGGAAGCGGATCGGGGTGCAGAGCGCCAGGACCATCAGCACCGCGGCGACCCCGGCGTAGGCGGAACCGAACAAGGCGGGCACCAGCCAGGGCGCCAGCGCCGCCAGCGCCAGGCCGATCGCGGCGCCGGCCGCGGCCATGCAGCGGTTGCCCAGGCGATAGACGCGCCAGAACTTCGGCTGGTCGTGCGCGGCCCAGCGGTGCAGGCGCGAGAGCAGGAACTTCTGATAGATCGTGGCCGGCAACAGATAGACCGCGGTCATGATCGCCAGCGCTACGCCGTAGTGCCCGGCCTGGGCGTCGCTGCCCAGGTACTTCAGCAAGACCGTGCTGATCTGGAAGAAGATCGGATACAGCACCGCCGCCAGACCGTAGGCCCAGGCCTGGGCGCTGAGTTGGGCGACGCTGGGAATGTCCAGCGCGGACGCGGCCTCGGGGCGGGGCCCGTGACCCTTGAGGTCGATCCGGCCCCGCCACATCGCCCACAACTGCGGCGCCGCCAACATGGCCACCAGCGCCGCGACCAGGCCATAGCCCAGCGCCACAGCCGTGGCCGACACCGAGACCGCGGCGAACGCCAGCATCGCCACCAGCAGGCGCCCGCCCGGCATCAGCAGTTGCCAGGCTGCGAGCGCGCCGTGGCGTTCTTCCAGGCGCAGCTTGCTGCCGACCAGGTCGACGGCCAGCAGCCCCACCACCACCGGCAGCAGCGCCCACAGGGCAGTGCGCGTGGCGGCATCAATACCCGGGGCAAACCAGGCCCAGGCGGCGAGCAGCAACCAGGCCAGCATCGTGCTCAGCAGCGAGAAGCGCAGCGCCGGCCGCAGCCAGCGCTCGGCGGACCAGCCTTCGCTGCCGTAGGCCTTGAGCCGGAACTGCGACAGGCCGAAGCCGGCCAGCGGCGCCAGCATGCTGACCGTCGCCAGCGAAGAGGCGAACAGGCCGTAGTCGCTAGGACCCAGGCGGCGCGCCAGCAAGGTCTGGGACAGGAAGATCATGCCGGCCGCGGCCAGCGTGGCCAGCCACAGCACGGTGATCGCGGCCGCGGCGGAGCGCCAGGAGTGCGGCAGCATGCGACTCACCGCGGCTCGGCCACGGCCTCCTGGGGGACGCGCCCCAGGAGTTCGTCGTATACCTCGAAGGTCTTGCTGATCACGCTGCGTTCGTCGAAGTCGCGGACCGCGCGCGTGCGCGCGTTCTCGCCCAATCGCCGCAGCAGCGCGCGATCGTCGTCCAGCCGCGCCAGCAGCGCGGCCAGCGAGGCGGCGTCGCGCGGCCGCACCCGCAGGCCGTCCTGGCCGTGCTCGCTGACGATCTCGCGGCAGCCGGGCATGTCGGTGGTGATCAGGGCCAGGCCGCAGGCCGCGCCCTCGAGCAGGCAGCGCGGCACGCCTTCGCGGTAGTAGCTGGGCAGGGTCATCACGTCGACGGAGTTGAGCAGCGCCGGCATGTCCTCGACGTGGCCCAGCCAGCGCAGCACGCCTTCGCGGTGCCAGGCCTCCACTTCCTCCTGCGCCACCGAGCTGGGGTTGCCGGCATCCGGCGTGCCGGCCAGCAGGAATTCGATGTTGCGTCCGCTTTCGCGCAGCAGTCGCGCGGCGGCGACGAATTCGTGCACGCCCTTCTCGCGCACCAGGCGCGCCGCCAGCAGCACCCGCAAGGGCCTGGGGACATCGTCGCGCGCCGGCTGGAAACGTTCGGTGTCCACGCCGGAGCCCAGGATCAGGCGAATGCGGTCCTCCGGCACCAGGCCGGCTTCGGCCATGGTTTGCGCGTCGTCGGGATTCTGCAGGATCACCCGCGAATGGCCCCTGCCCAATACGCCGCGCATCAATCCGCCGACCACCGGACGCAGCAGGCGCGCCTTGACGCGGTCGCTGGCGTAGACGAAGCCCATGCCGGCCACCGCGTGCACAATCGCCGGCACCCGCGCCGCGCGCGCGGCGATGCCGCCGTAGATGGCGCATTTGACGGTGAAGTTATGCAGCAGGTCGGGCTGTTCGGCACGCAGCAGGGCGAACAGGCGCTGCAGGGTCCACAGTTCGCGCAGGGGATTCAGGCTGACCCGGTCCATCGGCAAGGTCAGCCAGCGCAGCCCGTGCTGCCGGAAGCGCTCGCCGAACTCGCCCGGCGGCGAGAGCATCACCACCTCGGCGCCGCGCTGCTGGAGCTGCAGCGCCATCGGAAGACGAAAGTTGTAGAGGTACCAGTCCGTGTTGGCAAAGAAAACGATACGCATAGAAAATCGCGGTCGTGCATCGCGCAGGAACGAAGAGGCGATGCGGGCGACCGAATCGGATCAACGGAGGTGGTTCGATTGTAGCCACACCCGCTGGCGCGGATTTTTACGACATGCTCACGTTTCCGGGCCGCACGTGAACGAGTGCGAGACGGCGCGCAACGATGGACGGCGATCGCGCCGTTTGTCGCATCGTTGGATGAATTGCGAACGTCGATACGCATTCATGGCGCGCAGCGCCGGCATTGTCGCCGGCTCTGCGCGCACGCGCGTTCATTTGGCGTACGAGTTTGTCGTCACGCGCAGGTCGATGCAGTCGGTGGTGGCCTGGATGTGGGCGCCGTTGCCGTTGTTGCCGCCGACCAGGCCGGTCATGGACACCAGCGGCAGGTCGGTGGTGTTTACCCCGTGCAAGCGGGTGTGATTGTTGCGGAATACATTGCCGCTGACCTGGTAGGACGTGGTCGCCGAGCGCAGCATGATGCCCATCAGATAGTTGTGCGCGATCCGGTTGAGCGCGATGTAGCCGCTGACGGGGGCGATGGTCAGGATCCCGTAACCGCCGTTGTACTCGATCGTGCAGCGCTTGATGGTGATGCCCTTGACGCGCTTGTAGACCTGGATGCCGTTGCCCTGGTTGCCCGTGATCAAGCAGTTCTCGATGTGCACCGTGGTGGTGGTGCCCAGATCGTTGACGTCGGGCTCGATATCGATGCCGCAACCCGGCGCGATGCCGACGTTGTCGCTGAACTCCGAATCGTAGACCTTGACCTCGCTGGATCGGCCGATCGACAGGCCCTGGCGGCGGTTGCCGGTGGACACCACATTGGCGATCACCACGCTCTGCGAGATTACCGTGGGCAGGCCGGTGACGATCGCGCCGCCGACCGAGATGCCGTCGCCCCAGCAGCGGGAAATGCGGATGTCGCGGATCGTGACGCGCGAAGACCCGCGCACCATGATGCCGTGGCCCCATTCACCGGTGGTGCCCAGGTGGTTGTCGCGGTCGCCGACGATCTGGCCGCCGGAAATCTCCACGTCGCTGACCTTGTAGGCCATGAGGACGTAGGCGCGGTCGGCGCTGTTGCGCTTGGCCAGCAGCTTGGCGCCGTCGGCCAGCTGCAGGTGCATCTTGCTGCGTAGGCGCAGGTTGCGGGTCGGGTCGATGATGTAGTTACCGGCCGGAACGTAGACGGTGCCGCCGTCGGCGGGCAGCGCGTCGATCACGGCCTGGAACGCGGTGGTGTCGTCGTGGTCGCCGTCGCCGTACACGCCGTGGTCGAGCACGTTGAGGACCGCGGCGCCGCGCGCGCGCGTCGGCGGCGTGTAGGTGGCGTCGGACGTGCTGCCGATCGCGGCCAAGGCGCGCGGAAGGTAGGAGAAGGAGAGGATGCCGGGTACGGCGAGGAGCAAGGACTTGCGGAGAAAATCGCGGCGCGGCGTCGCTACGCCGCCGGAATGGGCTTCGTTCACTATGGTTCCCGGGATGACCCCTGTTCAGAGAGTTGCGTTGCGATGCGCTGGTGCGTCATCACGTCACGATCATGTTCGTGACCGGCGCAATCTAGCGCAGGGTGCCTGAACCGGAATCGTGAATTTCGCTATCTGTGCGCGCGCGCAAACATTGAGAGGAAAATCGTTCAGGATGCCGCGCATTCAAGTTGATGACTATGGATAGGGACGGCGGAGCATACGGACGTTTGCGCGAAATCCGTTTGCGCGGAGCCCGTTTGCGCGAAGCCCATTTGCATGGAATCGCACTCATTCGCTGTAGCGGTTGTCGTCGTCGACGCGGACCGCGCGCGCTTCCGCCGCCACCGACAGTTGGCGCGCGCGCAAGCCGTCCTTGCCGCCGCGCGCGCGCGCCGGCCCATTGGCGACGAATTCGTTCAGGCTCACTACCACGCCGTCGCTGCCCGGGCGCAGGCTGAGCCCGCCCAGGGCGTTGCGGCGGATGCGGTTGTCGACGACGGTGCAGTCGCTGGCGCCTATGACCAGCACGCCGTGGCCGCGATTGGCCTCGATGGTGCAGCCGCGCAGGACGACGCTGGCGCTGCGTTTGTAGATCTGCACGCCGGCGCCCTGGTTGCCGTGGATGAAGCAGTTGCTGATCACCGCGTCGCGGGCGCTGTCGCCGGCGTCGGGCTCGATGTCGATGCCGCAGCCGGGCAGGGTGCCGCCGGTGTCGGCGAATTCGCAGTCGCGCACCCGCACCCGCCGCGAACGGCCGATGGTCAGGCCCTGGCGGCGGTTGCCGATGCAGCGCACGTTGGCGATCAGGACGTCGCTGCTGGGTGTGACGCGCCCGCCGGCGGCCTTGTCGCCGCCGATGGAAATGCCGTCGCCCCAGCAGCGCGAGATGTGCAGGTCGCGCAGGGTCACCGAGGACGAGCCGCGCACCATCACGCCATGGCCCCATTCGCCGGTGGCGCCCAGGTGGGTGTCGCGATCGCCGACGATGCGGCCGCCGGAGACCTCGACGTCGTCGACGCCGATCAGGCTGAGCACGTAGGCGCGCGCGGCCGGGTTCGGGGTCGCCAGCAGGCGCGTGCCGGCGTCCATGGCCAGATGCATGCGGCTGCGCAGGCGCACGCTGCGTTGCGGATCGATGCGGTAGTCGCCGGCCGCCACCACCACCGTGCCGCCGCTCGCGGGCAGGGCGTCGATCGCCGACTGAAAGGCGGCGGTGTCGTCGTGGCGGCCGTCGCCGCGCGCGCCGTGAGCGCGCACGTCGACGCGTACGCCGTCGCGGGAGGTGCCGGCGCCCGCCTGCGGCGCGATCGCGCCCAGCAGCGCCGTCAGCCCGGCGCGCAGCAGCGCCCGGCGCCGGCCGTCGTGCTCAGTTCCATGCCGGCGCATGGCGCGCTCGCGGCTGGGCGGCGGCGGTGTCGGCGGCGTGCCGATCCAGCCAGGGCAGGACCACGGCTAGCAGGTAGAACTTGGAGGCGTAGTACTTGTTGTCGAGATGGCCGCGATTGCGGTCCAGCCAGGCCGTCGCGCCGGGCAGGAAATCGCGTGCGCGTTCGGCGTAGTCGCGCACCCGATCGTAGCGCTGGCGCGCCAGGCCGCGCAGGTCGAAGCGGAACGAACCCTTGCGCTCGACGTAGGGCAACTGCGGGAATCGGGTCGCGATATGGCGCCGGATCAGCATCTTGTTGAGCTGGCTGGCCGGGTCGACCTTCTGATAGCCCGGCACTTCGTGGTGGATCCATTCGCGCAGTTCGCGGTCGCACAGCGGATAGGCGACCCCCAGGCCCAGCGCCTCGGACACGTACAGGCCCTTGGCGAAGGCGCCGGCGGAGCCCGCGATCGAGGTCGACATGTCGCGCCACTCCCAGGCGCTGGTGGCCGATCCGATCTCCCGCGCGAACACCTGCAGGCGTTCGCGCGACTGCCGCGAGACCTCGCGCCCGAACAGGGCGTCCACCTCCTCGTCGCTGAAGCGCGAGCCGGGAAACACCCGCTCCACCGGATTCATCTGCAGGGTGCTGAGCAGATAGCACAGGTGGAAACTGCGGGACACCAACGGCAGCTCGGACAGGGAGGGCGGCAGCCGCAACTCCCGCGCCAGACCGGACAGCAGCTGCTGGCGCGTGCTCATCGGGGTGCCGAAATAGCTGTCGGCGCCGAGGCCGTCGACGACGCCGTCGCCGCCCAGGGCCGCGATCTCGGTGCCTAGATCGGCGTAGGACAGCAACGCGAAGTCGGCCGTCAGCAGCGGCATGCGCGGAATCAGGTCCAGGTAACGGTCGTAGGCCCGGCCGGGGTCGCAGACCAGGGCGTGATGGCGCAGTCCCAGCGTGCGCGCGACCTGCGCGGCCGAAGCGACTTCGTCTTCCTCGCGGCCGCCCAGATAGGTGATGCACACGGTGTCCGGACGCGCCTGCGCGATCGCTATGGCCAGGGTGGTCGAGTCCTTGCCGCCGCTTTGCAGCAGCCAGGGCGCGCGCATGTCGGCGCAGCGCCGGCTCACGGCCTGGCACAGCAGGCGGTGGTACACGCCCACCCAGTCCTGCTCGACGCCCACCTGCTCCGGCATCTCGCCGGCATTGCGGAACTTGAAGCGGAAGTTCGGATCGGCGTGCATGTCTTCCTGCGGACAGAAGCCGAAGGTGACCAGGCGCACGCCCTCGTAGATTGAGTAGGGCGGATACACGAAGGCGTTGCGCAACAGGTCCGCCACCGACACCGGGTCCAGCCTCGCCGGCGCCGCGCCGTCCAGGGCCGAGAAGTCGGGCGTGCCGTAGTAGGGCGACATGGTGATCTGCATGCGCATGCTCACCGCCTCGCCGGCGCTTCGTGGAGGGCGCGGTAATCGTAGTAGCTGTAGGCGTACTGGCCGGAACCGCGCTTCTCGACCGCGTTGAAGATCGCGCCGCGCACGTCGACGCCGTTCTGTTCCAGGCGCTGCTTGGCCAGCGCGATCTCGCGCTGCTGGTTGAGGCCCCAGCGCACCACCATCAGGCAGGTGCCGACGTGGTGGCCGATGACCGCGGCGTCGGTCACGGCCAGCACCGGCGGGGTATCGATCACCACCACGTCGAAGTCGCGCGCCATCTGCTTGAGCAGCTCGGCGAAACGCGGCCGCATCAGCAGTTCGGAAGGGTTGGGCGGCACCGCGCCGCGCGAAATGAACGACATGCGCTCGGTGCCCGGCACCTTGCGCACCGCGTCCTCGGGGGTGATCTGCCCGGAAATCAGCTCCGACAGGCCGCCCTCGGAACGTACGCCCACGGCCTGGTGCAGGGTGCCGCGGCGCATGTCGGCGTCGATCAGCAACACGCTCTGGCCGGCTTGGGCCATGGTGACGGCGAGGTTGGCGCAGACGAAGGTCTTGCCGACGCCGGGGCTGGGCGCGGCGATCATCAGCACGTTGTTCTTCATCTCCATGCGGGCGAAATGCAGGCTGGTGCGCAAGGTGCGCAGCGCCTCCATCGCCAGGTCGGACGGCGATCGCAGCGCGAGCAGGCGCTGGCGGCCGTCGCGGCGGCTACGGCCGGGCTGGGTCGCGATCTGGCGGCCGCGCGCGCTGAACGGAATAGAGGCATACACCGGCAGGCCGAGCAGCTCGATGTCGATGGGGTCCTCGACGCCGCGCCGGAAGGTCTGGCGCAGCAGCACCAGCGCGACCATGAGCACGCCGCCCAGGGCGGTGCCGACGGCCAGGATCAGCATCGGCTTGGGCCAGGCCGGACTGTCCAGATTGACGTCGGCCGGGTCGATGATGCGCGCGTTGCCGACCGCGCTGGCGCGCGCGATGTTGAGCTGTTGCTCCTGGTCGAGCAGATTGGCGTAGGTCTGGTTGATGACTTCGACGTCGCGGTTCAAGCGGAACAGGCCCTGCTGGGTGTCCGGCAACTGGCTGATCTGGCCCTGCAGGCGGCCTTTCTCGCCCTCGAAGCGGGCGATCTGCTGCGCCAGCGACGCGTACACGGGGTGCGACGGGGTGTAGCGGCTGCCGGCGTCGGCCAACTGCACCTGCAGCTGACGGATGTTGGTGTCCAGGGCGACGGTCTGGTTGAGCAGGGCCTGGTTCTGCATGCCGACATCGAGGGTTTGGGTGCGGGTCTGGAACGCGTTCAGCGCCGCCTGCGCGTTGGCCAGTTCGCGGCGCACGTTGGGCAGCTGCTTGCTCACGAACTGCAGGCGCTTGGCGGCCTCGGCGGAATTGCGCGCGACGTTCTGGCGCACATAGGCCTGGGTGATCTTGTCCAGCACTTCGCGCGCGCGGATCGGGTCTTCGTGGGCGTAGGTCAGGGCGATCACGCCCGAACTGCGGCCTTGCTCGGCGACGGTGATGTCGTTCTTGAGCGCGCTGATCACCGCCACCGGATTGAACTTGCGCAACTCGAAACGGGTGCCGGGCTGGGCGACCAGGGTCTTGAGATCCAGGCTCACGCCCTGGTCGTTGCTGGCGGTCCTGCCGATCGTGCCTTCCAGCAGTTGCTGGCCGTCGGGTCCGAACAGGACATAGCGGCCGTGTTCGCCGGCCTGCAATTGCAAGGGCACATCCATCAGTGCGTCGGGCAGCTTCAAGTGGGCGACGTCGATGCGCTCGCCGCCCCAGCCGTACTGCTTCAGGTCCAGCCAGGGCGCGGCCAGTACGCCGGGATTGAAGCGCTGTTGCGCGCGCGCGATCAGATCGCCGATCACCGGCAGACGCATCGGCTTGGCGCTCACATCCAGATCCAGCTCGCTCATGGCCTCGCCCAGCACGCGGCGCGAGGTCAGCAACTGCGATTCGGTCGCGGCCGGCGCGTCGACCACCGGCGGCATGGGCGTGGTGCTGCTGGTGCTCAGGCCGGGCACGGTGGGCGGCCGGCTTTCGACCTGGACCACGGCGTTGGCTTCGTACTTCGGCGTCGCCAGCATGGCGTAGGCCGCGCTGAGCAGGAAGAACAGCAGGGTGCCGAACGCGATCGTCCATTTGTGATCGGCCAAGGTCGAGACCAGGTTGGGCAGGTCGATGTCGTCCTCGCGTGTCGCGACGGCGGGAATCGCCTGGATGGGCTCGGTTCGCGGTATCAGTTGCGTTGCCATGTCTGTTCACCCTTGAAAGTGGCGCGCCGGCATAGGCCCGGAGACGCAGGCGGCAGGCGCCGCATGCGTGCACGTCCGGGCGCGATGTCGGTATTGCGATTCATGAGACCCGTACCGTGTCGGCCTCAGGCGGGATTGGCGAACCCACGCCCCACGTCGGGGTCTGTGCGGTGTGGGCTGCGGAGCGCAGGCCCGCCAATGCGTCGGCGACGCGCGCGCACGCGTCGAAATCGTTGGCCGGATCGCCGGTCACCAGCACGCGTTCGGGAGGAACGCCGCGATCGACCAGCAGTTGCCCGGCATCGTCGTCGTTGGCCAGGTGCAGGGTCGCCAGCGCCAGGGCGATGCCGCGGGCGGAATCGTCCGCGCCGGCGAGTTCCGGCGCCGACTGGCCGGAATCCACGCATACCACGGGCACGTGGTGGTAGTGCGCGGCCAGGGTCGCCAGCAACGAGGCCGAGGTATCGCCCGGCACCAGCACCATATCGGGCTGCACCTCGTCCATGACCCGCTGCAGGCCGTCCAGCGCGGACACGGCGAGCTCAGGGCCGTCGCGCACCGGCGCGGGCAGATCGATCGCGAGATCGGCGACCAGGCCGAACTCATCCAGTACCTGGGTGGTCGCGTCGACCGGATCGGGCGTGGTCACGCAGACGGTCGATTCGAAGCGCTCGTCGCGCGCGAGTTGCTGCGCGATGGGGCCGATCTGCGCCGAATCCGGCGGGTCGGCGAACACGCACAAGGCCTTGAGCGGCGGTGCCTGGTCCGGGGAGAACTCGTCGAGCGCGGGCAGCGACGCTTGCGCGGCTTCGGCCGTCGCGCCCGTCGCGCCAGCGGCGGCGGCCGCCGGCGAACGCTGCGGCAGCCGGCTCAGGATCGCGGTCAGGCCGAGCACGTAGGCGATCAGGCAGACGATGAAAACCGCGCCGCTGACCGGCTCGGGCGCCTTGCGCAGGCTGTAGCCCAACAGCATCAGCGCGCCGTACAGGCCCAGGATCGCGACCAGCACCGCGCGCGGCTTGAGGCCGGCGCCGATCAGCAGATGGTGCAGGTGGCGGCGGTCGGGACGGAACGGCGATCGGCCGGCGCGCATGCGGTGGAACATGACCGAGAGGGTGTCCATCACCGGCAGGGACACGCACCACATCACGTCCACCGGCGACAGCCGCGCGATGCGCGGATGGCTCACGTAGATCAGGCTCCAGGCCAGCACGAAGCCGATCAGGGTGCTGCCCGCATCGCCCATGAACACCTTGCGCCCGTCGGGCCAGCCCAGGTTGACCAACAGATAGGGAATGAGCGCGGCGAACATCACCTGCAGCAGGACCAGCACCCCCGGCACCGTCCAGTGCGTGCCGTTGAACAGCAGGATCGCGGCGATGCAGGCCATGGCCATGGTCGCGGCCAGGCCGTCGATGCCATCGAGCATGTTGAAGGCGTTGATCAGCCCGATCACCGCGACGATGGTGAACGGAATGCCGAATGGGCCGAGGCCGAAGGTATCGCCCGTCACCGCGAAGTCGCCCAGGTCGCGCACGTAGAAGCCGGACAGGCCGATCACCAGCAAGGTC
This sequence comes from Lysobacter sp. Root667, assembly GCF_001427715.1. Lineage (NCBI taxonomy): Bacteria > Pseudomonadati > Pseudomonadota > Gammaproteobacteria > Lysobacterales > Lysobacteraceae > Lysobacter > Lysobacter sp. Root667. The sequence continues at coordinate 360,194 of NZ_LMHF01000001.1, forward strand.
GCTCCGGCTTCGATCACCAGGCGTGAGCGGACGCTGAGATCGTGCGCATCGTCGAGGGCGCCGGCGATCACGATCGCCGCCGAGCCGATCATCAGGCTGGTGACGAAACGGTCGAGGTAGCCCAGATAGCCCAGGCCGATCAGCGTGCCCAGGAAGAAGCAAAGCCCGCCTATCAGCGGAATATGGCCGCGATGGCGCTTGCGCGCATCGGGCTTGTCGACCAGGCCGAACCTGCGTGCCCAAGGCCGGATGGAGAAGATGGCAAACAAAGTGACAGCCAAGGCGATCGCGCTGGCGGCTACCAACTTGTGGTCGTTCATGCACACACCTCGGAGGGGAATGTCCCGGATGTTGCGTTCCGTGTGCGTGCGCACCTACAACAACCACCTGCACGAATTCGATATTTCCGTTCAGCGCGAGAGGCGCGAGCGATATCGGTTCGCAACGAAATCTATTCGGCGGAAGTTGATGATTTCATGAAGATCGCAGATTCATCGTCGTGAAACTGCACGCTCGCTAGGCTTGAGTTCAGTTCAATGAACGAGATCGTGTTCGATGTTGCGATAACGGAAACAGCGAGCACGATCGCATTAATCGAGTTTCGCTAGCCAAGCATCCACTGCCGATGCGATGATCGCGCAGCTGCGATCGAATGCATCCTGCGGACGGCCGAACGGATCGTCTATGTCGAGCTTGTCGCTCCAGCGCGAAAGCAAGTAGGCCTTGCTGCGCGCGGCCGGCGACAGCGCGAGCAGGGCGGCGATGTGACGCTTTTCCATCGCCAGCACCACATCGGCGCATTCGATGGCCGCCAGCGTGACCTGGCGCGCGACATGCGCTTGCGCGTCCAATCCATGCGCCGCGAGCGCACGCCGCGCGGCGGGATCCATATCGCTGCCCTCGATCGCGGCCAATCCGGCCGAGGTCACCGTGAGCGCCGATGCGCGGTGGCGCATCAGCGCTTCGGCCATGGGGCTGCGGCAGAGATTGCCGCGGCACACGATCAGGATGCGTTGCGACATGGTGCAGGGCCCATCAGGCGTCGCCCGGGTCGAGGGTCGTTCGGTGGCCGCATTCCCTCATTAAAGAACAAAGGCCGGTCGCGCGCATGCGAACGGCCTTGATCTTCATGAACGCGCTTTAATCCATTCGCGGGCGCATCCGAGCGATGAAGTTGCGATATGGGGATGGTGCTTGGGCACGGCGCGCGTCGGGCGGTTCGCCCGCCCGCGCCCGAAGCGCCGCCCTCAGCGGAAATGCGCTTCGATCTGTTCCAGCGACTTGCCCTTGGTCTCGGGCAGGAAGAAGGCCGCGACCAGGAAATACACCACGGTGCAGCCGGCCCAGAAGAAGAACATGCTGGCGTAGCCGTATTGGCCGACCGTGGGCAGGAAGATCGCCGCGATCACGGTGGAGACGAACTGGTTGATCAGCAGGGCGATGCTCATGCCGTTGGAGCGGATGCGCGTGGGCATCAGCTCCGATAGCGCCAACCACACGCACACGCCGGGGCCGACCGCGAAGAAGGCGACGAACACCAGGATGCAGGTCGCCACCGCCCAGCCGTGCGCGGGCGGCGGCACTGGGCCGATGCTGGCGCGCTCGATCGTCAGCGGGGCTTGCGCCGCGGCGGCCGGGTCGGGGAAGGGGTTGAGGTGCAGACGGCGGAAGAACGCACCGATTACGCTGTCGGCCTGCACGCTGTCCTCGCGCCGGATCGTCAGTTCGGCGGTGCCGATCGCATCGCTGCGCAGCGAACGCACGTTGCTGAAACCGCCGTAGGCGTAGGCCACCGTCAACTGTTGCGGCTGCGCCGCGGTGTTGCCGCCCAGGCGCTGCCATTGCGCCGCATCCAGACGCAGCGACAGCGCGTCGCCGGCGATCTGCTGGTGCAGCGGTTGGCGCACGTCCTGCAGGCCGCGCTCGGCTTGCAGGAACAGCAGCGCGGCCGCGAGCAGGGCCACGGCGATGCCGCCGCTGCCGAGCATCAGCAGGAACTTACGCCCCTTGCGGTCGACCAGTACCAGCGCGACCACGGTCATCACCGCGTTGAGCAGCTTGATCGCCACGTCCGCCCAGTTCGCGGCCGCGCCGGGCAGGCCGGCCTGGTTGAGGATGTTGACCGCGTAGGCGAGCACCGAGTTGATGCCGGTGGCCTGGGTGAAGGCGAGGATCGCGCAGGCCAGCAGGAACGGCCAGACGTAGCGGCGGCTGAGCAGGCGGTCGCGCTGCTGGGCCACGCCGGTGGTCTGCTCGCTCGCGGGCGTCTGCATCTGCTGCAGAGTGGCTTCGACCTGGGCCGCGGGCACGGTGCGTTGCAGCGCCATGCGCGCCTGCTCGATGCGGCCGCGTCGCACCAGCCAGCGCGGCGATTCGCTCAGCAGCAGCACGCCGGCGCTGAACACCATGCCCGGCAGCAGGCAGCTCCAGAAGATCGTGCGCCAGGCGTGGTCCTTGACCGCGAACAGCACGCGCTGCTGCTCTTCGGCGGCCAGTTGCTGCACCGAAGCGGTAGCGATGTCGACCGCATGCGCGTGGTACAGCCCGATCACCGCGGCCAGCACCAGGCCGATGGTCAGCAACAGCTGGAACATCGCCGCGCCGCGGCCGCGCCGTTCCGGGCTCAGCACTTCGGCCAGGTACAGCGGCACCACCACGCCGATCAGGCCGCCGCTGATGCCTTGCAGCAGCCGGCCCAGCAGCAGCGGCAGATAGCCCGAAGCCAGCGCCATGATCGGAATGCTGAGGGTGAACAGCACGCCGCTGAGCAGCATCGCGCCGCGGCGTCCGATCAGGTCGGCCACCGCGCCGGCGAACAGGGAGGACAGCACGCTGCCCAACAGCACTGCCGCGACGACGAAGCCGAGTTGCTGGCTGCTCAGGTGCCAGCTCGCGGTCGCGGTGGTCTCCAGGTAGGGCAGCGCGCCGGCGATGATGCCGATGTCGATGCCGTAGAGCAGGCCGCCCATGCCGGCGATGAACAACAGGTAGCGGATGCGCCATGACGGCGTGGCGCTGGCGTGCATGGGCGTGGCGGCGGAAACGTCGTTCATCGTGCCGATCCTGTCTGGGAGGGGAAGGCCGCGCGGCGCGGACGCGTCGGCGGCGGTGGCGATTGGGGAAGACGATTCGAACGGGTGAGCTCAGGCCAGCGCGATCTCGTCCCCTTCGACGAAGACCCGCTGCACTTGCAGCTGCGGATCCAGCACCACCAGGTCGGCCCAGGCCTCGGCCTGCAGGCGGCCGCGGTCGTGCAAATCGAGGTAGTCGGCCGGATAGCGCGACAGGCGATCGGAGGCGTCGGCCAGGTCCAGGCCCAGCGATACCAGGTTGCGCAGCGCCTGGTCCATGGTCAGTGCGCTGCCGGCCAGCGAGCCGGTGCCCAGGCGCACGCAGCCCAGGCATTTGTGCACGCGCTGCGAACCCAGGGCGTACTCGCCGTCGGGCATGCCGGTCGCGGCGGTCGCATCGGTCACGCAGTACAGGCGCGGGATCGCGCGCAGCGCAGTGCGAATCGCGCCCGGATGCACGTGCTGCAGGTCGGGAATCAGCTCGGCGTACTCGGCGTGGGCGAGTGCGGCGGCGGCGATGCCGGGGCGGTAGTGGTCGAGCCCGGTCATGCCGTTGAACAGATGGGTGAAGCCGGAAGCGCCGGCCTGCAGCGCCGCCACGCCGTCCTCGTAGCTGCCGGCGCTGTGGCCTAGCTGGACGCGGATCCCGAGCGCGACGAGTTGCGGAATCAGCGCCAGGTGCTGGCCGACTTCGGGTGCGAGCGTGAGCACCCGGATCGGTGCGACGGCATGCAGGCGCCGCACCTGCGCCATGGTCGCCTCGATCGCCAGCGGCGGCTGCGCGCCCAGGCGTTCGAGGCTGATGTAGGGGCCTTCCAGGTGCACGCCCAACACCCGCGCCATGTCCGGCGTGCGGATGGCGATGGCGTCGGCGAGACCGTGCAGGGCCTGGACGATGTCGTCCTCGTGCGCGGTCATGGTGGTGCCGAGCAGGGCGGTGGTGCCGTGTCGGGCGTGGGTGCGCGCCACGGTCCGGGCGACGTCGCCGCCTTGCATGAGGTCCACGCCGGCGCCGCCGTGCACATGCAGATCGATGAAGCCGGGCAGGATCAGCGGGCCGTCGCCGCCGTCCGCATCGTCGTGCGTGGCGCGGATGCGCCGCACGCGTTGGTCGAACTCGATGTTCCCTCGCACCCATCCCGTTGCGGTGAGGATGCGGCCGTGCAGTACGCGTGGCGTGGTCAAGGTGGCGGCTCGGCGATGATCACCTCGATGCCCAGCCGCTGCAGTCCCTCGCGGTACTCGCTGCTGATGCCGTCGTCGGTGATGACGGTGTGGATCTGATCGAGGCGGGCGATGCGGTGCAGACTGACGCGTCCGAACTTGGAGGCGTCGGTCAGCACCACGACCCGGCGCGCGTGTTCGACCATGCGGTGGTTGAGACTGGCTTCGGCCTCGTGGTGGGTGGTCAGCCCGAACTGCAGGTCCAGCCCGTCCACGCCCAGGTACACGGCGTCGAAGCTGTAGGGGTTGAGGCTGGCCTCGGCGCGGCTGCCCTGCAGCGACAGCGATTGCTTGCGCAGCAAACCGCCGGTGAGCAGCAGCTCGACGCCGGGCGCGTTGGCCAGTTCCCAGGCGATGTTGAGGCCGTTGGTCATCACCGTGACGTCGCGATGCTGGCGCAGGTGGCGGGCCAGGGTCATCGTGGTCGAGCCGGAGTCGATGATGATGTTGTCGCCGGCCTTGACCAGCCGCGCGGCATGCGCGCCGATCGACTCCTTCAGCGGCAGGTTCAGCGCGTCCTTCTCGTGGATGTCCTGTTCCTGCGGCGGCGTGCGCACCAGGGTGGCGCCGCCGTGGTTGCGCGTGGCCAGGCCCTGCGACTCGATATGGCTGAGGTCGGCACGGATCGTCACCGACGACACACCGAACTGCTCGACCAAGTCCGCGACCTGCAGGTTGCCGTGCTGGACCAGCAATTGCAGGATCTGTTGCCGGCGTTGGCGGGTGTTTCGCATGACGGGCCTTGGTTGTCGGAACGGAAGCCGAAGCTTACCGTTCCGAAAGCACGCTGGCAGCAGAGGTTTCGTTTTCGTCGAACGCGCCAGCGCGGTTGCGGGCGCAGGCGCGGGCGTACTCGGCCAGGCGCCCGAAAATCCTGTGCCGGATCAGCGCCAGCGGCTCGGGCGCAAGGCGGCCGGCTTCGATCTCGCGCAACTGCTCGGGCATGAACTGGCTGAGCAGGATCGCCGGCGGCGGCAGCGCCTGCAGGTTCGCGAGCAACCGCTCCACCGCGGCCTGTACTTCCGGTTCGCCCCAGTAATAGCGGCAGCGGTCGCTGAGCGCGTAGCCGCGCAGCAAGCGCAGCTGGCGTTCGTCGCCGCTGTAGTGGTTGCGCCAATGCGCGGGACGTTCGCGCATGACCCGGTCCAGCACTTCGACCAGATCGGAGCGCTGCGCGGGCGGCAGCAGTTCGTCTTCGATCGCGGCCAGCGCGAACAGCGCCTCGCGGTAGGCGTAGGTCGCGGCCGGGCCGACCTTGAGGATGGCGTAGTGGTCGCGCACCAGCGCGTGCAGCGAGGCCTCGGTCTGGTAGTCGGTGGAATGCGCCTCGTAGACGATGCGCGGCTGGCTCTCGACGAAGCCCGACAGTTCGGCCGCGGCGCGAGGGTCGTAGTGGTGCACGCTGCTGTGGTCGAAGTCGACGCCGGGCTGCACCACCATCGCGATCACGCGCTCCCAGGCCGGAGCCAGGTCCGGTGTTTGGAAGGCGAGGCGGTGGATCTCCAGGGTCCGGGCGGCCGCGTCCGGGCGCGTCACCGACAGGCCGCCGGCGAGCGAGGCTTCGCCGCCGGGCACCGGCACTTCGGTGCCGATCACGTACACCGGCGGCGGCAGGCCGGCGTCGGCGGCGGTGCGTTCGGCGATCCGCGCCAGCTCGGCCGAACGCGCGGCCACGATCTCGTCCGGCAGCGGGGTGGGGTCGTCGGCGCAGGACATGCTGCAGTCGAGATGGATCTTGTGGAAACCGGCGGCGACGTAGGCGGCGATCAGCTCGCGCGCATGCGCCATCGCTTCGGCGGCCGGGCGTCGCTGCCAGGCGTTCGGACCCAGGTGATCGCCGCCGAGGATCAGGCGTTCGCTCGGGAAATCCTGCGTGCGCGCCAACTGCAGCACGTAGTCGCGGTACTGGGCCGGGTTCATGCCGGTGTAACCGCCGAACTGGTCGACCTGGTTCGAGGTCGCCTCGATCAGCAGCACGGTGTCGTAGCGGCGCGCGACCTGCATCGCCGCCAGCAGCACCTGCTCGTTGCTGCAACAGACGCTGTACAGGCCGACGTTTTCTCCACGGCGGTGGGCGGCGATCAGCGATTGCACGGCGGACATGTGGCCTCGGCGGTTCTGGGAATCAGGAAGCGCTGCGCTGACGCGCGAGCAAGGCCGCGCCGCGCGCGCCGCCGGCATCGCCGAACGCGGGCGGCAGGATCGGCGGCACGCGCGGGCCGCGGAACAGATGCGCGGCGACCGCCGCGGGCAAATCGCGGTACAGCAGCTCGAGTTTCGACAGGCCGCCACCGAGCACGATCACGTGCGGATCCAGCGCCAGCACCAGGCCGGCCAGGCCGTAGCCGAGCAGATCGCGGTGGATGTCGAGCGCGCGCAGCGCGGTGATCTCGCCTTGCTGCGCTCGTACCGCGATCGCGCTGGCGTCGATGGTGTCGCCGCCGAGCTGATGGTGGATCAGGGCCAGGCCGCTGCCGGAGACGTAGCGCTCCATGCAGCCGCGCAGGCCGCAGGCGCAGTCCAGCAGCGGTAGGGAATGACGTTGCAGCAGGGCGGCCGGCGCGCTCCAGTGGCCCCATTCGCCGGCGATGCCGTTGTGGCCGGCGATCAGCCGGCCGTCGAGGCAGTAACCGCCGCCGGCGCCGGTGCCGAGGATCGCGCCGAACATGCTGGGATAGCCGGCGGCCGCGCCGCCGTGGGCTTCCGACAGGGCGAAGCATTGGCAGTCGTTGCCGAGAAACAGCGGGCGCCGCAAGCGTGCGCGCAGGTCCTGCTCGACGCGTTGGCCGGTCAGCGCCGGCACGTTGGAGCTGAGCTGGCGTCCGCTGTCGCGATCGACCACGCCCGGCACGCCCAGGCCGACCGCCGCACCGGCGTGTCCGAGGTCGGCGTCGGCGGCGAGCACCAGGTCGGCGACCGCCTGCAGGAAGGCCTCGTAATCCTGGGTCGGGGTGGCGACGCGGCGCCGATAACGCACCTCCATCGCCTGGTCGCAGGCGACCAGTTCGATCTTGGTACCGCCGATGTCCAGGCCGTACCAGGTCTGCGCGGAGGCGTTCGGATCAGTCATGGCGATGGATGATCACGCCTTGGACGACACGGTTGACGGTGCCGTCGGGGAATGGATTGTCGGGCGTCAGGCCCAGGCCGGCGGAACGGTGCAGGGCGTAGCGCTGGGCCATGCTCAGCCACAGCGGCGCCAGCCAGGGATCGGGCAGGGCCGGTGTATCCAGAGTGAAATCGCCGGCATCGGCCCGCTCGTCGCCCGGGCCGACCGAAAGCACGCGCGCGGCGATGCCGTCGCGGCGCAGTTCGTCCAGCAGATCCTGCTCGTAGCGGCGCGCGACCGGTTCGGCGCTGCGCAGCAGCACCACCAGCGTCTCGCTATCGAGCGTGGACTTGGGGCCGTGGCGGAAACCCAGCGGCGTGTTCGCCAGCGCGAGCACGCGGCCGGCGGTGAGTTCGAGCAGCTTGAGCGCGGCTTCGCGCGCGAGCGATTCCAAGGGGCCGCTGCCCAGATAGATCACGCGCGTGTACGGCGCCTGCGCGAGCGCGGCCACGGCTGCGTCCCAGTCCGCCAAGGCGCGGCGGCCGTGCGCGGCGAGCGTGCGCAGCTGCTGCAGCCGCTGCGGCCACGGCGCTTGATCGAATACGGCGAGCGCGGCGAACTGCATGCAGCTCAGGCTGCTGGTCATGGCGAAGGCGCGGTCGCAACTGGCCTCGGGCATCAGCAAGGTGAGCGTGTCGGCGCGGCCCTGGCCGCGTCGTGCGAGTTCGCCTTCGCCGTTGCAGGTGATGTCGAGGAAGCGCGCGTCGGCGACGCGTTCGCGCACCAGTTCCACCGCGGCGATGCTTTCCGGGCTGGAGCCGCTGCGCCCGAACGACACCAGCAGGGCCGGTCGCTCGCGCTGCAGGTACAGGGACGGATGCGTCAGCAGGCTGGTCGTATGCAGGGCGCGCACGTCGGCCGGCCATTGCGCATTGATCTGGTCGGCGACCATCTCGGCGATGAAGCCGGAGCTGCCGGCGCCGGTGAGGATCACCCGGTGCCCGGGCTGGCGCAGCCAGTCGCCGAGAAAGCCGTCGATGCGCTCGCGCTGCTGAGCCAGCGCCGCGGCCAAGTCTTCCCACAGAGCGGGCTGTTGGGCGATTTCCTCGGCGGTGTGGGCTCCGCCCAGGCGGTGCCAGGCGGGCAAGTCGGGGAGTACGGGAGCGTCCATTCACGGTTCCTGTTGGGCACATGCACGATCTGTGTTTTCTTTCGAAAAGTCAAATAGCGAAAGCTAATAGAAAGTTATCGGCTTCCAGGCCTGGCAAATAGACGAATTCAGTTTCGATCATGTTGCTCTGCAACAATCACGACAATGAGCAGAAAATACGCACGAAGCGCGCCTGTAACTGAAAGTTGTGCTCTGCACAATCTTTCGATATAAAGAAAATATCCTTCTTTTTTCTTTGCAATTTGTTGACATATTTCGACGCGCTGCCCTAGAGTCGGCCGCAAGGGTTTCGTATCCGCATACGGCGGCTTGGGGGCAAGAGTGGGAACCGATGCACGCAGCAGGGGCCGGCAGCTGAGCGCAGCGATGTGCGGGCTGTGGCTGTTCGCCGCGCCGGCCCTGGCTGAACCTCTGGGCAAGCTGCGCGCGATCGCGCCGGCATCGGATAGCGCGGCCACGCCGACCTGGACCCTTACCGCCGACAACGGCGCGCGCATCCGCATCGATCTGCTGCGCGCCGATCTGTTGCGCGTGCAGGCCGGACGCGACGGCAAGCTGACCGCGCCCGCCGACAAGGCCACGCCGATCGTGCTGGCGCAGCCGCCGGCGAAGGTGGCTTACACCTTCGAAGAGGACGCGGACGAACTGCGTATCCGCACCGATGCGCTGGTGCTGCATATCCAACGCCAGCCGCTGCGCCTGTCGCTGGACCGGATCGCGGCCGGCAAGACGTTGCCGCTGTGGCGCGAACTGCAGCCGCTGGATCTGGCCAAGGACCAAAGCGTGCAGGTGCTGTCCAGCGAAGCCGGCGAGCACTACTACGGCGGCGGCCAGCAGAACGGGCGTTTCGAGTTCAAGGGCCGCGAGCTGGAGATTTCCTACTCCGGCGGCTGGGAGGACGGCGATCGTCCGAGTCCGGCGCCGATGCTGTTGAGCTCGCGCGGCTGGGGCATGGTCCGCAACACCTGGAGCGATGGCAACTACGACCTGCGTCAGCTCGACCAGTCCACCTTGCTGCATCGCGAAGACCGTTTCGACGCCTACTACTTCGTCGGCGCCGGCCTGCCCGAACTGCTGGACCGCTACACCGCGCTGACCGGCCGCGCCGGCCTGTTGCCGCGCTGGGCGCTGTCCTACGGCGACGCCGATTGCTACAACGACGGCGACAACAAGAAGAAGCCGGGCACCGTGCCCGAAGGCTGGAGCGACGGCCCCACCGGCACCACGCCGGACGTGGTCGAGAGCGTCGCGCGCCAATACCGCGAACACGACATGCCGGGCGGTTGGATCCTGCCCAACGACGGCTACGGCTGCGGCTACAAGGATCTGCCGAAAGTCGCGCAGGGTTTGGCGCGCTACGGTTTCCGCACCGGTCTGTGGACCGAGGACGGCGTCGACAAGATCGCCTGGGAAGTCGGCAAGGCCGGCAGTCGCGTGCAGAAGTTGGACGTCGCCTGGACCGGCAAGGGCTATCAGTTCGCGATGGACGCCAACCACGCGGCCTACGACGGCATCCTCAACAATTCCGATTCGCGCCCGTTCCTGTGGACGGTGATGGGCTGGGCCGGCGTGCAGCGTTACGCGGTGGCCTGGACCGGCGACCAGAGCGGCAGCTGGGACTACATCCGCTGGCATATCCCGACCTTGATCGGCTCGGGCCTGTCGGGCATGGCCTACGCCACCGGCGACGTCGACGGCATCTTCGGCGGCAGCGCCGAGACCTACACCCGCGATCTGCAGTGGAAGAGCTTCACCCCGGTGCTGATGGGCATGTCCGGCTGGTCGTCGGCGGGGCGCAAGCATCCGTGGTGGTACGACGAACCCTACCGCAGCATCAACCGCGACTACCTCAAGCTGAAGATGCGCCTGACGCCGTACATGTACGGGTTGACGCGCGAGGCCGAACGCAGCGGTGCGCCGCCGGTGCGCGGGCTGATGTGGGACTACCCGCAGGATCCGCAGGCCTACACCGAGGCGCACAAGTACCAGTTCCTGCTCGGCCGCGAGCTGTTGGTCGCGCCGGTCTACCGCAGCCAAGCCGCCAGCCGCGGCTGGCGCCGCGACATCCACCTGCCGCCGGGCCGCTGGATCGACTACTGGGACGGTCGCCAGCTGCAGGCCGGCGCGCAGGGCCGCCAACTCGATCGCCAGGTCGATCTGGCGACGCTGCCGCTGTTCGTGCGCGCCGGCGCGATCCTGCCGATGTACCCGGCCATGCTCTACGACGGCGAGAAGCCGCTCGACGAGCTGACTCTGGATCTGTACCCGCAGGGCGAGTCGCACTACACCCTGTATGAGGACGACGGCGGCACCCGCCGTTATGTACAGGGCGAGTTCGCCGAGCAGGCCATCGCCATGCAGGCGCCGGAGCAGGGCAGCGGCGAAGTGCGCGTGCGCATCGAGGCGCAGCGCGGCCAGTACACCGGACAGCTGCCGCAGCGCCGCTACGCCTTGCGCGTACTCAGCCGCGAGCGCCCGCGCGCGGTCGAACTCGACGGTCGCGCGCTGCCGGCGCTGGCCGACCGCGCCGCACTGGCCTCGGCTACGGAGGGTTGGTACTTCGATCCGGCCGAACGTCGCGGCAGCTTGCACGTGCGCACCGCGCCCATCGACATTCGCCGCGCGCTGGACTTCCGCCTCGACCTGCCGGTCGCGGCGGCCGTGCCGGACGATGCGTTCCCGACCGCGCCCGAACTCGGCCGCGCGCTGCCGGCCGACAGCCTGCTGGTGATCAACCGTCCTGCCGAAGAACCCGGCCACGCGCTGGAGAAGGCTTTCGACGACGATCCGGCGACCTGGTTCCGGACCCTGCGCAATCAGGCCGTGCGCACCGGCGCACACGAATGGACGATCGGCTTCGGCGAACGCAGCCTGATCGACGGCATCGAACTGGCGCCGCGCAACGACCAGCATTGGAAGCACGGCCAGGTCCGCGATTACGAGGTCTACCTGGCCGACAGCAACGGCGAGTGGGGCGAGCCGATCGCGCGCGGACAGCTGAAGTTGCAGCAGGAACTGCAGCGCATCGATTTCGCGCCGCGCGCGGGCCGGATGCTGCGCTTCCGCGTGCTGAGCACGCAGAACCCGGACGGCGACGCCGCCAGCGGCAGCGATCCGATGGTGTCGGCGGCGCAGAACGGCGCCGCGCGCGTGGTCGATGCGCTGCGTCCGCGCGATGTCGGCCCGATCGCCCTGTCCACCTTCCGCATCCTCGAACACCGCACGCCGGAGCGTCCGGCGCAGCAGCGGTATTTGTCCGAACTGGAGCTGCCGGCGGCGCTGGCCAACGAGGTCGCGCGCGACCGCGCGCACGGCGGCGCCGGCGAGATGCGCATGAACGGTCTGCAATTTCGCCGCGGTCTGGGCGTGGGCGCGGCCAGCCGCATCGATGTGCAGTTGCACGGCGGCTGGCGTTTGCTGCGCGCCGACCTGGGCATCGACGACCGCTGCCGCGAGGCCGGTGGCCTGCAGTTCCAGGTCTGGGGCGACGACCGCCTGCTCTACGACAGCGGCCCGTTGCGTGCGCCTGCCGTGGTCAAACCCGAACTGGATATCCGCGGCCTGCAGCGCCTGAGCTTGCGCACTCTCGGAGCACAGGGCGCGAAACCGGCGCAGGTCTGCGGCAACTGGGCCAATGCGGTCCTGATCGGACAGGAGGGCGATCGCGCCGACATCGCTGTCCCGCCATAAATCCTTCCCCGTGCATCGCGCAACGGATCTGCCGCTCCACCTTGGCCATAGCAACGCCATCGTCAGCCAATCCATTTGGGAGTATCACGTGCAGTATCGTCCTCAACGTTCCCCCATGGTCCGTGCCAGCGTGCACGCCGTGTCCATTGCCCTGGGTCTGACGCTCGCTACAGCGGCGCCGATAGCCTGGGCCCAGTCCAACGCCACCACGATCATCTACGGTAGCGTGCCTGCCGGACAGGACACGCGCGTGGTCCTGGAGAACACAGCCACCGGCGTGCAGCGCAGCGTGCAGCCCGACGCCAGCGGCCGTTATCGTGCCACCTCGCTGCCGCCGGGGCGGTACCAAGTGCGCATCATGCGCGGCGACCAGGTACTGCGCAGCGTCGATGTCGAGGCCAAGGTCGGCAGTGGCGTGGAAGCGAGCTACGACGAGGCCGTGCAAATCGATGCGGTGCAAGTGACCGCACCCGCCAGCAGCAAGATCGACGTCACCAGCACTAACAACGGTGTGATCTTCACCGCCAAAGACCTGCAGCGCCTGCCGGTCGCCAACGACGTGGCGTCGGTGGCCCAGCTCACGCCCGGCACAGTGCGCGGCAGCAACGGCCAATACGGCAACGCGCCCAGCATCGGCGGCGCCGGTCAATCGGAGAACTCGTTCTACGTCAACGGTTTTCCGGTGACGAACATCCTCACCCAGGTCGGCGCCTCGGAACTGCCGTTCGGTGCGATCTCCAACATGCAGGTGCTGACCGGCGGCTACGGTGCTGAGTTCGGCCGTGCTACCGGCGGCATCGTCAACATCACCACCCACAGCGGCGGCAACGAATTCGAAGTCGGCGCCAAGGTAACCTGGACGCCAGACTCACTGCGCGGCAAGCGCCGCGACACCTATTGGCCCAACACCGGAGCCAACCCCGATACCGACGGCAAGCTGCTGTACTACAACCAGGACAACAGCGTCGACAGCAAGCGCTATGGCCTGTATGCCAGCGGTCCCATCATCCGCGACAAGCTGTTCTTCTTCGCGGCGATGGAGCAGACCCATACCGATGACCAATCGGTGTCGGCGAGCAGCGAAAGCGGCGGATACACGCCGAACGGCTGGAGCTCGCGCGACACTCTGGTCGAGCGCTACCTCGCCAAGATCGATTTCAACCTGACCGACGACCACCATTTCGAGTTCACCAAGCTCTACGACCGCACCCAGACCACCAGTAAGGCCTATGGCTTCGACTACAGCACCCTGCAGCACGACAAGGTGCAGAGTGGTTTGGCGCAGACGTATTACAACTGCTGCGACAGCGCTACCGCGCCGGGCGCGAACATCTCCATCTTCAAGTACACCGGCTACCTCAGCGACAACCTGACGCTGACCGCGCTCTATGGCGATTCGCGAACCAGCCACCAGCGCATTCCCGCTGGCTACGACCCCCGCCTGGCACAGACCTCGTCGGGCGTGACCACGCGCGTGCCCGGTCTGACCTACCCCAATCCACAGATCGTGACCGGCTCCCTGCCCGCGCCTGGTTCGGGCGACAAGCAGAAGGGCGGACGCCTGGACGTGGAATACCGCCTGGGCAATCACTCGCTGCGCGGTGGTATCGATCGCATGCAAATCGACTCGGACGTCGGTCAGACGCTGGCCGGCGGTTCGCGCTGGTCGTACCGCAAGGCGGCCAACCCGAACCGCCCGATTGCCGGCGCCTTCGAGACGCCGGCGCAAGGCGGCGGCTTCGGTCCTCAGGGTTACTACGTCAGCCATGACATCTCCAACAACCTGGCGCATCCGAGCAGCCGGCAGTCGGCGCAGTACATCCAGGACCTGTGGCAGGTGACCGACAACGTTCTGCTCGACCTGGGATTGCGACGTGAGCAGTTCGTCAACTACACCACCGACGGCAAGGCCTTCATCGAGCAGGACAATATGCTCGCGCCGCGCTTGGGCGTGACCTGGGACTACTTCGGCGATGGCACGCTCAAGCTGTTCGCCAACGCCGGCCGCTACCACTTGCCGGTGCCGTCCAACCTGTCCAGCAACATGGCCAGCCCGCTGCTGAGCACCAGCCAGTACTACACCTACACCGGTGTGGACCCGGCAACCGGTGTGCCGACCGGTCTGCATGCGATCGGCAATCCGTATTCGCCCAACAACTTCTATGGCCAGGGTCGCGACGCTCGCGAGGTCACCGCGATCGACCTCAAGCCCCTGTCGCAGGATGAGCTATCGCTCGGCTTCGAGAAGGCGCTCGGAAGCGACTACATCCTGGGCGCCAACCTGCTGTACCGGCATCTCAACGAGACCAACGATGACACCTGCGATCAGCGCCCCATCGATGATTGGGCCGCGCGCAACAGCGTCGACACCAGCAACTGGGGCGGATTTTCCTGCGCGATCATCAATCCTGGTCGAGCCAACAGCCTGTGGGTCGATTTCAGCGACGGCGCGGGCCTGCGCCGCGTCGACATCAGCAAGGAAGGCTGGGGCCTGCCGGAGGCGCATCGCATCTACCGCGCGCTCAATCTGTTCCTGGAGCATCCCTTCAGCAACCGCTGGTACGGTCGCGTGGATTACACGCTCTCCTCCCTGCGCGGCAACATGGAAGGTCAGGTCGACACCTTGGGTGGCGGCGACGTGGCGTTGACCGTCAGTTCCGACCACAAGGAGCTGATGTACTACGCCAACGGCTACCTGCCGAGCGATCGCCTCCATGCAATCAAGGCCTACGGCTATTTCCAAGTGCATCCGGAAGTGCTGTTGGGCGGAAACTTATCCGCGCAGTCGGGTGCGCCTCGCAACTGCCGCGGCGAGTTGCCGCCGGAACTGAACTGGGACGGCAACTACGGCAGCGCGTACTTCTTCTGCGACGGTCAGCCGGCACCGCGCGGCAGCCGGGGGCGGATGCCGTGGCGGACGCAGTTCGACGCCAACGTCACCTACTTGCCCCGTCAGGCTCCTGGTTTGAGCCTGAAACTGGATGTATTCAACCTGTTCGATAGCGGCACGGTGACGCGTTACCAGGAAGTGCGCGAGGACGCTGGTGCCATCAGCCACAACTACCTGCAAGTGGAGGGCCGACAGAGCCCGCGTTCCGTGAGCTTGACGGCCGAGTTCAACTGGAGGTAAGCGCAGCTTGATCGATGCGAACGTCGCTGGGTCCACCAGCGACGTTCGCCCTCATGCCGCTGGCGGAGGAGCGCTGCAGCACAGCGGCGACTCAACCACCGCCGTCGCTCCGACGGGAGCACGCGGGCGGGAATCGAGTCGAAACGGTACGCCGAGTGGTTCGTGTCGCCGGACCGTAGGCAATGGCAATAACGCAACACCGAAAAAAGCCACTCCTTTTGCTACTCAGACATGAGGAAAATCGACATGCTTGGAAAGTCCATGTTCAGAAGTGCCGGTTCGTTGCTGATGGGCGCCCTCTCTCTCGGCGTCAGCCTGAGCGCTGCTGCAACCGATGTACCGGGAAGCTACGTGTATTGGAAGTTCGACGGCGCGACGGCCCTGAGTGACGTGGCCTACCCGGTGACGGTCACGCGCGATCCCGGTTATGGGTCAAATGTGTACTGGTCCAACCAGATCGAGTTCAGCAATGGCCATGTTGCCTACGCGGGCATGCAGACCAATGCCGGTACCCAGCGCAAGTTCCTGTTCTCGGTGTGGGATGTCACCGAAGCCGTGCCGGGTCCAGGCAGCTGGTGCGAACCGTTCAGCGGTGAGGGCGTGGGCATGAGCTGCCGCCGCTGGGGCGATTGGAAAGAAGGCGATACCTACGAATTCCACTACGTGGCCGAGGGCAATGGCTGGTGGGGGATGACCGTCACCAATCTGGCCGACAACACGTCCTTCAAGCTCGGCAGCATCAAGGTCGGCACCGATACGATGACGCCAGACTCGATCAGCTGGACCGAATACTACCGCTGGAACGATCTCGGTTCTTCCTGCATGAGCGAACCGTTCTCGCGTGCGCGTTCCGATGTGCCGATCGCCAACAGCGGCTCCCTCACTGCCCGGATCACCGGCACGGCCGTAAAGCCGGAATGCCCCACGTCCAGCACCGTGACCACGGCCGCCGGCTACGCCACGCAGACCAACGGCATCGGCAACTCCGTCATGTCGACGATCAGCGGCAGCGGTGGCCTGTGCCTCGACATCGCAAACGGCAATGTGATCGCGTATGGCTGCCACGGCGGCGCCAACCAGCAGTGGGTCTACGCACAAGACGACACACTGCGCGGCAAGGACTACACCTGCGCGATCGTCAGCGGTGGCAGCTCCGTGATTGCCGGCTCCTGCACCAGTTCGCGTCGGAAGTGGACGGTCAGCAGCGGGAGACTGATCGAGAACGCGTCCGGCAAGTGCCTGACCGCCGGCGCTAACGCAACCGGTAACACGATTGCCCCGTGCAACGGATCGGCCAGTCAGCAGTGGAACGTGCCTGCGCGCCAGCAGTAGCTGCGTGCACCGTCGGCGGCCATGAGCCGCGGCACCGGAGCTTTGTTGCCTCACGCAAGCCAACGCGCAGCGCCGAGCGCTGCCGATCGAAATGGAGCCGAAGATGTTGCATTCAAGCCAACGCTGTCGCCATCGCCGCATCCCCGTCACCGTGCTGTCCGTCGCCCTGGCCGCCGCCCTGGCGGGACCGGTCTACGCGCAGACCGCCGACACCGCCGCGCCCGACGCCGAGGCCAAGGAGAAGGCCACCGAACTGGAGCGGATCGAAGTCACCGGCTCCAACATCAAACGTACCGATGTGGAAACCGCTTCGCCGGTGCAGGTCATCAGCAAGCAGGACATCGAGAACATGGGCGCCCGCACCTTGTTGCAGGTGCTCGACAACCTGCCGGCGGCACGCCCGGCGCAGGTGGATTCCAAGTCGCTGTTCACCGGTTCCGATGGTGCCTCGCAGGCCAACCTGCGCGGCCTGGGCGCGCAAGGCACGCTGGTGCTGTTGAACGGCCGCCGCCTGTCGTACTACGGTGCGCCGGCCGGCTTCCAGACCCAGTTCGTCAACATCGACTCGATCCCGGCCGCGGCGATCGAACGCATGGAAGTGCTGACCGACGGCGCCTCGGCGGTGTACGGCACCGACGCGGTCGCCGGCGTGATCAACGTGATCACCAAGCGCGAGTACCAGGGCGCGGAAATCAACCTGACCACCGACTTCGCGCCGCGCTTCGATTCCTACGGCGAGCACCAGCTCAGCTTCACCGGCGGCTTCGGCGATCTGGACGAGGACCGCTACAACGTCTACGGCTCGGTCAACCTGTACCGGCGCGACCCGATTCCGCTGTCCGAGTGGTACGACAAGAAGCCCGAGCAGTACTACGTCAACAACCCGAACTACATCAACAACCTGCGCCTGGGCACCGGCAGCGCGCCGGGCGTGTTCAACCCCGGCAGCTATTTCGCGATCAATCCGGTCACCGGCCGGCGCACGCAAGAGGCCGCGCCCGGCTGCCAGAACGTCGTCGTCGAAGCGGCCGGTCCGCGCTGTATCTGGCAGACCTGGCTGAACAACGAGATCGACGGCGGCGCCCAGTCCGAACGCGCCACCGCCTACGTCAGCGCGCGCTTCCTGATCGGCGACACGACCGAAGCGTTCGCCGAGGCGACCTACACCGACATCGACCTGCGCGCCAACGGCGGCACCCCGCGCGCCTTCGGCACCACCACCGGTAACCCGACCAGCTGGTTCTCGCGCAACACCGGCAACACCGTCAACCAGTTCTTCTACCCGTACCTGGGCCCCAACAACGTCTACAACAAGGCCAGTCCGGCGCTGCGCGCGATCAACGGCGGCGTGGTCGGGCTGCAGTACCTGCTGCAGGACGTCGGCGACAACCACTTCGGTCAACGCAATACCGATAAGAGCTACCGCGGCATGTTCGGACTGCGCGGCAGCCTCGGCGACTGGAACTGGGAAAGCGCCTTCACCACGGCCGGCTCGCATTCGGTCACCTATCAGACGGCCAACGTCAACCTGGAAGGCTTCGAACGCGCGTTCGGTCCGTTCACCGTCGACCCGGGCACGGGACGCGTGATCATCTCCGACAACCCGGCCTACAAGTTCGGCGAGATCAGCGAGGCCAACGCCAAGCTGCTGCGCGAGGCCTATCCGACCTTCGACATCGAGTCGTGGACGCGCCTGCACACCCTCGACGGCAAGATCGAAGGTCCGCTGTTCTCGCTGCCCGCGGGCGAAGTGCGCGCGGCGTTCGGCTTCAATCTCAGCCGCGAAACCTTCTACACGCCCGGCAACGCCGACGCGGCCAATGGCCTGATCACCCAGCAGGGCGGTTCCTGGTTCGACGGCAAGCGCACCACCTACGCGTTGTTCGGCGAGGCGGTGGCGCCGATCACCGAGAAGCTGGAGCTGGAAGTCGCCGCGCGCCTGGACAAGTACCCCAACTTCAGCGCCAACCTGGCGCCCAAGATCGGCCTGAAGTATCAGGCGTTCGATCAGCTGCTGCTGCGCGGCACCTATTCCGAAGGCTTCCGCGCGCCCAGCCTGGCCGAGTCCGGCGAGGGCGGCGTGTTCGCGCAGATCGGCGGCTACCGCGACGAGATCCGCTGCAACGAAACCAACGCCATCGCCAGCCTGCTGCTGCAGTCCGCGCGCCCCGGCGACGTGGACCTGGGCCGCACCCTGCGCAATTCCGATTGCAGCCGCAACGTGGCGCGCCTGACCCAGCCCAACCAGGACCTGAAGCCGGAGAAGGCCAAGGTCGCGACGCTGGGCTTTGTGTACGAGCCCGCCGACTGGCTGTCGGTCTCGGCCGACTACTGGTTCATCTATCGCCGCAACGAGATCGTGGCACCGGACTACAGCAAGCCGGAGGACGTTCTGGAGCTGCGGCGCTTCGGCATTACCGACGCCGACCGCGCCAACCTGGCCGCCCTGGCGGCGATGTGCGCCGATCCGGCCAGCGGCGTGACCTGCCCGGGCACGCTGCCGGGCTACAGCATCGGCAACATCTCCAGCGTCGTCGGCCAGTACAAGAACCGCGGCCGCACCCTGGTCGACGGCTTCGACATCGACGCGCGCGGCCGTTTCGACCTGGGCGAATGGGGTCGCCTGAACGTCGGCGTGGCCGCGACCATCGCCCGCCGCAACATGTACTACGTCGACGACGCCTCGGGCTGGATGTACGGCAACTCGGTCGGCTACTACAACAACCCACGCGTGCGTGCGACCTTCAACGTCGACTGGAACTACGGCGACTGGAACACCAGCTTCTACGTCAACTACGTCGGCAGGACCAAGTGGGCCTACGACCGCATCGACAAAGAGGACAACAACGCCGAGACCTGCACCGGTAGCTATGTGTCGGTGGAGCCGAGCAAGTGCGACGGCGCGCCGGCCTGGTGGACGGCCAACCTGGGCGTGACCTGGCGGCCGACCGACAAGCTCACCGTCGGCGCGACGGTGAAGAACCTGTTCGACCGCCGTCCGTTCTACGACCCCAACGACTGGATGTCCTTCTCCGGCTACACCAACAACTTCGGCCGCATCTTCAGCATGACGGTGGGCTACAAGTTCTGATCGAAAGCGCGCGGCGGCCGCTCCCCGTGGGGCGTCCGTCGCGCACCCGGCCGCGTTCGCCAGAACGCCACGCCTTTCACAGGAGAGTTTCCATGCGCACCATCCGCTACGCCATGCTGCTGCTGTGCCTGATGCTTTCGTCCAACGCCTTCGCTCTGGTCGCCGGCGGCATGGTCAGCATCAAACGCCAATGGCCGGCCACCGAGCTGGGCTATCTGGACATGGACTTCCCCACCACCATCACCGACGAACCCGGTAATGACGGCTACACCTACTGGGCGCACCAATTCTGGTTCAAGAACGGCGACGGCGGCTACATCGGCCTGCAGCAACGCGACGGCAGCAGCAAGTGGCTGAACTTCTCGATCTGGAAGGCGACCGGCTGGACCGCCGAGCCCGGCGCCCAGTGCGCCTACTTCGACCACGAAGGCAGCGGCGTGCAATGCTCGATCGATTATGCCTGGCGCGAGCGTGCCACCTACGTCCTCCGCATCGTCGCCGAGGCGCCCGCGCAATGGGCGGCCTACATCGTCGACACCGGCAGCGGCGCCCAGCGCAAGGTCGCGACCATCCAGGTGCCCGCGACCTGGGGCGGCCTCACCGACAGCACCAATACCTTCCTGGAAGACTATGCGCAGGGCGCCAATGAACGTGCGAGCTGCGCCGCGGTGCCGGCCAGCAGCGCGGTAATGCACGCGCCGACGGCGGAGCAGGGCAGCGTGAGTCCTGTGTCCAGCACCGCTACTACCTATGGCAATTGCGTGGCCATCGCCCGCGCGGCCTGCACCGCGGAGCAGGATTGCATCGCCGCGGCCAACGTCTACGGCACGCTCGGCAGCCCGCAGCGCCTGCTCAACGAACAAAGCGGCTACTGCCTGGACACCTTGTCGGGCGGCACGCAAGCGGGCCTGTGGGACTGCACGGCCAACGCCAATCAGCAGATCGAGCGCGACGACGGCTTCCGCCTGCTGATGCGCTCGCGCAGCCAGTGCCTGCAGGCCGACGCCGACGGCAAAGTGCGGCTGGCCGATTGCGGCACCGGCTCGCGCCAGCGTTGGATGCCGATCCCGGGTTCCAAGGAGGTCTACAACATCGGCGCGCGCAAGTGCCTGGACCCGATGAACGGCGGCGTGCGCGGGGCCTACCTGCAGACCTACACCTGTCTGGCCAACGACTATCAGCGCTGGCACCTGAAGCCCTGACCGATTCCTCGCGGATCCGATTGAACAGTGGACTACAAGTTCTGATCGCAAGCGCGCGGCGGCCGCTCCCCCTGGGACGGCCGTCGCGCACCCGGCCGCGTTCGCCAGAACGCCAAGCCTTTCACAGGAGAGTTTCCATGCGCACCATCCGCTACGCCGTGCTGTTGCTGTGCCTGATGCTTTCGTCCAACGCCTTCGCTCTGGTCGCCGGCGGCATGGTCCGCATCGACCGCCAATGGCCGGCCACCGAGCTGGGCTATCTGGACATGAACTTCCCCACCACCATCACCGACGAGCCCGGCAAGGACGGCTACACCTACTGGGCGCACCAATTCTGGTTCAAGGGCGGCGACGGCGGCTACGTCGGCCTGCAGCAGCGCGACGGCCGCAGCAAGTGGCTGAACTTCTCGATCTGGAAGGCGACCGGCTGGACCGCCGAACCCGGTACCCTGTGCCGCTACTTCGATCACGAAGGCAGCGGCGTGCAATGCTCGGTCGACTATGCCTGGCGCGAGCGCGCCACCTACGACATCCGCATCGTCGCCGAGGCGCCCGCGCAATGGGCGGCGTACATCGTCGATACCGGCGACGGCAGCCAGCGCAAGGTCGCGACCATCCAGGTGCCCGCGGCCTGGGGCGCCCTGACCAACTACAGCCTCACCTTCCTGGAGGACTATGCGCAGGGCGACCAGCAGCGTAAGAGCTGCGCCGCGGTGCCGGCCAGCAGCGCGGTAATGCACGCGCCGACGGCGGAGCAGGGCAGCGTGGGTCCGGTGTCCAGCACCGCTGCCACCTATGGCAATTGCGCGACCATCGCCCGCGCGGCCTGCACCGCGGAGCAGGATTGCATCGCCGCGGCCAACGTCTACGGCACGCTCGGCAACCCGCAGCGCCTGCTCAACGAAAATAGCGGCTACTGCCTGGACACCCTGTCGGGCGGCGCGCAAGCGGGCCTGTGGGATTGCACGGCCAACGTCAATCAGCAGGTCGAGCGCGACGACGGCTTCCGCCTGCTGATGCGCTCGCGCAGCCAGTGCATGCAGGCCGACGCCGACGACAAGGTGCGGCTGGCCGATTGCGGTAACGGCTCGCGCCAGCGCTGGATGCCGATCCCGGGTTCCAGGGAGCTCTACAACATCGGCTCGCGCAAGTGCCTGACCCCGATGAACGGCGGCGTGCGCGGGGCCTACCTGCAGACCTACACCTGTCTGGCCAACGACTATCAGCGCTGGCACCTGAAGCCCTGACCGATTTCTTGCGGATCCGGTCGGATCCGCATTCATTCGAACCGCGCGTGGCAAGCTGAAGGCGGAACCGGCCGCGGATGCAAAGGAACACCTCATGAACCGTAGAGATTTCATCCTGGCAGGCGCCGCCCTGGGCGCGACCAGCCTGTTGTCGGCAACGCCGGCCTGGGCCGTCGACCGGCGCATCCGCCTGGGCCTGATCGGAACCGGCATGCGCGGCCAGGTGCTGCTGCGCGAGTTGCTGCGCCGCGACGACGTCGAGGTCGTCGCGATGTGCGACATCGAGCCGATCGCGCTCAAGCGCGGGCTGGCGATGGCGAGCGAGGCCGGCAAGCCCGCGCCCAAGGCCTATGGTCAGGACGGCGACGAGCACGCTTACCGCCGCCTGCTGGAGCAGCGCGGCCTGGACGCGGTGATCATCGCCACGCCCTGGGAATGGCATGCGCCGATGGCGATCGATGCGATGCAGGCCAAGGTCGCGGTCGGCTGCGAGGTGGTCGCCGGCGTGAGCCTGCAGGACCATTGGGACGTGCTGGCGACGCAGCAGCGCACCGGCACGCCCTACATGCTGCTGGAGAACGTGTGCTACCGGCGCGATGTGATGGCGGCCCTGCAGATGGTGCGGGCCGGCCTGTTCGGCGAGCTGGTGCATCTGCAGGGCGGTTACCAGCACGATCTGCGCGCGGTGAAGTTCAACTCCGGCGATCCGGATCAGCCGTACGGCAGCGGTGTGGAGTTCGGTCCCAAGGGCTGGTCGGAAGCGCGCTGGCGCACCGAGCATTCTGTGCGTCGTAACGGCGAGCTGTATCCGAGTCACGGCATCGGCCCCTGCGCGATGTACACCGGCGTCAATCGCGGCAACCGCTTCACCCACATCAACAGCTTCGCCACCAAGGCGCGCGGCCTGCACGAGTACACCGTGGCCAAGAGCGGCGGCACCACGCATCCCAGCACCCAGGTCAAGTTCAAGCTCGGCGACGTGGTGACCACGACCCTGGCCTGCGAGAACGGCGAGACCATCCTGCTACAGCACGACACCTCGCTGCCGCGGCCGTATTCGCTGGGCTTCCGCGTGCAGGGCACCCAGGGCCTGTGGATGGACGTCAACCAGTCCATCCACCTCGAAGGCCGCAGCCCGGCGCACAAGTGGGAACCGTTCCAGGCCTACCAGGATCAGTACGACCATCCGCTGTGGCGCAAGTACGCGCAGGACGCCGCCGGCGCCGGTCACGGCGGCATGGACTATTTCGTCGTCCATGCCTTCATAGAGGCGCTCAAAGCCGGAGCGCCGATGCCGATCGACATCTACGACGCGGTGACCTGGAGCGCGATCACGCCCCTGTCCGAGCAATCCATCGCCGAAGGTTTCAAGACCCTGGAGTTCCCGGATTTCACCAAGGGCCTGTGGCGGTCGCGCAAGCCGATCTTCGCTTTCGACGCGAAGTACTGAGGGAATGACGCCGTCGGCAGCGAACGCTGCCGGCGGCCGCGGTGCGGCTGTGGAACCGCCGAGTCCGCGAAGAACCGCATGCGGGACCGCGCCGGCACGAGCG
The DNA here is from genome assembly GCF_001427715.1 of Lysobacter sp. Root667. Taxonomy (NCBI): domain Bacteria; kingdom Pseudomonadati; phylum Pseudomonadota; class Gammaproteobacteria; order Lysobacterales; family Lysobacteraceae; genus Lysobacter; species Lysobacter sp. Root667. The sequence goes on from NZ_LMHF01000001.1 coordinate 383,954, forward strand.
GGCCAGGCCGATTCCACGCCCGACCCTTGCGGCCGCAACCCAGTCCGGGCCTGCGTCAGGCCCGTCGAACCACAAGACCTCTCCCCGGCGTGGAGGCCATGCTGGCGGCCTCGCCGTGCCGCCGCGCCCCGGTCAGCGGGCGATTGCGGGATAATCCTCATCGCCGGGCGAGTCCCGGTCTTGGCGTCGTCGCCCCCTGGCTTCCGTATGGCCGCATGCGTGCGGGCTCCGGTCCGCGTGCCGCGTCGCCGTCCCTCATGTCTCCCAATCCAGCAGCCAGCCATGAATTCTGATTACCGCAAGCCGCTCCCGGGCACCGAGCTCGACTTCTACGACGCCCGTGCCGCGATCGAGGCGATCGCGCCCGGCGCCTACGACCGCTTGCCCTACACCTCGCGCGTGCATGCGGAAAACCTGGTGCGGCGGGCCGAACCGGCGATGCTGACGGCCTATCTGACCCAGCTGATAGAGCGCCGCCGCGACCTGGACTTCCCCTGGTTCCCGGCGCGCGTGGTCTGCCACGACATCCTGGGCCAGACCGCGTTGGTCGATCTGGCGGGCCTGCGCGACGCCATCGCCGAGCGCGGCGGCGACCCGGCCCAGGTCAATCCGGTGGTGCCGACGCAGCTGATCGTCGACCACTCGCTGGCGGTGGAAGCTCCGGGCTTCGACAAGGGCGCGTTCGCCAAGAACCGCGCCATCGAGGACCGCCGCAACGAAGACCGCTTCCACTTCATCAACTGGACCAAGCTGGCGTTCAAGAACGTCGATGTGATCCCGCCGGGCAACGGGATCATGCATCAGATCAATCTGGAGCGGATGTCGCCGGTGGTGCACGCGCGCGACGGCGTCGCCTTCCCCGACACCCTGGTCGGCACCGACAGCCACACCCCGCACGTCGACGCGCTGGGCGTGATCGCGATCGGCGTCGGCGGCCTGGAGGCGGAGAGCGTAATGCTCGGCCGCGCCTCGTGGATGCGCCTGCCGGAAATCGTCGGCGTGGAGCTGACCGGCAAGCCGCAGCCCGGCATCACCGCCACCGACATCGTGCTGGCGCTGACCGAGTTCCTGCGCCAGTCCAAAGTGGTCGGCGCCTACCTCGAGTTCCACGGCGCGGGCGCATCCGCGCTGACCCTGGGCGACCGCGCCACCATCTCCAACATGGCGCCGGAGTACGGCGCGACCGCGGCGATGTTCTCCATCGACGACAAGACCATCGACTACCTGCGCCTCACCGGCCGCGAGGATGCGCAGGTCAAGCTGGTCGAGACCTACGCCAGGCAGGCCGGCCTGTGGTCCGATTCGCTGGCCGATGCCGAGTACGAGCGCAGCCTGAGCTTCGACCTGAGCTCGGTGGTCCGCAACATGGCCGGCCCGTCCAACCCGCACAAGCGCCTGCCGACCTCGGAACTGGCCGCGCGCGGCATCGCCGGCGCCTGGCAAGACGTGCCGGGCCAGATGCCCGACGGCGCGGTGATCATCGCCGCCATCACCAGCTGCACCAACACCAGCAACCCGCGCAACGTGATCGCCGCCGGCCTGTTGGCGCGCAACGCCAACGCGCGCGGCCTGAGCCGCAAGCCCTGGGTGAAGACTTCGCTGGCGCCGGGTTCCAAGGCCGTGCAGCTGTACCTGGAGGAAGCCAGGTTGCTGCCGGAGCTGGAACAGCTCGGCTTCGGCATCGTCGGTTTCGCCTGCACCACCTGCAACGGCATGAGCGGCGCGCTGGATCCGGCGATCCAGAAGGAAGTGATCGAACGCGACCTCTACGCGACCGCCGTGCTGTCGGGCAACCGCAACTTCGACGGCCGCATCCATCCCTACGCCAAGCAGGCGTTCCTGGCCTCGCCGCCGCTGGTGGTCGCCTACGCCATCGCCGGCACGGTGCGCTTCGATATCGAGAAGGACGCGCTCGGCTTCGACGCCGACGGCCAGCCGATCACGCTCAAGGACCTGTGGCCCAGCGACGAGGAGATCGACGCGATCGTCGCCGCCAGCGTGAAGCCCGAGCAGTTCCGCCAGGTCTACGACCCGATGTTCAAGTTCAGCGTCGAGCACGGCGCCAAGATCAGCCCGCTGTACGACTGGCGTCCGCAGAGCACCTACATCCGCCGTCCGCCGTACTGGGAAGGCGCGCTGGCCGGCGAACGCACGCTGACCGGCATGCGTCCGCTCGCGGTGCTCGGCGACAACATCACCACCGATCACCTGTCGCCGTCGAACGCGATCCTGCTCGACAGCGCCGCCGGCGAGTACCTGGCGAAGATGGGCCTGCCGGAAGAGGACTTCAATTCCTACGCGACCCACCGCGGCGATCACCTCACCGCGCAGCGCGCGACCTTCGCCAATCCCAAGCTGCTCAACGAAATGGTCCGCGACGAGGCCGGCAAGGTCGTGCAGGGCTCGCTGGCGCGGATCGAACCGGAGGGCCAGGTGGCGCGCATGTGGGAGGCGATCGAGACCTATATGGACCGCCGCCAGCCGCTGATCATCGTCGCCGGCGCCGACTACGGCCAGGGCTCCTCGCGCGACTGGGCGGCCAAGGGCGTGCGCCTGGCGGGCGTGGAGGCGATCGCGGCCGAGGGCTTCGAGCGCATCCATCGCACCAACCTGATCGGCATGGGCGTGCTGCCGCTGGAGTTCCTGCCCGGCACCGACCGCAAGACCATCGGCCTGGACGGCACCGAGACCTTCGACGTGATCGGCGAACGCACGCCGCGCGCGACGCTGACGCTGGTCGTCCATCGCCGCAACGGCGAGCGCGTCGAAGTGCCGGTGACCTGCCGCCTCGACACCGCCGAGGAAGTCTCGATCTACGAGGCCGGCGGCGTGCTGCAGCGCTTCGCCAACGACTTCCTGGAATCCGTGCAGGCGGCCTGAGGCCGTCCGCGATTCCCGAACGCAACCGCTAGAGAATGCCCATGTCCCACTCTCCGCAGATCCGCATCCCCGCCACCTACCTGCGCGGCGGCACCAGCAAAGGCGTGTTCTTCCGTTTGCAAGACCTGCCGGTCGCCGCGCAGACGCCGGGCCAGGCGCGCGACGCCCTGTTGATGCGGGTGATCGGCTCGCCCGATCCCTACGGCAAGCACACCGACGGCATGGGCGGGGCGACCTCCAGCACCAGCAAGTGCGTGATCGTCTCCAAGGCCTCGGTGCCCGACCACGATGTCGACTACCTCTACGGCCAGGTCGCCATCGAACAGCCTTTCGTCGACTGGAGCGGCAACTGCGGCAACCTCAGCGCCGCGGTCGGTCCGTTCGCGATCGCTGCCGGCCTGATCGATCCCAACCGTATTCCGCAGGACGGCACCGTGGTCGTGCGCATCTGGCAGGCCAACATCGGCAAGACCATCGTCGCGCACGTGCCGGTCAGCGACGGCCAGGTCCAGGAAACCGGCGACTTCGAACTCGACGGCGTTACCTTCCCGGCCGCGGAAATCCAATTGGAGTTCATCGACCCGGCCGACGAAGGCGAGGGCGGCGGCGCGATGTTTCCGACCGGCAATCTCGTCGACGACCTCGAAGTCCCGGGCGTGGGCACGCTGCGCGCGACCATGATCAACGTCGGCGTGCCGACCATCTTCCTCAACGCCGCCGACATCGGCTACACAGGCACCGAACTGCAGGGCGCGATCAACGGCGACGCCAAGGCGCTGGCGATGTTCGAAGCCATCCGCGCCCACGGCGCGGTGCGCATGGGCCTGATCCCGAACGTGGAAGCCGCGGCGCAGCGCCAGCACACGCCCAAGGTCGCCTTCGTCGCGCCGCCGCAGGACTACGTGTCCTCCAGTGGAAAACAGGTCGCAGCCGGCGACATCGACCTGCTGGCGCGCGCACTGTCGATGGGCAAGCTGCACCACGCCATGATGGGCACGGCCGCGGTCGCGATCGGCACCGCCGCTTCGATCCCCGGCACCCTGGTCAACCTCGCCGCCGGCAACCGGCAGCGCGAGGTCGTGCGCTTCGGCCATCCCTCGGGCACGCTGCGCGTCGGTGCACAGGCGCAGCAGGTCGATGGCAAGTGGATCGTGACCAAGGCGGTGATGAGCCGCAGCGCGCGCGTGCTGATGGAAGGCTGGGTGCGGATCCCGGGCGACTCCTTCTAAGCAAGGACGACGCAAACGGCGGCGGGCGCTGCTGTTACCAGCGCTGCCGTCGCCGATGCCGCTGTCGCCGCCCGCGCTCTGGCCGGCCGGCGCCGCTGGAGCCGTTTATCTGCCCATCGTGGTCCAGCCGGGCCTTCGTTCGGTCGCGTCGTCCGGCTCGCGGCGCCGCGCGACCGCTCGTCGCCTATGCCCGTGCCGGGTGGGGACAAAAAGTGTCATGGGGGTGGCCAGTAGCGGTATCCTCGCCGCCTGCCCGCCCTGAGCTCCGCTCGGCCCGGGCAAGGCCGAGCCGGGGGTAGGGGCCGGCCGTCGCCTGATCATCACGGAAGTCGAAGCGTCATCGACAAGGAGATGCGGTTATGGGCTACGAATTCGAGAAGCAGACCTTCGCCAGCGGCAAGCAGGTCACCCTGGTCAGCTGGGAAGACGAGTCGCCGACCCAGCACGGGGCGAAACTGCAGAGCAAACCGTGGAAGACCACCGACACCCGCGCCAGCGTCGGCTTCTACGATTCCACCGTCGAGTACATGCGCAACGACTGGGCCGCCAAGCACATGTCGGCCACGCCGGTGACGACGCCGAAAGGCAGTCTGATGCTGTACCACAACGCATCCACCAACACCTGGCATTCCACCGATGCGCTCGACATCGACCATGTCGTGCAGTGGAAGGACCACTTCGCGGCCAAGGGCGTGAAGACCCACTCCGAGGCCCACATGGCCTACAACGACGTCAGCAACCTGCGCATGCTGCCGGCGGTGGTGAATCGCGCCCGCGACAGCGCCGACAACGTGCTGAACACCTACGGCAAAGATTCCAAGCAGTGGAAAGAATGGGTCGATGAGCGTTTCAATTTCGATGCCAAGGCCAGTCATCCCGAATTCGATCCCAGTACCGACCTGGCCCGGCGCACGGTCGCCACCACCAGCAAGGACTGGTCGCCGGACGACGGCCGCAAGGGCCTGAGCTTCGACGCCAAAGTGGTCGGCAAGTGGTACGAGGCGCAGCTGGAAAAGCAGTACGCGACCACGGTGGCGATGCCCCACCCGACCACCGGCATCAAGCAGAACGTGCACCTGTTCTATTGCTCGGCTTCCGGGCAGCTGTGCACCCGCGACGCCTTGGACATCGATCACGAACTGCCGTTCGAGATCCTGGCCAAGGAGATGATGAAGTACACCGACAACGGCACGGCCAGCAAGGCCCAGGCCCTGGACGCCTATAACGAGACCAGCAACCTGCGCCTGGTCGGCCGCAGCGCCAACAGCTCGCACGAGTGGGAACTCAACGAGGAGATGACCTACCGCGACGACGACGGCGAGAGCCTGTCGGACGACTACGACGAAGACGAACTGGTGGTGTCCAGCAGCATCCGCGACCAGGTGCGCAGCGCCATGGGCCAGGGCCGCGGCACGATCTCCAGCATCCAGGAGCACAGCTTCGCATCGATGCCGCAGAGCAGCAGCGGGTTCTCCCTGAACGGCGCAAGCTCCAGCAGCCCGCTCACCTTGAGCACCGCGAGTTCGAGCAGCCCGATCCTGCTCAACGACGGGCGCCATCCGGACAACAAGCTCTACCAGAGTGCGTTGGCGGGCGTGCAGAAGGAATACGCCGGCAAGCTGTTGCAGCCGCAGCAGGAGATCGTCGCCTCGTCCCTGGTCCTGCTCGCCAAGGCCAACAACATGCCGGACATCAGCCGCGTGGTGCGCAGCGACGAGGGCATGGTGTACGTGGTGCGCGACACCGGGCCGGCTTCGCGTCAGGTGGTCCATGTCGACGAGAAGCAGTTCAACGGCCGGACCGTGGAGCAGAACACGCGCGAGGTCGCGGCCTTGACGCCGCCGACCCAGACCACGACGCAGGCGCCGCAGAGCCACACTTTCTCGATGACCAAGTAAGCCGCGCCGCTGTCCGGCGGGACGCCCGGGGCACGACGGCCCCGGCGTTCGCCGGGCACGCGGCGGGCCGCATGTTGAAGCGCCGCTCATCGGCCGTCGAAGCCTCGTTGTCGACGACCCAGGCCCCGTACCGGGCCGACCCGATCCACGACGTACCGGCGGGCCCGCGCCCGTCCTACGCCCGCCGCCAAGGACGCCGCAGCGTCATCGCCCAGGAGCCGTGCCATGCCCTACCAATTCGAAGACGTCGATCTGAACAGCGGAAAGACCGTCACCCTGGTCAGCTGGGAGGACCTGTCGCCGCCCGAGCACGGCGCCAAGCTGCGCAACAAGCCCTGGACCGATAGCGATACCCGTTCCTCGGTCGGCTTTTACGATTCCACCGTCGAATACATGCGCAACGACTGGGCGTTCGAGAAGATGAGCCCGCAGCTGGTGGGTAACGATCACGGCAAGGTGGTGCTGTTCCACAACGCCCAAACCGATACCTGGCACAGCACCGATGCGCTGGACATCGATCATAAGACGCAGGTGCTGGAGCACTTCGACAACCTCGGCGTGCAGACGCATGCCGACGCCCACAAGGCCTACAACGACGTCAGCAACCTGCGCATGCTGCCGGCGGTGGTGAATCGCGCGCGCGACAGCGCCGATCTGGTGTACGGCACCTACGGCCCGAATTCGCCGGAATGGCAGGAATGGGTCGACAAGCGCCTGAGCTTCGACGCCAAGGCCGACCATCCCGAGTTCGACGAGGATCGCGATCTGGCGCGCCGCACCGCCAAGACGACGGGCGCGCAGTGGGCGCCGGAGGACGGGCGGAAGGGTTTGGCGTTCGACGCGAAGGTGGCCGGAAAGTGGTACGAGGCGCAGCTGGCGCAGGCCTATGCGGGCTCCGTGCACATGAAGAGCCCGACCACCGGCAATATCACCGAGGTGCCGCTGTTCAAGTGCGACGCCTCGGGTCAACTGCTGACCCGCGATGCCTTGGACATCGACCACCGCATTCCGTTCGAGATCCTGGCCGAGGAAATGATGAAGTACGCCGACAACGGCGTCGCCACCAAGGCCAATGCGCTGGACGCGTACAACGAGACCAGCAACCTGCGTCTGGTCGGCCGTAGCGCCAACAGTTCGCACGAGTGGGAACTGAACGGCCTGGGCCAGTTCCGCGACGACGTCGAGATCAAGGCGCTGCCGGGCGATTACAGCGAAGATCAAATGGTCGTGTCCGGCAACATGCGCGACGAGATCCGCTCGACCGTGCGGCAGGTCTACGGCGGTATCGGCAGCATGCAGGAAGGCAGTTTCGGCGGACAGCCTTTCGGCATGCCGCAGCCGCAACGGGCGATCCTGCTCAACGACGGGCGCCACCCGGACCATCCGCTGTACTGCAACGCGCTCAAGTGCGTGCAGGACGAATACAAGGGCCTGCTGCCGCAGCAGCAGGAGGTCCTGGCTTCGTCGGTGGCGCTGTTCGCCAAGCAGAATCACATGCCCGACATCTCGCGCGTGGTGAGCCACGAAGGCAATCTGTATGCGGTGCGCGATCACGGCTTCAGCGGCGCGCGCGACGTGGTGAGTCACCCCGAGCAGGCCATGCTCAACCGCACCGTCGAGCAGAACACCCAGGAAATCGCCAACGTGGCCGCGCCGACCCAGCAGAGCTGGCAGCAGGCGCAACAGCAGAATCGCGGCCTGGTCCAGTAGTCCGCGCCGCGTCGGCGGTGGTTCCTGCGCCAGGCCGCTACCGGCCTGGCGCATTCGTTTGCGCCGAAGCGATCGGCCTTGATGACTAACGCGCGATCGCTGCATCCAATCCCCTAGGTCGACAAAACGATCGACAGTTCAGGGGTTCGATGAAAACCAGGAAATTCAGAACGCATGCGCAGGCATGCGGTGGGCTAGTGTTGTCGCTGGGTTTGTGCGCCAGCGCGCAGGCGGCCATCGTGGTCGACGGAAAGTTCGACGAGGCCGAATGGCAGCAGGCGCGCACCTACCAGGACTTCAAGGTCACCGAGCCTTACCGCCTGGAGGCGCCGGCCGCCGGCACGGGCACGAAGGCGCGGCTGCTGTCCACGCCCGACGGCATCGCGGTGGCGTTCGAGCTTGAGCAGTCCAGCGCGTTCGCGCGGGTCAAGCCGCGCCTGGAGCGCGACCGGGACCGCGCCGCCGACCGCGTCAACGTCAGCATCGATTTCGACGGCGACGGGCGCAGCGCCTACAGCTTCAGCGTGGACCTGTCCGGCTCGGTCCAGGACGGCGTGGTCGCCAACGAGAACGTGCTGAACCTGGACTGGGACACCGACTGGTCCTGGGCGGTGAGCGAGAGCGAAACCGGTTGGCAGGCCGAGCTGCTGATCCCGTGGTCGGTCGCGACCATGCGCGGCACCGACGCGGCCACGCGCAAGGTCAACGTCTATTTCAGCCGCACCCTGGGCAGCAACGGCGAGCGCCAGGCGTACCCAGCGGTGGCGACCTCGCGCGGCCGCTTCGTGTCGGGGTTCGAATCCGTCGAGATCGCCCAGTACCGCAAGCCGCTGCTGCACTTCTGGCCCTACCTGACCGCCAACCACGACCTGATCGACGGCCGCACCCGCTACAACGCCGGCGTCGACGTGTTCTGGAAGCCTTCGCCGACCTTCCAGCTCAGCGCCACGGTCAATCCGGATTTCGGCCAGGTCGAGTCCGACGATCTGGTGATCAACTTCGACGCGGTCGAGACCTTCTACAGCGACCGGCGACCGTTCTTCACCGAGAACCAAAGCATCTTCGCTTTGACCACGCCCGATTCGGGGCGCCTGATCCACACCCGCCGGATCGGCGGCGACGCCGACGACGGTTCCGGCGCCAGCGACATCGACGCCGCGCTCAAGCTCAACGGTTCGCTGGGCGCGCTCGGCTACGGCCTGCTCGCGGCCAGCGAGGAGGGCGAAGCCGGCCGCGATTTCTACGCGGCGCGGCTGCAGTACCCGCTGCGTCCGGGGCTCAACCTGGGCTGGCTGGGCAGCCTGGTGCAGCGGCCCTACCGCGATCGCGAGGCCCAGGTGCAGGCGCTGGATCTGAGCTGGAAGCCCAACGAACGGCTGATCGTCAACGCCCAGGCCCTGGCCAGCTTCATCGACCAAGCCGGGCGCAGCAGCGACGGCAACGGCGCCTGGCTGCGGATCAACTGGACGCCGTCGAGCCGCTGGCGCTACGAGCTGGAACTCACCCATTTCGGCGAGCGGCTCGACTTCAACGATCTGGGTTTCCAGCGCCGCGCCAGCCTCAACGAAATGGAGGCGACCGGCGTGTACCTGCACCGGATCGAGGACGCGAATTCCAAGCTGGGCAGCACGCGCTGGTCGGCCGAGCTGCAGGCGCGCAGCAACGACCGCGGCGATCGTCTGCCGACCTACCTGCTGCTGGGCGGCAACCTCAATTTCCGCAGCGGCGATCTGATTTATCTGGAGGCCAGCCTGATCAGCGACGGCTGGGACGACCTGATCTCGCGCGGCAACGGTCTGTGGCATCGTTCCGGCCGCTACACCACCGAAGTCGGCTACGCCAGCCGCCGCTACGGCCACTGGTCGCTGGGCGCCTCGCTCGAACTGGCGCCACGCGGACTGAGCGCGCGGCCGACCCAGGAACTGGTCCTCAGCGCCAACTGGTACCCCAGCGATGCCTTCAACGCGTCGTTCGAATTCGGCCCGGACCGCGGTGAGGACTGGCTGATCTGGGAGGGCGGGCGCGACTTCGGCCGCTACGAGCGTAGCGGCGACTTCGCCAGCCTCGGCCTGAGCTGGTTCCCGGGCCAGCGCCACGAGCTGCGCCTCAAATCCGAATGGGTGGCGGTGCGCGGCAGCCAGGGCGAGCGCTACCGGCTGCAGCCCTCGGGTCAGCTGACCGCCGCCGGCCAGGCGCGCCCGGACTTCGACGTCAACAATTTCGGTCTGCAACTGCGCTACCGCTACTTGCTGGGGCCGCAGTCGGACGTGTTCCTGGCTTATTCGCGCGGCGGCTACCGGCGCCAGGAACGCGACGGCTACGGCAGCGGCGAGCTGTTCGAGGACGCCCTGGGGCTGCGCGACGCCGACCAGCTGCTGGCCAAGATCCGCTACCGGTTCTAGGCCCGCGGCCTCGGCCGGCATGGGCCGGCATCGGATCGCAAAAATCCGTGCTAACCGAATCCGGGGGGCGTGCATCCTATGGGGATGGACGGCGGCGACCCACCCTTGGACAGCGCGGCGCAAACGGCGGTGGCACGCGCGCGGGCGGGCGACGAGCGCGCGTTCCGCGACCTGGTCCAGGCCCATGCGCGGCCCCTGCTGCAACTGTGTTTCCGCATCACCCGCGATGCCGCCCTGGCCGAGGACGCGGTGCAGGAGGCGTTCTACAAGGCTTGGCGCGGGCTGGATAGCTACGACGGCCGCGCCGCGTTCTCGACCTGGTTGCACCGGATCGCGGTCAACGCCGCGCTGGAGCAACTGCGCCGCAACGCCCGTCACCGCCAGGACGCGACCGGGCCGGTGGCGGACGAGGACGAGGGCGCGGACTTCCTGGCCTCGCTGCCGGACGACGCGCCCGATCCGGAGGCGCGCGCCTCCGGCGTGCAGATCGGCCAGCGCATCGACCGCCAGATGCAGCGCCTGAGTCCGTCCGAGCGCGCGGCTTTCGTCCTGCGTCATTGGGAAGGCGAACCGCTGGAACGGATCGCCGAGACCCTGGGTTTGAACACCGGCCAGTGCAAGCAGGCCATCTTCCGCGCCGTGCGCAAGTTGCGCGACGCGCTGGAACCGTTGAGGTAAGCCATGTCCATCCGCGACGACGACCTGATCCTGTACCACTACCGCGACGGCCTGACGCCCGAGCGCCTGCGCGAGATCGAATCCGCGCTGGCCGCGTCGCCGGAGCTGGCCGCGCGCTACCAGGCGCTGCGCCAGGTGCTGGCCGCGGCCGACGCCGACGCGCTGCCGCCGTACGATCCCGATCTGGAAGCGCGGCTGTGGCAGCGCCTGCAGCCGCGACTGCACGAAACCGCCGCGCCGGCGACCGCCACGTTGCCGCTGTCGGCCGCACGCGCGCATGCGCGCCCGCGCCGCCGCCTGCGCGCCTGGGGAGCGGGCCTGGCTTCGGCCGCGGTGCTGGCCTTGGCGGTGTACCTGCCGTTCGCGCGCCGCGACGTGGCGCCGCCGGCGACCGCGCCGGTCGCGGTGCAGGATCGCGCGCCCGAAGCGACCCAGGGCGGTGCCCAGGACATGGCCGCCGACCGCGTGCTCGACGCCTATGTCGCCACTCATCTGCGCAGCACCGAAGGCCTGCTGCTGAGCGTGGTCAACAACGACGGCGGCGCGCTGGCCCCGATCGACGGGGACTACGTCCGCGATCTGGTCGACGACAACCGCCTGTACGCGGCGGCCGCGAGCGAACGCGGTGACCGCGCGCTGGCCGGCTTCCTGCGCTCGCTGGAGCCGACTCTGATCGAACTGGCTAACCGCACGCCCGCCGAGGGCATCGAAAATGAAAACGCACTGCGCGACTACGTCGACGGCAGCGATCTGGTGTTCCAGGTGCGCGCGGTCGAAGCGCGTCTGCAACAGCGCAGCGGCGAGCCCGCGCAGCAGGAAGGAGTGACGACATGATGCGATTCAAGACCCTGCGGCCGCGGCTGACGGCGCTGGCGCTGGCGACGCTGCTGTTCGCCGGCCCCTTGGCGGCGGCGCCGGCCGATCCCGGCGGCGAGTTGAACGCTTTGTACTGGCAGGGCCACGGTGCGCTCGGCGCGGGCGACTGGAAGCTCGCCCAGCAGCGTTTCGCCGACCTCGAACGCCGGCTGCGCCAGAGCGAACCCACAGCGGTCGATGCCGCGATCTATTGGCAGGCCTACGCGCTCAAGCGCGCCGGCCGCGACGACGAGGCGACCGTGCTGGTCAGGCGTTTGCGCGCCGAATACCCGCGCAGCCGCTGGAACCGCGACGCGGCGCTGTTGCTGCGCAGCGGCGAGGGCGGCACTGCGAGCGCCCGCGACGACTCGCTGGAATCCCTGCTGCGGCAGCCGCCGGCGCAGGCGATCCCGAAACTGGTGGCGATGCTCAATGGCGGCGGCGCGCCGCGGCTCAAGCAACGCGCGCTGTTCCTGCTTAGCCAGATGGACGACGCCGGCGCGATGGCGCAGGTCGCGGTGGTAGCGCGCGGCAGGGATCCGCTGCTGGCCGAGCGTGCGGTGCGCATGCTCGCGGTGGCCAACGCCGGCGACGAGCTGGGCAACGTCTACGCCGCGGTGTCCGATCCTAAGCGCAAGCTGCTGGTGCTCAAGGCCATGGGCGTGGCCGGCAGCTACGACACTCTGGCCGAGGTCGCGCGCCATGGTCCCGACCCGGCCCTGCGCCAGGGCGCATTGCAGGCGCTGGGCGTGGCCGGACAGAGCGAGGTGCTGGCGGAAGTGGCGCGCAGTTCGGTCGATGCGCCGACCCGGATCGAGGCGATCAAGGCCCTGGGCACGGCCAACGCCACCCGCGATCTGCTGGCCCTGTACCCGAACGTGCGCGCTGCGCCGGCGCTGCGCGACGAAGTGCTCAAGAGCCTGTTGATCGCCTCCAACGAAGGCGTGGTGATCAACCTTTACCACAAGGCCACCAGCCCCGATGAGCAGCGCGCGGTGCAGCGCGTGCTGCTCGACGCCGGTTACGACCCCAACGGCCCGCGCCGCTGAGCGCGCGCCGCACCACGGAGATCGCGATGAAACTTCAGTACCCGATCCGCACCGGCCTGTGCGCGGCGCTGGCCGCCGCCCTGCTGCTGCCGCTGCTGGCGCCGGCGAGCGCCGCATCCGACGACGGCACCGCCCTGATCGCCGCGGTCAAGGCGCACCGCATCGATCGCCTGCGCAATCTGGTCGGCCGCGGTGCCGACATCGACGCGGTCGTGCCCGGCGACGGCACCGCGCTGATCCAGGCCGCGCGCGAGCGCGATGCACTGCTGGTCGACGAGTTGCTGCGGCTGGGAGCGGACGTCGACCTCGCCGTGCCCGGCGACGGCAATCCGCTGATCGCCGCCTCGGCGCAACCAGGCAATCTGCCGGTGCTGCGGCGTCTGGTCGAGGCCGGCGCCGAGGTCGACGCGATCGTCGAAGACGACGAAACGCCGCTGATCAACGCCGCGCGCAGCGGCGACCTCGGCGCGGTCGCTTACTTGGTCGAGCGCGGCGCCGACGTCAACCTGGGCGTGTCGGTACGCCTGCACGCGGGCGGCGGGCCGGTGTGGCGCTCGCCCTTGAACCAGGCGCGCACCGACGCGTTGCGGCGGTACCTGCTCGAGCGCGGCGCACGCCGCTGATCAAGCGGCGCCTTCACCGGCTTGCTGGGTTTCGCCCAGGCAGTCGGCGAGGAACTCGACCGTCGCGCGCACGCCCGGCAGCAGGCCGCGGCGGTGCGGCATCACCAGGGTCGTGGTCACGCGGCCGGCGTTCCAGTCGGGTAATACCCGCTGCAATTCGCCGGCGCGCAGCGCTCGGGCGCAGAACGCTTCCGGCAGGCAGGCGATGCCGAGGCCGGCGCAGGCCGCGCGCAGCAAGGCGGTGGATTCGTTCGCGCTCATGCGTGCGCGCGGCGTCGCCTGCGCGCGTTCGCCGTCGCGGTGTTGCAGGTTCCAGGCCGTGGCCGCGGCGCTGGTGAGCAGGCCGTCGTGCATGGACAACTGCGACGGCGTGGCCGGCATGCCCTGCGCGTCGAGATAGGCGGGCGCGGCGACCAGGACGATGGTTTCCACCACCAGGGAACGCTGCACCAGCCCGGAATCCGGCAACGGCGCGAAGTGGCTGCGCAGGGCGATGTCGTAACCCTCCTGGACGAGGTCGACGAAACGATCGGTCACGTCCAACTGCAGTTGCAGTTTCGGATGACGTTGCGCGAGTCGCGGCAGGTGCTCGGCCAGGTACAACTGCGCGGTCGGCACCGAGGCGGTGATGCGCACGCTGCCGCTGGGTTCGGCGACGCGTTGGCGCACGCTGGCTTCGGCGGCCTCGGTTTCGATCAGGGCGGCACGTGCGTGTTCGTAGAAGTCGCGGCCGACCTCGGTCAGGGTGAAGCTGCGCGAGGTGCGGTGAATCAGCCGCGCCTGCAGGCCGGCTTCGAGCTCGGCCACGCGCTTGCTGACGGTGGATTTAGGCACCCCCAGGCGACGCCCGGCGGCGGCGAAGCCGCCTTCCTCGACCGCGGCGGCGAACAGGACCAGGTCATTGAGGTTGAGCATGGAAAGTCCACATATGTAGACGATAGGTCCACGAATTGCAGTCTACACAGCCTAAGTCCGCGCCAATAGGCTTTCTCCAGGGCCGAACCGGTCCCCATCCACCTGGAGAACCTCATGAATTCGCACCCCATCCTCTATTACGGCGTGCCCTCGGGCTGCTCGTTCGGTTCCATCGTCGCCCTGGAATGGCTGGGCCAGCCCTATGCCTTGAGCCGGATCGAGATGCCGGAAATGGTGACCAGCGACGCGTTCCGCCGCATCAACCCGGCCGCCGAGACCCCGGCGCTGATGGACGCGCAGGGCCATACGCTCAGCGAGAGCATGGCGATCCTCAATCACATCGCCGCGCGCGGCATCGATCGCGGCCTGGGTTACCTGCAAGGTAGTCGCGATTTCGACCGCCTCAACCGCATGCTGGCCTTCCTCAACACGAGCTTCTTCAATGCCTTCGCATCGCTGTGGTACGTGCTCGAACACGAGGTGTCCGCCGCGGAGAAGGACGCGCTGGCGAAGTACGGCCGGGCCAAGGTCGAGAAAGCCCATGCCGAACTCGAGGCGATGATCGGCGACGGCCCCTGGCTGCTGGGCGAGCAGCGCACCGTGGCCGACGCCTACTTCATCGGCATCGCCCGCTGGACCCAGTACCACGACGTCGTCGACCGCCGCGACTACCCCAAGCTGCAGCGCCTGTACGACGCCCTGGAAGCCGACCCGGCGGTGGTGTTCGCGCATGCGATCGAGCGGCAGGCGGCGGCGACCAGCACCGGCGGCTTCCGCGGCGAGATCGCCCTGGCCGACACGCTGCCGCGTCTGGCCCACGCGGCCTGATGCGCAGGGGGGTGCCGTCGGCTGCGGCCGACGGCGCTTCGCCACGTCATGCGTTTTTCGATGCGCAGCAGATGACATTCGTCAATTCCGCGCCCGCGGGCGCGCTGCCAAGGTACGCATCAAGCCGCGTCGTGGCCGGCGTGGGCAACGGAGGTCCGCATGAACTCGAACAGACGCGCATTGGTGTTGGGCGCCAGCGGCGGCATCGGCGGCGAAGTCGCGGTGCGGCTGGTCCAGCGCGGCTGGGAAGTGCATGCGCTGCAGCACCGCACGCGCATGGCCGGGCGCCGTGGCAACGGCATCTACTGGTGGCGCGGCGATGCCATGAACCGCGACGACGTGATGCAGGCGGCCAAGGGCGCGGCGCTGATCGTGCACGCGGTCAATCCGTCGGTCTATCAGGACGGCGACGCGCAGTCGTTGCCGATGTTGCAGCACAGCTTGGACGCCGCGGTTGCCGGCGGAACGCGCCTGTTGCTGCCGGGTGCGGCCTGCAACTACGGTCCTTCGGCGGCGGTCGCCGAAGACGTGGCGCAGCGGCCGCTCACCCGCCGCGGCCTGCTCCGGGTCGAGATGGAGCGGCGCCTGCGCGATGCGGTCGCGCGCGGTGCGCGCGCGCTGATCGTGCGCAGCGGCGATCACTTCGGGCCTTACGCGGGCAACAACTGGTTCTCGCAGGCCATGGTCGAGCCCGGCAGTGCGCCGGCGAGCCTGCGCTACCCCGGCCGCGCCGGTATCGGCCACCAGTGGTGCTATCTGCCCGACCTGGCCGAAACCATGCTGCGCCTGCTCGACGACGAGCGCCTCGGCGCGTTCGAGAGTTTCCACGTCGGCGGGCACTGGGACGCCGACGGCAGCGCCATGACCGCGGCGATCGCGCGCGCGGTCGGGCGCCCGGACCTGCGCGTCAAACGTTTCCCATGGGCGCTGCTGCGCATGAGTTCGCCGCTGCTGCCGATGTTCCGCGAGATCGCCGAACTGCGCCGGCTGTGGCAGGAGCCGGTACGCCTGGACAATCGCCGCTTGCTCGATTTCCTCGGCGAGGAGCCGCGCACCGATCTGGATGCCGCGGTGCGCGAGACCCTGATCGGCATGGGATGCCTGGAGCCTGTCGCGCTGGAGCCGGTCGTGCGGGCGCGCACCCGCGCCGACGCGCCCGCGCCGGTCGCGACGCCCATTCGCCCGCCCTCGGAACTGCCGCTGGAATTGCCGATCGCGGCGTGATCGGCCTGGGATCGCATCGTTCCATCCGGCGCAGGCCGGGGGCGGCGCCGGTCGGTTAGAGTGGCCACGCGCGGCCTGTGCCGCCGTGTTGCGCGCTCCGCTCGGGTGCGCGATCTTGATGGAGTTGCCATGCAGTCGACCGCGAAAGCGCCGGACGCCGCGTCCGCCGAAGCCATCGTCTCCGTCGTCGGCGTGACCAAGACCTATGCCGGCGGCTTTCAGGCCCTGAAGGGCGTGGATCTGGAAATACGCCAGGGCGAGATATTCGCCCTGCTGGGGCCCAACGGCGCCGGCAAGACCACCTTGATCAGCATCGTCTGCGGCATCGTCAACGCCAGCGACGGCACGGTGCGGGTCGACGGCCACGACATCGTGCGCGACTTCCGCGCTGCCCGCGCCACCATCGGCCTGGTGCCGCAGGAGTTGTCTACCGATGCCTTCGAAAGCGTCTGGGACACGGTCAAGTTCAGCCGCGGCCTGTTCGGCAAGCCGCCGAATCCCAAGTATCTGGAGAAGGTGCTGCGCGACCTGTCGCTGTGGGACAAGAAGGACGCCAAGATCATGGCCTTGTCCGGCGGCATGAAGCGCCGGGTGCTGATCGCCAAGGCGCTGTCGCACGAGCCCAAGGTGCTGTTCCTGGACGAGCCCACCGCCGGCGTCGACGTCGAACTGCGCCGCGACATGTGGGACATGGTCTCGGCGCTGCGAGCCAACGGCGTGACCGTGATCCTGACCACGCACTACATCGAAGAGGCCGAGGAGATGGCCGACCGCATCGGCGTGATCGACCGCGGCGAGATCGTGCTGGTCGAGGACAAGGCGGTGCTGATGCGCAAGCTCGGCAAGAAGCAGCTCACCCTGCATCTGCAGGCGCCCCTGCAGCGGTTGCCCGAACCGCTGGCCGGCTACGCACTGGAGCTGTCGGCGGACGGCCATGAGCTGATCTACACCTTCGACGCCCAGGCCGAGGAGACCGGCATCGCCGCGCTGCTGAGGTGCCTGGGCGAGCACGGCATCGACTTCAAGGACCTGCAGACCACCCAGAGCTCGCTGGAGGAAATCTTCGTCAGCCTGGTGCGGTCGAACGGCAGGGGAGCGGCGGCATGAACGTGCATGCGGTCCGCGCCATCTATTACTTCGAGATGCACCGCACCTGGCGCACGCTGATGCAGAGCATCGCCTCGCCGGTGCTGTCCACTTCGCTGTATTTCATCGTGTTCGGCTCCGCCATCGGCTCGCGCATGGTCGCGATCGACGGCATCAGCTACGGCGCCTACATCGTGCCGGGCCTGGTCATGCTGGCGTTGCTGACCGAGAGCATCTCCAACGCGTCCTTCGGCATCTACATGCCCAAGTTCACAGGCACGATCTTCGAGATCCTGTCGGCGCCGATTTCCTTCGTCGAGGTGGTGCTGGGCTACGTCGGCGCGGCTGCGACCAAGTCGGTGGTGCTGGGCCTGATCATGCTGGCGACGGCGCGGCTGTTCGTGCCGTTCGAGATCGCGCATCCGTTCTGGATGCTGGGTTTCCTGGTGCTGACCGCGGTCAGCTTCAGCCTGTTCGGCTTCATCATCGGGGTCTGGGCCGACGGCTTCGAGAAACTGCAGGTGGTGCCGATGATGGTGGTCACGCCGCTGGCCTTCCTGGGCGGCAGCTTCTATTCGATCAACATGCTGCCGCCGCTGTGGCAGAAGATTTCGCTGTTCAACCCTGTGGTCTACCTGGTCAGCGGCTTCCGCTGGAGCTTCTACGGCGTGTCCGACGTCAGCATCGCGATCAGCGTCTCGATGACGGCGGCTTTCCTGGTGCTGTGCCTGGGCGCGATCTGGTTGATCTTCCGCACCGGCTACAAGCTCAAGACCTGAAAGCGTTCAAGGGCGCTCGCCGCGGCCTTGGGCTTTGGCGTTGGCGATCACCGCATGCACCAGTTCGCGATCGCGGTGGCGCGAGATCGCGACCGCGCCCAAGGCGATCGCGCGCTCGCGCAGGGCCACGTTGACGTCGTAGTGGGCGCCGCTGGTCTTGTTCTGGAACGCGCGCCGCGGGATGCCCAGTCGCTGCGCGAATACGTGCAGCTCGTCCAGGGTGTCGGCCATCAGGTGGGCCCAGCGTTCGCCGCGCCAGGGCCAGACGGCGTCGTCGACGTAGACGGTCATGGGGAATCCGGTGATGTAGGGCGACGGTTTCCGACTATGCACGCGAGCGCCATGGTTCGGCCAGGCCAGTTCGACGCGATCCCGGCCGACGGCCTTGGCCGATCGTGGCGGCAAGACGCGGTTCACCGAACGCGCCGCGGCCTCGCTCTAGAATGAGCGCAGTCCGAATGCGGTCGCCGCCATGCAGATTTCCGCGCTTCATCACGTCGCTCTGATCTGCTCCGACTACCCGCGCTCGAAACATTTCTACACCCAGGTGCTGGGCCTGCGCGTGATCGCCGAGGCCTACCGCGAGGCGCGCGACTCCTACAAGCTCGACCTGGCCCTGCCCGACGGCAGCCAGCTCGAACTGTTCTCGTTTCCCGATCCGCCGCCGCGGCCCTCGTACCCCGAGGCCTGCGGACTGCGCCATCTGGCCTTCGAAGTCGCCGACGTGGACGCCGCGGCGGTCGCGCTGCGCGGCCATGGCGTAGCCGTGGAGCCGGTGCGCGTGGACGAGTACACCGGGCGCCGTTACACCTTCTTCGCCGATCCCGACGGGCTGCCGCTGGAGCTGTACGAACGCGCGCCGGACTGAAGCGGCGGCGCGCTCAGTCGCGCGCGACCGCATGGCCTTCCGCCGCCCAGGCCGCGAAACCGCCGGCGAGCGGGCGCACGCGCTTGTAGCCGCGACGCTTGAGTTCCTGCGCCAGCACCGCGGCCGAGGCTTCGTTGGGACAGTCGCAGTAGACGATCACTTCATCGGCCGGCACCAGCGGCGCGTCGGACAGGGTCGCGACCAGGATCGCGCCGGGAATCCAGCCCGACTCGGCGCGCGCTTCGGCGCGGCGGATGTCGAGGATGGTCGGACCGCTGCCGTCCTCGATCATGCGGTAGAGCTCGCCGACGCTGATCCGCGCCATCCGTAACTGGCGCAGGAACCACTGCCGGCGCACCCATTTGTAGGCGACGAAGGCCGCGATCAGGGTCAGCAGCACCGGCAGCGCGTAGTGTCCCAGCGATTCCAGCCGCTCCAGCACTTCGTTGACCGCCTTGTGGAACACCGCGCCCACCGCCACCGCGACCGAGGCCCACAGCAGCGCGCCGAGCGCATCGAACAGCAGGAAGCGGCGCGTGCTCGTGCCGGTATCGCCGGCCAGGGTGGTCGCGACCGCGGCGAAGCCGGGCACGAACTTGGCCACGATCAGCGACGGCGCGCCCCAGCGCGCGTATACGCCGCGGGTCATCAGGACGCAGGAATCCGGCGACAGCGACAGGCGGCACATCAGCCGCAGCAGCGCGTTGCCGAAACGGCGGCCGCCGATGAACCACAGCCAGTCGGCGGCCACCGCGGCCAGCGAGGCGACCAGCACGATCGCGAGCAGGTTCTCGCCGCGATCGACCGCGACCGCGGCGGTGACGATGATCGGCGGATACGCCGGCACCGGCACGCCGCCCTGATCGAGCAGCACGGCGACCAGGACCACGAGCAGGCCGTAGCTTTCGATCAGGTGCAGCAACAGCTCCATCGTCGGATCCCGGGCGGTGCGCCGCGCGGTCGCGCGGGCCAGAGCGGCAGTCTCGGCGCTGCCTGAGCGCCGCGCAATCGGCGCCGGAAAGAAGCACTGTTGCGCAGCTGGGGCCTTGGCGCCGGCGGCACGGACCGCGGTACCGCCGCCGTTCGTGATGAACCGCCGCACACGCGGACAGCCCGGGCCGGTCCGGACCGGGCCGTCTACGCCTGACCCTCACATGCGCAGTCGCAAGATCGTCCATAAGGTCGGGGTCGGCGTGCACGGGCGCGCGATCGCGGCCTCGCGGCGCGGCCGGAGAAACGACGTGGAACTGGAAGGCAGTCAGCTGACGCTGTTGATCACTCTGTACGCCAAGGCCTTGGACAACCGAACGGCGAAGCCTTTGCTGCGCGACGAACTGGCCGACGAGGTCGTGCGCCGGATCGACTACGACTTCAGCCGTTTCCAACTCAACGCCGGGCAGATCAGCGGCCTGGCGCTGCGCGCGAAGGTGCTGGACGACTGGGCGCGCGAATGGCTGGCCCAGCATCCCGACACCATCGTGCTGCACCTGGGCTGCGGCCTGGACACGCGCGTGTTCCGGATCAATCCGCGTTCGGACCTGGACTGGATCGACATCGACTACCCCGACGTGATCCAGCTGCGCCGCGAGCTGCTGCCCGAGCGCTATGGTAGCTACCGCATGCTGGCGATGGACGTGTCCGATCCGGATTGGCTGGCGCCGATCGCGGGCGGGCGTCCGGCGCTGATCATCAGCGAAGGCCTGTTCCCCTACCTGAGCGAATCCGCCGCGCGCGCGCTGGTGCAGCGCGTGATCGATCGTTTTCCGCGCGGGCAATGGCTGTGCGACATCTACAGCCGGCTCGCGTTGCGGCTGCTGCAGCGCTCCTGGGTCGCGCGCAGCACCGGTGCGCGCTTCGGCGACTGGGGCTTCGACGATCCGCGCGAAATGGAGGAATGGCATCCGCGGCTGGCCTTCGTCGACGAGCCGCGTTTGCACGAGCGCGCCGGACTGGCGGGGCTCCCTGCGGGCCAGCGTTGGCTGTACAGCGTCTACGACCGCTGGGCCTGGCTGCGCCGGCTGGGGCGGCTGGCGCGCTATCGCTTCTGACGAAACCGGCTAAGACGGCATCGGTGCCGACGCGTGCGGTTCATGCCGCCGCGTGCGCGCCGTGCGCCGCCGGCGGCGCCTTGCGGAACGGAATCGCGAGCCGGTTCCAGGCGTTGATCGCGATCACCGCATAGTTGAGCGCGCCCAGGTCGCGTTCGCCGAACGCAGCCAGGGCGCGTTCGTAGACCGCGTCCGGCACCGCTGCGTCGGCGACGCGGGTGACCGCTTCGGTCCAGGCCAGGGCGGCGCGCTCGCGTTCGCTGAAGGGACCTTCCTCCGGCACCCTCAGCAGTTGCAGGCGCTCGGGAGTTTCGCCGTGGGCGAGGGCTTCGCGGGTGTGCAGCCACAGGCAGTAGCCGCAGCCGTTGATCTGCGAGGCGCGCAGGTTGATCAGGTCGATCAGCGAGGCTTCCAGGCCGCTGTCGTGGACCGCGGCGTGCAGGGCGCCCAGGGCTTTGAGACCGGCGGGCAGCAGGGTGTTGGTATCGAGGCGTTGCGACATGAGCGTGCTCCGGGGAGAGGGGCGGCGGCACCGTGCGGGGCGTCCGGCGGGCAGAGTAGGATGTTCATCGGTGAAATACATTCCGACACAAGTGCAAGCGGTGATTGCATGAATGAACAATCCATGTCCTGGGACGATTACCGCTTCATCCTTGCCATCGGCCGCGCCGGCTCGCTCAACGGCGCGGCCAAGCGCCTGGGCGTGAGCCACCCCACCGTGTTCCGCCGCGTCAACGAGATCGAGCGCAAGCTCGGCGCGCGTTTGTTCGAACGCGCGCGCGACGGCTACGCGCCGACCGCGACCGGCGAGGAGGTGGTGCGGGTCGCGGCCGAGGTCGAGGAACGCATCGAGGCGACCGAGCGCCGGCTCTCGGGCCTGGACGCGCGGCCGGCCGGCAGCTTGCGGGTGACCACGGTCGAGCCGCTGCTGTACGACCTACTGCCGCCGCTGCTGGCGAAGTTCCGCCAGGCGTATCCGCGCATCGTGCTGGAGCTGACCGCCGACAACGCCACCCGCGACCTCAGCCGGCGCGAGGCCGATGTCGCCCTGCGCCCGGGCGGGCAGCCGTCGGAGACGCTGGTCGGGCGCAAGGTCGGGGCGATCGCCGCGGCGGTGTATCGGCCACGCCGGATGCAGCTGGCTACCGGCGCCGACCTGGGCGACTGCGACTGGGTGGTGCCGGACGACAGTCTGTCGCATATCTCGATGGCGCAATGGGTGCGCAAGCGCGGCTATCACGAGCGTGCCGCGCTGCGCAGCAACAGCCTGCTCGCGTTGCGCGATTCGGTCGCGGTCGGGATCGGCCTGGCGGTGTTGCCTTGTTACCTCTGCGACGGCGATACGCGTCTGGTGCGGGTCGGCGACCCGATCCCCGAGCTGCGCACCGATCTGTGGCTGTTGACCCATCCGGACCTGCGCCGCACCGAACGCGTACGGGTGTTCCTGGACGCCCTGCGCGAAGGCCTGGCGGAGTTGCAGCCGCGCCTGGACGGACAGGCGCCCGCCGGGCTAGCCGTGTAGGAAAAGTCCTACAAGCGGTCGGGTAGTCCGATGACGTTATTTGCGTCACGAAAAGTGCACATTGATCGCGTCCCCGACAGCACGGCCTCAGGCAACGGCAGGATGCCGCCGCCACGGAGATGGACGCCGAGACAGGAATGTCGAAGCTGGGCCGGGGGCGCCTCATCACAGAGCAAGGAAGCGCCATGTTCCGCGTCGAACTGAAGCTGCGGGAAGGCAAAGACGGCAAGGCCCTGACCACTTCCATCGCGGAACTGGCGCAGGTCTACCTCAGCCCCGAGGCCGCACTGGAAGCGGTGCTGCCGCTGGCGCAGCGCTACGCGCAACAAACACGCAACGGACTGTGGCTGCGCATCTACGACGCGCGTTCGCAGGCAGTGTTCGGCACGCTGGTCCCCTAGGCCCGCGTGAAGCCCATGCCGCCCGGAACGGAGGACGACCGCGCCGGGCGGCCTGGGCGCCTCTCAAGCGCCCGCGCTGCGATCCAGCAGGCCCAGGGCCACGGCACGGGCGACGTCGGCTTCCACGTCGATGTCCAGATGCAGGGCGGGGTCGTCGAGCCAGCCCAATTCCTGCGCCGGCCGGCGCGCCAGCAAACGGCCGAAGCCGCGGTCGCCGTACAGGCTGCCCGCCTGCGTCATCAATTCGCTTGAGATCGCCGCCGGTATCCCCGGCGCGTCGCCGTGCCGGGTGACCGCGCAGCCCGAGGCCGCGGTCGCCGCGGCGGCGATCAGATGCTGCAGGTGCGTGGCGTCCAACGCCGGTTGATCGCAACCGAGTATCAGCACCGGCCCGGCATGCGCGGCCAGCGCCGAGGCGGCCAATTGCAGGCTGCCGGCCAGGCCCTGTTCCCAATCGCGATTGAACAACCGCTCGCCCGGCAGATCCGCGATCGCCGCCTGCAGCGCATCGGCATCGGCGCCGAGCACGATCAACAGGCGTCGCGGCCCGGTCTGCGCGGCCAGGCGCACGGCGCGGTGGATCAGGGTTTCGCCGTCGCGGCTCAGGTTCTGTTTGGCGCGGCCGAGCCGGCGGCTGCCGCCGGCGGCCAGCACCACCGCCGCGTGCGCCGCGCTCATGCCGGGGTGTGGCGCAGCGCCTGCAACTGCGCGGCGATGCTGAGCGCGATCGCCTCCGGCCCGTCGCCGCCGAGCTTGAGTCCGATCGGCGCGTGCAGACGCGGCGTCAGCGCCGCGCGCGCGGTTTCGGGCAGCACCTTGAACAGGTCGTCGCGGCGCTGGCCCGGGCCGAGCAGGCCGACGAAACCGATGTCGCTGGCGGCGAGCGCTTCCAGGGCTTCGCGGTCGAGTTCGAAATGGTGGTGCATGACCAGCGCGGCGTCGTGCGGGCGCGTGGTCGATAGCGCCTGCGCCGGCGCGCGTGCGATCACGCTGTCGGCGAGCGCGGCTTGCGCCGACCAGCGCGGGCGGCGCTCCACGACGCTGGTGACCCAGCCCAGGGTGCGCAGCAGCGGCAGCAGCGCCGGCGATTCCGGTCCCGCGCCGAACACCAGCACCGACGGCGGCCGCGCGATCTCCAGCCGCCACGCGGTCGCGCCGCGACCCAGCCACGGCGGCGTCGCCACCGGCAGGGTCCAGGGCCGGCGCAGGTCGCCGACGTTGGCGCGCATCGCGCCGTTGATGTCGATCTCCAGGCGCAGGTCGCCGTGGCCGCGCCGCCATTCGTCGACCAGCGCCGGCAATTCGCGCAGCGCGGCCAGCGGCAGCAGCGCCAGGCGCAGGCGGCCGCGGCAGCCGATCGCGGACCCGTCGAACAGGTCCTCGTCGCTGCGGGTGTCGATGTCCATCCATTCGACCCGGCCGTAACGCGCCGCGTCCGCGGCCAGGGTTTCGATCTCCGGTTCGATGCAGCCGCCGCTGAGCCAGCCGGCCTGGCCGTCGCGGGCGCCGAACAGGGCCAGCGCGCCGGGGTGCACGTAGGTCGAACCGTCGGTCTCCAGCACCAGCGCCAGGGTCGCGTCGTCGCCGCGTTCCTGCGCGCGCACCGCGGCTTCCAGGATGCCGCGCACGCCGCCGGCGGCGGGCAGGGCGGGAGTAACGGGCGGAGCGTCTGGCACGGTGGTTCCCTGGGCGCGGACGACGCCCCGATCATGCGGTCTGGGCATGACGCCTGCAAACGCATCGACGCGGTATTTGCCGGGCGCCGTTCCGCCGGGGCGCCGTACTGCGGGGGACGCGGAGGTCGCCGGACCCGGTTGGCACAACGCGCGTGCCAGGCGTATGTTGTCGTTTCCCCAGCCGCCGCGAGGGATGCATGAAACTGCACGTCAACGGCAACGAGCACGAGGTGGACGCCCCACCCGACATGCCTTTGCTCTGGGTCCTGCGCGACCTGATGCAACTCACCGGTACCAAGTTCGGCTGCGGCATCGCCCAATGCGGCGCCTGCACCGTGCACGTCGACGGCGCCCCGCGCCGCTCCTGCGTGACGCCGGTATCGACCGTCGAAGGCAAGCAGATCCTGACCATCGAAGGCCTGTCGCCCGACGGCAGCCATCCGGTGCAGCGCGCCTGGGCCGAGCTCGACGTGGTCCAGTGCGGCTACTGCCAGTCCGGCCAGATCATGTCCGCGGCCGCGCTGCTGGCCAAGGTGCCTGCGCCTACCGACACCGATATCGATCAGGCCCTGTCCGGCAACATCTGCCGTTGCGGCACCTACCCGCGGATCCGCGCGGCGGTGAAGCGCGCGGCCGGCTCGGGACAAGTCTGATCAGGGCAGGTCTGACCACGCCAGCAACCGGACCTCGCGCGGCTTCGCTGCCGCCCGCGCCGTCCGTCACGCGACTCAACGGAGGTTAGCCGTGAACGCCGTGCCCCAGCCGTCCCGACGTCAGTTCCTCAAAGCCGGCGCCCTGCTCGGTGGCGGGCTGGTGATCGGTTTCGTGATACCCGGCGCGCGCCGTTTCGCGCTCGCCGCGCCCGCCGAAGCCGCCGCCGCGGCCGGCTTCGCCCCCAACGCCTTCCTGCGCATCGGCAACGACGACAGCGTGACCGTGCTGATCGCGCACTCCGAAATGGGGCAGGGCATCTGGACCGGCCTGTCGATGCTGGTCGCCGAAGAACTGGACGCGGACTGGTCGAAGATCCGGGTCGAGCACGCGCCCGCGGCGCCGGCGTACGCGCACACCGCGTTCGGCATGCAGATGACCGGCGGTTCCACCAGCACCTGGTCCGAGTTCGACCGCTATCGCCAGGCCGGCGCGACCGCGCGCCAGTTGCTGGTCGCCGCCGCGGCGCAGCGCTTCGGCGTGGCCGAGTCGGAGGTGCGCACCGAGAACGGCGTGGCCATCGCCGGCGACCAGCGTGCGCGCTACGGCGAACTCGCCGACGCGGCGGCGAAATTGCCGGTATCCAAGACCGCGCCGGTGCTCAAGCAGGCCAAGGACTGGAAGCTGATCGGCAAGCCGACCAAGCGCCTGGACTCGCCCGAAAAAATCACCGGCCGGGCGAAGTTCGGCATGGACGTGCAGTTCGAGGGCCTGCTGACCGCGGTGGTCGCGCGGCCGCCGGTGTTCGGCGGCAAGGTCAAATCCTTCGACGCGGCCAAGGCCAAGGCCGTGCCCGGCGTGCGCGACGTGGTCCAGGTGCCGACCGGCGTGGCGGTGGTCGCCGATCACTACTGGGCCGCCAAGCAGGGCCGCGACGCATTGCAGATCGAGTGGGACCTGGGACCGAACGCGACGCTGGACACCGCGGCGCTGCGCGAGCAATTCCGCAAGCTCGCGGCGACCCCGGGCACCGTCGCCGCGCAGGCCGGCGATGCCGCCGCCGCGCTGGCCAAGGCCGGCAAGACCTTCGACGCCGAATACAACGTGCCCTATCTCGCGCATGCGCCGATGGAGCCCTTGAACTGCACGGTGAAGATCGACGGCGACGGTTGCGAAATCTGGACCGGCACCCAGTTCCAGACCCTGGACCAGCAGGTCGCGGCCGGCATTCTCGGGCTCAAGCCCGAGCAGGTCATGATCCACACCATGTTCCTGGGCGGCGGCTTCGGCCGGCGCGCCACGCCGACCTCGGATTTCGTTTCCGAGGCGGTGCAGGTGGCCAAGGCCGCGGGCAAGCCGGTGAAGACGGTGTGGTCGCGCGAGGACGACGTGCGCGGCGGCTACTACCGGCCCATGTACCTGCAGCAGGCGAAAATCGCGGTCGACGCGCAGGGCTATCCGGTGGCCTGGCAGCACCGCCTGGTCGGGCAGTCCATCCTCGGCGGCACGCCGTTCGAAGCGGCGCTGGTCAAGAACGGCATCGATTCGACTTCGGTCGAAGGCGTCGCCGATTCGCCCTACCTCAAGGACATCGCCCACCATCGCGTCGAGCTGCATTCGCCCAAGACCGGGATACCGGTGCTGTGGTGGCGATCGGTCGGCCACAGTTACAACGCCTTCGTGATGGAGAGCCTGATCGACGAGCTCGCGCACGCCGCCGGCAAGGATCCGGTCGAATACCGGCGCGCGCTGCTCAAGGCGCATCCGCGCCATCTCGGGGCGCTGAACCTGGCCGCCGACAAGGCCGGCTGGGGCGTGGCGCCGGCCAAGGGCCGCGGCCGCGGCGTCGCCGTGCACGAATCCTTCGGCAGCTATCTGGCGCAGATCGCCGAGGTCTCGGTCGAGAACGGCGCGATCCGCGTGCACCGGGTGGTGTGCGCCATCGACTGCGGCGTGGCGGTCAATCCGGAAGGCGTGCGCGCGCAGATGGAATCGGGCATCGCCTTCGGCCTGGGCGCGGCGTTGCACAGTGCACTGAACTTCAAGGACGGCCGCGTGCAGGAATCGAACTACCACGACTACCAGGTGCTGCGCCTGCACGAGATGCCGCAGGTCGAGGTCCACATCGTGCCCAGCACCGAACGCATGGGCGGCGCCGGCGAGCCCGGTACCGCGCCGATCGCGCCCGCCGTCGCCAACGCGGTGTTCGCGTTGACCGGCCAGCGCCTGCGCGAACTGCCGCTGCGGCTGAAGGCCTGAGGACGACGACATGCGCATACCGTTATCGATCGCCCTGATCTGCGCGCTCGCCGCCTGCGGCCCGCGGCCCAGCCCCGAGCAGCGCGAAAAAGCCGTCGCGGCCTTCGCCACCGTGCAGAAGGTGTTCCAGCACCCGCGCTGCCAGAACTGTCACATCCCCGGCGACCAGCCGCTGCAGTTCGATGCCGGCCTGCCGCATGCCATGGGCGTGGTGCGCGGCCCCGACGGCAAGGGCGCGGCGGGCCTGCCCTGCGCGACCTGCCATGGCGAGAAGAACCTGCCGGCCAGCTACGGCCCGAACGCGCCGCCGGGCGCGCCGCATTGGCAGTTGCCGCCGCCGGAACACAAGATGGCCTGGATCGGTCTGCCGCCGAAGCAGTTGTGCGAAATGATCCAGGACAAACGCAGCAACGGCGACCGCGACTTCGCCGCGCTGCTCAAGCACGTCAGCGAGGACAAGCTGGTGCTGTGGGGCTGGGAGCCCGGCGGCAACCGTCTGCCGGTGCCGGTGCCGCACGACGAATTCGTCGCTCAGTTCAAACTCTGGGCCGACGCCGGCGGTCCTTGCCCGGCCTCGTAACCCCGCCTGGGGAGTGGCGCGAGCCGCGATCGCGTCCTCGCGGTTGCGACGCAACTGCGGTATCGCGATCGCGGCTCACGCCGCTCCCACAGTCGCTGGCGTGTTGGCGCATGGACTGAAGCCCGCGGCGTCGCGCCGCGGGCTTCGTCGTTTCAGCCGGCCGGCGTCGCGTCGCGACCGCCTTCCTCGCCGCGATGCAGCCAGCGGTACAGCACCGGCAGCACCAGCAAGGTCAGCAGGGTCGAGGACACGATGCCGCCGATCACCACCGTCGCCAGCGGCCGCTGCACTTCCGAGCCGGCGCCGACGTTGAAGGCCATCGGCAGGAAGCCCAGCGAGGCCACCAGCGCGGTCATCATCACCGGACGCAGACGCCCCAGCGCGCCGTCGACGATGGCGTCGTCGAGGCGGTCGCCCTGTTCGCGCAGCTTGCGGATGAAAGCGATCATCACCAGGCCGTTGAGCACCGCCACGCCCGACAGCGCGATGAAGCCGACGCCGGCCGAGATCGACAGCGGTATCCCGCGCAGCGCCAGCGCGATCACGCCGCCGGTCAGCGCCAGCGGCACGCCGCTGAACACGATCGCCGCGTCCTTGGCCGAGCCGAAGGCCATGAACAACAGGGCGAAGATCACCACCAGCGTCACCGGCACCACCACCGCCAGGCGCCGGCTGGCCGAGATCAGCTGCTCGAAGGTGCCGCCGTAGCCGATCCAGTAGCCCTCGGGCACTTTCACTTCGGCGTCGATGCGCTGGCGCAGCTCGGCGACGAAACCGCCGAGGTCGCGGTCGCGCACGTTCGCGGTCACCACGATCCGGCGCTTGCCGTTCTCGCGGTTGATCTGGTTCGGGCCCAGGATCGGATTCAAGCTGGCGACCTCGCGTAGCGGCACCGTGCGCGGCGCGCCGCCGCTCCAGGTCGCGGCGCGGCTGGATTCGTCGGTATCGCCCTCGCTGCGCGGCGGCAGCGGGATCGGCAGGTCGGCGAGCGCGGCCGGGTCCTGGCGCAGCGCTTCGGGCAGGCGCACCACCAGATCGAAGCGGCGGTCGCCTTCGAACAGCTGGCCGGCGACTTCGCCGCCGACCGCGGTCGCTACCGTTTCCTGCACCGCCGCCGGGTTGAGGCCGTACACCGCCAGCGCGCGCCGGTCCGGCTCGATGCTGAGCATGGGCAGACCGGTGGCCTGTTCGGTCTTGACGTCGGCCGCGCCGGGCACGCGCTTGGCCACGGCCTCGATCTTCTGCGCCAGCTTGAGCAGGCGCGGCAGGTCGTCGCCGTAGACCTTGATCGCGACATCGGCGCGCACGCCCGAGATCAGCTCGTTCATGCGCATCTGGATCGGCTGAGTGAACTCGTAGTTGTTGCCGGGCAGGCGCCGCGCCACGGCCTCGATCTCCTCCATCAGCGCGGCCTTGGGCTTGCCCGGGTCGGGCCAGCGATCGCGCGGCTTGAGCATCAGGAAGGTGTCGGCCACCGAGGGCGGCATCGGGTCGCTGGCGACTTCGGCGGTGCCGATCTTGCTGAACACCCGCTCGACTTCGGGCAGGGCCAGGAAGGCCTGTTCCATGGTCTTCTGCATCGTCACCGACTGGCTCAGGCTGGTGCCGGGGATGCGCATGGCCTGCACCGCGACGTCGCCTTCGTCCAGGCTGGGCACGAACTCGCTGCCCATGCGCAGGGCCAGCGCGCCGCTGAGCAGCACCAGCGCCACGGTGCCGGCCATCACCGCAGTGCGGCTGCGCAGCGCCCAGGCCAATGCCGGCTCGTAGCGGCGCTTGAGCCAGGCCATCGCGCGGTTTTCCTTTTCCGCGACCTTGCCGCCCAGGAAGATCGCGACCGCGGCCGGGACGAAGCTCAGCGACAGCAGCATCGCCCCGGTCAGCGCCAGCACCACGGTGATCGCCATGGGGTGGAACATTTTTCCTTCGATGCCGCTGAGCGCGAAGATCGGCAGATAAACCGCGGTGATGATGCCCAGGCCGAACAGGCTGGGACGGATCACCTCGGCGGTGGCGCTGGCGGTGAGTTCGTGGCGTTCCTCGTCGCTCATCTCGCGGCCGAGCGCATGCTGGGCTTCGCCGAAGCGACGCAGGCAGTTCTCGATGATGATCACCGCGCCGTCGACGATCAGGCCGAAGTCGAGCGCGCCCAGGCTCATCAGATTGCCCGAGACGCCGCCGCGGACCATGCCGGTGATGGTGAACAGCATCGCCAGCGGTATCACCAGCGCGGTGATCAGCGCGGCGCGGAAGTTGCCCAGCAACAGGAACAGCACCACCACCACCAGCAGCGCGCCTTCGACCAGGTTCTTGGACACGGTGGCGATGGTGCGGTCGACCAGGGACGTGCGGTCGTAGACCGGATTGGCGCTGACGCCCCTGGGCAGACTGGCGTTGGCGGCCTGGAGCTTTTCGGCCGCGGCTTGCGAGACTTCGCGGCTGTTGGCGCCGACCAGCATGAACACCGTGCCCAGCACGACCTCGTGGCCGTTCTGGGTCGCCGCGCCGCTGCGCAGTTCCTGGCCTTCGCCGACCGCGGCCACGTCGCGGACGCGGATCGGCACGCCGTCGCGGCGGTCGAGCACGATGTCGCCGATCGCCTCGATGCCGGCGATCTGGCCCGGTACGCGCACCAGGAACTGCTCGCCGTTGCGTTCGATGTAGCCGGCGCCGACGTTCTGGTTGTTGGTCGCGAGCGCGGCGACCACGTCGCGCTGGCTCAGGTTCAAGGCCATCAGCCGCGCCGGATCCGGGGTGATGTGGATCTGGCGCGCGTAACCGCCGATGGTGTTGACCTCGGTAACGCCGGGCGTGTTGCGCAGCTGCGGGCGGATCACCCAGTCCTGCAGGGTGCGCAGGTCGGTGGCGGTGTAGGGCGTGCCGTCGGCCTTGCGCGCCTTCGGCTCGGCGTCGACGGTGTACATGAAGATCTCGCCCAGTCCGGTCGCGGTCGGGCCGAGTTCGGGTTCCAGCCCGGCCGGTATCTGCGACTTCACCTGCTGCAGCCGCTCGGCGACCTGCTGGCGGGCGAAATACAGGTCGGTGCCGTCCTTGAACACCACCGTGACCTGCGACAGGCCGTAGCGCGACAGCGAACGGGTGTAGTCGAGTTCGGGCACGCCGGCCAGCGCGGTCTCGATCGGGAAGGTCACGCGCTGCTCAGCTTCCAGCGGCGAATAGCCCGGTACCTGGGTGTTGATCTGGACCTGGACGTTGGTGATGTCGGGCGTCGCGTCGATCGGCAACTGGCGGAAGCTCCACACGCCCAGCCCGATCAGGGCCAGGGTCAGCGCCAGCATCAGCCAGCGGTGCGCGATCGCGTAGCCGATGATCCGTTCCAGCACGCCGCTGCGCGCGGCGTCGCGGTCAGTGCTCATGCGCGGCCCCCGACTTTTCGATGTCGGCCTTGATCAGGAAGCTCTGTTCGACCACCACCTGTTCGCCGGCCTTCAGGCCCGAGATCACTTCCATGCGGCGCGCATCGCGGCGGCCGATGCGCAGCGGCCGCGCGCTGTAGCGCTCGCCCTCGCGCACGAACACCACGTCGCGTTCGTCCATGCGCTGCAGCGCGCTCAGCGGTACCGCCAGCGCGACCGGCTGCAGTTCCACCGTGACCCGCGCGCGCACCGCCGAGCCAGGGCGCCACAGGCCGTCGGCGTTGGCGATGGAGGCGCGCGCGACGGTGCTCTGGCTGGCGGTCGCGGTGCCGGGCAGGATCCGGTCCAGGGTGGTGGCGACGCCGCTGTCCTCGCCCATGCGCATCACTGTGACCGGCAGGCCCGGGCGCAGGTGCGAGGCGTCGGCGCCGAACACATGCAGGTCGACCCACAGCGTCGACAGGTCGGCGATCTCGAACAGGGCGGTGCCTTCGGTCGCGACTTCGCCGAACGCGGCGTTGCGCGCCAGCACCACGCCGGAGATCGGTGCGGCGATGGCGTAGGTGGTCAGGCTGAGGTTGCTGTCGATGGTGGCCAGGGTCTGGCCGGCGCGCACGCGGTCGCCGACGTTCGCGCGCAGCGTGCGCACCGGGCCGGGATAGCGGGCGGTGACGCGGGCGACGCGGCCTTCCAGCGGCGTGACCAGGCCCTGCACCTCGTGTTCGTCGGCGATGGTGCCGGGGCCGGCGGCGGCCACGACGATGCCGGACTGGCGTGCGATCGCGGCGGGGATGGTCGTGCTTTCGGCTTGCTCCTCGTGATCGGCTGCGCCTTCGTCGTGTCCGGCGCCGGCTTCGTCGGCATGCGCGGCTTTCGCATCGGCCGGCGGCGCGGCGCGCGCGTCGTCCTTGCCGCAGGCGCTCAGGGTCAGGGCCAGCAGGCCTGCGGCGAGCAACAGTTCGGGCTTCATGGGGCGGCTCCGGTGGGGGTGGCGTCGGCGACGACGAAGGACTCGCCGGTGAGGCGCTGGATTTCGATCAGGGCGAGCTGCGCTTCCAGTGCGGCGTCCAGGCGCTGCTTGCGCGCGGCCACGCTTTCGGCCTGCAGCAGGGCCAGTTCCAGGTAACCGATCGCGCCGGCGCGGTAGGCGTACTCGGCCGCGTCCTCGGCGCGCTTCAGGCGCGGCAGCACGTCCTCCTGCAATCGCCCGACTTCGAGCGCGGCGACGCGATAGCGGCCGTGCGCTTCGACCAGGGTCGAGTACAGCGCCAGACCCTGGATTTCGCGTTCGGTCTCCACGCTCGCCAGTTCGGCGCGCGCGCCGCGGATCTCCGGTTCGGCGCGGCCGCGCGCGCCCAGCGCGAACGACACCCCGCCGAGCAGCGCCAGATCGCCGCCGTCCTGCAGGCGGCGCACGCCGGCCTGCCAGTCCAGATCGGCGCTGGCCTGGCTCTGGGCCAGGCGCAGGCGCGCCTCGCCGATGCGTCGCGCGTCGACGAAGCGGGTCAGTTCCGGCGTGCGTTCGAGCAAAGCGGCGAGCGCATCGGCGTCGGCGATCTTCGGCAAGGCATACGGATCGCCGGCGACCTGGGCGAAGCCGGGGTCGCGTTCGCCCCACAGCGCGGCCAGGTGCTGACGTGCGGCGAGCAGGGCCTGCTCGCTGCGGCCGCGGTCGAGTTCGGCGCGCGCCTGCGCGGCCTGCGCGGTCAGCAGGCCCGATTCCGGCGAGGCGCCGGCGATCAGGCGCTGACGCGCGGCGGCGACGCTGCGTTTGCGCTGGGCGATATCAAGTTGGGCGAGTTCGATCCGGCGCTGGGCGACGGCGATGGCGAGATAACGCCGCGCAGCTTCGGCCAACAGATCGAGGCGACGGCTCTCGCGTTCGAGCGCGAGCGCGTCGATCCGGCCCTGCGCCAACGCACGGCGTGCGTCGAGCTTGCCGCCGCGTTCGAATACCGAGGCCAGGGTCAGGGACAGTTCGGCGCCGCGCAGCATGCGCAGGTCGCCGCTGCCGAACGCGTTCTCCAGGCTAGCGCCGGCGACCAGCGCCGGGCGCTGGCCGGCGCGGTCGAGTTCGGCCGCGAGCGCGTCGCGGCGCTGGCCGAACAGGCGCAGGTCGGGATGCGAGGCGTCGATGCGCGCGAGCGCGTCGTCGAGAGTGAACACCGCCGGGCGCGGGGCCGCGGCGGAAACAGCAGGGGGCAACTGCGCGCGTGCAGGAAAGCACAACGCAGCCGCCAGGACGGCCGAAGCCGCTGGACGCAACCACATGAGGGAATACTCCGAATCGGGACAGGAACGATCGGCCGGCTCAGGCCGGCGGCGACGTCAGTCCGCGATCGGGGGGCGGAACGGCGCCGGCAACGGCGCCGGCACGAACGCGAACGCGCGCGGCGGAATCGCCTCGCGGGTGGCGGGCGCGGTCACGCCCAACTCGTAACGCGGCAGTACCGCGGCCTGCTGGCCGCAGCAGTGGCTCAGGTGCCAGCGGTTGTCGCTGTCGCCGTCGCTGCCGGGCTGGCCCGGCGGATGGTCATGGCCGTGCTCGCCCAGGGCCGATTCGCTCTGCGCGCCGCCGATCGATGCGATCTCGCGCGCCTCCTCGGCGAACGCCAGCGCCGGCCGGACCACGGCCATGGCGATCAGCAGGCCGAAGACCAGGCAGCGCAGGATCGAGGACAGGGGCGGCAGACCGGACATGGCCGCTAGGGTACGGGCCGGGTGCGGCGATACACAATTGCGCCGATACGGCACAGTGCGTGCCGCACGGGCGTCACATGCGCTGGCCAGACTGCGCGCCTCGTCTACAGGGGGCGTGTCATGAAGTGGGTTCGGACCTGCGCGGCCTTCGCCGCGCTGTCGTGCCTGGTCGCTTGCGGCTCCGAGCCGGCGCCGCAAGCGCAGGCCCCGTCGTCGCCGGAGGCGATACCGGCGCGACCGGCCCTGGCCAGTCTCGACATCGAGCGCCTGCGCACGCTCGCCGCCGAGGCCCTGCGCGGCCAACGCACCTACGCACCGGCCGGCGACAACGCGGTCGAGTACTACCTCGCCTTGCGCGACAAGGCGCCGGGCGAGGCCACGGTCGCCAATGCGCTGCAGGAACTGCAGCCTTACGTGCTGATCGCCGCCGAACAGGCGATGGCCGGCGGCGAACTGAGCGAGGCCCAGCGTCTGCTGGACCTGCTCGCGCGCGTGGACGCGCAGGCGCCGGCGCTGCCGCGTCTGCGCGCGGGCCTGGACGCGGCGCGTGCCGCGCAGAGCCAGCGTTTAGCCGAGTTGCAGGCCGAAGATCAGCGCCTGGCCCAGCAACGCGCCACGGCGCTCGCGAATGCGGCCAACAAGCCGGCCGCGCCGGCATCGGTCGCGCCTGTATCGAGCGCGCCTGCCTCCGCTGCGCCAGCCGCATCGGCCGCGCCCGCGCCGCCGCCGGTTGCCACGGTGCCCGCGCCGGCGCCGGTCGAACCGATCGCGATCGCCGCAGCGCCGCCGGCGCCGCGCCGCGACGAGGCCGCCGCGCGTCCCTTGCCGCGCCTGATCAGCGATTCCGCGCCGCGTTACCCGCTCAGCGCCCTCAATCGCCGCATCGAGGGCAGCGTGCAGATCGCGTTCGTGATCCAGCCCGACGGCAGCGTGACCGCGGTGCGTCTGCTGTCGTCGACGCCGCCGGGCGTGTTCGACGAGGCCGCGCTGGCCGCGGTCTCGCGCTGGCGCTTCGAGGCCGGCGGTCAGCGCGTGCCGACCAGCCGGACCCTGAGTTTCCGCCTGCCCAAGGGCTGAGCCGCAGGCGTGACGCCGGTGCTGGCGGCTCGCGGGGGCCTGCGCGCACAATGCGGCGATGACTACTGCCACCGCCCCCCTGCTGGATACCGTCGAACACGAAACCGGCCCGTCGCCGGCCTGGTCCGTGCTGTGGCTGCACGGCCTGGGCGCCGACGGCAACGATTTCGCGCCCATCGTGCCCGAACTGCTGCGCCCGGACTGGCCGGCGCTGCGCTTCGTGTTCCCGCATGCGCCGGTGCGCGCGGTGACCATCAACAACGGCGTGCGTATGCGCGCCTGGTACGACATCCGCGACTTCAGCGATTTCAACCATCGTGCCGACGAAGCCGGCGTGGATGAATCGGTGGCTCAGATCGAAGCCCTGATCGAGCGCGAAGCCGAGCGCGGCGTGCCGGCCTCGCGGGTGCTGCTGGCCGGCTTCTCGCAGGGCGGCGCGGTGGCCCTGGCCGCGGGCCTGCGTCGCGAACAGCCGCTGGCAGGCCTGATCGCGCTCTCGACCTACCTGCCAATGCCGGAACGGCTGGCCCGCGAAACCCGCGAGGGCGCGCGCTCGCAGCCCGTGTTCATGGCCCACGGCCGCCACGACCCGGTGGTGCCCTATGCCGCCGGCGAGACCAGCGCGGCGCGGCTGCGCGCGCTCGGCCTGAACCCGGACTGGCACGCCTATCCGATGGCGCACCAGGTCTGCCTGGAGCAGATCCAGGACCTGGGCGACTGGATGTCGCGGCGCTTCGCCGCCTGAGCATGAGCGCCCCCGGCAGCGAGCGCGAACCCTGGCTGCCCGACCTGTGCCGCCTGCCGCGGCTGGTAGTGATGCTGAGCATGGCCGAGCTGATCGTGGTCGTGCTGGCGCTGGCGCCCGACGGCGGCGCGCCCTGGGACTGGCAGCGCTTCGTGTCCGGCAGCACTTTCGCGCTGTGGCTGGCGCTGACCGTGTCGGTGCTGCTGTGCGTCTCGCGCGAACGCCTGCTGCGGCTGCCGGCCAGCCTCGGCGGCGTGATCGCGACCGCGGCCGCGGCCCTGCTCGGCGCGACCTTCGCCGCGATCACCCATTCGATCGACCACGCCGTCGGCGCCAGCCTGGTGCCGCCGGGCGTTTCGTTCGCGCGTTTCAGCCTGGGCACCGCGGCGGTGACCATGCTCGCGGTCGGCGTGGTGCTGCGTTACCTCTATATCAACGACGGCTGGAAGGCGCAGGTGCGCGCCAGTGCGCGCGCCGAGGTCGATGCGCTGCAGGCGCGGATCAAGCCGCACTTCCTCTTCAACAGCATGAACACCATCGCCGGCCTGGTGCGCAGCGACCCGGTGGTGGCCGAGCGCGCGGTGCTGGACCTGTCGGACCTGTTCCGCGCCGCGCTCGGCGCCGGCGAGTCCGACTCCAGCCTGGCCGAGGAGGTCGAGCTGTCCGAGCGCTACCTGGCGATCGAGCAGCTGCGCCTGGGCGACCGCCTGCAGGTGGAATGGCGCAAGCACGAGCCGCTGCCCTGGACCCTGCCGATGCCGCGCCTGGTCCTGCAGCCCCTGGTTGAGAACGCGGTGCTGCACGGCATTTCGCGCCTGCAGGGCGGCGGAACCCTGGAAATCGAGCTGCTGGTGAGCGGCCAGATGCTGGTGCTGCGGGTGCGCAATCCGGCCCCGCCGCCGCCGGAAGGCCCCGGCAGCGGTACCCGCCACGCCCAGCGCAGCATCGGCCAGCGCCTGCGCTACGCCTACGGCCCGCAGGCCCGGATGACCGCGGGCTGGGCGCAGGACTACTATCTGTGCGAACTGCACGTGCCGACTGGGGTGGAGGCGCTGTACCGATGAGGGCCGCAATGAGGATAGTCATTGCCGACGACGAGCCGCTGGCGCGCGAGCGTTTGCGCGCTCTGCTGGCCGAACTGCACGACGTCGAGGTGGTGGCCGAGGCCGCCGACGGCCAGCACGCCCTGCACGCCTGCGCCGAGCACCAGCCCGACCTGGTGCTGCTGGACATCGCCATGCCCGGCATCGACGGCCTGGAGGCCGCGCGCCATCTGGCCGCGTTCGAACCGCGCCCGGCGGTGGTGTTCTGCACCGCCTACGACGCCCACGCGCTGTCGGCGTTCGAGGCCGAGGCGATCGACTACCTGGTCAAGCCGGTCCGTGCCGAACGCCTGAGCGCCGCGCTGGAGCGCGTGCGCACCTTCGCCGCCGGCCGCGAGCGCGGCGGCGAGGTCGCGCCGGGCCAGCGCCGCACCCACCTGTGCGCGCGCCTGCGCGGCAGCCTGCGCCTGATCCCGATCGAAGACGTGCACTACCTGCACGCCGAAGAGAAGTACGTGATCGTCCACCACGCGCGCGGCGAGGACCTGATCGAGGAATCGCTGAAGTCGCTGGAAGACGAGTTCGGCGAACGCTTCGTGCGCATCCACCGCAACTGCCTGGTCGCCCGCCACGAGATCGTCGAGCTCAAGCGCTGCCCGGACGGCCACGTCCAGGCGGTGCTGCGCCACGGCAAGCAGCCGCTGGAAGTCAGCCGGCGCTGCGTGTCGGCGCTGCGGGAGACGTTGAAGCATCTGTAGCGGGCGGAGCAAATCCCCCCAGCCCCCCTTCTCAAAGGGGGGAACGGTCAGAGCGGGGCGAGCTGGCAACCGTTCACGAATGCGGCTTCCCCCTTTGAAGAGGGGTACAGCGGAGCAGGGGAGTGGCGGCTACACCAGAGCCGCACAAATGCGCCCCCCTTTGACGGGCGAACAGCGAAAGCAGCGGTTACACCCAGAGCCCACGAATGCGGCCCCTTTTTGACGAGGGGGAGCAGCGAGGGCAGGGGAGTGACTGTTGCACCCACGAATGCAGCTTCCCCTTAGAAGAGGGGAAAGCGAAGCACGGAGCGGCAGTGGCACCCAGAACCCACCAATGCAGCTTCCCCCTTTGAAAAAGGGGGATCGAGGGGGATTTGCTTCTAAAATTCCCCCATGACCCGTCTCCGCATCGCCACCCGCAAAAGCCCGCTCGCCCTGTGGCAGACCGAGCACGTCGCCGCGCGCCTGCGCGCCGCCCACCCCGGTCTGGAGGTGCTGCTGGTGCCGATGAGCACCCGCGGCGACGAGGTGCTGGATCGCTCCCTGGCCGCGATCGGCGGCAAGGGCCTGTTCCTGAAGGAGCTGGAAGTGGCGATGCAGCGCGGCGAAGCCGACTGCGCCGTGCATTCGCTCAAAGACGTGCCGATGGAGCTGGAACCCGGCTTCGCCCTGCCGGCGATCCTGGAACGCGCCGACTACGCCGACGCCTT
Source organism: Lysobacter sp. Root667 (assembly GCF_001427715.1). Taxonomy (NCBI): domain Bacteria; kingdom Pseudomonadati; phylum Pseudomonadota; class Gammaproteobacteria; order Lysobacterales; family Lysobacteraceae; genus Lysobacter; species Lysobacter sp. Root667. The sequence goes on from NZ_LMHF01000001.1 coordinate 422,525, forward strand.
CGTCAGCCCGCACTACGCCCGCATCGACGCGCTGCCTCAGGGCGCGCGCGTAGGCACCTCTTCGCTGCGCCGCCAGACCCAGCTGCGCGCGCTGCGTCCGGACCTGCAGTTGCTGGACCTGCGCGGCAACGTCAACACCCGCCTGGCCAAGCTAGACGCCGGCGAATACGACGCGATCGTGCTCGCGGTCGCCGGCCTGGAGCGCCTCGGCCTGGGCAAACGCGTGCGCGAGCGCCTGCAGGCGCCGCAATGGCTGCCGGCGCCGGCGCAGGGCGCGATCGCGATCGAATGCCGCAGCGACCACCTGGCCACGCGCGCGCTGTGCGCCGCGCTCGACCACAGCGACACCCGCACCTGCGTCGAGGCCGAGCGCGCGATGAACCGCGCCCTGCACGGCAGCTGCCACGTGCCGGTCGCCGCGCACGCGCGCCTGGACGGCGAACACCTGCGCCTGGACGGCCTGGTCGGCGCCGCCGACGGCCGCCAGGTGCGCGCCCACGGCGAAGGCCGCGGCGACGCGCCCGAATGCCTGGGCCTGGAAGTCGCGCAGGCGCTGCTGGCGCAGGGCGCGGGCGAGTTCATCGCGGCCGCGCTCTGAGCCGCGCCCGCTGGATGCGATAGCTGGTGTCGGCGCGAAAGCGATAGCCGACGCCGGCATGCGATGAGCGTGAGCAGCGCTGTGGGAGCGGCGTAAGCCGCGATCGCGAAGTTACCAGCGGCGGCGCGGTCGCAACTCACGCCGCACCCGCCGACAGCCGCCCTGGGGTAGGAGCGGCGTAAGCCGCGACCCCGGCCACCCGATCACCCGCGAACCACGATTCCCCGCTCCCCCCGCACCCACCGCCGCAACTAGAACCGCCGCCGCAACTCGATGGAGCTTTCCGCCGTCTCGCTGCCGCCGCCGCTCTCGGAATCGTGGCGGATCGCGAAGTCGGTTTCCAGGGTCCAGTCCGGCCACAAGGCCACGTCCAGCCGCACCGACTGTTTGACGAAGGTATTGCCGTGGCCGCTTTCGACGAACACGCGCTGGGTCCAGCGCGCGCGGTCGCCGATCTTCTGCCCGAAGTTGAGTTCGCCGCGCATCACCGCGCCGGGCCGGTTGATGCCGTCGTCGTACAGCGGCGCCAGCCGGTAGCCGGCGCCGAACTGCAGGCCCAGCTGGGTCGGGCCGTCGCGCAGCACCTGCACGCCGTAGCGGGTGCCGATGCGGAAATCGTTGGAGTAGGCGCCGCGGCTTTCGCGCGTCGCGGCCGGCGCGCTCAGACCGATGTAGCGCTGCGAGCCCGGCAGGCGCAGCGGCCGGCGCGGCGTGGCCTGCGGCTCGTCCAGGCTGCGTACCCGGACCGGCGGCGCCAGCGCCAGACGCCATTCCTCATCCCCGCAGCGCGTGGAAAAACAGTACAGCCGCATCTGCGCCGGATCGCTCGCGAGCGCCATCAGCGTGGGGTCGCCGGAGACCGGCATCGTCGGCAATGTGAGGAGGGGACCGCCCAACAGGGCGAGCCCGAGCAAGCCGGACATCGTCGTGAACAGGGCCAAGAAGGTAGCTGGATGATGCCATGAAAACGATTACAGTCCCAAGACCTGGGCTGAACCGCCGTCTGGACCGCGCCACGACGCGGCTAACGCCTCAGTAATACAGCGTGACCAGATGCCGGGCCTGGGCGAAGAACAGCCAGCGTTCGACCAGGGCGCCGACCAAGGCGGCCACGGCCGCCAACGGGAACGCGACCATCGCCGCTGCGGGCGCCGCCCATACCAGCGCGGCCAGCAGCAGCGGAGCGACCCCGAACAGCACGACGGCGATGAGGCGCAGCTTGCGCGCGTGCTTGCGTGCGAGCACGTAGCCCATCTCGCGGGTCAGGTAGTTGTCTTCGGTATGCGGGCGCTCGAACACGCTCAGTTCGCGACCGGGCAGGCCGACCGCGTCGGCGCGGGTGACGGTGAGCGGGGTGGTGTCGATGGCGCGCCAATAGCGCAGCTTCATCGCCGCCGCGGCCAGGGCCAGCACGCCCAGCGCGAGCGCGAGGTAGCGTAGCGTCGGTGACGGCAGACCGTTCCCGGCGAATGCCACGGCCAGCGTCGCCAGCAGCGCCCAACCGGTGAGCAGGGCGAAGCCGAGATACGCCGGCACCACCAGCCGATGGCGCCAGGCCGGGATCGGCGGCAGCGAGGCGTAGATCATCGCGGTGCAGACCACCGTCAGCAGCGACAGTACGGTCAGCGCGGCGCCGAGTACGCGGTCCCAGCCCGCCAGCAGTGCGCCCGCGCCGGCGTCGCCCGCGCTCCACAGCATCGCGGCCAGGGCCAGCGCCGGCACGAAGGTCGCCAGCGACAGCACGCCCTCGCGCGACAGCCAGGACGTGCGCCATTGCGAGAACGCGCGCCAGGCGCGCAGCGGTTTGCCCAGATGGAAAGTCGAAGCGAGCAGGCCGGCCACGCTCAGCAGCAGACCCAGGCCGAGCGCGAACAGGCCCAGCAGCGGCGCCGAGACCATATCGGCGCCGGGGTAGCTCAGCGCTTGCAGCCGCGAGGTCGCGAGCAAGGCGCCCAGCCACGCCAGCAGGCCATAGCCCGCGCCGGACAGGGTGGTGAACAGGATGACGGAGAAGGCGGGATGCATCAGCGGTCCGGCGTCGGGGCCACGCCCGGCAGCAGCGCGCGCATACGCGCGTCGGGCGGAAGCGGAATGCAGGGCCGCGCCGGGTCGCATGCGCGTTGCATCCGGTACGGGATCGCATCGACGCACGATGCTGCGGCCGACGAATCGGCCGCGATGGCGCGCACGAACATCCGCCTCATCGCGACAGCACCCGATCCAGCCAACGCAACACCGGCGGCAGCGCCGCGGTGTCCAGGGCTTCGGCGGGCGGCGTCGCCGGTGCCGCCGTTTCGCCCGTGCGGCGCGGCCGCGGCGGCAGGTACTTGTTGGTCGGTTTGTAACCCAGCTCCGGCATCAGGTCGACGCCGCCGCGCGCGGCGACCAGCTTCGACACCTTGGATTCCGGATCGCCGAGATCGCCGAAGTGGCGCGCGCGGGTCGGGCAGGCCTGTACGCAGGCAGGCTGGCGCTCGGACTCTTCGAGCTTCTCGTTGTAGATGCGATCGATGCACAGCGTGCATTTCTTCATCACGCCTTCGACCGGGCTGTACTCGCGTGCGCCGTAGGGGCAGGCCCAGGAGCACAGTTTGCAGCCGATGCATTTGTCCTCGTCGACCAGGACGATGCCGTCCTCGGCGCGTTTGTAGCTGGCGCCGGTCGGGCACACGGTCACGCAGGCCGGGGTTTCGCAATGCAGGCAGGAGCGCGGGAAGTGCAGGGTCATCGCCGGTTGCGGCGCGACCGCCGCGGCCCCGCCGCCGCAACCCGTCGTCGCCGGCTCCGCCGCGATCTCGTAACTGTGCACCCGGTTGAACCAGACCCCGCTGGGGTCCTTGCCGTACGGGCTTTCGTCGGTGAGCGGCGCGGCGAAACCGCCCGCATTCCATTCCTTGCAGCTTACCGCGCAGGCATGGCAACCCACGCAGGTGTCGAGGTCGATCACCAGCCCCATCTTCTTCGTGCTCGGCGGTGGCAGAGCGGTCATCGTTTGCGGCTCGTACTGATCAACCACACGCCCAGGGCGAACATGGCGATGCCGAAACTCACGCTGGGCAGCAGGCCGACCAGCACCGGCGTCAGCGAACCGCGCCCGGCGACGCTGCCGATCGGGTCGAACACGCCCAGGCCGATCAGGATCACCAGCGCGAAGCTCAGTGCGACGCAGCACCAGCCCACCAGCATGCGGAACGATCGTTTCATCGGGACGCCTTGTTGCGGAAAGCCGCGCCGTAGCGCAGCGGTCGATTGTCGGCCTCGCCCAGCTCCAGCGCCGGAAACTGCGGCTGGCTCTGCTCGACCGGCTCGACGCGGCTGATGCGCACGCGCAGGTCGAACCAGGCCGCCTGACCGGTGACCGGGTCGGCGTTGGCGTAGTCGCCGCGCGGGGTGATGTCGGAAATCAGATGGTTGAGCAGGAAGCCCTTGCGGCCTTCCGGCGCGTCCTTGCCCAGGCGCCAGGCGCCCTTGCGCTTGCCGATCGCGTTCCAGGTCCAGACCGTGTCCGGCTGCACGTTGCCGGCGAACTTCGCCTGCACGGTAATGCGGCCGTGGTGCGATTCCACCGCGATCCAGTCCTCGTCGGCGATGCCGTGACGGGCGCCGGTGTCGGGATGCAGGTACAGATAGTTGCGCGCGGTGATCTGGCGCAGCCAGGCGTTCTGCGATCCCCAGGCGTGGTACATGAACATCGGCCGCTGGGTCACCGCGCTGAGCGGGTAGCGGGTGTCGGAATCGGCGACCTGCGCGCCCTCGAAGGGCTCGTACCAGATCGGCAGCGGATCGAAGTAGGTGGCCACGCGCTCGCGGTGCTGCTCCGGCGGCCGGTGTTCGCCGTGGCCCTGCGCCGCGAGCCGGAACTTCTGCAGCGTCTCCGAATACAGCTGCAGCACGATCGGGTCGGCGTGGCCAATGAAGCCCATCTTCTGCGCCCAGTCGAGATAGCCGCGGTTGGCCATCTTGAAATAGCGCGCGTGCTCGGGGATCGGACTGCGCCAGAAACCGCCGTGTTCGATGTAGCGCTCCAGCTGCTGCGGATTGGGCGGGCCCTTGGCTTCGAGTTCGCCATGCTCGCCGCGCCAGCCGGCGAGCAGGCCGACGCCGGGCGCGCGTTCGTGGCGCACGATGTAGTCGGCGTAGTCGCGATAGCGCGGGCTGCCGTCCTCGTGCGCCAGTCCCGGCAGGCCCAGGCGTGCGCCCAGATCGATCAGCACCGACTGGAAGCCGCGCACGTCGCGACCTTCGCGCTGCTCCTTCGAGTCGACCACCGGGTGCCGGATCGCGTCGATCGCGCTCTCGGCGTCGGAGATCGGGCGATCGAGCATGCTGATCGCGTCGAAGCGCTCCAGGTAGGTCGTGTCCGGCAGCACCAGGTCGGCGTAGGCGACCATTTCCGAGGCGTAGGCGTCGGCGTAGATGATGCGCGGGATGCGGTACTCGCCCTGCTGATCCTTGTCGGTGAGCCAGCCGATGGTCTCGGCGGTGTTCATCGACGAGTTCCAGCTCATGTTGGCCATGAACATCATCAGGGTGTCGATCTTGTACGGGTCGCCGGCCCAGGCGTTGCGGATCACGCTGTGCATCATGCCGTGAGCGGACAGCGGGTAGGCCCAGGAGAAAGCGTGGTCGATGCGGCGCGGCCGGCCGTCGGCGTCGACCACCAGGTCCTCGGGCGCGTGCACGAAACCCAGCGGCGCGGCATCGAGCACGCCGTTGGCCTGGCGGTTCTTGCCGGGCCGGTTCGGCGGCGCGATCGGTTTCGGGAACGGCGGCTGATAGCGGAACGAGCCCGGCGTATCCACCGCGCCCAGCAGCAGCTGCAGCAGGTGCAGCGCGCGGCAGGTGTGGAAGCCGTTGCTGTGCGCGCTGATGCCGCGCATAGCGTGCATGCTGACCGGGCGCCCGACCATTTCGGCATGCTCGCGGCCGTACGCGTCGGTCCAGGCGATCGGCAGGGTCAGCGGATGATCGAAGGCGGCCTCGGCCAGCTCGCGCGCGATCCGGCGGATGGTGTCCGCCGGAATGCCGCAGCGTTCGCTGACCGCGTCGGGCGAGTACTGCGGATCGAGGTAGCGCTCGGCGATCAGATGGAACACTGGCACCGCGCGGCGGCCGTCGGGCAGGGTGTATTCGCCGACGACGGCGGGCGAGATGCCGATGGCGTCGGCGCGCTGTGCGCTGCCCTCACCCTGGCCCTCTGCCGCAGACGGGAGAGGGAGCTCTTCCGCGGCATTCGTTTGCTTATGCAGAGAAGATGCTTCGGAAGCCTCCGCTTCGCTGTACAGCAAGGAGGCTTCGGTCGCGCGTGTCGCTATCGGCCGCGTCGCGTCCGCTCCCTCTCCCGTCTGCGGCAGAGGGCCGGGGTGAGGGCCGCGCACCCAGCACAAGGGATGGCCCTCGCTGTCGCGCGCGAACAGACCATCGTCGGCGCCGCCCGGATTGCGGATCACCAGCCAGTGCGCATTGGCGTAGCGCACCAGATAGTCCAGGTCGATCCGGTCGGCCTTGAGCAGTTCGTGGATCAGCGCGAACGCGAACAGGCCGTCGGTGCCGGGGCGGATGCCGATCCACTCGTCGGCGATCGCGCCGTAGCCGCTGCGCACCGGATTGACCGCGACGATCTTGGCCCCGTGCGCCTTCAGCTTGCCCAGGCCGAGCTTGATCGGGTTGGAGTCGTGGTCTTCGGCCACGCCCCACAGCATCAGGTAGCGCGAATGCTCCCAGTCGGGTTCGCCGAATTCCCAGAACGAGCCGCCTAGCGTGTACAAGCCGCCGGCGGCCATGTTGACCGAGCAGAAACCGCCGTGGGCGGCGTAGTTGACCGTGCCGAATTGCTGCGCCCACCAGCCGGTCAGCGCCTGCGACTGGTCGCGGCCGGTGAAGAAGGCCAGCTCGTCGGGATTGCGCTCGCGGATCGGCGCCAGCCAGCCGACGGCGATCGCCAGCGCCTCGTCCCACTCGATTTCCTTGAACTCGCCGCGACCGCGCTCGCCCACGCGCAGCAGCGGCTTGTCCAGCCGCGCCGGCGAGTAGTGCTGCATGATCCCGGCCGAGCCCTTGGCGCAGAGCACGCCCTGGTTGACCGGGTGCTCGGGGTTGCCCTGGATGTAGCGGATCTTGCCGTCGGCCAGCCACACCTTGATGCCGCAGCGGCAGGCGCACATGTAGCAGGTGGTCGTCTTGACCTCGTCGCCCGGCGAGGGCGACAAATCGATCGCTGGCTCCGATGGAGCTGGCTTGGTGGGTGCGGGCCCTCGCATGCGGGCATTGTGCCTAGCCCGGCGGCCGAGGGCGAGCTTGCGCGTCGGCCGGGCTTGTGCGTGGCAGCGACGACGCCCGCTCACCGCACTGCAGCAAATTCGGGCCCGGCGCGGGACCCTGCGCGTCACCGTTATTTGGGTACGTCGACCCGCAGCGCCGGATCGTTGTAGCGCGAGTAGACGATGGTGGTGACCATCGGCTTGCCCTGTATCTGGGTACTGCTCACGATCCGCAGCGGATAGCCGTTGCTGCCGACCCACAGGGTCATCATGCTCGGCTGCGGCTGACTGTGGTCGACGCGGTACTTGCGCGCCGGTGCGCCGCCGACGGCCTCGCTGCCCAGCGCGGTGACGGTCATGGTCTTGGCGTTCTCGGTCAGCCGCGCCGGGTCGCGCCATTGCGACAGGGTGCCCTTGGGCAGGGGCACCTTGGTGCTGCGGCCGCGCAGGTCGAGGTACATGGTGTCGCCGACGATGATCTGCTCGCCCATGCCGGCCATGCGCATGCGGTAGCGGCCGGGCGCGACGTAGTCGACTTGATTGTTCATCGTGTGCGCGCCGGTCGCGGTCATGCTGGCGTGGTAGCTGCGCGCGGCCATGAACTTCTCCATCGACGCGTTCACTTCCTCGCGCGCGCCCGCCCAGGCCGGCAGCGCGGCCAGGCTTGCTGCCAGGCACAGTACGCGGCCCGCGTATCCGATCGTCTTCATGGCTCATCCGCTGGAGGGCCGAGCATCGGCCGATGCCATGCCTAACGCGGGAATCGGCCGCGACCAGCCAGGCGCGCCTCCCGCATCGTCGCGGCCGGCGTCGGATGCCGGCGCAGCACGACTCAGGGCCGGCAGTAGCGCCGCTCGTAGTCGACCGCGCGATCCAGGGCGGCGCGATCGCCGCCGGTCGCCAGCGCGGCGATGTCCTTGCGGTTGTCCGGGCACGGCGAACTGGGTCCGCCGAACAGGCTGCCGATCGCATCGACCACCTTGGCCGCGCTGATCGGCTCGCGCATGGCGACGCCCAAGGTCGCGCCGGCGCCGGCGCCGGGCAGGGTGGGCCTGCGTTTCGCGAACGGATCGGCGCGCTGCGTGTCCAGTCCCGGCGGCGGCCTTTCGCGCAGACCGCCGACCTGTTGCACGTAGACAGCCGTCAGCGGCCGACCCGCCAAGGGCGCTGCCGTGTCGGCGACGACCGTGCTGGCGACGGGTGGCGGCGCGGTGCGCGTCGGCACCCGTCGCAGCATCTGCGACGCGCGCGGCGGATGCTGGCCGGGCGCGGCGACGGTGCTCGTCGCCGCCGGGCGCGGCGGCGGCAGGAACACCAGCAACAGCGGCTCCTCATCGTCCGCCGACGGGGTGGGGGGATCGGAACGCAAGTAGCGGTTCAAGGTCATGACCATCAGCAGATGCGTCACGACCACGACCGCGACCGCCAGCGTCTGCTCGCTCCATCCTGACCTGGTCCGCATGCTCGGCTTCCATTCCGGGGCCGCGCATCTTGTGGCCCAGCCGGTTAAACGGTCGTTAGCCGTTCGGGCGGATAACCGCGTCGTGATCGGCTTCTCGCCCGCGGCAGTGGCGGCTGCGTAGTCGCGGGTGCGATGCTAGGCGTCGGATCACCGCTTCCTTCAGACCCCGCCATGGAACGCATCGAACGCATCCACGCCCTGCACCGCATCCTGACCGCCGCGCGTTATCCGGTGACCGTGCAGCGTTTGCAGGAGGACCTGGAGTGCTCGCGCGCGACGGTCTACCGCGACCTGGCCTACCTGCGCGACTACCTGATGGCACCGGTGGTCGGCAACGGCGAGGCCGGTTTCCGCTACGACAGCAGCGAGGGCGACCGCTTCGAACTGCCCGGCCTGTGGCTGAGCTCGGAGGAACTGCATTCGCTGCTGGCCGCCCAGCAGTTGCTGCTGCGCAGCGGCGGCGGCGTGCTGTCGAACGCGCTGGCGCCTTTGCAGCACCGGATCGAAAAGCTGCTGGACGAACACGCCGGCGGCCGCCGGGTGCCGGTCGAGCGCGTGCGGGTGATCCCGCACCGCACCCGCCGCCTGGACGAAACCGCGTTCCGCGCGGTCGCCACCGCGGTGCTGGACCGCAAGCCGTTGAGCTTTGAATATCGCGCCCGTTCCACCGACGAGCGCACCCGCCGCAACGTCTCGCCGCAACGCCTGACCCACTACCGCGAAAACTGGTACCTGGACGCCTGGGACCACGAGCGCGACGCCCTGCGTAGCTTCTCGGTCGATCGCATCACGGCCGCGCGCATGCTCGAAGGCGAGGCCCGCGACGTGCCCGACGAGGAGCTCGACCGTCACCTCGCCTCCAGCTACGGCATCTTCTCCGGCACGCCCAAGGGCTGGGCCACGATCGTGTTCAGCGCCAAGGCCGCGCGCTGGGTCGCCGACGAACACTGGCATTCGCAGCAGCAGGGCCGCTTCCTGCCCGACGGCCGCTACGAACTCAAGCTGCCCTACAGCGCCGGCCGCGAACTGCTGATGGACGTGATGCACTACGGCAGCGACGCCGAGATCGTCGAGCCGGCGGTGCTGCGCGAGCAGGCCAAGAGCATGCTGTCGCTGGCCCTGGGCAACTACGACCGCTGATGGCCGCGGCCGACGCCCCGCATATCCGCAGCGACGAACCGGTCGCGCTGGTGCTGGGTGCGGGCGGCGCGCGCGGTCTGGCCCAGATCGGCGTGATCGAAGCGCTGCAGGCGCGTTCGCTCAACGTGGTCGCGGTCGCCGGCTCTTCCAGCGGCGCCCTGGTCGGCGGCCTGTATGCGGCCGGCAAGCTGGAGGTCTACCGCGACTGGCTGTACGGCCTCAGCCGCACCGACATGCTGCGCCTGCTCGATCCCGCGCTCGGCCGCGCCTCGCTGTTCCGCGGCGAGCGCCTGATGCACGCCCTGCGCGAACTCGCCGGCGAACCGCGCATCGAACAGCTGCCGATCGCGTTCACCGCGGTCGCGGTCGATCTGATGCGGCAGCGCGAGGTCTGGCTGCGCGAGGGCGACCTCTGGGATGCGGTGCGTGCCTCGATCGCGATCCCCGGCGTGTTCACTCCCTACGAAGTGCACGGGCGCGAACTGGTAGACGGCGGCCTGCTGGCGCCGTTGCCGATCGCCGCGACGCGCCTGTCCGACGCCCATCGCCTGATTGCGGTCGATATGCATGGCTGGCCGCAGCGCCCGCCGGGTGCGCCGGCGCGACGCAACAACGGCACACCGGTGCGAGACGGCCGCGGCCCGGCCGGCGACGCATCGGATGCGGCAGCGGGTGCCGGCGGCGGTGTCGTCGAAGGCGATTCCGATACGCGCGGCGCGGGCCTGCTGCGCTGGTTCGGCGAACGCTGGCGGCGCCAGAACGTCGCCGACGCAGAGGGCGAAAACGAACACGAGCTGGGTTTCAGCGAACTGATGGCGCGTTCGCTCGACACCATGCAGGCGCAGATCGCACGCGTGCATCTGGCCCTGGACCCGCCGGAACTGGTGATCCGCATCCCGCGCGACGCCTGCCAGTTCTACGAATTCTGGCGCGCCCGCGAACTCATCGCCCTGGGCCGCGAAGAAGCCGACAAAGCCCTGGACGCCGCCGGCTACTGATAACCAGCCTTCGCCTTGGGGTAGGAGCGGCGTAAGCCGCGACCCGGAGCTACGGCCGCGATCGGAATCTCAAGGCAGTCGCGAATACGCGGTCGCGGCTTACGCCGCTCCTACCCCAAAGCCCGCTTTTTGTGGGAGCGGCGTGAGCCGCGATTTCCTTCCGCAAGCCGCAGGATTACGGCCATATCGCATGGTCGGCATCGCGGCTTACGCCGCTCCCACAGGGGGCCGAAGCGCGGCTCAGGACAGGTCGCAGCCTTTGAGACGGAGGCGGGCCAAGGTGGATGCGTCGGGTCCTCGGACCCGTTGCCTACCTTCGGAGCCCTCGCCATGCGCCAGTCCGTTGCCCACCCGATCCGCCCCTCCGCCGACCCCGCCATCGACCCGCGCGTCGAAGAGGTCCTGCGTTACGCCGTCGCCATCGGCGCCGCGCTGGTGCTGCTGTTGCCGGCCGCGCGTGCGTCCAGTGCCCAGATCGGCTGGCTGCCGCTGTGGCTGCTGGCGATGCCGCTGACCGCGTGGTGGGCGCTGCACCGCTTCCGGCTGCCGCGCCGCGCGGCCGACGCACTGCCGGCGCCGGTCCGCCGCCGTCGCGCGGGCGCCCAGGCGCGGCGCCGCGTTCGTCCACTGGCGCGCGTCGCGGCTGCGCGCGCGGCCTGAGCAGGCCGAGTCGATCGGTGACGCGGCGCAACCGCCCGCCGCCGACCGCCAACCGCCAACCGCCAACCGCCAACCGCCGTCGCCGTCGCCGTCGCCGTCGCCGTCGCCGTCGCCCAGCGCCTGCGGATAGCGCTTGCGGATAGCGCCATCCAGCATACGAACCCGGTAATTTCCGCCATAACGCGGCCACGCCGCGTCCTCCCCACATGACTTCGGGCACGGCGGCCGCCGCCGGGGCCTGTGCTAGCGTTCGGCCTTTCCCTGTTTTCGCGGAGCGCCGATGTCCACGCTGTCCAAGGCCTGCAAGCCGTTGCTCGTTTCGGTTGGAATGATCTCCGTCGGCTTGGCCGGCCTGGCCGCTCCGGTCGCTGCCGCCCCTGCCGAGGAGGCCGCCAAAGTGACCGATGGGTCCGACCCTTACGCCTGGCTGGAAGACGTGCAAGGCGAGCGCTCGCTCGCCTGGGTGCGCCAGCGCAACGCCCAGTCCGAAGCCGAATTGGCCGCCGGGCCCGAGTTCAAGAAGCTTGAGGCCGACATCCGCGCCATCCTCGACTCCGACGCCAAGATCCCCGGCGTGATGAAGATCGGCGACCACTATTACAACTTCTGGAAGGACGCGAACCACCAGCGCGGCCTGTGGCGCCGCACCAGCCTGGCCGAGTACCGCAAGGACAAGCCGGCCTGGGAAACCGTGATCGACCTCGATGCGCTCAACAAGGCCGAGGGCGAGAACTGGGTCTGGCACGGTGCCGACTGCCTCAAGCCGCAGTATCAGCGCTGCCTGATCGCGCTCTCGCGCGGCGGCGCCGACGCCGACGTGACCCGCGAGTTCGACCTGGAGAGCAAGTCCTGGGTCAAGGACGGTTACTTCCGTCCCGAAGCCAAGGGCGGGCTGCAGTGGATCGACCGCGACAACGTCTATGTCTTCACCGATTTCGGCGAGGGCAGCATGACCTCGTCGGGCTACCCGCGCATCGTCAAGCAGTGGAAGCGCGGCACGCCGCTCGGCGCCGCCACGGTCGTCTACGAAGGCACCGCGGAGGACATGTACATCTCCGCCGGCCACGACCCGACCGAAGGCTTCGAGCGCGATTTCGTCTCGCGCACCATCGCCTTCTACAACAACGAACTGTATCTGCGCGGCGCCGACGGCAAGCTGACCAAGATCGACGCGCCGAACTCGGCCGAAAAGTCCGTGCACCGCGAATGGCTGACCCTGGAGCTGCGCGAGCCTTACACCGCCGGCGGCAAGACCTACAAGCCGGGCAGCCTGATCGTGACCCGCTTCGACGACTTCATGGCCGGCAAGCGCGATTTCACCGCACTGTTCGAGCCGACCGAACGCACCTCGCTGGCCGGCACCACCTGGACCCGCAACAAGCTCGTGCTCAACGTCATGGAAGACGTGAAGTACAAGCTCAGCGTGCTGACCCCGGGCAGCTGGCAGCGCAGCGAGTTCGTCGGCGCTCCCAGCTTCGGCAGCATCGGCGTGTCGGCGGTGGACGACGACGAGAACGACGACGTCTGGCTGACCGCCACCGACTACCTGACCCCGACCACCCTGTCGCTGGCCAAGCTCGGCCAGCAGCCGGAAACGCTCAAGACCATGCCCGTGTTCTTCGACGGGTCCGACAACGTGATCGAGCAGCACTTCGCGACCAGCAAGGACGGCACCAAGGTGCCTTACTTCATGGTCCGCCCGAAGGACCTCAAGCTCGACGGCAGCACCCCGACCCTGCTGTACGGCTACGGCGGCTTCGAGGTCTCGATGACCCCGGGCTATTCCGGCAGCGTCGGCAAGGGCTGGCTGGAGAAGGGCGGGGTGTACGTGGTCGCCAACATCCGCGGCGGCGGCGAGTACGGTCCGCGCTGGCACCAGGCCGCGCTCAAGGCCAACCGCCACAAGGCCTACGAGGACTTCGCCGCGGTCGCGCAGGACCTGGTCGCGCGCAAGGTCACCTCGTCCAGGCACCTGGGCGTGCAGGGCGGCAGCAACGGCGGCCTGCTCACCGGCAACATGCTGACCCAGTACCCGGAGCTGTTCGGCGCGGTGGTCGTGCAGGTGCCGCTGCTGGACATGAAGCGCTACAGCCACCTGCTGGCCGGCGCCTCGTGGATGGCCGAATACGGCGACCCGGACACGGCCGACTGGGACTTCATCAAGACCTTCTCGCCCTACCACCTGTTCGACGCCAAGCGCGACTATCCGCCGACCCTGTTCACCACCTCGACCCGCGACGACCGCGTCCACCCGGGCCACGCGCGCAAGATGATGGCGAAGATGTCCGAGGCCGGTAAGGACGTGCGCTACTACGAAAACATCGAAGGCGGCCACGGCGGTTCGGCCAACAACGCCCAGGCCGCGCATATGAGCGCGCTGGCCTACACCTTCCTCTGGGACAAGCTGTCCAAGTGACGGCGGCGGGCGCCGATGCCCATGCCTCAGCGACCTCGGATTCTTCCTGGGGTTGCTGATCGAAGCCTTCGCGCTGGCCACCTTGGCGGCATGGTCGTCGCGCGCCTTCACCCGGGGCCGGCTCGGGGCCTAGCCCGGGCCAGTCCTGAAGCACTTGAGTCACTGGCCTTCCAGCCATGAATATCCCGGGGCGGCGGACTGAGAGCCTCCGCCATTGCGCTCCCCGCAATCGGACCCATCTATGAAACCGACCTCCATCCTGCTGGCCGCGACGCTCCTGATGACCACGACCCCGCCCGTTTTCGCCGCCGATTCCGCCCTGCCGCCCGATGCGGCCAAGAAGCCGCACGTGGTCAAAGCGCCGCATGGCGGCCAGCGCGACGATGAGTACTACTGGCTGCGCGACGACAAGCGCGAGAACAAGGAGATGCTGGCGTATCTCAACGCCGAGAACGCCTACGCCGATACCCAGATGGCGGCGCTGAAGCCGCTGGAAGACAAGCTTTACAACGAGATCGTCGGCCGCATCAAGCAGGACGACAGCTCGGTGCCGTACCGCGAACGCGGCTACTGGTACTACAGCCGCTTCGAGACCGGCCAGGACTACCCGATCCACGCCCGCCGCAAGGACGCCCCCGGTGTCGATGCCGCGTCGATCCAGAAAGCCAACGCCGAGCGCGATTTCGCCGGCGAGAGCGTGCTGCTCGACGTCAACGCCATGGCCAAGGGCAAGGACTACTACCAGGTCGGCGACTACGCCGTGACCCAGGACAACGCGATCCTGGCCTACGCCGACGACACCAACGGCCGCCGCCAGTACACCGTGCGCTTCAAGAACCTGAGCACCGGCGAAACCTACGCCGACGAGATCAAGGGCGTGTCCGCCAACCTGGTCTGGGCCGACGACAACAAGACCCTGTTCTACGTCGAGAACGATCCCGAGACGCTGCTGAGCAAGCGCGTCAAGAAGCACGTGCTCGGCACTCCGGTCGCCCAGGACCCGGTGGTGTACGAGGAGAAGGACGACAGCTTCTACATGGGCATCGACCGCAGCCGCGACGACAAGTACCTGCTGATCGGCCTCAGCAGCACCGTGTCCGACGAATACCGCTACGCGCCCGCCGCCGACCCGAGCGCGTTCGCCGTGCTGGCGCCGCGCGCGCGCGACGTCGAATACAGCGCCGATCACTTCGGCGGCCGCTGGGTGATCCGCACCAACGCCGACGGCGCCACCAACTTCAAGGTCGTGACCGCGCCGACCGGCTCGACCTCGCGCAAGGACTGGAAGGACTGGATCGCGCACCGCGACGACGTCTACATCGAAGGCGTGGAGCTGTTCGACGGTTATACCGCCGTGGCCGAGCGTTCCGACGCGCTGGAGCGCGTGCGCATCCTCAAGGCCGACGGCCACGAGGAGTACGTCAAGGCCGACGAGCCGGCGTATTCGATGGGCCTGGACGTCAACGCCGAGCCCGACACCCAGTGGCTGCGCTACAGCTACACCTCGCTGACCACCCCGGCGACCGTGTATGAACTCAACGTCCAGACCGGCGAGCGCCGCCTGCTCAAGCGCCAGCCGGTGCTGGGCGGCTTCGACCAGTCGCAGTACGTGACCGAGCGCGTCTGGGTGCCGGCGCGCGACGGCGCCCGGATTCCGGTATCGCTGGTGTACAAGCGCGGCTTCGAGAAGAACGGCAAGGCCGCGCTGCTGCAGTACGGCTACGGCAGCTACGGCGCCTCGATGGACCCGGGTTTCAGCGTCACCAACGTCAGCCTGCTCGACCGCGGCATGGTCTACGCGATCGCGCACATCCGCGGCGGCCAGGAGATGGGCCGCAAGTGGTACGACGACGGCAAGCTGCTCAAGAAGAAGAACACCTTCACCGACTTCATCGACGTCACCGACTACCTGGTCAAGGCCGGCTATGCCGCGCCGGACCGCGTCGCGGCCTACGGCGGCAGCGCCGGCGGCCTGCTGATGGGCGCCATCTCCAACATGGCGCCGGACAAGTACCGGGTGATCCTGTCGCAGGTGCCCTTCGTCGACGTGGTCACCACGATGCTGGACCCGAGCATCCCGCTGACCACCAACGAATACGACGAGTGGGGCAACCCCGAGCAGAAGAAATACTACGACTACATGCTGACGTACTCGCCCTACGACAACCTGTCCAGGCAGGCCTATCCGGCCATGTTCGTCGGCACCGGCCTGTGGGACTCGCAGGTGCAGTATTTCGAACCGGCCAAGTACGTGGCGCGCCTGCGCGACCTGAACACCGGCGCCGGGCCGCTGCTGTTCCGCACCAATATGGAAGCCGGCCACGGCGGCAAGTCCGGCCGTTTCCGCCGCTACCGCGAATCCTCGGAAATGTTCGCCTTCATGCTCGGCCAGCTGGGTCTGGCCGGCGCCGGCGCCGCCGCCAGCGCAACGCACTGACGCATGGCCGATGCGACCGCGGCGTCCGCCGCGGTCGCATACTGCCGCCATGTCGACCCCGCCACCGTCCGACGAGCCCGCACCGGTCCGCCCCAGCCGCTTCCGCTGGGCCTGGTGGCTGCTGGCCTATGCCAGCCTGGGCCTGGGCATCGTCGGCATCGTCGTGCCCGGGCTGCCGACCGTCCCGTTCGTGCTGCTGTCGGCGTTCGCCGCGGCCCGCGGCTCGCAACGGCTGCACGCCTGGTTGCTCGCCCACCGTCAGTTCGGCCCGATGATCCACGACTGGCAGGCGCACGGCGCGGTCAGCCGCCGGGCCAAAAGGCTGGCGATCGGCATGATGTCGGTCTGCGCCGTGATCATGTTCCTGACCGCCCCGAAATGGTGGATGGCCGCCACCGGCACCGGCTTCATGACCGTGGTCGCAATCTGGCTCTGGGCGCGACCTGAACCGCCGCCGCGCTGAGCTTCGTTCGGCCACGCCCGCGGGCTACACTGCGGCCATGAATGCACGCACCGTCCTGACTCTGATCGCGCTGTCGCTGGCCGTCTCGGCCTGCGGCAACAAGGGCCCCCTGGTCCTGCCCACCAAGCCGGTCCCGGTGGCCGCGCCGAACCAGCCCGCGGGCGAAGTCCCGGTGCAGATGGCGCCGGAGGCGACCCCGCCGTCGCTGCCGCAGAAGCCGGCCACGCCGCCGGCCGCCGACGACGGCACCGGCACCGAGACGCCGCCGCCCGAACCGACCCCGCCGGCCGACGGCGGCCGATGAGCCCTAACGCGGAGCGACCGATGCAGCGTTTCAGCAAGATGCACGGCGCCGGCAACGACTTCGTCGTGCTCGACCTGCGCGGCGGTCTGACGCCGCCCGACGCCGCGCGTTGTCGCCTGTTCGCCGACCGCCACTTCGGCGCCGGCTGCGACCAGATCCTGACCGTGGAAGACCCGCGCGAGCCCGGTTCGATCGCCAGCTACCGGATCTGGAATTCCGACGGCACCTCCTCGCAGCAGTGCGGCAACGGCGCGCGCTGCATCGCCGCCTGGCTGGTGCGCGAAGGCGCGGCCGGCGAGGGCGCCGCCGTCGGCGGCAGTTTCGCCCTCGACAGCCCGCTCGACACCCACCAGGTCGAGCGCCTGTCCGACGAGGTCTATCGCATCGGCATGGGCGAGCCGCGCTTCGATCCCGACGCGATCCCGCTGCACGGCTTTCCCGGCGCGCGCGACCAGTATGTGCTCGACATCCACGACACCGTGATCGGCTTCGGCGCGGTCTCGATGGGCAATCCGCACGCGGTGATCGAAGTCGACGACGTCGACGCCGCGCCGGTGGACAGCATCGCCTCGTTGCTGCAGTCGCACGAGGCGTTTCCGGAGTCGGTCAACGTGGGTTTCGCCCAGGTCGAATCGCGCGACCGCATCCGCCTGCGGGTGTACGAGCGCGGCGCCGGCGAAACCCTGGCCTGCGGCAGCGGCGCCTGCGCCGCGGCGGCGGTGCTGATGCGGCGCGGCCGCATCGACCGCGAGGTCGCCGTGGCCCTGCCCGGCGGCGAGCTGCGTATCGTCTGGCCGTCCGACGACGCTCCGCTGTCGATGTCGGGACCGGCCGCTTTCGTCTACGAAGGGGAATGGGCGCAATGAACGAAACCCTGGACAAGCTGGGCGCGCACGAAGTCGCCGCATGGCTGCGTCGCCACCCGCGTTTCCTGCAGCAGTTCCCGGACCTGGCCCTGAGCTTGGTGGTGCCGCGCGAGGAAGGCTCGGCCGCATCGCTGGCGAGCTATCAGCTGGAAGTGCTGCGCGACAAGAACCGCGAACTCTCGCGCCGCCTGCAGGAACTGTTCGGCAACGCCCAGGAGAACGAGCGCCTGTCGGTGCGCACGCACCAACTGACGCTGGCGCTGATGCGCCAGAACAGCGCCGCCGACACCCTGCGCGCGATGGCCGCGACCCTGGCCGAGGATTTCAACGGCGACCGCGTGCGCTTGGTGATGTTCCAGCCGGTCGACGGCCTGGATGGCGCCGAATGGCTGCAGACCATCGCCGCCGACGACGCGCGCCTGCAGCCGTTCCGCGATTGCCTGGCCGACGGCGAACCGCTGTGCGGCCGCCTGCAGCCGGAGAAGCACGCGCTGCTGTACGGCGCCCAGGCCGACGAGGTCCAGTCGACCGCACTGCTGCCGCTGCCTGGCGTCGGCATGGTCGCGGTCGGCAGCCGCGATCCCAACCGCTTCTTCCCGGGCATGGGCACGCTGTTCCTGCGCATGATGGGCGAGTCGCTGGCGGCGGCGTTGAAGCGCTTCGAGGGCTGAACCCGGCCGCGGCACCCGTCGCTGCCACCCCAAAGCCGTCTATCCCATGTAGGAGCGACGTAAGTCGCGGCCGCGAATCCGCGCCGCTGCGCGCGGGCTGCGCCCTCGACATCGCCCCTCCATGCTCGCAAGATGCGCTGGATTCCGGCGTTTTTTCGCAACCTTGGAGTCCACGCCGCCGTGTCCGTCGGACCGATCGAAGATTTCCTGGCCCATCTGCAGGTCGAGCGGCGCATGTCCGCGCATACGCTCGACGCCTACCGCCGCGATCTGCTCGCGCTGGCCGATTGGGCGCAGGTGCAGGGCATCGAGCTGTTGGCCCTGCACACCGAACAACTGCGCGGCTTCATCGCCGCCGAGCACCGGCGCGGGCTCACTCCGAAAAGCCTGCAGCGCCGTCTCTCGGCCTGCCGCAGCTTCTACGGCTGGCTGCTCAAGCAGGGCCGTATCGACACCAACCCCGCCACCGCGATCCGCGCGCCCAAGGCGCCGCGCAAACTGCCACAGGTGCTCGATCCCGACGAGGCCAAGGCGCTGGTCGAAGTGCCGACCGACGTGCCGCTGGGCCTGCGCGACCGCGCCTTGCTGGAGTTGTTCTATTCCTCCGGCCTGCGCTTGAGCGAACTGTGCGGCCTGCGCTGGCGCGATCTCGATCTGTCCGACGGCCTGGTCAGCGTGCTCGGCAAGGGCAACAAGCAGCGCAGCGTGCCTTTGGGTTCGCACGCGCGCGCGGCCTTGGGCGAATGGCGCGCGTCGACCGGCGCGGGCAACGACGCGCCGGTGTTTCCGGGCCGCGGCGGCACGCCGATCACACCGCGCGCGGTGCAGCTGCGTTTGCGTCAGCTGGCCCAGCGCCAAGGCCTGTTCAAGCGCGTGCACCCGCACTTGCTGCGGCATTCCTTCGCCAGCCACATCCTGGAGTCTTCCGGCGATCTGCGCGGTGTGCAGGAACTGCTGGGTCACGCCGATATCGCCACCACTCAGATCTACACGCATCTGGACTTCCAGCACCTGGCCAAGGTCTATGACGCCGCGCATCCGCGTGCGAAGCGCAAGCCCGCCAAGAGCGACGCGTAAACGCGGACGCGGTTGCGTCGGAGTTGTTGTCGAAGTTCGTGCGATCGCTACCGATCCGTTGGTTGCTGGACGATCGCGCTCGCCGAAACCACTGCTTAATTCGACCGCCTCCTAGGCTGGCCAAGCGAAGGTTTCTGTTGCGACGCAACCAAACCGTGCCGTATTGCTGCAGTGCGCATCCGAGCAGCATGAGTGGTTCGGCTCGCCGACTAGCGCTCGGGGTCGTCGCCACGGGCGTTTCGTTCGACACTCGAAATCGATGGCGCGACCGCGCATAGGCGAGCGAAAGCCAATCCCAGCAAGCGTGTAGACCTGCAGTCGCGCAGCGAATCGTCTGCCTTACGCGAACGCATGGTTGGGAAAAACGACGCCCGGAAATCCGCTTGACGCTCTTCAAAAACGAAACCTATACTCGGTGTGGAGTGCAGGTGAAGGAACTCACCGTCGTTTGCAACTCCAGGCGACCCGGTCGCCATACAACTTAAGTATCAGCACCCGTGATTCAGGATCGGAGGGCGTGTGTTGAAAGAAGAAGCCTGGTCCGGCTTTCAACGGGACCCGTTGGGGTTCCTGGACCGGGAGCTGTCTGGCGCAGGCGATATCGTCCAGACCGGGCGCAATGAATATTGCGTCGGAAATCCTGCCGATGCGCGCTCCGTGCTCGGCAACGCCGACGGCAGCTACGCCGAACACTCCGATTTCTTCCACACCCGCTACGGCTATTTCGAGCCGAGATCCGCGCAACTGAAAATGCGCCGCGAGGCGCGCAGCCTGCTGCGGGATTTCCTGCAGGCGCGCGCACCCGACGAACTGCGCGACTTCCTGCGCGAACAGCTGGCGCCGGTAAGCCAATGGCCGGACACCGGCAACCGACTGACCTACCGATACCTGTTGCCGGTGCTGCTCGCGCCGGACCGTTCGCCGTCCCTGCGCCGCCTGCTGGATGAGATCGTCGAGCGTTCGGTGCTCGCCAATGCGCGCGCGCGCCAGCCGCGATGGCGGCGGATGCTGCTGCAATTCAACACCACGCTGCGCCTGTCGCGTGCGATCGGCGACTGTCAGCGCGATCCGCGCACGCCGCCGAGGGACATCCTCGACATCGTCGCCCATTCCGCCGGGCCGGATCGCCGGCAGGACGAGCTGTCCGAAGTCTTTTTGTCCTTCCTGTTCGCCATTTCCGGCTCGGTGGGCTTCGTGCTGGCCTGGTCGCTGTATCTGTGGGGAACGCACCCGCGCCGCGACACGCCGGTCGAGTGGATCGTGCAGGAAGCGCTGCGCCTGTGGCCCGTCGCCTGGCAACTCGGGCGCCGCCCGACCCAGGCGCACGAACTGTCGGGCGTGAAGCTCGAGGCCTCCGACGAAGTCGTGGTCTGTCCCTACATGGTCCAGCGCAACGCCGCGCACTGGTCGGATCCGGCGCAGTTCCAGCCGGAGCGCTGGGCGGATCCTCGGGCCTGGCGCAATCCGGCGTTCATTCCTTTCGGCCATGGCGCGCATCGCTGCGTGGCGGCCGACCTGGCGACGCAGTTGGTCGGCGACATGCTGCGCACGGTTCTCGAACTGGGCGAAGTCGGCATCGTCGCGCAGGGCGATCGTCCCACGGTGGCCGCGGCGATGGCGCCGCCGCCCTTCACCCTGACCCTGCGAAACAGGGCTTGAAGACAGGTAATTCCGATCGACCAAATTCGCGACGGCCGCGACGTGGCCGGCGCAGCAAGGGCACCACGGCGTGCGGAGCAGGAACCGCTCGGAGCGTCATGGCGTAAACGCAGTACTTCCACATATCTACAAGGAGTAGCTCGATATGAAGAACGTCATCTGTGCGATGCGCGCCGCTTTCGGCGTGCGCGGTGCTTCTGGCTGCGGCATTACCCTCTGGCGTTGGGTGATCTACCACAACATCTGAGTGGTAGCGCTGGGGGCGGCGACATGCCGCCCCCGGCTTCGATCAGCGGTTCCCATCAGGCCCAAGGACGCGGACGATGCAGGATTCGAAAGTGGTGGAAATTCCGTCGGTGCAGGCGTTCCGTCGTCGCCTCCAGGAAGAGGGGCCGGTGTTCTGGGTAAAGGAAGACCGGGCCATGGCGATCTTCGATCCGGACGTCGCCGAGCGCGTGGAAGCGGCGAACTACGCCGATCTGACGATGCTGGACGGCTTCTCCGATATCGTGCGCGGGCGCAAGAGCGAGCCGGTGTCCTGGCATCAGGTGCGCGGGGCCTGGCTCGGGAAAATGCGCGTGCTGACCAGCGTCGAAGGCTTCAAGCAACTGGCGCTGCGCATTCAGAACCTGCTCGATGCGGAAATCGGGCGCGATCAGGACCTGGTCTGGCTGGCCGAACGGGCGATGCTCGAACCGCTGGTGTCGGCCATCATCGCCGGCCTGACGCCGCGCGCGCATCGGCGCGTGGTCGATGAAGTGATGTCGAAGGTGGCGCTGGTGCTGTCGGATATCGACGAGCACCGCTGTCCGCCGCTGCACAAACCCAAGATGTGGGTCTATCAGTTCCTGGTCGGCGTGGAGGTCAGGCGCGAGTTGAAGGGCCGGGCCAGCGGCAAGCGCCCGCGCCAGGAGGATCTGACCGATCCGATGGTGGACATGCTGCCGGAGCTGGGCCTGGATCGCGCCGCCGACGCGGTCACCGCGCTGCTGACCGCGATCACCAGTTCCCCCGGCGCCGGCGCGGCCTGTCTGTTGTTCGAATGGCAGCGCCAGCACGAATGGCGCGAGCGCATGATCGCTGAGCTGTCCGCGATTCCGCTGGACGCCCTGTGCGAATCGCCCGCGCGCCTGGCGCCGAACACCACGCGCTTCGTCAAGGAAGTGCTGCGGATCTGGAGTTCTCCGCCGATCGTGACGCGCAGCGTGCGAACCGACATCTGCGAAGGCGAAACCCAGCTCAAGACCGGGCAGGTGTACGCGCTGAGTTCCTTCTTCACCCATCACGACGCGAGCACCTGGTCGGATCCGGACGTGTTCAATCCCGACCGCTGGCTGGCCGAGAGCCGCGAGCAGTGCCCGCATGGCAGCTACGTGCCGTTCGGCTGGGCGCCCAAGTCCTGCATCGGCGCGAATCTCGGCCTGGGTCAGCTGATCCTGATGGCGCATCTGTTCAGCACCCGCTATCGGCTGCGCATCGCCGACCCGGAGCGCGCGAAGATGGTCGTCGCCTCGGTGGTCAGGCCGATGGATTTCGTCGGCGCGGTGGTGCGTGCCTAGTCCGGCGCCTCGGAGGGCCTCATGCGCGATCTGACCGAGGGTCCGATCGCCGCGCATCTGTTGCGGATGTCCGGCGTGCTGCTGCTGAACTCGCTGGCCGGGACGGTGTTCTCGCTGGTGAACATCTACTGGTTGGGAAAGCTGGGACCGACCGCGCAGGCCGCGGTCACGCTGGCGGCGATGCCGATCATGCTGGTGCTGATCCTGCTGCCGGTGCTCAGCATGGGCGCGGGCGTGCTGATTTCGCATGCGGTCGGCGCCAAGGACCGCGTGCGCGTCGACCGGATCTTCAACGAGGCCTTCGGCGCATCCTCCATCGTCTCGGCCCTGGTGGCGCTGCTGGCCTGGGCGAATCGCGAGGCCTTCAGCGGCCTGATGACGGCCGATGCGGCCACCGCCGCGGTGATCGCTTCCTTCTACAGCTGGTTCATCCCTTCGATCGCGATCCAGATCCCGATGCTGGTGCTGGCCTCGATGCTGGAATTCACCGGCAACGTCAAAGCCGGCGCCATCGCCCAGGTCGGCACCGTGGCCCTGGGCGCCATGCTCACGCCTGCGTTGATGTTCGGCTGGTCGGGCTTGCCGGCGATGGGCGCCGCGGGCGCTGGACTGGCCTCGCTGCTGTCGTGCGCGGCGGTGATGCTGGTGTTGCTGGCTTACTTCACGCGCAAGGACGCCTATCTGCGCATGCGGCCCGCGATCTGGTTCGCCCGGCCCAGGGAACTGTGGACCGCGCTGAAGATCGGCGTGCCCGCCGGCATCGGCAGTGGCGTGGTCAGCGTGTCGTTGCTGACGATCGGCTTGATGCTGCGGCCGTTCGGACCTATCGAACAGGCCGGTTTCGGCATAGGCCAGCGCGCGTTCCAGGCTGGCCTGATGCCCTTGACCGCACTGGCGGGCGCGATCTGCATCGTCGCCGGCCAGAACTACGGCGCCGGGCTGCGCGAGCGCGTGAGCCGGACGCTGCGGATCGGGCTGCTGTTCGCTGGGGTGCTGGTGCCCGTGCTGCTGATCGTGTCCGAGGGCTTCGCGCCCTGGATCGGCAGCCGCTTCTCCAGCGACCCGCAGGTGATCGCCGCGAGCGCTTCGTTCCTGCGCATCGCCGCCCTGGACCTGATTCCGCTGGGCATGGCTTCGGTCGTGTTCGCGGTGCTTTCCGGCATGGGCAATACCCGCGCCGGACTGATGGCGCAGTTGCTGCACATGACCCTGCTGGTCTCGCTGGCGTGCGGCCTGTCGCTGCTGGCGGGCTTCCGTCCGAGCTGGATCTGGTGGGCGATGGTCGCCGCCGGTTCGAGCCAGGCGATGATGGCTTGGTGGTTCCTGCGCCGCGAATTCGGCAAGCCGGCCGAGGCGCCGCTGGCCGCCTCTCCCGACAGCGTTGCTGTCGCACCGTAGCGGAGGCATGGGCGATGGAAGCGACGGAACTGCAAGCGCGAGCGACGATCGCCGGCGATGAGGGGGCGACAGAACCGTCGTCGAGCCGCAACGGGGGCATCGAGGAGCGCCGCCTCGCGGCGAACGGCCTGAAGATCCTGCACTTGCCGATGCGGACCGCGCCGGTGGTCTTGCTGATGGTCACCTACGAGGTCGGCAGTCGCCACGAGCGCGCGGGTGCGCGCGGCGCGAGCCATATGCTCGAACACATGATGTTCAAGGGCAGCGCTAATTTTCACAAAGGTCAGGGCAATTCCATACACCAACTGCTGCTGCCGCTAGGCGCGCAGGTCAACGCCACCACCTGGTACGACCGTACCCACTACTTCGCCCTCGCACCGCGCGACAGCCTGGACCTGATCGCGCAGATCGAGGCGGATCGGATGAGTAACCTCAGCCTCGATGCCGCGGAGCTCGCGACCGAGAAGACGGTCGTGCTGAATGAATTCGACCGCCTCATCGGCGACCCACTGGAACAACTGCTGCAAGCGGTCTGGGGTGCCGCCTTCGCCAGCCATCCCTACGGTATGCCTGTGATAGGCCGGCGCGAGGACATCGAAGGCTTCGGGCGCGAACATCTGCTGGCGCACTATCGGGCGCACTACCGGCCCGACAACGCCACCATCACCCTCATCGGCGACGTCGAGCGCGACGCGGCGCTGGAGACCGTCAGGCACCGCTTCGAAGGCATCGCCGCGCGGCCCGGGCCGGAGGCGGCGCAACTGCCCGAGCCGGAGCAGGACGACGAGCGTCGGGCCACGGTGGAATGCCCAGGGGCGCCGGGGATCGTCATGCTCGCCTACAAGTCGCCTTGCGGCCTCGATCCCGACGTGGACGCGCTGGAGGTACTGGGGCGGGTGCTGGCGGGCGGGCGATCGTCGCGGCTGTACCGTCGCCTGGTCGCGGCAGGTCTGGCGACGGAGGTATGGGCCGACGTGTCGCGCTTGCGGCACCCCGGCCTGTTTCAGTTGAGCGCGGTCGTGCATCCCGATGCCGACCATCGGCGTGTCGAGTACGCGATGCGCGCTGCGATCGAGGAAGTTCGTGCCGGCGTCGCCGACGAGGAGCTGGCCCGCGCCCAGTCGCAGATCCACGGCAGACTGCTCACCTCGCGCGACGGGCCGCTGGCGATCGCCATGCAGTTGAACGAAGCCATAGCCGCCGGCGATTGGCGCAGCTACGCCGCTGCGGCCGAGCGCGTCGGTGCGGTGACCGCGGGCGACGTGGCGCGTGTCGCGGCGCGTTACCTGAGCGAGCAGCGGCTCACCGTGGGCCGGCTCGTGGACGCAGCGGATCGCACGGCGCTTTCGTCATGAGCACAGACCAGAAGTCGCACGGGCTGCAGTCTGTCGCGACGGTGCCGCTCGCGCATGGGCATTTCTACGGACTGCGCGCGGCGGTGCCGTCGATCGTTGCGCTGACCGGCACGTTCCGCACGGGGACGGCGCTCGCGCCGGGAGGCACGGTGCTGCAGAGCTTGGTCGCCGCGTTGGTGGGCTGCGCCAATCGCCGGCGCGGCCCGGTCGAGATCGCGGAATTGCTGGAAGCGCGTGGCGCTTCGTTCACGGTCGAGGCCGATGCGGACGGAGTCCGCTTCTCCGCGCGTGCCCGCACGGTCGATCTGCCGCAGCTCGTGGACTGGACGATGGAGTGCCTGCGCGAACCCGAGTTCGACCAGACCCTGCTCGATGTCGAGCGCGCCCGCCTGATCGCGGAACTGCAGTACCGCGCGATGGATTCCGCGTACATCGCGACCGGCGCGTTGACGCGCATGCTCTATCCGCAGGCGCATCCGGCTTACGAGCCCGGTCCCGCCGAGCAGGTCGCCTTGCTCGAAGGGTTCACCGTCGCCGACGTGCGCAGGTTTCACAGCGAACGCTACGGCGCCAACGATCTGCGCATCGCGGTCGTGGGCGACGTGGACCCGCAGGCGGCGGCGCGTCTGGTCGAGCGCGGCGTGCAAGGGTGGGCGCCGCGTGCCGTGCCGGAGGCGACGCAATGGAGCGAGCATGCCGCCGGGCCGGACAGCCAGCGGCTGCTATTGCCGGGGCAGGAAAGCTACGGCGTCGCAATGGGTCAGCGCTTGGCGCAGGAGCGCACGCATCCGGATTACCCGGCCCTGCGCTTGGCCAACCGCATCCTGGGCGGCGCGTTCTCCTCGCGCCTGGTCTCCAGCGTTCGCGAACGGCAGGGGCTCTGCTATGTCATGCGCTCCGAACTCGGCGAATCCCGGCGTGGCGGCGGCCATTGGCAGGTCGTGCTGTCGGCCAGCCCCGACAAGCTGGAGGCTGCGCTGGCGGCGACGCGTACGGTGATCGAGCAGCTGGCGAAGACCGGCGTGGAGACGCGGGAGTTCGAGAATGCGCAGCGCGCCGCCATCGGCGCGTTCCACATCGGCTTGGCGACCCTGGACGGGCTGAGCGATGCGATCCTGTCGGCCGCCGACCTGGGTTGGGAGCCGGACGATCTGCTCGGCTTCGAACGGCGGACCGCGGCGGTCACGCTCGCGCAGATCGATCGCGTCATTGGCTATTGCCTGCGTCCGCAGGAATGGCGGACCTGCATCGCAGGGCCGGCTGCCGCCGATTGAGGCTGCGGGCACTCGCACCCGGCATGCGGAGCAGCGCGCGGCCTAGCGGCAGCTGAGTGCCGGGCCCCGCCGTTCCTTGCCGACCTTGAACCCACCGGCCACGGCCCCACGTTCGAAGGGTCAGCAACGGAGGCCGCATGGACCCCAGTCAAAACCCGACCACTTTCCACGCCACCACGATCGTCTCGGTGCGCCGCAACGGCCGCGTCGCGGTCGCCGGCGACGGGCAGGTGACGTTGGGACATACCGTGATGAAATCCAACGCGCGCAAGGTGCGCCGTCTCGGCCGCGACGGCCAGGTGCTGGCCGGTTTCGCCGGCGCCGCCGCCGATGCCTTCACTTTGTTCGAATTGTTCGAAGCCAAGCTGGAAAAGCACGGCCAGCTCACCCGTGCCGCGGTCGAACTGGCCAAGGATTGGCGCACCGAGCGTCGCCTGGGCAAGCTCGAAGCGCTGCTCGCGGTCGCCGACAAGGAAACCTCGCTGATCATCAGCGGCACCGGCGACGTGATCGAGCCCGAAGACGGCATCATCGCCATCGGTTCCGGCGGCATGTACGCGCTGTCGGCGGCGCGTGCGCTGATGGCGCACACCGAGCTCGAGGCCCGCACCATCGCCACCGAGGCGATCGGCATCGCCGGCGATGTCTGCATCTATACCAATCGCAACGTCGTCGTCGAAGAGCTTTGAGCTCCGGCCCGTCCACGCCCCGCACCCCATCCCGATGAATATGAAACCCGACAACAGCCACGCCACCATGACTCCGCGCGAGATCGTGCAGGAGCTAGACCGCCACATCGTCGGCCAGCAAGCGGCCAAGCGCGCGGTCGCGATCGCCCTGCGCAACCGCTGGCGGCGCATGCAGCTCGAGCCCGATCTGCGCAACGAAGTGATGCCCAAGAACATCCTGATGATCGGCCCGACCGGTGTCGGCAAGACCGAGATCGCGCGGCGTCTGGCGACGCTGGCCAACGCGCCCTTCGTCAAGGTCGAAGCGACCCGCTTCACCGAGGTCGGCTACGTCGGCAAGGACGTGGAGCAGATCGTGCGCGACCTGGCCGACACCGCGGTCAAGCTGTACCGCGAGCAGGCCAAGCACCGCGTGCGTGCGCAGGCCGAGGACCGCGCCGAAGACCGCATCCTCGATGCGCTGCTGCCCAAGCGCATCCCCGGCGGCTTCGGCTTCGGCGCAGATACGCCGGCCCAGGACCACCAGGCGCCGGACAACGACACCCGCGCCAAGCTGCGCAAGCAGTTGCGCGCCGGCGAACTGGACGACCGCGAGATCGAGATCGAAACCGCGCTCAACCTGGGCGTCGACATCATGGCGCCTCCGGGCATGGAAGAGATGGGCCAGCAGCTGCGCCAGATGTTCTCGCAGGTGTCCGGAGGCAAGACCCACAAACGCCAGCTCACGATCAAGGCCGCGCGTCCGCAGCTGATCGAGGAGGAGGCCGGCAAACTGGTCAACGAGGACGAAGTGCGCGAGGCCGCGATCGAAGCCTGCGAGCAGCACGGCATCGTCTTCATCGACGAGATCGACAAGGTCGCCAAGCGTTCCGAGAACGTCGGCGGCGGCGACGTCAGCCGCGAGGGCGTGCAGCGCGATCTGCTGCCGCTGGTCGAAGGCTCGACCGTGAGCACCAAGTACGGCGCGGTCAAGACCGACCACATCCTGTTCATCGCCTCCGGTGCGTTCCATCTGGCCAAGCCCAGCGACCTGATTCCGGAGCTGCAGGGCCGTTTCCCGATCCGGGTCGAGCTGGGCGCGCTGAACAAGGACGACTTCGTGCGCATCCTGACCGAGCCCAAGGCCGCGCTCACCACCCAGTACGTAGAGCTGCTGCGCACCGAGGGCGTGGACCTGCAATTCACGGCCGACGCGGTCGAGCGCCTGGCCGAGATCGCGGCCCAGGTCAACGAGCGCCAGGAGAACATCGGTGCGCGTCGCCTGCACACCGTGCTCGAACGCCTGCTCGACACCCTGAGCTACGAGGCGCCCGACCGCGGCGGCCAGGCCGTGAGCATCGACCGCGCCTACGTCGACGCCCACCTGGGCGAGCTGGTCCAGGACCCGGACTTGAGCCGCTACATCCTCTGAGCCGACCCGCGGCGGCCGCGATGTGCGGCCGCCGTGTCAGGTTTTCCGCGCCCCGGCAGACTATGCAGGCAGGGGACCCAGGAAGACCGGTATGGACAACGCCGCGGAAGCGGTTTCGACGCAGGCCGACGACGCAGCTGCGCACGCAGCGCGGCGCAGGGGCGAAGCCGTAGCGCCGGATTTCGACGCGGTGCTGCGCGAGCACGGGCCGATGCTCGGCCGTATCGCCGGCAGCTATCAATCCGAGCCGGGCCGCCGCGAGGACCTGCTGCAAGAAATCAGCCTGGCGCTGTGGCGCGCGCTGCCGGCCTGGCGCGGCGAAGCCTCGTTGCGCACGTTCGTGGCCCGGATCGCGCACAACCGCGCCATCGACTATCTCGCCCGGCATCGCCGGGTCGAGGACGAACTCGACGACGCCCACCCCGATCCCGGCCCCGATCCGCTCGGTCACGCCGAAGCCCAGCAACGCCGCCGCAATCTGCTGGAGGCGGTGCGGCTGCTGCCGTTGGGCCAGCGCCAGGTCGTGGTGCTGGCGCTGGAAGGTTTTTCGCTGCGCGAGATCGGCGATTCGCTGGGTCTGGAAGAGAACACCGTCGCGCAGCGCCTGAGCCGCGCGCGCCGGCAATTGCGCGACGGCCTGGGAGAATCGGCATGAACGACGCAGAATTCGACTGGACTTCGCTGGGCGACGAGTGGCGCGCGCAAGCCGCGAGCCCGATCGACGTCGATCGCCTGCGCGAAGAGGTGAGCAAGCGCGGCCGCAGCCTGCGCCGGGCCTTGCTCGGCGAGATGGCGCTTACGCTGCTGTCGGTCGCCATGCTGATCGCGCTGATCGTCAAGGCCGATCCCTCGGACCCGATGCTGCCGATCTTGGTACTGCTGATTCCGGTCTCGATCGGATTCCAGGGCTGGTCGCTGTGGCTGCGGCGCCGGCAATGGCGCGACCAGGGCCTCGACACCGCGGCGATGCTGCAGCTCGATATCGACCGGGTCCAGGCCAGCATGCGTTATTGGCGCCAGGGCACCTGGATCGGCCTGTTGCTGTGGCTGGGGATCTGCGCGCTCACCGTCATCGGGATTCCGGACAGCGACCCGCGCCAACTCAGCGGCATGGCCGGCGGCGTGATCGGCGGCGCCATCGGTCTGCTGGTCTCGGTGGTGATGGCCTGGCGCAAGTCGCGCAGCGGCAAGCGCAGGCTGGCGCGCTTGCGCGAATTGCAGCGGCAGTTGAGCGACGGCTGAGCGCAAGCGGCTACCGGCTCAACGGCGTCGGACGCGATCCGCCGCGGGGCTTGCGCGCGTTCGCGCGCGAGCTCGGTTAGCCTGCGCGGATGCCGTCGTCGAACCCGTCCTCACCGATCCAGTCCACCGCGAGCGCCCGCACCGTCCTGGTGATCGGCGCCGACGGTTTTCTCGCCGGCTACATCCTGGCGGCCTTGCGCGGTTCGGGCTGGCGCGTGCTGCGCGGCGTGCGTCGCGCCGGGGCCCTGCGCGAGGACGAGCGCCGTTGCGATCTGACCCGCCTGACCCGGCCGGGGGATTGGTTGCCCGTGCTCGCCGGCGTGGATGCGGTGGTCAACGCCTCGGGCATCCTGCGCGAGGCCGGCGCCCAGCGCTTCGCCACCATCCATGTCGATGCGCCGCTCGCGCTTGCGCGCGCCTGCGTGAGCGCCGGGGTGTCGCGCTATGTGCAGGTGTCGGCGCTGGGCCGGCCCGAAGACGGCGAGTTCGTCGCCTCCAAGCACCGTTTCGATGAGGCGCTGCTGGCGCTGCCGCTGGAGGCGGTGGTGCTGCGGCCGTCGGTGGTCTATGCGACCTCGGGTTCCTACGGCGGCACCTCGCTGCTGCGCGCGCTGGCCGCGTTTCCCGGCATGCAGCTGTTGCCGGGCGATGCGCGCTGGCCGATCCAGCCCGTCGCGGCCGAGGACCTGGGCGCTCTCGTCGCGCGTGCCCTGGACACCGGTGCGCGTGGCATCTACGACGTCGGCGGTCCCGAGCCGCTGAGCCTGCGCGCCTATCAGAACGCGTGGCGGCGCTGGCTGCGCATCGACGGCACGCGCGCCTGGCAGGTGCCCGAAGCGCTGGTCTCCTTGCAGGTGCGGATCGGCGAATGGCTGGGCCGCGGTCCGGTCGGCACGACCATGTGGCGCATGCTCCGGCGCGGCAACACGACCGCGCCGCAGGCCGGCGCGCGCTTGCGCGAGAGCTTCGGCATCGCGCCGCGCGGTCTGGACGAGGTGCTGGCCGCGCATCCCAGCCAGGTCCAGGACCGCTGGCAGGCGCAGTTGTATTTCCTCGCACCGAGCCTGCGCGTGGCCGTGGTGGCCCTGTGGCTGCTGTCGGCCTGGGCCGGTTGGGCGACGCCCGTGGCCGAGATCGAGCGCCTGGCAGCGGATACGGCCTTGGCGCAGTGGGCGCCGGTGGCCTTGGCGCGCGCGACCGCAACGCTGGATCTGGTGCTGGCGGTGTGGCTGGCCAGCGCCTGGCGGCCGCGTTGGGCGCTGGCGCTGATGGGGCTCAGCGTCGCGGCCTACACCCTCGTGTTCGGCGCACTCCTGCCCGGGCTGTGGCTGGATCCGCTCGGCGGCCTGGCCAAGAATCTGGTGCTGCTGCCGGCGCTGGCGGTGGCCTGGGTGCTGGCGGAGCGGAGATAAGCATGATGTATCTATGGGTGAAGTGGCTGCACATCCTGTCCTCGACGCTGCTGTTCGGCACCGGGCTGGGCATCGCATTCTTTTTCTGGCTCGCGCACCGGCGCGGCGATGCGCGTGTGATCGCCGAGACCGCGCGCACGGTGGTGATCGCCGATGCCTGCTTCACCGCGCCGGCGGTGGTCGTGCAGTTCTTCAGCGGCTTGTGGCTGGCGCATACCCTGGGCCTGCCGTTCGAAGTGTTCTGGGTGAAGACGGCGCTGGTGCTGTTCTTCGTGATCGGCGCCTGCTGGCTGCCGGTGCTGTGGCTGCAGCTGCGCGCGCGCAACCTGGCGCAGGCGGCCGCGCGCGAGGGCGAGCCGCTGCCGCCGGCGTACTACCGCGTCATGCGCTGGTGGTTTTGGCTGGGCTGGCCGGCCTTCCTGAGCGTGCTCGCGATCTTCTGGCTGATGGTGCTCAAGCCGGTCTAGGCGGGTAGCGGCACGCGGGCGATCGCCCACGTGCCGCAATGGCGACTCAGTCTTCGATCCGCGTCCAACCGCGCGGCGTCGCCAACGTGGGCTGCAGCTTCAGGCCCGTATCCAGGCGCAGATCGCGGACCACGATCGAATACGCCTGCTTGCCCTGGCGGTCGTTGCCGATCAGCTTGAGCAGGACGCCGGTGTCGCTGTCGACCCACATCCGGAAGCTGTCGGCGCCGAGCTTGCTGCCCAGGTAGTCGCCATGCTTGCCGACGACGACGGTCGCGTTTCGGCCGAGCAGGCGCTGGCGGCCGGCGATACGCACGTCCTCGGTGGACAGCCAGAAGGCGTAGTTCTGCGGCGACAGCACGGCATCCGCACCGACCGCGCCGGATGGATCCGGGCGATGCACGAACACCGGTTCGCAGCGGGCGTTGCGGTACTGACGCGCACCGGCCGGCGGGGACGCATCGGCGTTGCGGATGCTTCGATAGGACGCGCTCTGCGGGTACAGGCTGAGGGTGCTGCCGGCGCGGCTGACGTGCTCTTCGACGCGATCGCCGCCGCGGGCGATACGCACGAAGCTGCTGCGCGCGGACTGCGATACCTCGAAATCGATCGCCTCGTCCTGGCCGTTGTTGCCGAAATGCACGTCCACCGAGCCGGCCGCGTCGCGATAACGGTCCACGGCATCGAGCATGCGCTGCTGCAGCGCCGCGATGCGCGCGTCCTGCGGGGCCATCGACGCGCAGCGGCCGGTGCTGTCGCGGTCGGCCTCGACGATGCCGGGCTTGGCGTCGGCCGCGGCCAGCGAGGAGAAGTACAGCTGCACGATGTCGGCGCCGTTGCGGCCGTTGCCGCTGGGCTGGACCATGAACAGGTAACCGTAGCCGTAGCCGACGTAGTTCCAGCCGCCGGGCGCGGTGTTCTGGTTGATGATCGCGGTCTGGTGCGAGGCGTTGCTGGTGTCGAGCACGCTGTAGCGCGCGTAGGCATCGGTGAAGGCCGGATTGTTGAGCCAGGCGTAGAAGCTGTAGGAGCGTTCGTGGCCGGGGAAGAACCAGCCGTACCAGCCGCTGTTGGTCGAGTTCAGGCGGTCGTCGCCGTTCCAGTCGCCGCCCTGGCCGCTGCGGTAGACGTAGTTGAGGCCGCCCATGTTGCTGCAATCGGGATACTGGCTGGCGGAGCGGTCGTTGTCGCACTGATAGCTGCCGGCCCAGGCCGGGGCGGCGAACGAGCCCGCAACCAGGCCCGCTGCGACGATGGCGCCGAACATCGACGCCCGCTTACGCATTACGTTCATTCGATCTCCTTGAGTACCGCTGCATGGATGGACGCACCATTCCATTGATCACCCCTGCGCGGGCAAGGGTAGCACCGTCGCATGACGGTCGATCGCGGTCTCAAGCGCCGTCGATATCGCAGCCGCGGCGCGCGTCGGCGCTGCGGCTGCGCATCGTCGTTCAGTCTTCGCCGATGTCTTCGTTCCAGACCTCGGGATGCGCGGCGATGTAGTCGCCGAGCATGTCGATGCATTCGCCGTCGTTGAGGTCGATCACTTCGACGCCGCTCTCGCGCAGCCAGTCGATGCCGCCGCTGAAGTTGACCGATTCGCCGACCACCACGGTGCCGATGTTGAACTGGCGCACCAGGCCGCTGCAGTACCAGCACGGCGCCAGGGTGGTGACCATGATGGTGTCGCGGTAGCGGCGCTGACGCCCGGCCTTGCGGAACGCGTCGGTCTCGCCGTGCACGGACGGGTCGCCTTCCTGGATGCGGCGGTTGTGGCCGCAGCCGAGCAGGCGGCCGTCGTTGTGGTACAGCGCGGCGCCGATCGGGATGCCGCCTTCGGCCAGGCCCTGGCGGGCTTCGGCGACGGCGGTGGCGAGCAGGGCGCGGTAGTCGGGGGTGGCGATCATGCGGAACTCCTGGTGTCAGGTGCGCAGTCTGGCGCGCGGACCGGGCGCGGTCGAGGGTCGTGGCGCAGGCATAATCGCCGCGTCCGCCGCCACGCTGCCGATCCGCGCCGCATGATTTCCTGGAGTCTCGTATTCGCGATCGGTGCCGGCCAGGCCGCGCTGCTGGCGCTGGCCCTGTGGCGGCGGCCGATCAATCCGCAGGCCAACCGGATGCTGGCGGGCTGGGTCGCGCTGATCGGCGCCGATCTGGCGGTCAAGGCGGTGTACTTCCATGGGCCGGCGCCGGAACTGCTCAAGGCCTACCGGCTGGTCAGTCTGCTGCCGTTCCTCTACGGCAGCCTGTTCTATCTGTATGCGCGCGCGCTGACCGAGGCGCGCGGCCTGGATCGCCGCGACCTGGTGCATCTGTCCGGCTTCGTGGTGGCTTTGCTGGCCAACACCGGCCTGTTCCTGCAGGACGCGGCGCAGGACCGCGCGTTCTTCGAGGCGCTGCGCCACGGCGCTCACTGGCCGGGCCGGCCGTGGCTGGACATCCTGCTGTTCGGCTACAGCCTGAGCTATGTGATCGCCGGATTGGTGCGCGTGCGCCGTTACCGCCGCGGCCTGCTGCAGCGGCGCTCGGACGCCGACCGCATGTCCCTGCACTGGATCGATGCGATGGCGGTCTCGCAGATCGTGATCTGGTGCATCGCGCTGGTGCAGTGGCTGGCGCGCATCCCCTGGATCGACTACCCGCTGATCTACGGCGCGGTGGTGGGCTGGGTGTTCGTGGTCGGTTACCTGAGCCTGCATCAGGTCGCGGTGGCGGCCGAGCCCGAGCCCGAGCCTGCGGCCGATGCGAAGCTCGAACCGGCGGGCGTCGACGATCCGCGTTTCCCCGCGGTCGAGGCGCGCTTGTTGCAGCTGATGGCGCAGGAGCAGCTGTACCGCGAGCCCGCGCTGACCATCGGCCAGCTCGCCAAGCGCAGCGGCTACCCGGAATACCTGGTGTCGGACGTGATCAACCGCCGCTTCGAAGGCCACTTCTGGGACTACATCAATCGCCAGCGGGTCGAGGCCGCACGCGTCTGCCTGGCCGACGCCGGCGACACCCGCACCATCCTCGACATCGCCTACGCCTGCGGCTACACCTCCAAGTCGACCTTCAACGCCGCGTTCAAGCGCCAGTTGGCGCAGACACCCAGCGCCTACCGCCAGCGCCATGCCGGCGCGGCCTCAACGCGCGACGTCGACTGAGGTCCTGCGCTGCGCGGCAAGGCGCGCGCGGATCGCCGGCCAGCGCAGTATCAGTTCGCACAGCGCCAGGTTCAGGGTCCAGCAGGACCAGGCCGCCGTGATGTAGACCGGCAGGAACGGCCACTGCATCGCCGCCGCGCCGACCCCGAGCATGATCCGCAGCGTCACCGCGGAGGCGGTCAGGGCGACGCTGCGGAACATCCAGCGGCGGTGATTCACGAAATCGCGGCGGATCGCATAGCCGATGCCTATGGCGGTGCAACCGACCCAGATCACCGCCAGCAGCGCGAACGCCGAACCGCTGGCGACGCCGCCCTGGGCGTGACGCGACAGCGACAGTGCCGAGGTCGCGGCGATCAGGATCGCGCCCGCATACACGCCGCCGCCGAGCCGGTGCAGGCGCGGCCAGCGCCGGCGCACGCCGCCCAGCAGCTGCAGCGGCGCCAGCAGCAGGGCCAGGCCGGCGCCGAAGATGTGCCCGGGCACGTCCCAGCCGGACACCACGAAGCGGGCGTCGAAGGGATTGCCCAGGCTGGTGTCGCGGGAGAAGAACGTGAAGGCGTAGACCGCCACCGCCAGGCAGCCCAGGCCGAATACCAGCGCCGCCGCCCGCCGCAACCAGACCGTCGTCCCACGCCACATCTCGCACCTCCGACATATTCAGGAGGCCCCAGCGTGGTCGTGGCGGCGGTGCGCGTCGTCCGAATCGGCGGATTCGTACGCCCGGACGGCGGAATGGGTGGTTCGGGGCCGGATTCAGCCGCGGCCGCGGCGCAACAGGTCGATGTGCGGGATGCCGTCCTCGACATAGGGCTCGGAGGAGGGCGCGAAGCCGTGGCGGCCGTAGTAGCCCTGCAGGTGGGCCTGGGCGCCGATCTGGATGTCGGCACCGGGCCAGCGCGCCTCGATTGCGGCCAGGGCCGCCTCGATCATGGAGTCGCCCAAACCCTGGCCACGGAACGCCGGCGCGGTCAGCACCCGGCCGAAACTCACCTGCGGGTAGCTGAGCCCGGCCGGCAGGATCCGCAGATAGGCGGCGAGCGCGCCGTCCGCGGCACGCCCGAGCAGGTGCAGGGCGTCGGGGTGGCGGTCTTTGCCGTCGGGGTCGAGGTAGATGCAGTTCTGTTCGATCACGAACACCTCGGCGCGCAGGCGCAGCAGGTCGTAGAGCTCGTCGCGTTCGAGGGCGGCGTAGGGCTTGGCCTGCCAGTGCAGGATGGGGGTGGTGGGCATGGGGGGATGATGCCGTAGGGGCGTGGGGTTGCGCTTGCCCTCACCCCAGCCCTCTCCCGCGAGCGGGAGAGGGGGCACGGCACGCATTCGATTTTGGCTCCCTCTCCCGCCTGCGGGAGAGGGCCGGGGTGAGGGCCGCCCCCCACCGAAGCCCCCACGACCGCCGTGCGATAATCCCCGCCATGAGCGAACAGACCCAAAAACCCGACGACACCACCCACTTCGGTTTTCGCGACGTGCCCAAGGGCGACAAGCAGAAACTGGTCGGCGAGGTGTTCTCCTCGGTCGCCGGCAAGTACGACCTGATGAACGACCTGATGAGCCTGGGCGTGCATCGGGTCTGGAAGCGCTATTTCGTCGCCACCGCGCAGGTCAAGCGCGGCGACCGCGTGCTCGACCTGGCCGGCGGCACCGGCGACATCGCCCTGCTGCTGCGCGACCGCGTCGGCGATACCGGCAGCATCGTGCTGGGCGACATCAACGGCGCGATGCTGCGCGTGGGCCGCGACCGCATGACCGACATGGGCAAGGTCGCCGGCTTCGAGTACGTGCAGATGAACGCCGAGAAGCTGCCGTTTCCGGACGCCAGCTTCGACCTGGTCACCATCGCCTTCGGCCTGCGCAACGTCACCGAGAAGGACGCGGCGCTGCGCGAGATGCAGCGCGTGCTCAAGGTCGGCGGACAGGCGCGGGTGCTGGAGTTCTCCGAGGTGAAGGCCGAGTGGTTCAAGCCGATCTACGACTTCCACTCGTTCAACATCCTGCCCAAGCTGGGCAAGCTGTTCGCCAACGACAGCGACAGCTACCAGTACCTGGCCGAGAGCATCCGCAAGCACCCGCCGCAGGACGAGCTCAAGCGCATGATGGGCGAGGCCGGTTTCGCGCGCTGCGACTACAAGAACCTGTCGGCCGGCATCGTCGCGATCCATACCGGCTACAAGGTCTGATCCCGGCGCCGAAGCGCAAGCGATGCGAAGAACGGCGCTTCAGCCCGGCCTCGGCAAGGCGGCGGTATCCGTTCCCGCCGTTTCGGCCTGAGCGGCGCGCAGGCGCTCGCCGGCGGATAGGCCGCATGCTGCGGCCGATCTTCCGGTAGCGGCTCAGCCCACCAGCTTCAAGCCGATCACCCCGCCCACGATCAGACTCAGGCACAGCAAACGCGCTGCCGTCGCAGGCTCGCCGAAGGCGACGATGCCCGCGATCGCGACGCCGACCGTGCCGATGCCGACCCACACCGCGTAGGCAGTGCCGACCGGCAGCCACTTCAAGGCCAGCGCCAGCATGGCGAAGCTCGCGATCGCGGCGCCCAGGCCGATCGCGCTCGGCCACAGGCGCGCGAAGCCTTCGCTGTGCTTGAGCGCGATCGCCACACGATCTCCAGCAGGCCTGCGCCGGCCCAGCAGGGCCCAGGCCCAGATCGCCGCGCGCGTCATCGCCGGCTCAGGCGGAAAAGCCGCCGTCGACCGAAAAGGCGGCGCCGGTGATGAAGCGGCCGCCCGGCCCGGCCAGATGCGCGACCAGGTCGGCCACGTCTTCGGCTTCGCCGTAGCGGCCCAGCGGCAGGCTCGCGCGCTGACCGTCGGCGCCTTCGCCGTCGGCGGGATTCATTTCGGTGTCGATGGGGCCGGGCTGGACGACGTTGGCGGTGATGCCGCGCGCGCCCAGGTCCTGGGCCAGGCCCTTGCTCAGGCCGACGGTGGCGAACTTGGTCAGCGAGTACAGGGTCATGCCCGGCGCGCCCACGCGCTCGCCCAGGCAGCTGCCGATGGTGATGATGCGGCCGCCTTCGCGCATGTGTTTGGACGCGGCCTGGGCGGCGACGAACGGCGCCTGCACGTTGATGGCGATCGCGCGCTCGAAGCTCTCGCGCGACTCGTCCTCGAACGGGCCGTACATGAAGATGCCGGCGTTGTTGACCAGGATGTCGAGGCGGCCGAACTCGGCCACGGTGCGCTCGACCGCGGCGGTCACCGCGTCGGGGTCGGCGCTGTCGGCGCGGATCGCCAGCGCGCGCCGACCGCCGGCCTCGATCGCCGCCGCCACCGCCAGTGCGCGGTCCTGCGAGGCGGCGTAGGTCAGCGCCACGTCGGCGCCGTCGCGCGCGAGGCGTTGCGCGATGGCCGCGCCGATGCCGCGGCTGCCGCCGGTGACCAGGGCCACTTTGCCTGCGAGAGGAGTCATCGTCTTGTTCCGAAAGGGGAGGATGCCGATGCTAGGCCTCTGCGCGCGCGGGCGCAGCCGGGCGCGCGGGACTGACTGTTGCAGCGCCGCGGGCCGGAAATCAGCGTTGCGGTGCCGGCGCCGAGCGCGGGCCGGCGAACCGCCATGCTGCGCCGTGCCCCCGGGCGCGGACTAGGCGCTAAACTCGAAGGCTCGATCCCTAAGTCGTGGGCCTGCCATGCGTTATTCGATCCTTACCGTTTGCCTCGCCGCCGCGCTGTCTCTGGGCTGCTCGCGCGAGGCCGCGCCGGCCGCCGACGGCGCCGCCACCCCCGCCGCCAAGACGGAGACCGCCGTGACCAGTCCTGCCGTGGTCGACGAGCATTCCTACGCCCAGCCGGGCAAGGTCCGGATCGACGATCTCGCCCTGCAGCTGGCGGTCGATTTCGAACACAAGCAGCTCAGCGGTTCGGCCACCTACACCCTCGACTGGGTCGACAAGGCCGCGACCCAGCTGGTGCTGGATACGCGCGATCTGACCATCGAGAAGATCGTCGGCGAACGCAGCGACGGCAAGTGGAACGACCTCAAGTTCTCGCTGGCGCCGGCCGACAAGCTGCTGGGCAGCAAGCTCACCATCGAAACGCCGGAGCGCAACGCGCGCATCCGCGTGACCTACAAGACCTCGCCTGACGCGTCGGGCCTGCAATGGCTGACGCCGGCGATGACCGAGGGCAAGAAGACGCCCTTCATGTTCAGCCAGTCGCAGCAGATCCACGCGCGCTCGTGGGTGCCACTACAGGACACGCCGAGCGTGCGCTTCACCTACACCGCGCACGTGACCTCGCCCAAGGACGCGATGGTGCTGATGAGCGCCGACAACGATCCCAAGGCAGCGCGCGACGGCGACTACGAATTCAAGATGCCGCAGAAGATCCCGTCCTATCTGCTCGCGATCGCGGCCGGCGACCTGGTGTTCCAGCCGATCTCGCAGCGCAGCGGCGTGTGGGCGGAACCGGCGATGGCGCCCAAGGCCGTGGCCGAGTTCTCCGACACCGAAAAGATGATGGAGACCGCCGAGAAGCTGTACGGCCCCTACCGTTGGGACCGCTACGACATCCTGGTGCTGCCGCCGTCGTTCCCGTACGGCGGCATGGAGAACCCGCGCCTGACCTTCGCCACGCCGACCGCGATCGTCGGCGACAAGTCGCTGGTGTCGCTGATCGCGCATGAGCTCGCGCACAGCTGGTCCGGCAACCTGGTGACGTTCTCGACCTCCAACGACGCCTGGCTCAACGAGGGCTTCACCAGCTACGTCGAGAACCGCATCGTCGAAGTGCTCTACGGCAAGGAGCGCGCCGACATGGAGAGCCTGATCGGCCGCAACGAACTCAAGTCGGAGTTCACCGAGGACAACAAGGCGCTGCAGCGGCTGGCGGTGAAGCCGGGCGACCTCAAGGATCCGGACGACAACCTCACCGGCACCGTCTACACCAAGGGCGCGTGGTTCCTGCAATTCCTGGAGCAGCGTTTCGGCCGCGACAACTTCGACGCCTTCCTGCGCGGCTACTTCGACCACTTCGCGTTCCAGAGCATCTCGACCCAGCAGTTCGTCGATTACGCCAAGGCCAACTTGCTCGACAAGTATCCGGGCAAGGTCACGCAGGCCGAGTTCGACGCTTGGCTGTACGAGCCGGGCGTGCCCAGCACCGCGCCGCAGACGCCGTCGGCGCGCTTCGACGCGATCGACGCCGCGCGCAAGGCCTGGATCGACGCCGGCACCTTGCCGGATAAGGCCGCGACCGCGAAATGGTCGACCCAGGAATGGGTGCACTTCATCGAAGGCATGCCGGAGACGCTCAGCGTCGATCAGCTCAAGGCGCTGGACGCGGCCTACAAGATCACCGGCACGCCCAACGGCGAGATCGCGCAGCGCTGGTACCCGCTGACCGTGCGCAGCGGCTACACCCAGGCCAATAGCGCGATCGCGGCGTTCCTGCAGCGCATCGGCCGGCGCAAGCTGATCATGCCGACCTACAGCGAACTGGTGAAGACGCCGGCCGGCCTGAAGCTGGCCGAGGAGACCTTCGCCAAGGCCAAGCCCGGCTATCACCCGATCACGACCGACTCGGTCGAGGCGGTGATCGCCAAGGCCAAGGCCGCGCCGCAGGCGGCCAAGTAAGGACGCCGTGCGCTGGCGTCGCATGAAACTCGCGGCCGCCCTCGTGGCGGCCGCGTCGTTTGCGATCGTCGCGCTGCTGTTGTGGTGCGATCCCTATCGCGTGGTACTGGCCGACTACACCCGCCAGCTCATCGCCGCCGGGCTGTCGCGCGACAGCGTCGTGGTCGGCGATCACCGCTGGGTGTATGCCTACAACGACGATGCGCCGGCCGACGCGCCGCTGCTGGTCATGGTCCACGGTTTCACCGGCAGCAAGGAGAATTGGTACCCGCTGGCGCAGCGCCTGCGCGGCCGTTACCGGCTGCTGATTCCCGATCTGCCGGGCTGGGGCGAGAGCCAGCGCCGCGCCGGCGGCGACTACGGTTTCGTCGCCCAGAGCGCGCGGCTGGCGCGTTTCATCGAACAGGTCGCGCGGCCGCGGGGCGGCGAGGTGGTGTTGCTCGGTCATTCGATGGGCGGCGGCATCGCCGCCCTGACCGCGGCGCGTCATCCGCACGACGTCGACCGTATCGGCCTGCTGGACGCGGCGGGCGTGCGTTTTCGCGATAACCGTTTCGGCGTCGAGGTGCTTGCGGGGCGCAACCCGTTCGCGGTCGGCGACGCCGATTCGCTGCAGCGCTACCTCGACACCGTGTTCTTCGACGCCGCCGCCAAGCCCGCGATTCCGTGGCCGGCCGACGACATCTACATCGCGCGCCGCAAGCGCGACGCCGCGTTCGAGCAATCGGTGCTGGACCGCATCGGGCGCGGGCCGGAGCGTTTCCTGCCGGGCGATGCCGCCGCGCAGATCCGTCAGCCGGCGCTGCTGCTATGGTGCAAGAATGATGCGGTGATCGATTCCAGCGCGATGGCTTTGTACGCTGCGCGCATGCCGCAGGCGCGGCAGGTATTGCTGGACGGCTGCGGCCACATGTCCTTGGTCGAACGTCCCGACGCGGTCGCGCAGGCAGTGACTGAGTTGGCTGGAACGCGTTGACCGAACTCACGACCCGACCTCACGGACCCACAACGAGATGCACCCTATGAACGCCAGGACCCCGATGCTGTTGCTCGCCGCCACGCTCGCGCTCGCCGCCTGCAAGCCGGCGGTGGATCCCAAGGCGGTCGCCGCCGCGCAGGCCGCGGCCGACGAAAAGGCTGCCGGCGAGATGGCCAAGTCCTTCGACGAGGCCGTGGCCCTGGGCAAATGGGACGTGGCGCGCGCGCACGGCGATGTGCTGACGGCCAAGTACCCGAACAGCCAGGCTGCCGCGCGGATCAAGCCGCAATATGAGGAGACCAAGGTCAAGGCGGTCGAGGCTTTGGAGACGCGCCGTTTGGCGGCGTTGTGGTCGTACCAGACCCAGGCGGTGCTCAAGGGCGGTGAACAGCGCTCGGCGGCGCTTTACGCCAAGGACCACATCGACACCGACGGCAGCGGCGCCAAGGAAGTGCGCTTGATCTTCCGCGACCATCCGCAGTGGGGCCGCAGCAGTTACCTCGTGCTGCAGGCCGGCGACTTCAACTGCTACAGCGGCTGCAAGGTCCAGGTGAAGATCGACGACGCAGCGCCCAAGCCGATGGCGGCGAGCCGGCCCAAGACCGATGAAGCGATCGCCATGTTCATCGAGGACGAGCGCGCGCTGTGGCGCAGCGTACGCAATGCCAAGACCATCGCGATCGAGTTCCCGGTCAAGGCCGGCGGCACCCGCACCGCGGTGTTCGAGGTCGGCGGCGTCGACGCGAGCCAGCTGCCGGGCTGGAAGTGAAGGCACGCGGCTGGCGCATCGCCGCCGCGTCGATCGGTCTGGCGGCATCGGCCGTACTGGTCGTGGCGCTGGCTTGGCTGTGGTTCCTGCATTGGCAGCCCGACCGCACGCGCTATCCGCTGCGCGGCATCGACGTTTCGCATCACCAGGGCGCGATCGACTGGCGTGCCGTCGCCGCGGACGATGTCGCTTTCGCCTATCTCAAGGCCAGCGAGGGCGGCGACCATCGCGACCGCCGTTTCGATCGGAACCGGCGCGAGGCGCGCGCGGCCGGTCTCGCGGTCGGCGCCTATCATTTCTTCACCTGGTGCAAGCCGGGCGCGGAGCAGGCGCTTAATTTCATCGCCGCCGCGCCGCCCGACGCGGACGCGCTGCCGCCGGCGCTGGACCTGGAGTTCGGCGGCAATTGCGGCCGCAGTCCGGACGGCGTGCAATTGCGTCGTGAGCTCGATACCTACCTTGCGCTGGTCGAGGCCGCCTACGGCCGACCCGTGCTGCTCTACGTGACTCCGGAATTCTTCGCCGCCCATCGCCAGGACCTGCCGGCGCGCGCGCTGTGGCGACGCAGGATCGTGCGCGCGCCCGACGCGAGCGCGCGCTGGACGCTATGGCAGTACCACAATCGCGGCCGCGTACAGGGCATCGATGGGCCGGTGGATCTGAACGTGTTCGGGGGCGATGCCGCGGCGTTCGCGCAGTGGCGTGCGCTGCGGGCGATGTCGCCATGAGCGCGGACGCAGTAACGGTCGCCTTGCTGGCGGACCATCCGCTGGCGACCGTCGGCCTGCAGCGTCTGTTCGAAAGCGAATGATCCGACTGCTACGGGGCAGGCGGTCCCGGCACCGCGACCGCGCGGAGCCTGATGCGGCGGCTGGGCTGGGAGTATCTCGAGAGCGCGCACCATCGCGGCGAAGACGTCGCGGTTTTCCGCAAGCGCCTGGACGTTTGATCGGCGTCGCCCATCGCCGCCGCAGCGCGGCATGCCGTCGCCAACGCGAAGCAAAAAAATCCCGGCGCATGGCCGGGATTCTTCTGCGTTGATTCTTCTGCGTTCAGCGCGCGACGCGCGCCGGCTTACAGCGCGTAACCGAACTGCTGACGGAACTGCTCGGCGAATTCGTCGTAGTCGAAGCGCTGGTTCTGGGTGCCCGGGTGTTCGACCTTGAGCGCGCCCATCAGGTTGCCCATGCGGCCGATGGTCAGCCAGTCGTAACCCTTCTCGATGCCGAAGATCAGGCCGGCGCGGAAGGCGTCACCGCAGCCGGTCGGATCGGTCACGCGGCGCTCGTGCGCCGGCGGGATGTCGTAGGTCTTCTCGGCGGTATGGATCAGCGAGCCGTGCGGG
Organism: Lysobacter sp. Root667; assembly: GCF_001427715.1. Classification (NCBI taxonomy): domain Bacteria; kingdom Pseudomonadati; phylum Pseudomonadota; class Gammaproteobacteria; order Lysobacterales; family Lysobacteraceae; genus Lysobacter; species Lysobacter sp. Root667. Next base: position 466,157 of record NZ_LMHF01000001.1, read on the forward strand.
CCGCGCGTGGTGATGTAGGCCTTCACGCGTTCGACGATCTGCTTCTCGCTCCAGCCGGTGCGTTCCTGCAGCAGGTTGGACTCGTAGTCGTTGACGGTGACGTAGTCGGCCTGCTCGATGAAGTGGCGCAGCTCTTCGCCGTTGAACAGCGGCATCGCCTGGCCCGGATCGAAGATGAAGGGGATGTTGGCTTCGGCGAACTCGGTCGCGTTCTGCAGCATGCCTTCGCGGCCGTCGGGGCTGACGATGCCGAAGCTGACGCCGGCCACGTCGCGCACGTGGTTCTCGTACGAACGCATCATCGCGCCCGGATGGAACGCGGTGATCTGGTTGTTGTCGTGATCGGTGGTGATGAAGGCCTGCGGCGTGAACAGTTCGTCGATCACCTTGACTTGGTCGAGGCGGATGCTCTGCTCTTCGAACCATTCGCGGTACGGACCGAAGTCCTGGCCGACGGTGGCCATCGGAATCGGATCGCCGCCGAGCAGCTTGAGGTTGTAGGCGATGTTGCCGGCGCAGCCGCCGAACTCGCGGCGCATGCGCGGCACCAGGAAGGACACATTCAAGATGTGGACCTTGTCCGGCAGGATGTGGTTCTTGAACTGGTCGGGAAACACCATGATGGTGTCGTAAGCCAGAGAACCGCAGATCAGTGCAGACATCGATGAAACCCCAATGTTGAGAGCCGCTCGGTGCGGCGCCGTGCAGGCGCAGGAGCGGCCATAAAAACGGCGGCCCTGTGCCGCCCGGCGGCGTAGGGTAGCCGCTGCCGGGCCGGCCGGCCAGTTTGTGACGCAAATCAGGATTCGGCCGTGTCCGGCGAAGGGAGCCCTATTCAGGCTCGGACCGGCTCGGGACCGGCCGCGGCTTCGGGCCACCCCGGCGGGTGAGCCTCGCCGTCGAAAAGCGTCGGAAAGCGTTGTTTTTCCTTGCTCGCAGGGGGGGCGGGCGTTAGGCTAGCGAACTCTTCTTGCCTCCCTTTTGACGGCCTATCCCCCGATGTTCAAGAAGTTTCGCGGCATGTTCTCCAATGACCTGTCCATTGACCTGGGCACGGCCAACACACTCATTTATGTGCGTGGACAAGGGATAGTCCTGAACGAACCTTCGGTGGTCGCGGTCCGCCAGGACCGGCTGATCGGCGGCAACCGCACGGTGGCGGCGGTCGGCGGCGAGGCCAAGCAGATGCTCGGCCGTACCCCGGGGCACATCACCACGATCCGGCCGATGAAGGACGGCGTGATCGCCGACTTCACCTATACGGAAGAAATGCTCAAGCACTTCATCCGCAAGGTGCACAAGTCGCGCTTCCTGCGTCCGAGCCCGCGCGTGCTGGTCTGCGTGCCCTGCGGTTCGACCCAGGTCGAGCGTCGCGCGATCAAGGAATCGGCCGAAGAGGCCGGCGCCCGCGAGGTCTACCTGATCGAGGAACCGATGGCCGCGGCGATCGGCGCCGGCATGCCGGTGACCGAGGCGCGCGGCTCGATGGTGGTCGACGTCGGCGGCGGCACCACCGAAGTCGCGGTGATCGCGCTCAACGGCATCGTCTATTCGGCTTCGGTCCGGATCGGCGGCGACCGTTTCGACGAGTCGATCATCAACTACGTGCGCCGCACCTACGGCACCCTGATCGGCGAAGCCACCGCCGAGCGCATCAAGCTCGAGATCGGTTGCGCCTACCCGCAGCAGAAGGCGGCCACGATCGAAGTCTCCGGCCGCAACCTCGCCGAGGGCGTGCCGAAGATGATCCTGATCAATTCCAACGAAGTGCTCGAAGCCCTGCGCGAACCGCTGGCCGGGATCGTTTCGGCGATCAAGCTGGCGCTGGAGCAGACCCCGCCGGAGCTGTGCGCGGACGTCGCCGAGCGCGGCATCGTGCTCACCGGCGGCGGCGCGCTGCTGCGCGACCTGGACCGTCTGATCAGCGAGGAGACCGGCCTGCACGTGCAGGTGGCCGACGATCCGCTGACCTGCGTCGCCCGTGGCGGCGGCCGTGCGCTGGAGCTGGTCGACATGCACGGCAACGAGTTCTTCGCGCCGGAATGACGCAACGCGCGCCCGCGCTGGTCGGAGCGGGAGGGGTCAAGTCGCGACGACTGTCACAGTTTTTGCAGCATTCGCGCGTCGGCAGCATGCCTGCCGTCCGCGGTCCGGGAGGGCAGGACGCCGTCCCGATGCAGGCGCCGCGTTCGCGGCCTCTTCCGTCCGCCTCTTTCGACTCGTAGACACCGCCCGTGCCGTCTTACGCCGGTCCTCCCTCCACCGCCCGCATTGGTGATGTCGCAGGGACTTTGCGCCTGCTCGCCTACCTGGCGCTGGCGGTGGTGCTGATCGTGCTCGATCACCGCGGCGGCTGGTTGAACCAGGCGCGCCGGCAGGCCGGTGTCGCGGTCGCGCCGCTGTGGGCCGTGGCCGGTTGGCCGGGACGCGTGGCCGAGCGCATCCACGACGACGCCGGCACGCTGAGCCAGCTCACCGACGACAACCGCCGCCTGCGCAACGAGTTGCTGGTCAACCAGGCGCGGATGGCGCGGCTGCAGACCCTGGCCGCGGACAACGCGCGCCTGCGCGGCCTGCTGGAAGCCGCCGAGCGCGGCAATCTCGACGTGGTGCTGGCGCCGATCCTCGACATCGACCTGGACCCGACCCGTCAGCGCCTGATCCTCGACGCCGGCAGCCGCGACCGCGTGCGCACCGGCCAGAGCGTGATCGATTCCGGCGGCCTGCTCGGCCAGATCATCGGGGTCAATCCGATGCACGCCAGCGTGCTGCTGATCACCGATCCCTCGCACGCGGTGCCGGTCGCGGTGGCGCGCAACGGCGTGCGCCTGGTGGTCTACGGCGACGGCCGCAGCGACACCCTGCGCCTGGCCAGCGTGCCGCTGTCCAGCGATGTCCAGGTCGGCGACCAACTGGTGACCTCGGGCCTGGGCGGACGTTTCCCGCCCGGCTTCCCGGTCGGCACCATCGCCGCGCTGCGGCCCGACGACAGCCGCGCCTTCCTGGTCGGCGACGTCAAGCCGGCGGCGCAGCTGGACCGCGGCCGCGAAGTGCTGGTGCTGCTGTCGATGCCGCCGCCGGTGAACCCGGAGGAATTCGACACCACCGCGCCGGCGCCGGGCCAGCCCGGCGCGTCGGCCGCCGCTGCGGCTACGGCGACCGGCGCCGCTCCTGCAAACACTGCGCCCGCCAACGCCGCGCCGGCAACGAATCCGCCGGCATCGCCCGCGCCCGCGCGCGCGACCCCGCCCACCGGTCCTGCCGCCCGCGAGCCGCGCCGATGACCCGTACTCGCCAACACTGGGTGTTGCCGGTAAGCCTGATCGCCGCGCTGCTGCTGGGGCTGCTGCCGCTGCCGCTGGCCTTGCAGCCGCTGCGTCCGTACTGGCTGGCGCTGGTGCTGGCGTACTGGGTGATCGAAGACCCCGATCGCGCCGGCCTGGGCTTCGCGTTCGCGCTCGGCCTGCTGGGCGACGTGGTCTACGGCGGCCTGTTCGGCGAGCAGGCGCTGCGCCTGGTGGTGATGACCTTCATCCTGCAGCGCTTCCGCGCCCGTCTGCGCTTCTTCCCGCTGTGGCAGCAGGCGCTGTGGGTCGGCGGCCTGATGCTCAACGACCGCATCGTCACCGCCGCGATCCACGTCGCCCTGGGCGAGCCGACCCTGCCGGCGACGTTCTGGCTGGCGCCGCTGTCGGGCCTGCTGCTGTGGCCGCTGATCTTCCTGTTGCTCGACGCATTGCGCCTGGGCAGCTGGCGGAGGCGCTGAGCCATGGGCCCGCGTCGCCGCTGGTTCGGCCCGCACCCGCTGAAGAAGCGGGTGCTGAAGAACGCCGCCGCCGAGGCGGACCAGTTCCGCCGCCGCGCCGCGGTCGCGTTCGCGTTCGTGCTGCTGGGCGTGCTCGGGCTGGGCTTCTGGTACTACCGCCTGCAGGTGCTGCAGCACGCCGATTACGTCACCCGTTCCGACGCCAACCGCATCAAGCTGCGGCCGGTGGTGCCCGGGCGCGGGCTGATCTACGACCGCAAGGGCCGGATCCTGGCCGACAACGTGCCGGCGTTCCGGATCGACGTCACCCCCAGCGAGGCCGGCAAGACCGAGACCTGGATGCCGTCGCTGGCCAAGCTGATCGCGCTGTCGCCCGAGGACATCCAGCGCTTCGAGAACGAGCGCAAGGCCACCCGCGGCTTCAAGCCGATCACCCTGAAGCTGCGCGTGAGCGACGAGGAGGCAGCGCGGTTCTCGGTCGACCGCTGGCGCTACCCGGGCGTGGAATTGGTGTCCTACCTCAACCGGCGCTATCCCTACGGCGAGCTGTTTTCGCACGTGATCGGCTATGTCGGCCGCATCGACACCAAGGATCTGGAGACGATGGCCGAGGGCAACGCGGCCCTGACCCACGTCGGCAAGACCGGCCTGGAGCGCTATTACGAGGAAGCGCTGCGCGGCAAGGTCGGCTACGAGAAGATCGAGACCAACGTCGACGGCCGCCCGATGGGCCAGGTCGGGCACGTGCCGGCGCAGCCGGGCGCGGACCTGCGCCTGAGCATCGACCTGGACCTGCAGCGGGCGATGGAAGCCGCGTTCGGCGAATTCGACGGTTCGGCGGTGGCGGTCGATCCGCGCACCGGTGAGGTGCTGGCGATGGTCAGCCTGCCGGGCTACGACACCAATCTGTTCGTCAACGGCATCTCCAGCGCCGACTACCGTTCGCTGATGGACAACCCGTCGCGGCCGATGTTCAACCGCAACGTGCTCGGCGGCGGTCCGCCGGGTTCGACGGTGAAGCCGCTGATCGGCCTGGCCGGCCTGGACAGCGGCCTGCGCCGCGCCGAGGACAAGGTGTTCTCGACCGGCGAGTTCCACATCCCCGGGCAGAAGCGCGGCTACCGCGACGCCCACGGCGGCGCCGGCTGGACCGACCTGCGCAAGTCGATCTCGCAGTCGGTGAACTACTACTACTACAAGCTCGCCTACGAGATGGGCATCGCCCGTTTCGAGCAGTACATGCGCCGCTACGGCTTCGGCGGGCCGACCGGCATCGACCTGGCCGGCGAGAACAGCGGCGTGGTGCCTTCGGCGACGTGGAAGGCCAAGCGCAGCAAGGAAGGCTGGTACCCGGGCGAGACCGTGATCGCCGGCATCGGCCAGGGCTACTGGGTCGCGACCGCCTTGCAACTGGTGCGCGGCACCGCGGCGATCGCCAACGGCGGCGACCTGCGCCGCCTGCACCTAGTACGCGAGCGCCGCGACGGCTACGAGACGCCGTGGACGCCGGTCGAACAGCCGGCGCCGACCCGCATCACCGACAACCCCTCGCACCTGCGCGCGGTCCAGGAAGGCATGGTCGGGACCATGCTGCCCGGCGGCACCGGCGCCGGCCTGGTGCGCGGCGCGCCGTACCAGAGTGCGGGCAAGACCGGTACCGCGCAGAAGATCAGCCGGCGCGGCAACGTCAGCGTGAATCCGCATTCGCTGCCGTATCACCTGCGCCACCAGGCGCTGTTCGTGGGTTACGCGCCGGCCGATAACCCGACCATCGCGGTCGCGGTGGTGGTCGAGCACGGCGGCTACGGCGCCAGTTCGGCCGGCCCGATCGCGCGCAAGATCTTCGATGCCTGGCTGCTGGGCAAGATGCCGGAGCCCGATCCGGCCGACGCCAACGCGATCGCGCCGCTGACGACTCCGGTCGCGGCGACGACGGCGCCGGTCGCGCTGTCGGTGAACCAGGACGGCGTGGTGGTCAACACCCCGGCGCCGGTGTCGCCGGCGTTCGCGGTCGGTGCGCTGAGCGCGGAAGCGCTGGCGCGCGAGGCCGCCAAGGGCCACGCCAACGCGCCGACCTTGAATGCGCGCCGCGATGCCTCGGCGACGCAGGCGCGGGCGACCCCTGCGGCCGCGGCGACCGCGCCGGGGCCAGGCGCCGCGGCTGACGCGCGCCGCGCACCCGTGCCTGCGCCCGCGAGCGCCGCGCCGCGCCCGCGGAACCCCGCGCCGCCGCCGGAGCCGCGCCGGTGAGGCAGATCCTGCGTTGGTTGTTCGACCTGATCGCGCGCGCGCTGCGCACCGTCGATCTGCCCATGCTGGGCGCGCTGCTGGCGCTGATGGCGATCGGCCTGGCGGTGCTGTACAGCGCCGGCGACCACTCCATGCGCATGGTGTTGGCGCAGGGCTCGCGCTTCGCGGTCGGCCTGGCGGCGATGTGGGCGCTGTCGCGCATGCCGACCTCGCAGCTGCGCAACTGGACCCCATTGGTCTACGGCGTCTCGCTGCTGCCGCTGCTGCTGGTGCTGGCGATCGGCACCGGCAAGCACGGCCGCCACTGGATCGACCTCAAGGTCTTCTATTTCCAGCCCGCCGAGCTGCTCAAGCTGAGCCTGCCGATGATGGTGGCCTGGTACCTCAACCGCCAGGCGCTGCCGCCGCGGTTGTTCTCGGTGCTGGTCGCCGGCGTGGTGATCGCGGTGCCGACCCTGCTGATCCTGCTCCAGCCCGACTTCGGCACGGCGATGCTGGTCGGCATCAGCGGCGCGTTCGCCTTGTACCTGGCCGGACTGCCGTGGTGGTGGTTCGGCGCGGCCTTCGGCGGGGTCGCGGCGGTCGCGCCGGTGGCCTGGTTCTGGCTGCTGCGGCCGTACCAGAAGGACCGCATCCTGACCTTCCTCAACCCCGAGTCCGATCCGCTGGGCACGGGCTGGAACATCATCCAGTCCAAGATCGCGATCGGCGCCGGCGGCATGACCGGCAAGGGCTGGCTGCAGGGCTCGCAGTCGCACCTGAACTACCTGCCCGAACACACCACCGATTTCATCTTCGCCGTGCTCAGCGAGGAATTCGGCTGGCTGGGCGTGGCCGTGGTGCTGAGCCTGTACCTGTTCGTGGTCGGGCGCTGCCTGTGGATCGCGGCCGAGGCCCGCGACGGCTATTCGCGCCTGATCGCCGGCGCGCTGGGCCTGGCGTTCTTCGTCTACGTGATCGTCAACGGCGGCATGATCGCCGGCCTGCTGCCGGTGGTCGGCGTGCCGATGCCGCTGCTGAGCTACGGCGGCACTTCGGCGGTCTCGCTGCTGGCCGGCCTGGGCGTGGTGATGGCGGTGCGCGCGCATCGGCCGGTGCACGGGGGGCGGTAAGGGTAAAGCGGTCTTCATCCGCCCTTCGGGCCCCTTCTCCCGCAAGCGGGAGAAGGGGGAAGCATCGGCGCTTGCAGATGGAAGCACCGGTGCTCTCAACGGAAGCATCGGCGCTCTCCGACGGAAGCAGCGGCTCTCTCAATAGCCCCTCTCCCGCTCGCGGGAGAGGGGTTGGGGTGAGGGCCGCTCCAAAACTCCCCCGTCTTCCCGCGCCGATTAAGCAACAAAACCTGACTATCGGCCGCGATCTTCACGAATTCACGGTTTTGGCCCCTGTTTTCGCGTGCTACCCTCGCGGCGATGATTCGACGCCCCGACACCGTACGCCGCGCCGCGATTGGCGCGCTCACTCTCGCTCTGGCGGCTTGCGCCACCCAGGCGCCGCCCCCGACTGCCGCCCAGCTCCAGCCGCCGCCGCCGATCGCTGCAACGTCGACCGCCAAGCCCGATCCGCTGGCGCATCTGCCGCCGCCGGTGGTGCCGATGCCGATCGAGCAGGCCCGCGCCGCGTTCGTGCGCGATACCGCCGCCAAGTATTCGATCGACCCGGCCTACATCGAATCGGTGCTGGCCAAGGCGCAGATCCGCGACAGCATCGTCGCGGCGATGTCGCGTCCGGCCGAGGCCAAGCCCTGGCGCGACTACCGCCCGATCTTCGTCACCCAAAAGCGCATCGACGGCGGCCGCGCCTTCCTGGCCGAACACCGCGAGCAACTCGCACGGGTCGAAGCGCAGACCGGCGTGCCGGCTGAAATCATCGTCTCCATCATCGGCGTCGAAACCAGCTTCGGCGGCAATACCGGCAGCTACCCGGTGATCGATGCGCTGTACACCCTGGCGTTCGCGTACCCGCGCACCGGCGACCCGGCCAAGGCCGAACGCGAGAACCGCCGCGAGGCCTTCTTCCGCGACGAGCTCGGCCAGCTGTTCGCGATGGGCAAGGAAACCGGGCTCGACATCGCCACCCTGACCGGCAGCTACGCCGGCGCGATGGGCTGGGGCCAGTTCATGCCCTCCAGCTACCGCCAGTACGCGGTCGACGGCGACGGCGACGGCAAGAAAGACCTGTTCACCGATCTCGACGACGTGTTCGCCTCGGTCGCCAACTACTTCGTCAAGAAGGGCGGCTGGGTGCGCGGCGGTCCGATCGTGGTGCGCGCCAACCGCGACGCCACCGCGTTGGACTTCAAGCCCGACAACATGGATCCCATCATTCCGCTCAGCGACCTGGCCGCGCGCGGCTATCGCCCGCTGGGCACGGTCGCGCCGACCGAAACGGCGACCTTGCTGAACCTGGAAGGCGTCGCCGGGCCGGAGTATTGGCTCGGCTTCCGCAACTTCTACGCGATCACCCGCTACAACATCTCCGCTCACTACGCGATGGCGGTGTATCAGTTGTCCGAGGCGATCGCCGGACGGGAGAACCCCTTGGCCACGAACAGCACCGGACAGCCTCCGGCATGAAGCGGCTGATCGCCGCGATCCTGCCCCTGGCCCTGGTGGCCTGCGCTAGCGCCCCCAGGAAACCCGCTTCCCAGTCGGTCGCCTTGCCCGACCGCGGCGGCGTCGGCCGCAGCAATTTGCCGCCGTCGCAAGGACGCAAGAAGTCGCCGTACGCGCCGGCCCAGGAAGACGTGGGCAAGCGCGGCAACTACACCGCCGGCGGCCTGTACGCGCCGGGCCAGCGCGACAGCACGCCCGACCACGTGCCCGACGTCGACGCGATTCCCGAACCCGAAATCATCGCCGAGCCGCGCTCGCGTTTCGGCAACCGTTCGCCGTACACCGTGTTGGGCAAGACCTACCGTGTGCTCGACAACCACGACGACTACGTCGAGACCGGCACCGCGTCCTACTACGGCCAGAAATTCCACGGCCGCCGCACTTCCAACCTGGAGGTGTACGACATGTACGCCTTCACCGCCGCGCACAAATCGCTGCCGCTGCCGAGCTTCGCCCGCGTCACCAACCTCGACAACGGCAAGTCGGTGACCGTGCGCGTCAACGACCGCGGCCCGTTCCACGACGGCCGCGTGATCGATCTCAGCTACGCGGCGGCGGTCAAGCTGGGCATCACCCAGCGCGGCACCGGCCGGGTCGAGGTGCGCGCCCTGCATCCGGGCGATGCGCCGCCGCCGGCCTACGCCCGCGCCGCCAACAACCCGCCGCCGGCCGTTGCGGCCACGCCGGCCGCAGCGCCGCCCAGCGCGATCGATCGGCTGGTGTCGGCGATGCCGGTCGCCAGCGCCGCCGCGAGCGAACTGCCGCCGGGCGCGCGCATCGCCACCGGCAAGCCGGCCACGCTCGCGAGCGGGGCCGCCAAGCCGGCCGCTGCCGTGGCCGCGACGCCGGGCGGCGACTATCGCTTCGACATGATGCAGAACGGCAAGGCCATGAGCGCCGACGAGTTCGAGCTGTGGATGAAGTCGCGCCAGGTCCGCGTCGCCACCGGCAAGGCCGTGCGCATCGAGTCGGCGCCGCCGCGCAAACTCAGCCGCGCCGAACGCCGCGCGCTGGAAAAACGCCAGAAGGCCGAGGCGGTCGCCGCCGCCGCGCTGCCGGCGCCGCCCAAGGCGCCGCCGCCGCCGACTCCGGCCAAGGCCGCGACCGTGGTCGCCGCCGCCATCGAACGCAATGCCGTGCCGCGCGACGGCGACGTGACCCTGCAGGTCGCCAGCTTCAGCGCGCGCAGCAACGCCGACCGCGCTCTGGGTATGCTCAAGAGCGCCGGCATCGACGATGCCCGTCTGCTCGACGGCGACGCCAACGGCCAGAAGGTCTGGCGCCTGCGCGTGGGCCCCTTGCAGGCCGCCGCGGCGCCGGAACTTGCCGCGCGCATCGTCGGTCTGGGGTTCGGACAACCGCAGCGCGTGCGCGACTGAGCGCGCAGGAGCTACATCTCGCTCCGGATGCGTCCGGAGCTGCGCGGGGCAGGACGTCCCGCCGTCGATCGCGGCCCGGGACGGCCGCGTCGAACAGACGGGGAGGGCGCAGGCCCGGCCCCGCCGATCTGGAACGCCCCGGACGGGCGGCTCCAGCGCAGAATTCCCAGCCCAGGCCGGCACGAGACCGGCTCCCCGGAGTAGTAGAACGATGAAAGCCCGCTTCACCCCCCGCGCTGCGGCGCTCGCCGCGCTGACCGCCGCCTGCCTGGTCACGACCACCGCCGGCCTGGTCTTCGCGCAGTCGCCCGTTCCGAGGCCCGCCGCGGCCCTGCCGCCGGCCAGCGATTCGCTGCCGGTGCCGCCGCCGCCGGCGATCAAGGCCAGCGCCTGGGTGCTGATGGACGCCGCCAGCGGCAACGTGCTCGCCGGCGAGAACATCGACACCCGGGTCGAGCCGGCCAGCATCACCAAGGTCATGACCAGCTACGTGATCGCCGCCGAGCTCAAGGGCGGCAAGGTCAAGGACACCGACCAGGTGATGATGACCGAGAACGCCTGGCGCAAGGGCGGCGCGGCCACCGACGGCAGCTACTCCGGCTTCGAGGTCAACAAGACCGCGCCGCTGGTCGACATGGAAAAGGGCATGGTGGTGCAGTCCGGCAACGACGCCGCGATCGCCCTGGCCGAGCACGTCGCCGGCAGCGAGGATGCCTTCGCCGCGCTGATGAACCAGTACGCCGCGCGCATCGGCATGAAGAACTCGCACTTCATGAACCCGCACGGCCTGTCGCAGGAAAACCACTACTCGACCGCGCGCGATCTGGCCCTGCTCGGGCGTGCGCTGATCCACGACTTCCCGGTCGCGTACTCGTACAACAAGATCAAGGAACTCAAGGTCGGCCCGATCCTGCAGTCCAACCGCAACCGGCTGCTGTGGCGCGACCCCTCGGTCGACGGCATCAAGACCGGCCACCACTCCGGCGCCGGCTACTGCCTGATGGGCTCGGCCCTGCGCGGCGACCAGCGCCTGATCTCGGTGGTGATGGGCTCGACCTCGGACGATCAGCGCACCGTCGACAGCCAGGCGCTGCTGAACTGGGGCTTCCGCTTCTACGAAACCCACCGTCTCTACGACGCCGGCAAGGCCATCGCCAAGCAGAAGGTCTGGAAGGGCACGGCCGACGAAGCCCAGCTCGGCGTCGCCGAGCCGCTGCTGGTCACGGTGCCGCGCGGCAAGTACGCCCAGCTCAAGCCGAGCATGGACGTCAGCAAGACCCTGGTCGCCCCGATCAAGAAGGGCCAGGCCGTGGGCACGGTCAAGGTCGTGCTGGACGGCAAGGTCATCGCCCAGCGCCCGCTGGTCGCGCTCAACGCGATCGAAGAGGGCGGCTTCTTCAAGCGCCTGTGGGACGAGTTCTGGATGTGGTGGGAGTCGGAATAAACGGCTCGCGCACCGCAGCGTGAATCAGGAAAGGCCGGCGCAAGCCGGCCTTTTCCGTTGCGGCGCCGCGCGCGCGAGTTCCGATGCCGATTCCTGGCCGATTCCTGTAGGAGCGGCGTGAGCCGCGACCGCGCGCTCGCGCTGGCGACGTCCCTCCCGACTCACCCTCGTAGGATGTGGTGAGCACAGCGAACCGCATCGCCCACGTCACTCCCCAAACGACCGCCTCCCGAAATCCCGCGCCACGCCCCAATCGATGGGATAGACGCCGATACGAACGTAACGATGAAAACTCGAATACGGCCAATCCTTCGCCGTCATCACCAAACCGTGCTTCACCGGGTTGTAGTGGATGTAGTCGCAGTGTGCATTCAGATCGGCCTGATCGCGGATCAGATGGTCCCAGAAGCGTCGCTGCCAGATTCCGCGCTCCCCGCGCCCGCTGCGACTCGTCGATCGTCGTTCCAGCCGGGGTAACCGCCGTGCGAATCCGGCTTTGATCAGGCCCCAGCGCAGGCCGATACCGGTGTCGTCCGGCGGCAGCGTCCATACGGCGTGGAGATGATCGGGCAGCACCACCATCGCCTCGATCCGGAAGGGATGGCGCGTCTTGACCGCCGCAATCACGCTGCGAAGCAGTTCGACGCGTTCGATCAGCAGTCGATTGTCGCCACGCAGGGCGAGGTTGGTGGTGAAGAACCAAGTCGCGCCGGGCGCGAACGGGCGGCGATAGCGGGTCATCGTCCTGGCTCGAAGTGAGTGAGCTCAGGGTGGTAGCTGCGATGCGCTTTCGGTATCCGGAAAAGGCGTGTTCGAGGGTGGGGGAAGTCTGACGTGAGAGGGGAGGGTGATGCGGTTCGCTACGCTCACCACATCCTACGGTTGGCATGGTGGCGATCGGGCGCGCCCTAAAACCGCAAAAAATACGGAATCGCTGCCAGCCCGGCCCCGATCAGCACCATCGCCCAGTTGTTGGACACGAAATAGGGGAACACCATCAGCCCGAGCCCGCACAGCAGCGGCACCGGGGCGCCCTGGCGCTTGCCGTAGATGAAGTAACCCAGGCCGATCGAGCCGAACAGCAAGCCCCACCAGAGCGACGCTGTATTCATCTGCTGTGACTCCTGCAACCGGTGCCTGAGCGCATCCTACGCCGGGTTGGGTTCGGGCTCCCGCGGACCCATAATCGACGCATGAACATCAACTCCGACAACCCCGATCACGGCTTCCAGTTCCCCGGTACGTTCGAGCTCAGCGCCATGGGCTCGGCCGAGGCCGGGCTGGAGCGCGCGCTGCCGCAGCTGCTGATCGGCGCCGGCATCGAAGTCGAGGCCGAAACCATCCAGTGGAAGCATTCGGCCAGCGGCAAGTACGTGTCGGTGCGGATCAGCTTCCGCGCCGTCAGCCGCGAGCAGTACGACCTGGCCCACCAGGTCCTGCGCGAGCATCCGGAAGTGAAGTGGACGCTGTAATCGACGCGGTCGCGGCGGTACTGGGCGGCGCGGGCCGCCTGCCGGCCGCGCAACTGCGCGACCTCGGCCGCCAGCCCTACGAGCCGGTCTGGCGTGCGATGCAGGCCTTCACCGACGCCCGCGACGCCGACACCCCCGACGAGCTGTGGCTGGTCGAGCACGACCCGGTGTTCACCCTGGGCCAGGCCGGCAAGGACGAGCACGTGCTGATGCCGGGCGACATCCCGGTGCTGCACGTCGACCGCGGCGGCCAGGTGACCTACCACGGCCCCGGCCAGATCGTGCTGTACCCGCTGCTGGACCTGCGCCGGCTTAAGGTCGGCGTGCGCGAGTACGTGGACCGGATCGAGCAGGCGGTGATCGACACCCTGGGCGAATGGAACATCGAGGGCGGCCGCCGCGACGGCGCGCCCGGCGTCTACGTCGCCGGGGCCAAGGTCATGGCCCTGGGCATCCGGGTCCGCCGCGGCTGCACCTTCCACGGCCTGGCCTTCAATATCGCCATGGACCTGTCGCCCTACCAGCGCATCAATCCCTGTGGTTACCAGGGGTTGCAGGTGACCTCGGTGGTAGACTTGGGCGGCCCGTCCGGGCTGGACGCGGTCAAGCCGGTCCTGGTCGACCACCTGGCCCGGCAGTTCGGCCTGACGGTGGAAACCGCCGAGCCGTTGAGCTTCTGATTGCCCACTCCTGTCCTCGGGAAGGGGTGTTCGATCCCCTTCTCCCGCTAGCGGGAGTGGGTGTTTGATTTTCCTTCTCCCGCAAGCGGGAGAAGGTGCCCGAAGGGCGGATGAGGGCCCGCGAATCCGCCAGCCGCCGCGAAACCCGCGGTGCCCGCCCTCAGCCCAACCCTCTCCCGCCAGCGGGAGAGGGAGCCAAACGACAAGAGTCCACGCAGCGCCATGACCGATCCCGCCTCCAAGACCATCCCGCTCACGGTAGTCAGCGGTAGCGACGCGCCGGCGGTGCTGCAGTCGACCACCATGACGCCCGGTGCGAAGCAGCTCGGCGGCGACAAGATCAACCGCTCGCCGGTGCAGTTCGTCGACGCCCCGGTGCTGCGCAAGCCGTCCTGGATCCGCGTGCGTATCCCCTCGGGCAATTCGGTCGCCCAACTCAAGGCCAAGCTGCGCGAAAACCGCCTGGTCACGGTCTGCGAAGAGGCCAGCTGCCCGAACATCCACGAGTGCTTCAGCCACGGCACCGCGACCTTCATGATCCTGGGCGAGGTCTGCACGCGCCGCTGCTCGTTCTGCGACGTCGCCCACGGCCGGCCCAAGCCGCCGGACGCGAGCGAGCCGGCCAACCTGGCCCGCACCGTCGCCGACATGGGCCTGAAGTACGTGGTCATCACCAGCGTCGATCGCGACGACCTGCGCGACGGCGGCGCCCAGCACTTCGTCGACTGCATCGCCGCGGTCCGCAGCGAGAGCCCGCGCACCAAGATCGAGATCCTCACGCCCGACTTCCGCGGCAAGGGCCGCATGGAGCGCGCGCTGGAGATCCTGAACACCAACCCGCCGGACGTGTTCAACCATAACGTCGAGACCGTGCCGGACCTCTACAGCAACGTGCGCCCGGGCGCCGACTATCAGTGGTCGCTGACCCTGCTGCAGAAGTTCAAGGCCCAGCACCCGGAGGTCGCGACCAAATCCGGCATCATGCTCGGCCTGGGCGAGACCATGGAGCAGGTGCAGGCCACGCTGCGCGACCTGCGCGCGCACGACGTCGACATGATCACCATCGGCCAGTACCTGCAGCCGACCCCGCACCACCACCCGGTGCTGCGCTACTGGACCCCGGACGAGTTCAAGGAACTCGAGCTCTACGGCATGGCGCTGGGCTTCACCCATGTCGCCTCGGGCCCGCTGGTGCGCTCGTCCTACCATGCCGACCGCCAGGCGATCGAAGCCGGCTTCGCCGCCGCCTGAGTGCGCCGCGCCTCGCGAGGGCGCTGCGCATGTGCGCCAACCGGCCCCTTTCGAACGGTCGCGCGCCGCGGCCGGGCTCGACGATGGCCGAATGCCCGCCGTCGGGCCGCGGCCGATCGAGCTGCCGACGGCTGGCCCGGCGTGCCAGCGTAACGCCCGGCTAACGCCCTGCTAACCCCCGTCGTCGCGAACCTGAACGCCATTCGCCCCCGGATGCCCGAAACCCTTACTGCCGCGCGTGACAGGCACGGCAACTTTCGGCACTGTGGGCTTGTCCAATCCCGCTACATCCTCGACGCCTAGGCCAAGCTCGGCCATGAAGACCCCCGCGATGACCGCCAAGACCACTCTGCTCGCTTTCCTGCTGACCGCCCCGCTCGCGCTGCTCGCGCGTGCCGATGCCGGCGGCGCCCCGAACGCGTTGGCCAACGCGCCGACCGCCGACCAGGCCACCGCCGCCAAGCTCGTGTACGGCGTGCTGTCCGACAGTCGCTACGCCTACCGGCCGCGCGCGCTCGACGACACCCTGTCGGCCGACATGCACAAGCGTTATCTCGAATCGCTGGACGCGGGCAAGCAGTACTTCACCGCCCAGGACATCGCCAAGTTCGATGCCTACAAGACCAAGCTCGACGACGCCATCCGCGGCGGCGACCTGAGCCCGGCCTACGCGATCTTCGCCACCTTCAAGCAACGCGTCGACGAGCGGGTGAACTACGCGCGCGCGCTGCTCAAGCAGGACATCTTCAGCTTCGAAGGCAACGACCGCTTCGAATACGACCGCGAGAAAGCGCCGTGGCCCGCCGACACCGCCGCGCTCGACGCGCTGTGGAAGCAGTCGGTGCGCAACGACTGGCTGCGCCTGAAGCTGGCCGGCAAGAAGCCCGAAGACATCCGCAAGACCCTGGACAAGCGTTACCAGAATCTCGCCAAGGGCTTCTCCGAGCTCAAGAGCGAAGACGTGTTCCAGACCTTCGTCAACA
The DNA here is from genome assembly GCF_001427715.1 of Lysobacter sp. Root667. Taxonomy (NCBI): domain Bacteria; kingdom Pseudomonadati; phylum Pseudomonadota; class Gammaproteobacteria; order Lysobacterales; family Lysobacteraceae; genus Lysobacter; species Lysobacter sp. Root667. Next base: position 481,997 of record NZ_LMHF01000001.1, read on the forward strand.
GCTACGCCAACGCGATCGATCCGCACACCGACTACTTCACGCCCAAGTCGGCCGACAACTTCAACATGACCATGTCGCTGTCGCTGGAAGGCATCGGCGCGGTGCTGCAGAAGCAGGACGACGTGGTCGCGATCCGCGAGATCGTGCCCGGCGGTCCGGCCGGCAACTCCGGCAAGATCAAGGTCGGCGACCGCGTGGTCGCGGTCGGCCAGGGCGACAGCGGCGCGATGGAAGACGTGATCGGCTGGCGCATCGACGACGTGGTCGCCAAGATCCGCGGCGCCAAGGGCACCAAGGTGCGCCTGGACGTGATTCCGGCCGAAGCCGGCCTGGACAGCAAGCCCAACCGCCTGGTGCTGGTGCGCGACAAGGTGCGCCTGGAAGACCAGGCCGCCAAGTCCGAAATCATCACCATCCCGGCCACCGGCGACGCCCCGGCCAAGCGCATCGGCGTGATCAAGCTGCCGGGCTTCTATCAGGACTTCGAAGGCCGCCGCAAGAACAGCACCGATTACGCCTCGGCCACCCGCGACGTCAGCAAGCTGCTGACCAAGCTGCGCGCCGACAAGATCGACGGCGTGGTCCTGGACCTGCGCTACAACGGCGGCGGTTCGCTGGACGAAGCCATCGAGCTCACCGGCCTGTTCATCGACCGCGGCCCGGTGGTGCAGGTGCGCCAGTCCGGCGGCCGTATCGAGGTCAACGGCGACGACGATTCCGGCATCGCCTGGGAAGGTCCGCTGGCGGTGCTGATCAACCGCGGTTCGGCCTCGGCCTCGGAAATCTTCGCCGGCGCGATCCAGGACTACGGCCGCGGCCTGGTCATCGGCGAGACCACCTTCGGCAAGGGCACCGTGCAGAACATGCTCGACCTCGACCGCTGGCCGGCCAACGAAGGCCCGCGCTTCGGCCAGGTCAAGCTGACCATCGCCCAGTTCTTCCGCGTCAGCGGCGGCTCGACCCAGAACAAGGGCGTGGTGCCGGACCTGTCGTTCCCGGCCTCGGTCGACGCCAGCGAATACGGCGAGAGCACCTACGACAACGCGCTGCCGTGGACCAAGATCGCCGCGGTGCCGCACGTGCGCTACGGCAACTTCGCGCCGCTGCTGCCCAAGCTGTCGGCGTTGCACGACAGCCGCGTCGCCGGCGACAAGGAATTCCAGTGGTGGTCGCAGGACGTGACCGAGTTCCGCGAGGAGCGTGCCAAGAAGTCGATCACGCTCAACGAGGCCGAGCGCCGCGCCGAGCGCGACCGCGACGACAGCAAGCGCAAGCAGCGCCAGGCCGAGCGCAAGACCATGGGCCTGGACCTGGATCCGCTGGCTGACGACAACGGCGACGACGGCCTGCAGTCCAGCGAGCGCAACCTGGCTCAGGAAGTCGCGCGCGAGAAGGCCGCCGAAAAGCGTCCGGACCCGCTGTTGCGCGAATCGGCCTCCATCCTGGCCGACGCGGTGCGCCTGCTCAACGACGACCGCCAGCTGTCGGCGCAGGTGCTGCCGACCGCGAGCAAGCCGGGGCATTGGGCCGACTGAGCCTCTGCTGCACGATGTATCGACAGGGCGCGTTCCTTCGGGGCGCGCCTTCGTCGTTTTTGGCCACCGCAGCGACGTCCCGGCCCGGCCTGAGCGGGTGCTGACGCGGGCCAGGGCTGGGGTGCAAGAATCGGATATCGCGCCTGCGCAGGCGGCCGTACCCTGAGGCCATGAACGCCATGACCCCGATCCGCGATCTCACACCAGTCGACAAACTGGATCACGCCCGCGCCCTGCTCGATGCCGGCGAGCCGACCCTGGCCGATCTGGCCGCGGCGGTCGGCATCAGCGCCTCGCACCTGCAGCGCCGCTTCACCGCGCGCTTCGGGATCAGCCCGGCCGAGTACCTGGCGCAACGCAAGCTGGGCACGCTGAAGTCGGCGCTGCGCGAAGGCAGCGACGTCAGCGCAGCGCTCTACGACGCCGGCTACGGTTCGCCCTCGCGCGTGTACGAGGGCGGCGCGGCGCGCCTGGGGATGACCCCGGCACGTTACCGCGCCGGCGGCGCCGGCGAGCAGATCCGCTGGAGCCTGGCGCGCACCGCGCTGGGTACCGCCCTGGTCGCGACCACCGGACGCGGCGTGTGCATGGTCGAACTGGGCGACGACGCGGTGGCGCTGGAGGCCAAGCTGCGCGCCGAGTTTCCGCAGGCGCAGCTGGAACGCGTCGACGCCGGCCGCGACGAATTCCTGGCGCCGCGCCTGCGCGCGGTCGCCGATACCCTCGGCGGCCAGGCCCATGCGGTGCCGGTGGACCTGTTGGGTACCGCGTTCCAGAAAAAAGTCTGGGACGCGCTGATGAAGATTCCGGCCGGGCAGACCCGCAGCTATGCCCAGGTCGCCGAGCAGATCGGCGCGCCGGGCAGCGCACGCGCGGTCGCGCGCGCCTGCGCCGGCAACCGGGTCGCGGTGGTCGTGCCCTGTCATCGTGTGGTGCGCGGCGACGGTTCGCTGGGTGGGTATCGCTGGGGGCTGCCGCTGAAGGAGAAGTTGCTGCAGCGCGAGCGGGCGGCTTGAGATGTAGGGTGGGGTGAGCCGCAGGCGCATCGCGTCCTGCGAACGTCGGTGCCGCGGCATTGCGGCATGACGGGTAAAGCGATCGCGGCTTACGCTGCTCCCACAGGAAGCGCGCGGCTTGTTTCGCGAACGCGGTATGGTCGTACTCGCGCTGGCGCGCTGAGGGTGCGGTCGCGGCTCACGCCGCTCCTACCCCAAAGCCGCGCCTTCCGCGGAAGCGGCGTGAGCCGCGAAAGCCGCGCCTGCTTGTAGGAGCGGCGCGAGCCGCGAAAGCCGCGCCTGCTTGTAGGAGCGGCGCGAGCCGCGAAAGCCGTGCTTCCTGTGGGAGCGGCGTAAGCCGCGATCGCGACACTCGCTCGCCGGCGCGATTGGCGCTGGCTCAGCTCCGCCGTCCTCAGCGCCGCTTGCGTGTCGCCTTCGGCGCATCGCGCGTCGGCAGCTCCAGCCCGAGTTTGACCACGTCGAACACCAGATGGGTTTCGTAGCGCTTGATGTTGCCTTCGTCCAGGAACAAGCGCTCCGCGACCTGGCGGAAATGGGCGACGCCGGTGGTGGCCAGGATCACCAGATAGTCCCATTGCCCGGCCAGCACGTAGCACTGCTGCACTTCCGGCGCGGCGCGCATGCGCGCGTAGAACGCGGCGTGGCGGCTCGCCGATTCGCGCTCCATCGTCACCCACACCGCGGCCAGCGTGCTGCCCAGGGCGATCGGATCGAGCAGCGCGACTTGGCGGAGCAGGCCGTGCTTGCGGTAGCCGGTGAGGCGGCGCTGGACCGCGCTGGGCGACAGTCCGATCGCGTCGCCGAGCGCGGTCAGGGTGGCCGAGGCGTCGCGCTGCAGCAGCCCCAGCAATTTGTGGTCGAGTTCGTCGAGGGCGAGGGGAGGGCGGGCCATGCAAAAATTTTGCGTTCAAGCGGGCAAATTTTCAATCGCCTGTCGGCCCTCGCGGATAGTCTGAATGGGTCGAACCACCCGAAGAGCCGCATGCAGCGCCTCGCCCCCACCGCTCCCCCAGTCCGCGCCGGCGTCGAGCGTTACGGGGTGCGCGTCGCCTCGCGCGCGGATATCGCCGCCATCCACGCCCTGATCCGCGAGCACGGTCCCAGCCCGTGGAACTACCTCGCCGAGCCTGCGCTGTCCGCACACCTGCGCGCGATCGGCGACGGCGTGGACGCGGTATTGGCCAGCCTGGACGACGTGCCGGTCGCGGTGGCGACCTACGCCGTCAGCGACGACTTCGCCTGCTACCAGAGCGCCGGCCGCGAGCGCGCGCGCCACGGCCACATCGGCGAGGTGGTCGTGCATCGCGAGCATCGCGGCGCCGGTCTCGGTGCGCACTTGCTGCGCGAGGCGGTCGCGCAGTTGCGCGCGCGCGGCCTGCGCGAGTGCTATGCCGAACGACACGAAGAGAACGCGGGTTCGGCTGGCATGATGCGCAAGGCCGGTTTCGTCGTGGTCGACACCTTCCACGACCCCATGCGCCGCAACGTCGGCAGCTGCCGCACCGCGGTCTGCGTGCACCGATCCCGCTGACACCGATCCAAATGACACCGATCCAACCGACACCGATCCGCTCCTCCCCCCTTCCTCCCCTCGGAACCACAACCGCATGAGCGCCGCCTCACCCACCGCAGCAAGACTGGCCCCCGGCGCGATCGCGGTCGCGTTCGCCCTGGCATCGGTCTACATCCTGTGGGGCTCGACCTACCTCGCCATCCGTTTCGCCCTGGAGAGCTATCCGCCCTTCATCCTGGGCGCGCTGCGCATGTTCGTCGCCGGCGCGCTGATGTACGCCGTGCTGCGCTGGCGCGGCACCGCGCCGCCGACCCGCAAGCAATGGCGCACGCTGTGGCTGCTGTCGATCTGGATGGTGCTGCTGTCCAACGGCCTGGTGAACCTGGCCGAGACCGAAGTCGGTTCCGGCCTGGCCGCGATCGCGGTCGCGTCGATGCCGCTGTTCGCCGGCGTGTTCGCGATGCTGCGCGGCCGCCATCCGTCGAAGATCGAATGGGTCGGGCTGGTGATCGGCTTCCTCGGGGTGATCTGGCTCAACGCCGGCAGCGCCTTGTCGGGCTCCACGCTGGGACTGGTCTGCCTGATCATCGCGCCGATCGCCTGGGCCTGGGGCTCGATCTGGAGCCGCGACCAGGACCTGCCGTCGCCGTTCATGGCCGCCAGCGCGCAGATGCTGACCGGCAGCGTGTGGATGCTGGGCGCGGCCGCGATCACCGGCGAGCGCATGAGCGCGCTGCCCAGCGCCAGCGCCACCGGCGCGCTGCTGTACCTGGTCGTGGCCGGCTCGATCTTCGGCTTCACCGCCTACATCTGGCTGCTGCATCATGTGCGTCCGGCGCTGGCGACCAGCTACGCCTACGTCAACCCGCCGATCGCGGTGCTGTTCGGCGCCCTGCTCGCGGGCGAGCGCTTCAGCTCGCACGACCTGGGCGCGATGGCGGTGATCCTGGTCGGCGTGGTCATCATCACCCTGGCCAAGGCGCGCGCCGCGCGTGCGCCGGTGGTGCCGGCCCCGAACGAGCCGCCGGCATGACCCCGGCGCAGGCGGAAGGGCGGCGCGGTCTGTGGATCGCCGCCGCCTCGTTCGTGCTGTGGGGCCTGATGCCGCTGTACTGGCATCTGCTCAAGGCGGTGCCGTCGCTGCAGATCGTCGGCCACCGCATCGTCTGGAGCGCGGCCATGGTCGCGGCCTGGCTGTCGTGGAAGCAGGGCGGCGAGTGGTTGCGCGGCGTGCTCGCGCAGCCGCGCAAGGCGGCGATGCTGGCGCTCAGCGGCGTGCTGATCGCATTCAATTGGGGCCTGTACATCTGGGCGGTCAACGCCGGCCACGTGATCGAGACCAGCCTGGGCTACTTCATCAATCCGCTGGTCAACGTGGTCTTGGGCGTGGCCCTGCTGCACGAGCGCATGAACCGGGTGCAGTGGCTGTCGGTGGCGATGGCCGCGGCCGGCGTGGGCTGGCTGACCTGGCAGTACGGGCAGGCGCCGTGGATCGCTATAGGTTTGGCGCTGTCGTTCGCCGCCTACGGGTTGATCCGCAAACTGGTCGCGGTGGAAGCGGTGACCGGCCTGGGCATCGAAAGCGTCTACCTGTTCCTGCCCGCGCTGGGCGTGCTGCTGTGGAGCGAGAGCCACGGCCTGGGCGGCTTCCTCGGCGGCTGGGGCCTGGGCCTGGATCTGATGCTGATCCTCGCCGGCGCGCTGACCGCATTGCCGCTGATCGGCTTCGCCTACGCGGTGCGGCGGGTGCCGTTGTCGGTGGTCGGGCTGATGCAGTACATCGCGCCGACCCTGCAGTTCCTGATCGGCGTGCTGGTGCTGCACGAACCCTTCGACCGCTCGCGCCTGATCGGCTTCGTGTTCATCTGGATCGGCTTGCTGGTCTTCGCCGGCGAAGGGCTGTGGCGCTCACGGCGGCAGGCGGCACTGGCGGCCGCATGAGCCGCTGCCCTGGGGTAGGAGCGGCGTAAGCCGCGACCCGGAGTTCCGACACGCGACGCCGGTTTCGCGGCGGCTGCGGATTCGCGGTCGCGGCTTACGCCGCTCCTACCCCAAGGCATGGCGTTGATGTTCCGCAAACGAACGAGGCGCCGCGAACGGCGCCTCGTCGTCTTGTTGCGATGGCCTTGGCTCAGGCCGCGCGCAAGGCTGTGGTCACCGGTAGGCGTGCCGCGCGCAGCGCCGGGAACAGGCCGCCGACCAGGCCGATGCCCAGCGCCCACTTCAGGCCGCTCCACAGCAGCTCCGGCGAGACCTTGAACTGGAACACCACCTGGCTGAAGTTGCTGCCCAGCGTCGACACCTGGTAGCCGTTGAAGATCAGCCAGGCCAGCCCCGCGCCGAGCAGGCCGCCCAGCAACGCCAGCAGCATGGTTTCCAGCATCACCGCGATCACCACCGGCACGCCGCGGAAGCCGAGCGCGCGCAGGGTCGCGATCTCGCGCGCGCGGCCGGACACTGCGGCGTACATGGTGTTGAGCGCGCCGAACACTGCGCCGATCGCCATGATGGTGCCGATGAAGATGCCCAGGACCTTGATGACCTTGGTAAGCACCTCGGACTGCTTGGCGTAGTAGTCGTGGGTGGTCTGCACGTCCAGCTTCAGGCGCGGGTCGGCCGCCAGCGCGCCCTTGAGCTGCTTGAAGCCGTCCTTGCCGGCCAGCTTCACCGTCACCGACTGGAACGAAGTGCGCTGGTAGGTCGAGGCCAGCACTTCGCCGTCGGCCCACAGTTCGGAGTCGTGCGAATCGCCGGCGGCGAAGATGCCGACCACGGTCCAGTTCTGGTTGGCCAGTTCGATCTGCTTGCCGATTTCCAGGCCGCGGAACTGCTTGGCCGCGCCCTGGCCGGCGATCAGTTCGCGCAGGCCTTCGCCGAACTTGCGGCCCTTCACGATCTTGACGTTGGGCCGCAGCGACCAGGCTTCGGCACCGACGCCGCGCAACTGCGCGTTGGCGTCGCTGCCGTCGCTGACGGTGGGCAGGTTGATCACCTGCGACAGTTCCGGCGAGACCTGGGCGCGGACGTTGCCGTCCTTGGCGATGCCGGCCAGGGACGAGATCAGCGGCACCTGGTCGCGGGTGATGACCGAGTTGGTCTCGGCCTGCGAGCCGCCGCGCAGGATGATCGCAGTGTCGTCGCTGCCGGTCTGCTTGAGCGTGTTCTGGAAGCCTTCGCCCATCGCCAGCATCGCCACCAGCACGCCGACCACGCCGGCGATGCCGATCACGATCACCGAGGACGCGCCCCAGCGCTGCGGCAGGCTGGAGATGCCGACGCCGGCCACTGCCAGGGTCTGCTGCCCGCGCTTGGTCAGGAACAGCCACAGCAGCAACGCCGCGACCACGCCCAATACGCCGTACCACGGCAGGAATATCCACCCGACCAGTCCGACCGCCAGCAGCAGCGCGATCCCGATATTGACTAGAACTCTCTTCATCGCGATCTCTCCTTATCGGCCGGCCAGCGCATCGACGATCTTCAATCTCATGCCGCGCAGCGCGGGCAGGAGTCCGACAGCCACGCCGATCGCGATCATCAGGACCAAGCCCATGATCCAGGTCTGCGGCAGTACGGTCGGCAGCTGGATGGCGCCGCCGCTGACGGAGCTGATGAAAGGCATCAGCAGCGCCGCCAGGCCCAGGCCGATCACCCCGCCTATCACGATCAGCAAGGTCGACTCGGCCAGGACCAGGGCCAGCACGCTGCGGTCGCTGAAGCCGATGGTCTTGAGCACCGCCAGTTCCGGTATGCGCTCGCGCACCGCCTGGGCCATGGTGTTGCCGGTCAGCAGCAACAGGGTGAAGAACACCGCGCCCATGATCGCGCTGACGATCAGGCCGATGTCGGCGAACTGCTTGGCGAAGGACTGGTTGAAGGCCTGTTCGGTCTGGGTCTTGGTCTCGTGGTCGGAGTTCTCCGACAGCGCGTCGATGCCCTTGGCCACGCGCGTGGCCTGGTTCACGTCGTCCAGCTTGACCATGTACCAGCCGACCCGGCTCTTGACGTAGTCGTTGGACTCGTCGAAGTACTTCCAGTGGAACCACAGCTGGTTCTCTTCGCCTTTGCGCTTGGCATCCTTGATCTCGAAGATCGCGCGTATCTTCAGCGGCCAGTCGTTGCTGCCCTTGGTCGGGAAGATCGTGGCCTGCAAGGGGATGGTGTCGCCGATCTTCCAGCCATGGCGCTTGGCCAGCGAGGCGCCCACCACCGCGCCCTGGCGGTCGGCTTGCCAGGCCTTGAGCTGATCGGCGGGCAAGGCGTATTCCGGATACAGCTCGAAATAGTTCGGGCTCACGGAGAAGTTCGGAAAGAAATTCTTCGGGTCCCGGTAGATGCCGCCGAACCAGGCCGCGTAGGCGACCTTCTTCACGCCCGGCTGGGATTCGATCTGGCTGAGCAGGTTGTAGGGCAGCATCTGGGTGATCGACAGGCGCGAGGCCACGACCAGGCGGTCGGCGCCGGCGACGCTGCCGCCGGAGTTGAACGCGACGCGGACCGAGTCGAGCGTGCCGAACAGCAGGAATGCGGTCACCACCGACAACAAGGTCAGCAGGGTGCGGGTCTTGCTTCGGAACAATGCGGCCCAGATCAGGTGCAGGTATTTCATGTCTGCTTTCCTTTAGGTGTTTCCTTCTCCGCGCGGGAGAAGTGGCTCAAGGGGCGGATGAGGATCCGGATGAGGTTCGAGCCGCGCCTATGCGCCGGCTGTCGCCTGCGTCCCTCTCCGGACGGAGAGGGCGTCCGGATCTCAATGCGCGCCGCCGTTGGCCGCGAGCGTGCCCTTGTCGAGATGGATCGTGCGGCGCGCATGGTCGGCGGCCTTGGGATCGTGGGTGACCATGACGATGGTCTTGCCGTGGTCGCGGTTGAGCGTCTGCAGCAGGGCCAGGATCTCCTCGGCCGACTGGCGGTCGAGATCGCCGGTGGGCTCGTCGCAGATCAGCAGGGTCGGATCGGACACGATCGCGCGCGCGATCGCCACGCGCTGCTGCTGGCCGCCGGACAGTTCGTTCGGGCGATGCTTGCCGCGCTCGGCCAGGCCGACCAGTTGCAGGGCGATCTCGGCATTGCGCTTGCGCTGGGAGGCGTTGAGCTTGGTCAGCAGCAGCGGCAGCTCGACGTTCTTCTGCGCGGTCAGGGTCGGCATCAGGTTGTAGAACTGGAACACGAAGCCGACGTGGTTGCTGCGCCATTGCGACAGCTGCCCCGCGCTCATGCGATCGATGCGCTGGTTCTCGATCTCGATCTCGCCGTCGCTGGGATTGTCCAGGCCGCCGATCAGGTTGAGCAGGGTGGTCTTGCCCGAGCCCGACGGACCCATCAGCGCGACGAAGTCGCCCTTGGGGATGTCGAGGTTGATGCCATGCAGCACTTCGACCTTTTCGGGGCCGCGCTGATAGGTCTTCTTGAGGTTGCGGATCGAAACCAGCGTATCCATCTTGGACTTCCTCGCGCGTAAATAAGGGAACGGCTTAGGGGTTATTCGTTGCTAGGGGCGGAATCGTCACTGGCGGAGCCGTCGCTCGCCGCCGCGGCCACGCGCACGCGCGCGCCGTCTTCCAGCGTTTCCGGCGGGGACAGCACGACGGTTTCGCCGCCGGACACGCCCTGGATCACTTCGCGGTCGTCGCCGAGGCTGCGGCCGAGCTTGAGCGCACGCTGCCGGACCTTGTCGGCCTCGACCACGAACGCCACATCGCCGCCGCCGCGTTGCACGATCGCCGCGGTCGGCACCAGCACGCCGGGCTTGGGCTGATCGGCCGCGACCGGCTTGGCCGCTTCCAGGAAGCTCACCCGCACGCCCATGTCGGGCACGATGCGTGGGTCCTTGGTCTTGAGCGCGATGCGCACCTTGACCGTGGCCTTGCCGCGATCGGCGGCCGGAATGATCGCGATCACTTCGGCCGGGATCTTCCAGTCCTGATAGGCGTTGAGCGTGGCTTCGACCGGCATCTTCGGCTGCACCCGGCCGATGAAGGCTTCGCCGACGTCGACTTCGACCTCGAGCGAATCCATGTCGACGATGGTGCCGATGCCGGTGCGGGTGAAGCCGCCGCCGGCCGACAAGGGCGAGACGATTTCGCCCGGCTGCGCGGCCTTGGCCGTGACCACGCCGGCGAACGGCGCGCGCACGATGGTGTTGTCCACGCCCAGGTCGGCGATGCGCAGGCGGCCGCCGGCGACCTTGGCGTTGCGTTGTGCGGTCAGCAGCTGCGCGCGCAGCGAATCGCGTTGGGCCACGGCCTGGTCGTACTGCGAGCGCGACACCAGCTGCTGTTTTACCAGCGTGTTCAGGCGGTTGGCGTTGAGCTCGGCTTCCTTGAGCTGCGCCTGCACGCGCACGGCATCGCTCTGCGCGGCGCCGAGCTGGGCGTCGGCCAGCGAGCGTTCGGCATCGGCGTCGATCGGGTCGAGCGTGGCCATGATCTGGCCGGCTTCGACGCGCTGACCTTCCTCGATCATCACCTCGCGCACCTTGCCGGTGATCTTGGCCGAGACCGTGGCCATGCGCCGCGCGACCACGTAGCCGGTGGCGTCGAGCACCGAGGCGCTGCCGCCGCCGCCGATGGCGACCGCGGTTGCGGTTTTGACTTCAGGCGCGGCGCTGCGGCCGAACACCGCCCAGCCGGCGACGCCGAGCACCGCGATCAGGCCGATCGCGCCCAGCGCGATCCACAGCCCGCGCCCCGGTCCCGAAGACGGCGGAGGCGCGCTCCGGTCTATGCGTAGTTCCTTTAACAGATCAGCCGATGCATTCATATGCGGACACTAGACGCGAAACAGCGGCTAGTGTGACCGCAGCCCGCCGCATGTGCCAACCTGCCGGAAGTCAGTTTCTGTCAGCAGTCGGCGAAGGCGCCGGTCGCGCCAAGACGGTACGTAACATCTTGTTACAGCTCGATACGCGCTCCCGGCCAGCGTCAGTAGGCCGCCGCATTCGGATCGAAGATCACCGGCACCAGCACGTTGACGCAGGCGCCGACCGGCAGATCGACGCCCGAGATGGCGACCGTATTGCCGCCGATCGCGCCGCCGCTGGCGGGGCAGCCGCCGCCGCCGGTGCCGCTGCAGGTCCAGGGCGCGGTCAGGGTCACGCCGTTGGGCAGCGCGTCGTTGATGGTCGCGCCGGTGGCGCCGTCGGGACCGGTCGGGTTGCAGGCCTGCAAGGTGTAGGTCGTGGTCGCGCCCGGCGTGTAGGTGGTCGCGTTGCCGGTTTCGCTCTTGCTGATGGTCAGGTCGGCGCACATCGGATCGACCGCGGCGCTGGCGGTGTTGTTGGCGTTGCCGCCGGGTGCGGGCGTAACGTATCCGGCCTGCACCGCGGTGCCTTCGGCCAGCGGCGCATTGGTCGCGATGCTCGCGTTGTTGCTGACCGCGGTGCATTGGGTCGCGCCCAGCGTGGCGTTGACGGTGTAGGTGACGAAGCCGCCGGCGGCGCCGCCGGTGCCGGCCGGCAAGCTCGCGCTGCCGGAGATCGCGCCGCTGCCGCTGGCCGCCGGACACACGCCGCCATTGCCGCCCGCGCAGGTCCAGGAGGCGAACGTCAAACCGGCGGGCACCGCGTCGGAGACCGTCGCGACCGCGTCGTGCGCCGTGAGATCGCCGAACGTCGGCTTGGCGGTGTTGTTGCGGTAGGTGACGGTGAACTGAGTGGTGCCGCCGGCGGGCGGCGTGGCATTGCCGCTGACGGTCTTGGTGGTCAGCAGGTCGACGTCGTTGTCGAGGATGGTGAGCGTGGCGGTGTTCTGCACCGTCGCGCTGCCGCAGGTGGTGGTCGAGGCCAGCGTGTAGGCGGCCGCGTCGGGCAGTACCTGCACCAGCACGGTTTCGTTGTCCTCGATCGTGCTGTCGTCGAGGACGGTGAGCGGAATCGGGAAACGGTTGTCGTCGTAGGTGCCGGCGGGAATCAGGACGTTGACGTTAGCGCCGGTGCTGTAGTCGCTGCCGGCGGTCGCGCTGCCGCCGGTGACGTTGACCAGCACGGTGATGCCGCCGGCCGGCACGGTGCCGGTGATGCGGATCGTCGGCACCGAGGGCACGGCCTGGCCTTCGCGGGTGGTGTAGGTGATCGGATCGAACTCCAGATAGGGGCGCAGGGTGATCTGGATATCGTCGAGGAAGTTGCCCGAACCGCTGCCGCCTACCGCCTGGAAACCCAGGTCATGGTTACCGCTGGTGCCGTTCCAGTTGAAGCTGCCCGAGTAGTCGGCCCAGCCGTTGCCGCCCGCGCCGACCGTGCAACCGATGTTGTTGATGCTGCCGCCGTCCACGCAGACCGGAGGGGCGCCGGCCAGCGTCGTGCTCGACAGCACCGCGACCGTGTTGGCCGTGCTGTCGACAGTGAAGTTCATGACATCGGGCACGGTCGTGCTGTTGCGGCCGCGGTGGCTGAGTTTCCAGTCCACGCGTTCGCCGTTGGTCAGGCAGATGGTCTGCGACAGGCGCGAGGCGACGTAGGCGTTGAGTTCGGCGTGTTGGTTGCCGGCGCGGGGCGGTACGCCGCTGAAGTTGGGGCCGCGCCAGATCTCGATCGGGCCGGTGATCGCGCTGCCGCCGGGTTGGCCGGCGAGGCTGCAACTGCCGCTGACGAGATTGGAGGGGTGGTCGGTGTTCCAGCCCGGCACCACGCTGGAAGAGACGATCAGGTAGCAGCTGTTGCCGGTCAGTGCCGGCTGTTCGAAACCCAGATTGACGAAAGTGCGCTGCACCTGCGCTGCGGCGTCCGGTGCGAAAACGGCCGCGACCGCGGCCAATCCCAGGGCGCCGAGACGGCGCGATGCGTGATCCAGCATTCCCTTCCTCCCTGACGTCCGCTGCCTGCGCGGGCAGCGAGCCTGTTCCAGTGCGGCCATTGCGGGCCTCGCAGCGCGGTCGCGCTGCAAGGGATCACGTCACGCCCGCCTCGGCGCGGCCATCCCCGGTCGCGCCTTTTGGCTTACTGATGCCACGCAATTTACACATTACTGGCGCGGGAGGGTGATCCATCGCGGTGGATCGGCGCCGTGGCCCCGGTTCAGCGGTCGGCCAATGGGAGAGAAGCGGACCGGCATCGAGACCTGCAGTAGCGGCCTGCAGGGGCCATCGGGTCAGGCTGCGCCCCGCGGGTGCCAGCGGGACGACCGCTGCGTCGGCAGCCTGGGAGGCGCGACGCGCAGGAGCGCGTCATCTCCATCGCATACGGCGACGAGCCATCGTCGCCGCCGCGTTGCCCGAGCCGATAGCGCGCGACGCGGTATCGGCGGCCGTATCAGTAGTTGCCGGGGTCGGCGCTGAAGCGCACCGGCACACTGACGTTGACGCAGGCGCCGACGGGCAGGTCGATGCCGGCGACCGCGACCGAGGTGCCGTTGGCCGCACCGCCGCTAGCCGGACAAATGCCGCCGCCGCTGCCGTTGCAGCTCCAGGGGCCGGTCAGGGTCACGCCGTTGGGCAGCGGATCGTTGACGGTCGCGCCGGTGGCGGCGTCGGGACCGGCGGTGTTGCAGGCCTGCAGGGTGTAGGTGCTGGTCGCGCCCGGAGTGAAAGCGGTGGCGCCGCCGATCTCGGACTTGGTGATCGTCAGGTCGGCGGTGACCAGGCGGTTGTTGTAGGTGCAGTTGATGTCGGCACGCGCGCGCAGCGCACTGCTCGGCACGGTCAGCACCGCGCCTGCGAGCGTGCCGAAGCTGGCCGGGTTACCGGTGATCGCGGCATTGGCGTCGCTGCAGCTGGCACTGGCCGGCACCCAACCGGCGGGCACGGTCTCGGTGATCGTCACCGCGGTCGCAGGCGCGCTCACGTTGGCTGAGGCCGAGGTGGCCGGCGTCGCCGACGCGGTGGTGGTGACGGAGAACGCGGCGCTGCTCAGATTGGTCGCGGTGAAGTTGAAGGTGCCGGTCTGGGTTTGGCTGATCTTGCTGATGCGCAGGGTCGGAGTCAGCGCCGGCAGCACCAGGCGGTAGTCCTCGACTTCGCCGTCGGTCGACACGCCGGTCGGGTCGGCGACCGCGGCCAGGGTCGGCGCCAGGCGCAGGCGCAGGTAGCTGGTGCTCTGGGCGACGTAGCCGGTGCCGGTGGGCAGGGTCCAGGTCAGCGAGACGGTGTTGCTGCCGGAGGGGCAGGTCCCGGCGTTGGAGGCTTCGCTGGCGTCGAACACGCCGTTGCCGTTGAAGTCGATCCAGCCGCGTAACCGCGCCGGACCGACGCAGGCGACGTTGGCGATGGTGTAGTTGCCGCCCGGCAGCGCGCTGGGCGCGGCCACGTTGGCATAGCCGGCACCGAGCGGGCCGTTGGTCTTGGGCAGGGCGTCGACGTCGCTGCCGCCGACCGCGCCGGTGGCGTCGGAGTCGGGCTGCACGGTCGCGCCCAGGCGCGCGTTGTAGACCAGGGTCGCCAGGTTGGCCGGGTTGTTGAAGTTGACGCCGTTGGCCGCTACGCCGCCGGTCCAGGCGGAGTTGAGCACATGCGCGGCGATGCCGTAGCTGGTCGGGATCGCCTCGGAGAATTCCAGTTCCAGCACCGCGCCCACCGCGACCGCGGACACGCCGCCGCCGCGCGCGATCACGCGCGCGCCGGTGGCGCCGTCGACGAAACCGACCAGCGAGGGGCCGGCGCGCAGACTGGCGGTGGCGTTGCCTTCGCAGCTGGTCTGCGGTGCGGTCGGGCCGTTGAAGCGCACTTCCTGCGGGGTGCCGGCGATCACGTTGACCGTGCTCGAGCTGCCGCACTGCGAGATCTGGTCGATCACGCGCAGGGTGCCGCCGCTGGTCAGGCGCGCGGCCACGTATTCGCTGCCGCCGCTGGCTTCCGCATCGGCGAACACCAGGCCGGTCAACGCGAACGGCGCGCCGCCCAGGGTCGCCGAGCAGTTGAAGTTGAACTCGACCGTGGCGCCGCCGTTGACGCGCAGGCCCGCCGACAAGGTGTTCGGGTTGGCGCCGGTGCCGGGCTGGTTGCCGCCGATGTTGTACAGCTCGTCCAGGCCGTCGCCCTGCCAGCTGCCCGGCGTGTACACGAACAGCCCCTGGGTGCCGGCGGTGGTGGTCGCACCCGACAGGGTGCAGGTGATGTCGAGGCGGTTGGCCGTGGTCGCCGGCGTGCCGATGTTGAAGCCGCGGGTGATGGTCGCGCCGTTGTAGACGTCCTGGCCGTTGTTGCCCCAGTCGACCCAGAAGATGCGCGAGCGATGCACGCCGCTGCCGCCGGTGGCGAACTGCGCGTGCGCGAATTGCGGAAGCAGCGCGGCAGCAGCCAGCGCCAGCGTCAGAGCCAGACGTATCGTCGCTTTCACAAACTATCCCCGTTGAATGCCGGCGAGCGGCACGGGGCCGCGGTCGCCGGTGGTGCGGGCCGGCTGGATTCTAGTGACGGCTGTCACAATCTCGGCCCAAGCCGCGCACTCTAACGGGTATTTGTTGTGCCTGAAAGCGTTTTTAGTGTGCCGCTTTACTGCCCCGGATTCGCCTGCGATTGCAGCAGGGCGTAGGCCGCGCGCAGGCCCTGGGCCTCGCCGCCGGCGGGGCGGCCGGGGCGGTCGGCGTCGTTCCAGCTGTACACGTCCAGGTGCGCCCAGGGCAGGGCGGCCGGGACGAAGCGCTCCAGGTACAAGGCCGCGGTGACCGAGCCGGCCATCTTCGAGGGCCCGGCATTGGCGATGTCGGCGATCGGGCTGGTGAGGTAGCGCAGGTAGGGGCGCCACAGCGGCATCCGCCACAGCGGGTCGCGCTGCTGCAGGCCGGCGTCGAGCCAGCGCTGGGCCAGGGCCTCGTCGTTGCTGTACAGCGCCGGCAGGTCCGGGCCCAGCGCGATCCGCGCCGCGCCGGTCAGGGTGGCGAAGTCCAGCACCAGCGCCGGCGACAGTTCGCCGGCGTGGGTCAGCGCGTCGCACAGCACCACCCGGCCTTCGGCGTCGGTGTTGTCGATCTCCACGCTGATGCCCTGGCGGGTGGCGATGACCTCGCCGGGACGGAAGGCGTCCGGGCCGATCGCGTTCTCCACGGCCGGCACCAGCAGGGTGATGCGCAGCGGCAGCTTGCGCGCCATCACCAGTTCGGCCAGGGCGATCGCGTGCGCGGCGCCGCCCATGTCCTTCTTCATATTGCGCATGCCGTCGGCCGGCTTGAGATCGAGGCCGCCGGTGTCGAAGCACACGCCCTTGCCGACCAGGGCGATGTGCGGATGCGCCTCGTCGCCCCAGCTCAGGCGGATCAGGCGCGGCGCGCGGTGCGAAGCGCGGCCGACCGCGTGGATCGCGGGGAAGTTCTGCGCCAGCAGTTCGTCGCCGGTGACCGCGTCGATGCGCGCGCCGTGCTGCTGGGCGATCTCGCGCGCGACCGCTTCCAGCTGTTCCGGGCCCATGTGCTCGGTCGGGGTGTTGATCAGGTCGCGCACGCGCACGCAGGCGGCGAGCACGGCGAAGGTTTCGCTGTTGTCGCCGTCGACCAGCAACAGCGCCGGCGCGCGCGGCGGCTGCTTGTAGCGGCTGAAACGGTAGCTGCCCAGGCCCCAGCCCAGGCGCAGCGCGGCCAGGGTCGCGGCGTCGGGCGCGCCTTCCACGCGCCAGGTCCGCGCCGGCAGGCCGAACGCGGCATGGCTGTAGGAGTACGGATCCAGCGCGTCGGCGATGCCGAGCACCGCGCCGCCCAGGCCGCCGTCGGCGGCGGGCAGGCTCAGCAGCGTGCCCGGCGAGGCGTCGAAGCCCTGCGCAGCGATCCAGGCCGCGGCCGGCGCCGGCAGCGTCGCGCGCCAGGCGGCGAAATCCGCGCGCGCGACCAGATGCAGCGGCAGCGCGTCGGTGGCGGAGTCGGTAAAGCCCAGGGGCAGGTTCATGCGGCGGCGGTATCCGGAGTCTGGGCCGCGTCCAGCCAGTCGGCGAGCGCGGCGAGGGTGTCGAATTCGAGGTCGGGACGCAGGCCGGCATGCGGCCATTGGCGGCGTTGGCCGGCGCCGTCGACGCGGTTGATCCAGCAGCTGCGCAGCCCGGCGCGGTGCGCGCCGACCACGTCCAGCTCGATGTCGTCGCCCACGTGCAGCACGTGCTGCGGCTCGCAGTCCAGGCGCGTGCAGGCGGCGTGGAAGATGCTGGCGGCCGGCTTGGCTTCGCCGTGTTCGCGCGCGCCGAGCTGGAACCGGAACAGATGCATCAGCCCGATCCGTTCCAGATCGGCATTGCCGTTGCTGAGCGCGGCCAGCGGCACGCGCGCGGCCAGGCGGTCCAGCGCGGCCAGGCTGTCGTCGTAGTGCTCGACCTCGCAGCGCGCGGCGAAGAACACATCGAACGCCGGCGCGACCAGGGCCGGATCGTCGCCGGAATCGCGCAGCATGCGTTCCAGGGTGAGTTTGCGCTGGTGGGTGAAGTCGTGCGCCAGGTGCGGGTGTTCGGCCGCGACTTGATCGCGCAGGGCGCGCATCGCGGCGGCCGGCCAGCGCTCGGCGGTGCGCGGGGCGTGTTGGCGCAGCCATTCGCCCAGCACGCGTTCGGCGTGGATCATCACCGGGGCGATCGGCCAGAGGGTGTCGTCGAGATCGAGGGTGATGGCGCGGACGGGGAAAGTCATCCCGCCATTTTAGCGCGTATTGCCTGTGCGACCCCGCCGGATCCACGGCGAACGCCTGGGGGTTTTCACCCAGGCCGTCACTCCAGCAGCTTGGACCACTTCTCCAGGCCTTCGATCCGCGCCAGCACCAGCTTCACGCAGACCAGCATCGGCACCGCCAGCAACAGGCCGACGATGCCCCACAGCCAGCCGAAGATCATCAGCGCCAGGATCAGCACCAGCGGCGACAGGCGCATGCGCCGGCCGAGCACGATCGGGGTCACGATCTGGCCCTCGATGGTGTGCAGCACCAGGTACAGGCCGGCCGGCAGCAGCGCGCGCCAGACCTCGTCGAAGGCGACGAAACCCATCAGCAGCATGGTCACCATGCCGATCAGCGGGCCGACATACGGCGCGAAGTTCAGCACCGCCGCCATCGTGCCCCACAGCAGCGCCTCCGGCAGCGGCACGCCCAGCCAGAACAGCGCGCCGGCCAGGGCCAGTCCCAGCGCGGTGTTGATCAGGCTGATGGTGAGCACGTAGCGCGAGATCTCGCGCTCGATCGACTGCAGGATGTCGACGGTGACCTTGCGCTCGCGCAAGCCCGGCAACAAGCCGATCGCGTTGCGCTGCAGGCTTTCGCCGTAGACCATGAAGAAGAAGGTCAGCAGCACCACCGCCAGCACCGAGGCCACGTACTTGGGCGTGGAGGTGAGCGACCTGTAAGGGTCGTTGAGTTCGGTCTTGACCACCTGCACCGGCTTGGCCGTGCTTTCGCCGCCGGCGGCGCGGGCGATGTTCTGCGCGGCGCGGTTGGCTTCCTGCATCGGCCTGGTCATCTCGCGCAGTTTCGGCGCGAGCTGCTTCATCTCGCGCGGCACCTGGCGCACCCACTCGCCGGCCGGTTCGATCAGTTGGTTGGCCAACAGCCCGGCCGCCGCCAGGCCGCCGATCAGCACGATCAGCGCCCCGGCGAAACGCGGCAGCCACAGCTTGTGCAGGCCGCGGATGATCGGATTGCCGATCAGGGCGAAGAACGCCGCCAGCAGGATCGGCAGGATCAGCGCCTGCGCGGCCCACAGGGTGGCGCCGACCGCCAGCGTCGCCAGCACCACCACCGAAGCCGGTGCGCGCGGCCGCGGCGGCGAGCGCCGCGCGCCGCCGTCCTCGTTCGGTGCAGGTGCGGCGGGCTCGGGTTCTGGGTCGTTATCGGCAGGCGCGGCGTTCAAAAGTCGATCGGGTCGGCAGTGGAACGCACAGCTTGCACCGTCGCCTCGGCGCGCGCCATGACGGCTTCGTCACCGTCCTCGACCGCGGCGGCGACCGCCTCGGTGTTCTCGGCCGCGCGCTCGGCCTGGCCCGCGGCGACGCCGGCCGTGGTGCCGGCGAACAGGCTCGACAGCATCGACACCACCTGCATCAGGCCGCCGCTCTTGGCCGCCACCCGCAGGGGTTCGGCGCGGCCGACCACGAAGCCGCTCGCCAGCCCGGCGATCACGATCCGGCCGGGCGTCCAGGCTTCGCGCCAGGAGCCTTTGATCCGGTCGAAGTGGGCGACCAGGCGCCGCTCCTGTGCCTCGACCACGTCCTCGGCCTGGTGCACCTTGGTGATCAGCTGTTCGAAACTCACGGGGCGTGCCTCGCAGGACGGTGGATCGGAAGTGATGCGCGACGGCTCAGGGCGGGGTCACGTCGATGCCGCGCTCGTCCTTGTCGCCGCCGGGCTGATCCGGCGGCCAACGCCGGGTGGCCTCGCGCGCCGACTCCGGCGAACCCGGGGTCGGGGTGACGTCGGCCAGTTCGCCGATGCCCAGCCGCGCCAGCTGCCGGCGCGTGGCCTGCATGCGGGTATGTTCGAAATAGCGCGCCGCCTGCCATCCGGCCCAGCCCGTCACCACCAGGCTCAGCAGCGCGCTCAGCAGCAGCGCGAGCGACCACGGCATGCCCAGGCTGCGGTTGAGGAACACGATCAGGGTCGCCATCAGCAGCAACCAGGCCGAACCGCCGAACGCGATCGCCACGCCCATCAGCGCCAGCGCGCGGCCCAAGGCGCTGCGCGCCAGCGAGATGTCGGCCGCGACCAGACTGCGCAGCGCCTTGACGGTATCGCCGGCCGCGCCCAGGCCGGCGCGGCCGGTATCGCCGAGCTGGCGCAGCGATTCCAGCAGATCCGGCGCCGCATCCGCCGGCGGGGGATCCTCGCCCGGCGGCTGCGGCTCGCGTTCGTCCCCCGTGACTTGCATGCGGCGGCTTACTTGTCGCTGCCGCGGGCGAGCTTGGCGATGATGAAGCCGGCCGCGAAGGCCACGCCGAACGAAGCCAGCGGACGCTCCCGCACCAGCTCGGCCGCGCTTTCGATCAGGTCGCGGCCCTTGTCCATCAGCACGTCGACCTGCTCGCGCGCTGCGCCGCCCGCGTGCTCGGCGGCGGCGATGCCCGCCAGCGCGCCGTCGGCCAGGTCGGCCTTGACGTTGGCCTTGCCGATCTTGAGTTCGTCGCCCGCCGCGCCGGCGGCGCCGCGGATCGCCACGCCGGCATCGGCCGCGGCTTGTTTGAGGTGAGATCCGGCTTCACCGAGGTTGGCCTTCATGGCGTCGGTCGAGGTAGGGGTCATTGCGTTCTCCTGGGAATGGGGCGGAACTCGTCGGCGGTACGCGTCCTTGCGATGATCGCTCAGCCGCAGGGCCGCGTTATTGCATCAGCAGATTGGCGACAGCGCCGCCGCGCATGACGCGCAGGACCAACTGTGCCGGAGGCCGCGTGAAGCTCGCGCGGAAGCCCGGCAAATCGTCGAAATCGCCGGCATTGGCCGCGATCACCACGTCGCCGGCGCGCAAGCCGTTGCGTTCGGCCCGGCTGCCCCGCGCCACCGACTCCAGCAGCACGCCCGATGCGCCGGCCTGGCGCAGGCGCTCGGGCAGCTCGGCGAAGCGGGCGCCGGCCAGGCGTTCGTCGAGTTCGTTGCCCGCGTAGGCCTTGGGTTGCTCGCGCAGGGTCGCGGCCAGCTGCAGCGGCTTGCCCTCGCGGCGCACCTCCAGCGACACGCGCCCGCCGATCGGCTGCAGGCCCTCGAAGTTGCGCAGCGCGTCGCGGCTGTCGATGCGTTGTCCGTTGGCGGCCAGGATCACGTCGCCCGGCTTCAGCCCGGCCGCGGTCGCGGCGCTGCCGGCGAACACCCGCGTCACCAGCGCGCCGCGCGGCTCGTCCAGCTTCAGCGCCTGCGCCAGCGCGGCGTCCACGTCCTGTGATTCCAGCCCCAGCGAACCGCGCCGGACCACGCCGTCGTTGGCGATCAGCTGGTCCTTGATGTTGCGCGCCAGATTGGCCGGGATCGCGAAGCCCAGGCCGATGTTGCCGGCCATGCTGCCCTGCGGATTGAAGCTGGCGGTGTTGATGCCGATCAGCTCGCCGTTGAGGTTGACCAGCGCGCCGCCGGAATTGCCCGGATTGATCGAGGCGTCGGTCTGGATGAAGTTCTGGTAGCCCAGCCCGCGCAGGCCGCTGCGGCCGACCGCCGAAACGATGCCCGAGGTCACCGTCTGGCCGATTCCGAACGGATTGCCGACCGCGACCACGAAATCGCCGACCTTGAGCGCGTCGGAGTCGGTCAGGCTGAGCGCGCTCAGGTTCTCGGCCGCGATCTTCATCACCGCGATGTCGGTGTCCGGGTCGGAGCCGACGAAATCGGCCTTGAGCGTGCGCCCGTCGCTGAGCGTGACCGAGACCGCGTCGGCGCCCTCGATCACATGGTGGTTGGTCAGCACGTAGCCGTTCTTGGCGTCGATGATCACGCCCGAGCCCAGCGACTCGTTGATCCGCTCCTGCGGCACGTTCGGGAACATGCGCCGGAACATCGGATTGTTGGCGAACGGGGTGCGCACGGTCTGCTTGGCGTGCACGCTGACCACCGCCGGCGTCACCCGCGCCAGCATCGGCGCCAGCGACGGCACCGGCTGCCCGCCGACCGCGGTCGGCAGCGCCGATACCGCCGGCAGCGCGGCCGCGGCGGGCGAGGCCTGGGCCGGCGCCTCCAGGCCGTCGCGGATCGCGGTCGCGGCGAAACCGCCGAAAGCGGCGGCCAGGGTCAGGGCGAGCAAGGTCGGCAAAGGACGAGGACGCATCGTGAAACGGTTCCGGTTGGGTTCGGTGATGGGGGCCGGCGGCCGGGCAGAACCGCCCGCCGCGGGTTGCTGAACGGCAGTGTCCGGCAACGGCGTTAAATATGCGATGAAGTGTTCCTCTTCAGGGTTCATATGCGCGGCCTGCACACGAGGTGTGGCCGTATTTGGCAGGCGTTTTCGTAACGCGCGCGTGTGGTGTTCAGCCTAGTCCCGACACGTGACTGCGATCAAAAAAACCGTTGACACCGTCCGAGGCCGGGCGTAGCTTGAGGCCTCGCTTCGACACTACATGTAGTGGTTGCCGCAGCGACGGGAGCCCAAGCTTAGGGGTTCGGCTTGGGTCGGTTAGGCGCCAACGGGGGGCGGCGCATGACAGGAGCAGGCTCGGCCCGATGCCATCACACAATCTCGCACGCGGCGCGTAATGGCGCGATCGCGCGCGTAGCCGTCGGTGGCCAGCCACCATCGCGGCAGCGGCAGGCAACAGGCACCACCCACGGTGTAACAGCGTTCCCAGACACACCCCGATTACCAGCAATCACAAACAAGACTCACCCGGCGGCGGGCGCAACAGCACGGCCCGCCCCAGTTAAGGAGACAGGACAGGCATGAGTACGGTTCGCCTCGAGGCGGTCAAGACGGAAGCGGCTGACAAGGACATCCCGCTGCAGCCCGCATCCCAGGACATCTGGGACAAGAAGTACCGGCTGAAGACCAAGACCGGAGAGGCGGTGGACGCCGACATCGACTCCACCTACCAGCGCGTCGCCAAGGCCCTGGCCGACGCCGAGCCCACGTCCGAGAAGCAGCAGTACTGGTTCGAGCGTTTCGTCTGGGCCCTGCGCCGCGGCGCGATACCGGCCGGCCGCATCACCTCCAACGCCGGCGCGCTGGAGCACAAGCCCGCCACCTCGACGATCAACTGCACCGTCTCGGGCACCATCGAAGACTCGATGGACGGCATCCTGGAGAAAGTCCACGAAGCCGGCCTGACCCTTAAGGCCGGTTGCGGCATCGGCTACGAATTCTCGACCCTGCGGCCGCGCGGCGCCTTCGTCGCCGGCGCCGGCGCCTACACGTCAGGTCCGATGTCCTTCATGGATATCTACGACAAGATGTGCTTCACCGTGTCCTCGGCCGGCGGCCGTCGCGGCGCCCAGATGGGCACCTTCGACGTCAGCCACCCCGACGTGAAGGACTTCATCCGCGCCAAGCGCGAAGACGGCCGCCTGCGCCAGTTCAATCTGTCGCTGCTGATCACCGACGGCTTCATGGAAGCGGTCAAGACCGACGCCGACTGGCCGCTGGTATTCCCGGTCAACATCAAGGAGCGCGGCGACCTCGACCTCAACGACGCCGAAAAGGTCGTCTGGCGCGAGTGGCCGACCCACAAGAACTACATCTCCCGCGACGACGGCCTGGTCGCCTGCAAGATCTACGGCCACATCCGCGCCCGCCATCTGTGGGACATGATCATGGTCTCGACGTACGACTACGCCGAGCCCGGGTTCATCCTCATCGACCGCGTCAACGAGATGAACAACAACTGGTGGTGCGAGACCATCCGCGCCACCAACCCCTGCGGCGAACAGCCGCTGCCGCCCTACGGCGCCTGCCTGCTGGGTTCGGTCAACCTGACCAAGTTCGTGCGCAACGCCTTCACCGACCAGGCGCAGTTCGACTGGGAGGAATACAAGGAAGTCGTGCGCGTGTTCACCCGCATGCTCGACAACGTGGTCGAGGTCAACGGCCTGCCGCTGGAACAGCAGCGCGCCGAGATCATGCGCAAGCGCCGCCACGGCATGGGCTTCCTCGGCCTGGGCAGCACCGTGACCATGCTGAAGATGAAGTACGGCTCCAAGGCCTCGTGCGAATTCACCGAGCGCATCGCCCGCGAAATGGCCGTGGCCGGCTGGGAAATGGGCCTGGCCCTGGCCAAGGAGAAGGGCGCCGCCCCGATCATGGAAGAGCGCTTCGCCGTCACCGCCGAAATGCTGCGCAAGCGCCCGGAGATGAAGAAGGACGGCTGGAAGGTCGGCCAGGAGATCCCCGGCAAGCTCCTGCACGCGCGCTACTCGCGCTACATGCAGCGCATGGCCGAAGTCGCCCCGGAACTGGTCGAGGAACTGGCCGAGGCCGGCGCCCGCTTCACCCACCACAGCTCGATCGCGCCGACCGGCACGATTTCGCTGTCGCTGGCCAACAACGCCTCCAACGGCATCGAGCCCTCGTTCGCGCACCACTACAGCCGCAACGTGATCCGCGAAGGCAAGAAGTCCAAGGAAAAGGTCGACGTCTACTCGTTCGAGCTGCTCGCCTACCGCGAGCTGATCAACGCCAAGGCGATGCCGTTCAGCGAAGACGCCGCCACCCAGCTGCCCGACTACTTCATCTCCGCCGACGACATCACCCCCAAGGAACACGTCGACGTCCAGGCCGCCGCCCAGAAATGGGTCGACAGCTCGATCTCCAAGACCGCCAACGTCCCCACGGATTACCCGTACGAGGACTTCAAGGACATCTACCGCTACGCCCACGAGCAGGGCCTCAAGGGCTGCACCACCTTCCGCTTCAACCCGGCCGCTTTCCAGGGCGTGCTGGTCAAGGAAGCCGACCTGGAGAACACCACCTACCGCTTCGAACTCGAAGACGGCAGCGTGCTCGAGGTCAAGGGCAACGAGCAGATCGAGTACGACGGCGAAATGCACACCGCCGCCAACCTGTTCGACGCCCTCAAGGAAGGCTATTACGGCAAGTTCTGACCGCCTCCGGCGCCTGCCCCTCTTTTGAAGAGGGGGGCAGGGGGATCACCGCGCCGGCGCAGCTGCGCGCGGACCCCGGTTCGGAGCTCGCGGTTTCACGGCGGAGGCGACCGTTTTCATCGCCTCACGCGCCGCCCGGCCAGCGGTGCGCGTTCAGGCCAGGCCGGATGCGCGTGCGTGACATCACTGTTATTTGCGCGCGCAGCGGGTATAGCATCGCTCCTGCAACACCCCGATTACACATAGCCAAGACGTAACGCCGAGAAAAGCGCCCACGAGGAGGGCATATGAGCAACGGTAATGGAGTGACGGCGACCCTGACCCAGGCCGCCGAGAACGTCAAAGAAACCGCGTCCAACATCGGCAGCGCCATCGCCACGCGCGCCGAAGACGCGGTGAAGTCGGTCAAGAAGACCGCCACCAAGGCCCGCAAGGCCGCCAAGAAGGCCGTCGGCACCGCCAAGAAGAAGCTCGCTACGGCCAGCGCCAAGGCCAAGAAGGAAGCGACCGCGCTGAAGGCCAAGGCCACCGGCAAGAAGCCGGCCAAGAAGGCAGCGAAGAAAGCCGCGAAGAAGGTCGCCAAGAAGCCCGCGGCCAAGAAGGCGGCGAAGAAGGTCGCCAAGAAGCCGGCGGCTAAGAAGGCAGCGAAGAAGGTCGCCAAGAAGCCGGCAGCTAAGAAAGCCGCCAAGAAGGTCGCCAAGAAGCCTGCGAAGAAGGCGGCCAAGAAGGTCGTCAAGAAGGCCGCCAAGGCCGCGAAGAAGGTTCCGCGCCAGCCGGCCAAGAAGAAGGCCGTCAAGAAGGCCGCGAAGAAGATGTAAGCCCGTGCTCCGCCCCCTCTCCCGCTCGCGGGAGAGGGTCGGGGCGAGGGCCGCGCCGCAGTCGCGCAACACACGCCAAAACTAGAAAAGCGCCACCGCAACAGGAGTCTGGCCCATGGCCGTCAAGATCGAAAAGAAAATCAAGGGCTACAGCGTCGTCACCCCGGAAGACAAGGCGAAGGAATCGGCCCGGTCCGAAGCCGCCGCGCGCAAGGTCGAAGAACTGCCCAGCGCCGACGTCATCCAGATGCACGAGCGCATCGAGCGTCCCGAGATCCTGATCGGCTCCACCTACAAGATCAAATCGCCGCTGTTCGAGCACGCGCTGTACGTGACGATCAACGACATCGTCCTCAACGCCGGCACCGAGCACGAACTGCGTCGTCCCTTCGAGATCTTCATCAACTCGAAGAACATGGACCACTTCCAGTGGATCGTGGCCCTGACCCGCATCATGTCCGCCGTGTTCCGCAAGGGCGGCGACGTCACCTTCCTGGTCGACGAGATGAAGGCCGTGTTCGACCCGCGCGGCGGCTACTTCAAGCCCGGCGGCGTCTACATGCCCTCGCTGGTCGCCGAAATGGGCGCCATCGTCGAGGACCACCTCAAGTCGATCGGCATGATGCACGACCCGGAAATGAGCGACGCCCAGCGCGCCCTCATCGCCGAAAAGCGCTCCGCCTACGAGCAGCGCTCAAAAAAAAACTCTGACGTAGACCCGGTCGGCGTCGCCGCTCCCGCTGTCACCGGCGAGGGCGGCCACGAAGACATCGAAGTCACCGGCGAAGGCGTGTCCTTCCCGCCCTCGGCGACCATGTGCCACAAGTGCAGCACCAAGGCCGTGGTGATCATGGACGGCTGCGCGACCTGCCTGAACTGCGGTTACTCCAAGTGCGGTTGAGCGCCGGCATGCGCCGCCGCTGAACGACGGAAATGTGCGGGCATCTTAAAGCCGCTAGTTGGGCACCCAGAAGTTGCTGGTAGGGCGCCTAGAAGCCGCTAGTACCCAAATGGGGCTCTCCGGAGCCCCTTTTTCTGGACTGCTTCCGACGCAAAGTGGCCGCCTGCGAAGTAGCTAACATGACGATCGGCATGTCGTCCGGATAGCTCAATCGTCGGCGTTATATAGTTCTTAGCGACTAGGCAATCGGGCGCAGGGAGACGGTTATGTCCGACGATGAGTATTACGTTGGGAACAAAATTCCAGGGAGGATTTACGGATCCAAATCGTTCGAAATCAAGGAACAACCTCTGGCTGAGGGGCGGACTGAGCGGCCTCCTAGACGGGCGCGATATCTGGACCGGGTGTTTCCCGACGTCGAAGGAGAAGTTCTCGCAGTCGTGAAGCACGAGCTCGTGCTTCGGACGACCACGACGGGCAAGCGGCAGATCAAGTTGTACGTAGTCGAAGACCCTCGGGGCATACGCTCCCTAGTGCTACAAAATTTCAATATGGGTGATGGGGGCGACACCCCCAGTAGGAACACCCACTTTTCGCTCTTTGGTCAGGAAATAGACGACCTTTTAGAGATCGCCTCATTAGCCCGCGAAGGAGACTTCCAAGTCAGCGGCAAGTTTCGTATCGGCGTGAATCAGTTGCAGCGTCTCGATATCACACCCGAAGCCGTTCGCGCTCTCGTTGGGTCAGATACAGGACTCTTGGAAAACGTTCTGCGAAACGAGGTGACAGAGAAAGATGTCGTCGCCGTGGCCTACCGAAAGCAACAGGTCAAGCGCTTCGAATCGCTTCTCCGAGATCCCGTGTACTTCAAAGAAGAGCAAGAGAGAGCCGCCGGTAACGGTGCCGAAGCCGTTTGGCAAAGCTTCTTCGAAGAGAATCACTGGATCTTCGGCGGAACTCTATTTCTGACCTCAGCCGGATCAATCGACAGCGGTAAGTTGGAGCGTGCTGTAGCAGGTGCCTCAGTAGCTGGCTATGGCAAGCGAACCGATGCGTTGCTCAGGACGCGCGGGCGCATTGGAGCATTGTGCTTCGTGGAGATTAAGTGCCACACCACGCCATTGCTCAAGTCCACACAATATCGGCCGGGGGTTTGGGCGCCTTCCGAACAGATAGTTGGTGCGATATCGCAAGTCCAGCGCACCATCCAACTGGCAGAGCGCACCATCGAGAAGTCATTGCGGCCGACCGACAGCAATGGCAACCCGATCAGCGATGACGCGTATCTCATACGGCCGCGTTCCGTCCTTATTTGTGGAGACTTAGAACAATTTGTTACGCCACTTGGCGTAAATGAAGATAAGTACACGAGCTTCGAGTTGTTCCGGC
This sequence comes from Lysobacter sp. Root667, assembly GCF_001427715.1. Taxonomy (NCBI): domain Bacteria; kingdom Pseudomonadati; phylum Pseudomonadota; class Gammaproteobacteria; order Lysobacterales; family Lysobacteraceae; genus Lysobacter; species Lysobacter sp. Root667. The sequence goes on from NZ_LMHF01000001.1 coordinate 509,572, forward strand.
GCCACTTACAGGGACCTGAGATCGTGACTTTCGATGAGTTGCTCGAAAGGGCAAAGCTTATGGTTGAGACCTCAGATTGAGGTGGCAACTTCGCCTGATCACTCTGGGCTGTTAGCAGCCACATCGAAGTCTTAGCTGGTTGAGCAGCTTGGTCGCAGGAAGATCCGCACGCTTCCGCCAGCAATGGGTGGCACAGTCATCCTGCTCCCTTAGGTACTAATCGCCACCTCGCCTCCCGGCGAGCCTTCTTGGCGACTGCTTCCAGTTGTTTGTCTTCTCTATCCATTCGATCGAGCATTTCCTGAATCGTTTCGGGTCCATTTGGCGGAGTGGGGTCCTGATGGACGGCCTACTCAATGGTGGCACGACTCGGATGAAGTCGACTCGGGGCATCTGGTAGTGCCTGAGAGTCTTTTGCAGATATTGCCTTGAGGCATGACGCTTCGCCGATGCGCCCTACGGCTCGAACCGCTCGCTGGTGTCCATCCGGATGCCGCGCAGTCGCACCGTTTCCAAGTGCGCTGCGTAGTTGGATTCCGCGAAGTAGCCGATGAGCACGGAGCGGCGGCGTAGATCGCCCGGATTGCGGCTGCCCGCGTGGGCCAGGTCGGCGTCGAACACCAGAATGTCGCCCGCAGCGCCCGCGAGTTGCGTGCCCCGGGATTCGTCGTCGAGGCCGAGCGGCGGTGCGTCGCGTGTCGGGCGATGGCTGCCGGGCACGAGACGGGTCGCGCCGTTGTCTGCGCCGTAATCGTCGAAGAAAGCCAGCGCGTTCACCGTATCGCCGGGTCGCTGCGCCGAGAGGTCGCGATGCAGGCCCTGATGGCCACATCCCGGCAAGGGCTCGCGACCCTCGACCTGTGCCAGGAAGAACCGTTCGCCGATCAGCGCGCCGACCGCGGCCAGCAAGCGCGGCAGCCGGCAGACCGCCTGCACGGTCGGATCATGGTCCAGCAGCGAATGACGCCAGCCCGGATCGCGCGGGACCGGCCATTGCTCCGATGGCTGCACGCCCGCATCGAATGCGCGGCGCAGATCGGCCAGCCACTGCGCCGGAATTTCGCGGCGCAGCAGGACGTATCCGTCGCGATGGAGTTGCTCGCGGTCGATCATGGGCTTCCGGCTTCGCCTGCGCGTGCCGGTTCTTTTACCGGTTCGGTGCGCGGAAAGACAGCCCGAAGACGGACCAAACGTGATGAGCGGCCGCTCGGGCGCGGGCCGCCACTCGCCACGAGGCCGGCGCCGGCTGCGATTCGCGCCCATGCGGCCATCCGCTTGCAAAGCGCCCGCGCGTATTCTACAGTGAACCACATGGTTCACTATCAAGCCCGTCTCGACGCAACCTTCGCCGCGCTCTCTGACGTCACCCGACGCGGCGTGCTCGAGCACCTGGGCGGCTCGGAAGCCTCCATCACCGATCTTGCCGAAAAATTCCACATGACCCTCACGGGCATGAAGAAGCACGTCAGCGTCTTGGAGCAGGCGGGGCTGGTGACCACGGAGAAGGTCGGTCGTGTACGGACCTGCAAGCTCGGACAGCGCCGACTGGAAGAAGAAGCCGCCTGGATCGAGCGGCACCGTCAGCTCTGGAGTGCGCGCTTCGACGCGCTCGACCAGATAGTCGAACAATTGAAACGCGAGGAGAAGGCAGATGCCAAAGGGAAACGAAGGTAGTCCCGCCGTCGTGAACCGTACCGTTGTGGAGCGCAAGTCCGACTGCGAATTCGTCGCGACGCGAACGTTCGATGCTCCCGCGCGCATCGTCTTCGAAGCGTGGCGCAGGCCCGAATTGTTCAAGCAGTGGTGGGTTCCGGCATCGGCGGACCTGTCGCTGCTCTCGTGCGAAATGGATGTTCGCACCGGGGGCAAGTATCGCCTTGTGTTCCGCCATCCGGCCTTCGATGAGCCGATGACGTTCTTCGGCACGTACACGGAAGTAACGCCTCACGAGCGCATCGTGTGGACGAACGAGGAAAGCGATCAGGGCGCGGTGACCACGGTAACGTTCGAAGAAAATGCTGGTAGGACGCTGGTCACCTTGCGCGAACTCTATCCCACGGCAGCGGCCCTCGACGAAGCCCTCGCCGGTTCGGCGGAAGCCCTGCCGCAACAGTTCGCGCAGCTGGATGAGTTGCTCGCAGGTGGATCGTGACCACCGACGTATCCGCAAAGGCAGGTACGGTAGCCGGTCCGGACGGCTGTCGGGCGTCGCTCGGATTGTGGAGTGCAAAGCTGACGGGACAGGAGCGCAGGGGCGCCATCGGCCCCGGAGCCGCTGGCTAGGCGCCCATAAATTGCCGATACTCGAATGGGGCTCATACGGGCCCCTTCCTTTTCCGACAGATCGCCTCCCGGGTGCCCCTGATGCGTTGTGCGGTCCTTTCGTTTTTTCTACTGGTCTCGTTCGGTGCCGATGCGGTCGTCATTCGGGACGACGTCCCCGATATGCGGTATCGGATGGCCGTCTCCGAATTCCCGGCTTTGGCCGACGTGCCGGGCGAGGGCCATGGGGTCCTGATCGCACCGCGGTGGGTGCTGACCGCGGCCCACGCGGTTAGCTGGCAGGAAGCGGTGGATGTGGTCGCCGTCGGCGGCACTCCCTATGCCGTGAGCCGTGTCGTCGTCCACCCGGACTACAAGAAGCCGCCCCAGTCCATGATCGACGCGGCGATCAAGTCGGGCGATTGGACGGCCTTTCTGGCGTTCATGACCGCTTCCGACGACATCGCCTTGGTCGAGTTGGCCGAACCGGTGCGCGACGTGGCCCCCGCGCGCATCTACAGCGAATCGGCGCTGGGCAAAGTCGTGCGCATCATGGGGCGGGGTGCCACCGGGAAGGGCTCTCAGGGGCATCATCCGCACGGCCCGAACAGGACCGATCTGCGTCAGGGCTACAACGAGATCAGCATCTCCGGAGGCCGATGGATCGGATACACCTTCGACCCGCCGCCGGCAGCGCTTCCCCTGGAGGCCTCGTCGGGCAACGGCGACAGCGGCAGCCCTATGCTCGTCGCCGTAGGCAAGGAATGGCAGGTGGCCGGGATCTCCGCATGGAAGCACGTGCAGGGCAACCCGGTGGAAACCTGGCCGGGCAAATACGGACAGACCAATTACGGGGTGCGGGTGGAGCACTACCGCGACTGGATAGAGAAGACGATCGCGACGTTCGGGAAGTTAACGGATCCAAACACCGGAATCCAAAAAGCCCCGTGACGCATCGGGATCGATAGGCAGGCTCGCTAGCCGCGCTTCGTGCGCCAGCCCCGCGCGGCGTGAACTCAGCCCGTGTCGCCCTCGATGCGCTGCACGCGCTTGCGGTATGCCGTCACGTTATTGCCGTCGATCTCCGTCTCCTGCGTCCCCATCACCTCGTCGATCTTTTCGTCCGAGCCGGTCACCGGTTTGGCCTCGACGGCCGTTTCGCGTTCGAACGCGTGCGATTTGTCGGTGTTGCGGTAGTACCGGTACAGGGCCCAGTACAGTCCGGTGGCGCCGGCCGGGCCGAGCAGGAGCAGCCATAGTCCGCTGTCGTCGCTCATGACGAGGCCCCCACGATCCACAGTGCAATGCCTTCAAGGATGGTGCCGACGGTGATCGCGGCCATGAGCAGCTTCCACTGCTGCACCGGCACGCTGCCCATCGTCTCGCCGGTGCGGCCGTTCACGGCGATGTAGTGCAGCAGGCCGCCGTTGCGGCCCGGCTGATGATACGAATACAGCCACACCGGCAGGTACATCGACACCCAGCGCGTGCCGTGGACGTCGAGCCGCTCCTGCTCCCAGCGCACGCCGCGATCGAAGCGGTTCACCGATGCCTCGACCTGGGCGCGGGCGATCGACAGGAGTTGGTCCTCCAGGCGTGGAAGCAGGTGCTGCACGTCGGCGTTGCGCTTCTCCGAACTGAAGCCCGACAGATAGGACGCGTTCCACTTCACCGCATTCTTGGTGTCGAACGGCAGGATCGTGTTGATGATGTTGTTGGTGTTGACCTTGGTGTCCAGATTGCCGCGTTCGGTGGAGGATTCCAGCGGCAGGTCGTCCACGGTGAAGTCGACGTGCCGCTCCACCTGGTAGACGTCCGCGTCGTAGTAGGTCTTTTTCTTGTCGCCGGTGCCGCGCGTGTAGCGGCGTGTTTCGATCTCGCCCTGGCCGGCGATGTCGGCGCTCGCGTTGCCGTCGACGATCATGTAGGGCAGGTAGACGCCGACGACGTTCTCGGGCGTGAACTGTTCCTTGAATGCCTTCAGCGCGAACAAACGCCGCTTGTCCACGAACTGGCGAATGCGCGCGACCGCGTCCTCCTTCCTGATGTGGAAAGGCAGCACCGCGTCCGGCACCGCGCCGTTGTCCACCTGCTCGTTGACGCCGAAGACGTGTCGGCACCAGTGGCACCGGGCCGTCATCGCGTTCTCGGTATTGACCGTCACCTCGGCGCCGCAGCCGGTGCACTTGAAGGTCATCAGGCTGGCGGCGTCGGCCGCGATGTCGCGCGCCCCCGAAGCGATGACCGTGCCCTTGAGCTGGTCGATGCCCTCGCCGAGCCCGAATTCCTCCTCCACCCGCGCGCCATGCCATACATTCCGGCAGTACAGGCAGATCAGCAGGTCGCCGCCCGGCTTTTGCCGGATATCGGTCGCACCGCATTTCGGGCAACGGTTGAGGCCGTCCTTGAGCTCGTCGGAGGACGTATCGATGGCGACCGGGTCGGGCGCCAGCAACTCGTCGCGGATCGGCTGCGGCAACGTCGCCGGGTCGATCGGCGAACTGCCAGGCAAGGGCGGCACGTCCTGCGGCGCCCCCGGGCCGGTAAGCGGCGGCAACGGCGGCGGCGAACTATTGGCGTTCGACATGGTGCTTGCGCGACTCCCGGCTTACAGGCCCAGCGTCTTGGCTTTGAGCGCGTCGTAGTCGGTCTGGGTGATCAGGCCGAGATCGAGCATTTCCTTGGCCTTCTTCAATTTCGCGACCGGGTCTTCGGCCGCCGGTGCGGCCGGCGCAACCGGCTGCTGCAAGCTGCCGATACCTCCGACCATGCCCGTCGCCATGCCCACGCCCATGATGCCCGCCGCACCGCCGTTTTCGCCCGCCGACTGGATGCCCGCGGCGACACTGGCCTGCAAATTGGAATTGCCGCGCGAACCGGACAGCGCGTCGGCGCGCTGCACGGTCTTGAGCAGTTCCCGCGTGTTGGCGTCGTACTCGATGGAGACGATGGCGGTCTTGACGATGGCCAGGCCGCGGTCGGATCTCCACTGGTAGCCGGCCTCCACCGCATCGGACAGGCTCTTGGCGAAACCGAGCGAGTCCTGCTGGAGCTTGGTGATGCGGTTGCCCTTGTCCGGGTCGTTCGTGTACAGGCTGAAGGCCGGCGCGAGCGAACCGACCACTTCGTTGAAGAGCTGGCCGGCGGCGGCGTTGTCGATGTCGGTGAAATCGAAGACCTGGCCCGTCTGGAGATACGCGGCCGGCACGAAGTTCTTCACGAACAGGATCGGGTCGACGATCTTCAGTGTGTAGGAGCCGCGCGTCAGCGCGCCGACCTGGGTGCCGATGAAGCCGTCGTTCCAGTAGATCTCGGACTGCGTACCGAAGCGGTTATCCGGCAGTTCCTTCAGCGAGACGAAGAAGGCGGCCTGCTGCGAGCCCGGCTGGCCGCCGAACTTGAAACGCTCCCAGCTCTGCTTGATGAGCGAGCTGACCAGGCCGTCGCCGGCGAAGACCGATTGCGAGTTGAGGTCGTCGGATTTCCATTCGTAGCCGCCCGGCTCGGCGGCGAAGCCGGTGATCGCGCCGTCCTGGAACAGCAGCAGCCCGTAGCCCTCGGGGACGACGATCTTCGAACCGTTGGTGATGATGTTCGAGGAGCCCTTCGTATTCGAACCGCGTCCGGCATTGGTGCCGCGCGGCACGGCGGCGAACAGCGCCGCGGTCGCGGGCAAGCCTTCCGGAACCGTATAGAAGTCCTTCCATTGGTCGGCGAGCACGCCGCCGATCGAACCCGCCACTGCCTGCACCAGACCCATGACATCTCCCTGCGATTCTTTGGCCGGGCACCGTACCCGCCTTGCTCGGCGGAACTATACAGTCCCGAACGGCGTGCCGGAGGCGCCGGGCGAGGCGGGATGAGCGCTACGGCGGCGGTCCGCCGGTCATCGAATGCCGCCGCCAACAGGCCGTGCCGCCGTAAGCGCCCGTCTGGGCCGTCCTCCGCTTCGCACGGGTGGCGGCCCGGCTTCCTTTTGGGGCCTGAATTCAAGGCCCGGCCCGCGGGTGCGCTCCGACAGCGCGATCCGCCCGCCGGCTTTGTATCCGAATGTATCCAGCGCCCGGATAGCCAACTTTCCAGACAAATCCCCGCTTTGCCCGACACCTGCGCGATACCCCGGAGGCTCGTAATCGCCTCAACGAAAACACGCGGCCCGGCCGCCGGGAGTACACGATGTCCAGCGCTACCTACCAGGGCAATACCGCACCGCTGATGTCCCGCGTCGACGGCGTGGGGCAGTGGCTCGCTCCGCTCGGCCTGCGCGTTCTGCTGGCCTGGGAATTCTTCGAGGCCGGTCGCGAGAAGCTGCAAGGCAGCAACTGGTTCGCTGACTTGGGCGACAAGTTTCCGCTGCCGTTCTCGCTGCTCGGCGCCGACCTCAACTGGACCATGGCGACCTGGACGGAACTCGCCGGCGCGGTCGCATTGCTGCTCGGCCTGGGCACGCGCTACGTGGCCGCTGCGCTCTGGGTGCTGACCGTCGTGGCGATCTACGCGGTGCACTGGCCGTCCGAGTGGTCGAGCCTGTCGCAGCTGTGGCAGGGCTATGCGATCAGCAACGACGGTTTCGGCAATTACAAGCTGCCGCTGATCTATCTGGCGATGCTGCTGCCGTTGATGCTGGGCGGTGCCGGTCGCTTCAGCCTCGATGGACTGATCTCGATGCGTCGCGCACCGGTCGCATCCGCTGCCGCCGATTCCACCGCCTGGGGTCTGGTGCTGTTCGCCATCGGCACGACCGTGTCGCTGCTGCTGCCCTGGGCCGGCGGCGCGCTGGCCATCGTCGGCGTCGCCTTGATGACCTGGCCGCGCCGCCGCGCGGCTGCACTGGGAACCTTCGCCAGCGCCTGACGGTTGCTCGGTCGCCCATCGCCTCTCGTCTCGAATTTCGCCGCGAACGCGGTGCCCCCCGCACGACCTCGTGCTCCCCATCTGGAGAAAGACAATGTCCCGTACCAACACCCGCAACACCGCCGGCATGCTCGGCGTCGCCCTGGCCGGCCTGGTCCTCAGCGGCTCCGCGTTCGCCATGCAGCCGCTGAGCCAGGGCTACCTGCTGTCCGCCAGTCACGCCGGTGCCGARGGCAAGTGCGGCGAAGGCAAGTGCGGTGCCGGCAAGGCGACCAAGGCCGGCGCCGCGAAAGCCGCCGAGGGCAAGTGCGGCGAAGGCAAGTGCGGCCGAGGGCAAGTGCGGCGAAGGCAAGTGCGGCGCCGGCAAGGCGGCCAAGGCCGGCGGCGCCAAGACCGCCGAAGGCAAGTGCGGCGAAGGCCAATGCGGCGATGCCCGCTTCGGCAAGACCGATACCGACAAGGACGGCCTGGTCTCCCGCGCCGAGTACGTCGCCATGGTGCCGGACGGATCCGCCGGGTTTGCCCGCAAGGACGCCAACCACGACGGCTTCATCAGCGAGCAGGAGGCCTACGACTACATCAAGGCCCGCTTCAAGGCCAACGGCAAGCCGATGCCGTCGGGCCTGTTCGCCGACATTGCCGAATAAACCTTCGCCGTTCCGCGCCCCGACGGCTCACGTCGGGGCGCTCTTTCCGAGGACCTGCGCCATGCGCATCATCGATTCCCCCACCGCCGCCGGGCTGGGTCTGCGCCGCGGACTGCTGCCGCAGTTGCTGGCGATGTCCGGCGACGCGGTCGACTTCCTGGAGGTCGCGCCGGACAACTGGATCGGCGTAGGCGGCCAGTTCGGCGAGGCGCTCGCGCAGTTGTCGGCGCGCTTTCCGATCAGCGCCCACGGGTTGTCCCTGTCCCTGGGCGGAACCGAACCGCTGGATAGGGAGCTGCTCGCGCGAACCCGCGAATTCAACGATCGCCATGAGGTCTTCCTGTACAGCGAGCACTTGAGCTACACCTCCGACGACGGGCAGCTGTACGACCTGATGCCGATTCCCTTCACCGACGAGGCGATACGCCACGTCGCCGGGCGCATCCGCCAAGTGCAGGACGTGCTGGGTAGGCGCATCGCGGTGGAGAACGTCTCCTACTACGCCGCTCCCTACCAGGCGCTGGCTGAGATCGACTTTATCGACGCCGTCCTGGCCGAGGCCGACACCGACCTGCTGCTGGACGTCAACAATCTCTACGTCAACTCGATCAACCACGGCTACGACCCGGAGCAGTTCCTCGCCCGCCTTCCTGCCGATCGCATCGCCTCGTACCACATTGCCGGTCACTACGACGAAGACATCGACCTGAAGGTCGACACCCATGGCGCGCCGGTGAAATCCGACGTGTGGTCGTTGCTGGCCAGCGCTTACCGGCGTTTCGGCGTGCGTCCGACCTTGCTGGAACGCGATTTCAATTTCCCGCCGTTGCGCGAACTGCTGGACGAGACCGATCGCATCCGCGCGATGCAGATCGGCCGGCCGGCGCGCGACCGACCGCTGGAGCAGGCCCATGCGGCATGACACCCTGCGCGACCAGCAATTCGCCCTGGCGAGCCATCTGCGCGACCCCGACGGGAATGCGCCGCCGCCCGGCATCGAAGCACGGCGCCTGCGCGTGTACCGCGAGCTGTTCTTCAACAATATCCGCAGTCTGCTCGCCAGTGGCTTCCCGGTGATCCATGAAACCCTGGGCGATGCGCGTTGGACCTCGCTGGTTCGCGCGTTCTATGCCACGCACCGCAGCCGCACGCCGCTGTTCACGCGGATCGCCGCCGAGTTCGTCGCTTTCCTCGAAAGGGCGGCCGAGCTGCCGCCGTGGTTGCCGGAACTGGCGCACTACGAATGGGTGGAGCAGGCGCTGTTCGTCAGCGACGCATCGCCGCCGCCGCACGATCCGCACGGCGACCTGATCGACGGCACGCCTGTGCTTTCGCCGCTCGCGCTGCCCCTGGCCTACCGTTGGCCGGTCACCGACATCGGTCCCGACTACACGCCGGACGCGCCGCCGACCGAGCCGACCACGCTGCTGGTGCATCGCGATGCCGGCCATCAGGTGCGTTTCACCCGCATCGCACCGCTGGTCTATCGGCTGTTGAGTTCGCTGCAGGAACAGCCGATGACCGGCCGCGAGCACCTGGCTGCGCTGGCGATGGAGGCGGGCGCCGATCCGCGGGAACTGCACACCCAGGGTCTGGCGCTGCTGCAACAGCTGCGGACGCAGGGCGTGATCCTCGGCACGCTGACCGCAGGTGAGCCGGCATGAACGCCCTGTCCTCGAAGCTGGCCGGCTGGCGGCTGTTCTGGGCCTTGGGCGCCTGCATCCTGCTGATGTCCGGGCTGCTGCTGGCGGTCGGCCCCGATCCGGTGGAGGCCACGCGCACGGTCATCCGGGCGACGGCACGGACCTCGTTCGTCCTGTTCCTGGCCGCGTTCGTGGCTTCGTCGCTGGCCGCGCTGGTGCCGAATGCGTTCACCCGCGCGCTGATGCGCGAGCGCCGCTACCTGGGCTTGTCGTTCGCGTTCTCGCACCTGGTGCATATGGCCGCGATCGTCGGCTACGGCGTGCTCGATCCGAAGTTCTGGCCCAGCCGCGGTGCCCTGACCAATACGCCGGGCACGATCGGCTATGTGTTCATCGCGCTGCTGGCGGTCACTTCGTTCCATGCCGTTTCCAGGCATATGAGCGCAGCCACGTGGAAGCGCCTGCACACCGTCGGCATCTGGGTCATCGCCGCGATCTTCGGCCTGTCGTTCTTCAAGCGCATTCCCAGCATGGGCGTGGCGTACGCCATCCCGTTCTCGATCCTCTGCGCCGCGGTCGCCGTCCGTCTGGTCGGCAAATGGGCCCAGGCCAACAAGCGCAAGCAAGCGCAAATCCGCAACAGCCAAGCCAACACCCATCCCCAACACGCATTGGAGCCCTGACCATGAGCAGTCCCCTCGAAACCGTCATCTACACCGCACACACCCATGTCACCGGCGGCCGCAGCGGCGCCGGCCGTTCCAGCGACGGCGCAGTCGACGTCAAGCTGAGTACGCCCGGTTCGGGCAAGCCCGGCACCAATCCGGAGCAGCTGTTCGGCATCGGCTACTCGGCCTGCTTCATCGGCGCGCTGCAGCTCGCCGCCGCCGCGAAGAAACTGCGATTGCCGGACGAGGCCTCCGTCGATGCCGAGGTCACGCTGGGCAAGACCGGCGCCGGCGACCACCAGCTGGCGGTGAAACTGAACATCGATCTTCCCGGCGTCGACGACAGCCTGAAGCGCGAATTGATCGAAGCCGCCCACCAGACCTGCCCGTACTCGCGCATGACGCGCGGACACGTGGACGTGCAACTGGCGATCGCCTGAGGATATCGACATGCTGCGTACCGTTCTGTTTTCCGCGGCGATCGCGGCCGCAGGCTTCGCGTCGGCGGTCGAAGCCGCCGCATCGACCGCGCCGGCCGCGGACCCGCCCACCGTCGTGCTGGTGCATGGCGCGTTCGCCGACGCGGCCAGCTGGAACCAGGTCGCGCACATACTCCAGCGTAAGGGCGTGCGCACCGTGGCCGTGGATATCCCGCTGACCTCGTTGGCCGACGATGTCGCCGCCACGCGCCGCGCCATCGATGCTGCGCCGGGCAAGGTCGTGCTGGTCGGCCACTCCTGGGGCGGCACGGTGATCACCCAGGCCGGCGGCGACGACAAGGTCGGCGCGCTGGTCTACGTCGCGGCGTTCGCGCCCGACCTGGGCCAGAACACCGCGGACCAGGGCAGGGGGTTCCCGGCTCCGCCCGGCCTGTCCCGGTTGCAGGAACGCGACGGCTCGCTGTGGTTGAGCGAGACTGGCGCACGCGAAGACTTCGCCCAGGATCTGAGCGGCAAGCAAGCGCAACGGATCTTCGCGAATCAGCGCCCGATCCGCGCCAGCGCATTCGTCGAGCCGGTGACGACGGCGGCTTGGCACGCCAAGCCGAGCTGGTACCTGGTCTCGCGCAAGGACCGGATGATCGCGCCGCAGTTGCAGACGGCCACCGCACGGCGCATCGGCGCCACGCTGGAATCGATCGGCAGCAGCCACGCGTCCCCGCTGTCCGAGCCCGCGCAGGTCGCGGACACCATCCTGCAGGCAGCAGGCGTGAAACAGGCCGAGCCCGATCCGCTCGCTGGAGGTTGAACCATGTGGAAGTCGATCATCGCCGCCTTGTGCCTGGTCGCCATCGGCTGCGCGCCCGGCGCCCAAGCCGAAGTGGCGCAGCCCGCGCCCGAGTTCGTCGGCATCGGCCAATGGCACAACAGTCCGCCGCTGAGCTTGGCGGGGCTGAAAGGCAAGGTCGTGTTGGTGGAGTTCTGGACCTACTCCTGCATCAACTGCATCCACGTCATGCCCTACGTGAAGCAGTGGCATCAGACCTACCAGGACCAGGGCCTGGTCGTGGTCGGCGTGCACACCCCCGAATACCCTGAGGAGGGCAGCGCCGCCAATGTCCGGGCCGCCATCCAGCGCTTCGGCATCCGCTATCCGGTCGCGCAGGACAACGGCTACAAGACCTGGAACGCCTACGGCAATCGCTTCTGGCCGGCGGTGTACCTGATCGATCGCGATGGCAGGGTGGTCTACCGCCACTACGGCGAGGGCGCCTACGACGTCACCGAAGCCCGCATCCGCCAATTGCTGGCCAAACCCTGACCGCGTCATCGCAGGGACGCGATGGCACAATCGCGGACAGGCCAGCACCGCATCCGGAGCGCCGACGAGAGCCCCATGGAACACGTAGATCACATCCTGGTCGTCGACGACGACCGCGAGATCCGGCAGATGGTCGCGGACTACCTGCAGAAGAACGGCCTGCGCGCCACCGCCGTGGCCGACGGCCGGGAAATGCGCGCCGTGCTCGACACCCACGCCGTGGACCTGATCGTGCTGGACCTGATGATGCCGGGCGAGGATGGCCTGACCCTGGCCCGCAACCTGCGTGCGGGCAAGCACCGTGCGGTGCCGGTGGTGATGCTGACCGCGCGCGACGACCAGACCGACCGCATCATCGGCCTGGAAATGGGCGCCGACGACTACGTCACCAAGCCCTTCGCCGCACGCGAACTGCTGGCGCGCATCAAGGCGGTGATCCGCCGCGCGCGCATGCTGCCGCCCAATCTGCAGGTCACCGAAGCCAGCCGCGTGCTGGCGTTCGGGCGTTGGCGCCTGGACACGACCGCACGCCATCTGCTCGATCCCGATGGCACGGCGGTGGCCCTCAGCGGCGCCGAGTTCCGCCTGCTGCGCACCCTGCTGGATCATCCCAACCGCGTGCTCAGCCGCGATCAGCTGCTCAGCCTGACCCAGGGCCGCGACGCCGAACCCTTCGATCGCTCCATTGATCTGCTGATCAGCCGGTTGCGGCAACGCCTGCAGGACGACGCCCGCGAGCAGAGCTACATCAAGACCGTGCGCAGCGAAGGCTATGTCTTCAGCATGCCGGTGACCCTGGTCGGCGAGCACGAATGAACGCGCCGCGTCCCCGAGGCGAATCGCGCTGGCTGCCGAAGTCGATCGCCTCGCGCCTGTACCTGATCCTGTTCAGCGGCCTGTTGCTGGCGCACGGGCTGTCGTTCGGCTTGCTGTTCTACGAGCGCTACGAGTCCGCGACCTCGATGCTGATGAGCAATCTCGAACAGGACGTGGTCGTGGCGGTGAACCTGCTCGACCATCTCCCGGCGCAAGAGCGCGCGCACTGGCTGCCGATGCTGCGGCGGCGGACCTTCCACTACCTGCTGGGGCCCGGCGAAACCGGCGGGCCGCTGGTCAGCGACACCTCGCGCGACATGGCCGGCATGATCGCGTCGGCGCTAGGACCGAAGCACCCGGTCATCGCCAATGTCGTGTCCACCGATCCCGAGCGCTTCCAGGTGCACCTGCGCCTGAGCGACGGCAGCCCGATGACCATCGAGGTGCAGCCCTCGGTGATGCCGTTGGCGCGGTGGCTGCCTTACGTGCTGGTCACGCAACTCGGCCTGCTGCTGCTGTGCACCTGGGCCGTGGTGCGGCTGGCGACCCGGCCGCTGCAACGCCTGGCCGAAGCCGCCGATACCCTGCGCCCGTCCGGCGACGGCGAGCGTCTGCGCGAAGGCGGCCCCACCGAAGTCGCCCACGCCGTGGCGGCGTTCAACGCCATGCAGGACCGCATCGCCCAGTACACCCAGGAGCGCGTGCAGATTCTCGCTGCGATCTCGCACGACCTGCAGACGCCGATCACGCGCATGCAGCTGCGCGCCGAGGCCATGGCCGAGTCGCCCGAGCGCGACAAGATGGCCGAGGACCTGGGCCAGATGCAGCACCTGGTGCGCGAGGGCATCGCCTACGCGCGCAGCGCGCACGCGGCGTCCGAGCCGCCGCTGCGTATCGATCTGGCCGCGTTCCTCGACAGCCTGGTCTACGACTATCTCGACACCGGCAGGCAGGTCGCCTTCAGCGGCCGCTACGACGGCGCGATGACCACGCGCCCGCATGCGCTGCGCCGCGTGCTGGCGAACCTGCTGGACAACGCCATCAAGTACGCCGGCGCGGCCGAACTGGAGGTCGGCGACGACGGCCAGGGCGGCGCGCGAATCAGCGTGCGCGACCGCGGCCCCGGCATTCCGGAAGAAGAACTCGGCCAAGTGTTCCAGCCCTTCTACCGCCTGGAAGCCTCGCGCAACCGCGACACCGGCGGCACCGGCCTGGGCCTGGCGATCGCGCAACAGCTCGCCGACTCCATCGGCGCCGCCCTGACCCTGCGCAATCGCGAGGGCGGCGGCCTGGAAGCGATAGTGGAACTGCGGTCGCTCGCGGCCCAGACGGACGCTGCCGCACCCGGCCGCTAACGACCAATCGAGCGATCGACAGCGGCTTATGCCCGCGCAGCGCGCCAACCCAGCTGAAATCCGATGGTGGTGTGAAACAGGCGGTTCAAGTGAAAGTGCGAACCGCCGGTCTCGTCCGCCAGTTCCTCGATCGTCAGCTCCCGATGCAGTGCTCCTGCATATGGCCGCTGATGAAGTTGACCGGGGATTCGCTCACCGCCCCCAATCCACCCAGCCCCCGGGCGCGATCGGCTGCAACTGGATCGAAGTCCCTTGCACCAGTCCGCGTAAGTGCCCGATCGGATCCTCGACTTCCACGTACTCCTCCATTCCCGAAATCCCATAGTGGATCGGCACCAGCACGCGCGCGCCCAGAATGGTCGCGGCGGCCACGGCCTGCTCCGGCGTCAGCACGCCAGGCTGGCCGCTGACCGGCTTGCGCCATCCGAAGCGTGCGCCGTTGACCGGCAGGAAGGCCGCGTCGAACGGCCCGAACTGGCGGCCGATGCGCCACCAATGCCCGTGCCAGAGCGTGTCGCCGCCATGGAAGATGCGCCGGCCGCCGGCCGACACCACCCAGGACACCTGCGGATCGCCATAGCCGTCCGAGGCCGGCACCGGGGTGGCGGTGAAATCGCCGATCAGCTGCGGTTCCCACAGCGCGCTCGGTCTGGCCCGAACGCCCGCAGGCACGGGCAATGGATTGATCCCGGCGAGATGGGCGAGGGTGCCGCCCTTGGCGAGCGCTGCGGCCACGGCTTTGGCATCGAAGTGGTCGGGATGCGCATGGGTGATCAGTACCGCCGCGTCGCCGATCGCATCGTCGACGGAGATCAGCGCATCCTTCAGCGCCGGCCCCCAGGCTTCCGGATCGGTCAGCGGGTCGATGAACAGGGTCGCGTTCGGCAACTGCAGGCGTATGCCCGCCCACGCCAGTCGCTGGATACGCAGCCCCTGCGCAGCGGCGGCGGCGAACACGCGGCCGCCCGGCAACAGCGCCGCGGCGGCCATGCCGACGCTACCCGACAGGAAGGCCCTGCGCCCGATGCGGAATTCCCGCTGGCCGTTCATGCGTACGCCTCCCGCGACGCCAGCGCCGTGTCCAGCGCAAAGACCGACTGAGCCACGATCGCCTCCAGATTGCGCTGGTGCCATTCGCGTTCGAAAGCCACCGCTTCGACCTGCGGCGCCAGACAGGCCTCGATGCGGATCGCCGCGAGTCGCGCATCGATCGCCTGCGGCTCCGCCGTGGCGCGGATGGCCACGACCGCCGCTTGCAGCCGGTCCAGGTAATGCACCGCGTGGTCGAGCGTCGCGGCCGGGAACCGGCCCATGTGTCCGCCGATCACCGTACCGCGGCCGAACTGCCGCATCCGCACGATGGCCTGGCGCAGCAGGGCAGGGTCCGCCTTCGACAGATAGACGATGTTGCCGACGATGTTGTCGCCGGCGCAGACCAGATCGGCGCTGGGCACGTCCACGCTGACGTGGTCCATGGTCTTGCCCGGGTTGTGCACGAAACGCAGCTCGTGCGGCCCCCATCGCAGCGTCATTGCACTGTCGAACACGAGCCGCGGCTCGCGATAGAAGGCATCCACCCGCCGGTTCTGCGACAGGAAGGCGTGGCGATGGTGGCGGTGCGCGATCGTCAACGCATCCGGGAACAGCGACATGCCGGCGAGGTGGTCGCTCATATAGTGGGTCGCCGCCACCGCGCGCACGGTCTTGCCCATCTCCTCGCACAGCACGCGCCGCAGCCATTGCGCCTCGTCCAAACTGGCGAGCGCATCGACCAGCAAGGCATCGTCGCCGTCGATGAAGGCCGTGGCGACGGACTCGTACTCGTCGCCGACGAACATCAGCACATTGGGGACTATCTCTTCGACTCGCATGCCGCTCGCCCATCGTTTCGATGCGGCCATCATTGCCAGCGCCGGCGGTGGCGACAAACGAGATGTTTTCGTCGTCGGGTTAGGAAAAGTAACCTGATAGGATGAGCCGGTCCTCCACTCCGGCGTAGCGACCGTGCAGCCCCGCCACCCAGCGCCGCTCAATGCACTGCGCGCCTTCGAAACGGCCGCGCGTTGCCTCAGTTTCCAGGCCGCGGCCACGCAGTTGTTCGTCACCCCGGCGGCGGTCAGTCATCAGGTGAAACGACTCGAGGCCTACCTGGGCGTCGAGCTGTTCCGTCGCGGCCACCGCGCCGTGGAACTGACGCCCGCGGGCGAGGCCCTGGCCGCATCCCTGAGCGACGTGTTCGCACAGCTCGATCTGGCGCTGAACCGTGCGACCGCGCCGAAGGCCGCGCACCTGCGCGTCAGCACCGTGGAGTCCTTCGCCGCGAAATGGCTCGCGCCGCGGCTGCACCGCTTTCATCGCGACTGCCCCGATCTCAAGCTGCGCATCGAAACCGGCAACGAGCCCACCGATTTCTTCCGCGACGGTGTCGATGTCGCCATCCGCTATGGGCCCGGCGGCTACTCGGGCGTCGACGCCGAGCTGCTGATGGACGCGCCGGTGTTTCCGGTGTGCGCCCCTGCTTTGCGGAGCGACGTACAGCAGTCGCTGAAGGTCCCCGACGATCTGAGCCACCACACGCTGCTCCACGACGAAAGCGCCGCGGGCCGCCCCGGCGTGCCGGACTGGCGTGCGTGGCTGGACGCCTCGGGTACGAAGCGCGTGGATGCCTCCCGCGGCCCGGTCTTCGCCAGCATCTACCTGGCCCAGGAAGCCGCGGTCGCCGGGCACGGTGTCGCGCTGGGCGTCGCCCCGCTGGTCGAGGAAGACCTGCAGCGCGGCCGCCTCGTCCGACCGTTCGGCCCGTCGCTGGCCAACGCTTATGCGTTCTGGATCGTGCGCCGGCACGATGCCCAGGCCTATCCGGCCGTCGAAGCCTTCTGCCAGTGGCTGCGCAAAGAGGCGGCAGAACAGGATGCGCACGGCGCAAACGAAGACTGATACGCCCATCCCGCGCTTTGGGGTAGGAGCGGCATAAGCCGCGACCGCGCAGCCAACCGAAGAGGGCGTAGTCGCGGCTTGCGTCACACCCTGCCGCCCCGTGCCACCCTATAAACTCACCGGACCAGAGCGTTCTGGCGCCAGCGATGCGATTCGTTTCCATTCGAGAACGTTGCGAATCCCCGGCTCAAGCCAGTCGAAGCCGTTGCCCCCCACGACCAAGCGCACGCCATGACCACCGCCCCCTTGAAGTCCCTGTTCGGCTACAAAGCCTGGGCCAACGCCGAGCTGTTCGCGCTCTTGGCCACGGTGCCGCCGGAGCACGCCGCTCCGCTGCATACCTGCATCCGCACGCTCAACCACGTTTATGTCACCGACAGTATTTTTCGCGCCCACCTGAGCGCCGCGTCGCGCCCGTTCGACGCGACCAACACGCAAGACACGCCCACCCTCCAACAGCTCCAGGCCGACGTCCAGGCCACGGATGCCTGGTACCTGGCCTACGTCTCCGGCCTTACGGAGTCCGAATCCGCGCAGGTCCTGGACTTCCAGTTCACCGACGGCGACCGCGGCCGGATGTCCAGGGAAGAGATGCTGCTGCACGTCGTCACCCACGGCGGCTACCACCGCGGCAACGTCGGCGAAGTGCTCAAGTCCATCGCGATCGACCCGCCTCGCGACCTCTACACGAAGTTCCTGCACCAGAGCGAACCCGCTCGGCGCGGCGCATAGGCGTTCGCCCAGCCGGCGCTGCTTTGCGATCGGGCTTAACTCATCGCGCCACGGAGACACCGCATGCAAACCGGAAACCTGTTCGCCGATGCGCAGCCGCCGGTTCAAGGCGAGCGCTTCGAAGCGCTGCTCAGCCACAAGAACCTCGTCATCGAGCGCATCGTCAGCTCCGCGGACATTACGCCGACGCAGTACGTGCAGACTCAGGACGAGTGGGTGGCGATGATCCAAGGGGAGGCGACGCTCGAAGTGGCCGGCGCGCTAGTCGAGCTGCGTACCGGCGATTACCTGTTCCTGCCCGCCGGCACGCCCCACACCGTGCGCCGCGTGTCGGAAGGCGCGCTTTGGCTGGCCGTCCACCTGCACTGATTCCTGGCGCTTACGCAGGCCACCTTGGCTTAGGCGCCATCCTCATGTCCGTCGGAGAGAAGCCATGCACCATTCCCGACTCTGCGCGTTGCTGATCGATTGCAACACTGCCGATATCGACCAGGCGGCCAAGTTCTGGGCCGAAGCCCTGGGCCGTCCCTTGGACCCGGACCATCCGGGCACGCGCGGCAATTACCGCATGCTGGAAACGCCGCAAGACGAGCCCATCGTGCAAATCCAGCGCGTCGACCACGAGAGCCGGGTGCACCTGGATATCGAAACCGACGACATCCCCGCCGAAGTCGCCCGCTTGGAAACCTTGGGCGCGCAGGTGGTCGAGCGCCTGGAGCGCTGGGTCGTCATGCAGGCGCCCACGGGGCAACGGTTCTGCGTCGTCCGTGTCCAGCGTCCGGGGTTTCCCAAGAACGCAACGCTCTGGCCCTGATTGGGCGCGCGTGCTGGACGTAGTAGGCACTGGCCACCAGGCGAGACGCGACTACGCTTGCCCGAACGCCGCCAAGAACAGCAACAGAAATGCAAGCACCGCCGCGCAGGCGTGGGCCGCGACCAGCCACGCCGGCAACAGCCGTTGCCGCCACTTGTACGCCAGGCTCATCACCGTGCCGCCGGTGGCGGCCAGCAGGAACAACACCAGCGCCAGAGTCGCCATCGGCGGGACCGCCAAGGTGCAGATGGCATAGACCAGCAGCGTCAAACCCGACGCGGCCAGCAGCCCATGCAGCATCGCCAGCCAGGCCGGCGGGTTTTGTTTGGTGGTGAAACGGATGATCGCCATGAGCAGTCCGCCCAAAGCGGTGATCGCCAGCAGGATGGTCGCGGTCTGGAGCATGGTCGTGATCCTCTAGGGGGCAAACAACCGGGTGGTTGTCGATGAGATACCGGTGCGGAACCGTCGCTGGTGCAGCCGATCCGGCGATGCATCCTCCGCATCCTGGAAAACATCAACGCGCCGGCACCACCCGCCACACCACGTTGCCGACGTCGTCGGCCACCAGCACGGCACCGTGCTGGTCGACCACGACGCCGACCGGACGTCCGCGCGCTTGTCCCTGTTCGTCCAGGAAGCCGGTGAGCACGTCCTCGATCGGGCCGGCGGGCCGGCCGTTCGCAAACGGTACGAACGCCAGCTTGTAGCCGCTGGGCGGTTTGCGGTTCCACGAACCGTGCAGGCCGATGAAGGCGCCGTTGGCGTAGCGGGCAGGCAGCAGCTTGCCGTCGTAGAACGCCAGGCCCAGCGCGGCGACGTGCGCGCCCAGCGCATAGTCGGGTGCGATCGCCTTGGCCACCAGCGCCGGGTCCTGCGGCTGCACGCGGGTATCGACATGCGCGCCGTAGTAACTGTACGGCCAGCCATAGAACGCCCCGTCGCGTACCGAGGTGAGGTAATCGGGCACGAGGTCGCTGCCCAGCTCGTCGCGCTCGTTCGCCACCGCCCACAGGGCGCCGCTCTGCGGTTGCCAGGCCAGGCCGACGGGATTGCGCAGGCCGCTGGCGTAGATGCGCCCCTGGCCGGTTTTGATGTCGATCTCGTGGATCGCGGCGCGGCCGGCTTCGATGTCCATGCCGTTCTCGCCGATGTTGCTGTTCGATCCGACGCCGACATACAGCTTGCTGCCGTCGCGGCTGGCGAGCAGGCTCTTGGTCCAATGGTGATTGCGCGGAGCGCCGGGCAGATCCGTCAGCTTCGCCGGCGTCGCGTCGATGCGCGTGTCGCCGCTGCGGTACGGCGCATGCACGATCGCGTCGGCATTGGCTACGTAGAACTCGTCGCCGACCAGGGCCATGCCGAACGGCGACATCAGGTTCTGCAGGAACACGCTGCGGGTCTCCGCCACCCCGTCGCCATCGGCATCGCGCAACAGGGTGATGCGGTTCGCGCTGGGCGCCGCGGCGCCGGCCTTGGCGAAGGCCGATTTCATGAACATGCCGCGGATCGGATTCGCCGGCGGGTCGGGCGTAGGCGGGCGGTTGGTTTCCGCGACCAGCACATCGCCGTTGGGCAGCACGTACAACCAGCGCGGGTGGTCCAGCCCGGACGCGAATGCGTTGACCGATAGCCCGGGCGCCGGCGTCGGCGTCGCGCCGGCGGACCAGCCGACGGCCTTCGCCACTTTGACGGTGGGAACGAGCGAGCGCGTCGGTTCGGGCAGCGTGGGGTTCGGCCCGGTGTCGGCTTTGGCCGCCAGACGGGCGGACCCGCCGCAGCCGGCGACGGCGAACAGCGACAGCGCGTACGCGGTCGCGCGTGCGAGGGCTAGTACGCGAAGCATGGCGGCCTCCTTCGAGGCAGCGAAGCCGAGACGGCCGCAGCCTCTGTGCGGAGTGTCCGACGGGCGCAATGAAGTCGGTGTGACCTCGTGTGTGCGAAGTGAAGGCTGCGTCGCAGCGACAGTTCACCCGATGCATGACGTTCATTGCGCTGCAACGACCATGCCGCAGGGTCTCCCGTGTGCATTCCGGCAGCGAGCGATCGAGGGTTTCGTCCGAAGCGAAGCGTTCATCGCGTCGATCGGTTGAAGGCCGCCTGCGCGCCTTAACGCACTAAATTGGGCGTCTCTCACGCCGAGCGTCGGTATCGCAGCGCTGGGCGCAACACCGCGATGACCTGTCGCCGCCGCTTCCCGCGTTGATTGGATTACACAGGGACAGTGCATCAGCCATGGAGGCTTGCGCCGAGTAACCGCGCCAATCGTAGTGCCATCGTCGCTCCGCCGACGATGTCGTCCGCAGTACGCATCGGGTCGACAGACCAATACCCCCGCTGTGCATTCAAGACCGGCCCCTTGCCCGGAAGGGCGGGCCGCGTCGTCCCTATCCGAATCGTCGGGTAGCGACGATCGACGCCTGTCGCCAGGCGAATCGCAACATCATGGAGAAAGGATCATGGAAAGAGCAATGGACAAGCCCATCGGACGCGTACGGATAACGCCGCAACGACGAGGCAATAAAGTCATCACCTGGGTCGCCTGCGGTCTGTTCGCCGCGATGCTGCCGCTGGGCGCGATGGCCCAGACGCAACTGGCGCCGCTGATCAACGAGAACGCGCCCAAGCGCATACCGGGCCAGTACATCGTGGTCTTCAAACAAGGAGTGGCCAAGGCCACCGTGCAGTCGTCGCAGGAACGCGTACGCCTGCTCGGCGGCAAGATCGGCTATACCTACAGCGCCGCGCTGCGCGGCTTCAGCGCGACCCTGCCGGACAACGCCGTGCGCAGCCTGCGCGAGCGGCCCGACGTCGCCTACATCGAAGTCGACCAGGTGGGCGATCTCAACGTCGTCCAGAACAATCCGCCGGCCGGCCTGGACCGCACCAGCGAACGCCTGCTGCCGCTAGACCTGCGCTACACCTACAGCGAAACCGGCAACAACGTGCACGTGTACGTGATCGACACCGGCATCCGCCCGACCCACAACGAAATGGTCGGCCGCGTCTCCGGCGGCACCAACACCATGAACCTCGCCGCCGGCACCGGCGACTGCCACGGTCACGGCACCCACGTCGCCGGCACCATCGGCGGCACCACCTTCGGCATCGCCAAACAAGCGCTGCTGCATCCGGTGCGCGCCGGCGACTGCGCCAACACCTACCTGGCGCCGGTCATCGCGGCGGTGGATTGGGTGACGGCCAATCGCGTGCTGCCCGCGGTCGCCAACCTCAGCTCCG
This sequence comes from Lysobacter sp. Root667, assembly GCF_001427715.1. Classification (NCBI taxonomy): domain Bacteria; kingdom Pseudomonadati; phylum Pseudomonadota; class Gammaproteobacteria; order Lysobacterales; family Lysobacteraceae; genus Lysobacter; species Lysobacter sp. Root667. Next base: position 531,301 of record NZ_LMHF01000001.1, read on the forward strand.
GCTTCTCGCCCAGCCCGACCCTGGACACCGCGATCGCCAACTCGGTCGCCTCCGGCGTCACCTACGCCGTCGCCGCCGGCAACAACAACGGCGACGCCTGCAACATCTCGCCGGCACGCGCACCCGCGGCCATCACGGTGGGTGCTATCAACCCGACCAACGACACCCGCGCCAGCTTCTCCAACTGGGGCACCTGCGTCGACCTGTTCGCACCGGGCGTGAACACCTTGTCGGCGGGCATCGCCAACGACGCCGCGACCATGGTCATGTCGGGCACCTCGATGGCGTCGCCGCACGTGGCCGGCGTGGCCGCGCGCTACCTGCAGATCCACCCGGCAGCGACGCCGGCGGCGGTCTGGGCCGCGATCCACAACGCCGACAACACCGCCGCCACGCCGCTGTGGCCCGGCGTCATCAACCCCGGCGCCGGTTCGCCGAACGAGCAACTGCACTACGGCTCGCTCAACGACGGCTTCAACGACGGCGACCCACACATCACCACCGTCAACGGCCTGCACTACGACTTCCAGCCCGGCGGTGAGTTCGTCGCCCTGCTCGGCAACATGGGCATGGAAGTCCAGACCCGCCAGACCGTCGTCCCCAGCGCGCCGTGGGTCAGCGTCAACACCGCCATCGCCGCGCGCGTGGGCAGCTACCGCGTCACCTGGGTGCCCAACCTCAGCGGCGTGCCGGACCCCAGCGGCCTGCAGCTGCGCGTCAACGGCGCGCTGGTCAGTCCCGGCCCGGGCGGCATCGCCCTCGGCGTCGGCGGCCGCGTCAGCAAGTACGGCAGCGACGGCCTCCAGATCGACTTCCCCGACGGCACCACGCTGATCGCCACCTCCAACTGGTGGTCCAACCAGAGCCAGTGGTACATCAACGTTCGTGCGTACCACACGCCCGCCACCGAAGGCATCATGGGCGTGCTGACGGCCAACGAATGGAACCGTCCGGGCTTCGTCGATTCGTGGCGCGTCACCGACAAGACCTCGTTGTTCGACTACGCCAAGGAAGACTCGACCGGCAACTACCGCAAGGATCCCTTCCCGGAAGACAAGATCCCGCCGATGAAGCCCGAAAACGTCGAGCTGGCGCGCCGCGTCTGCGAACCGCTGCAAGACCGCCAGATCCGCGGCGATTGCGAGTTCGACGTCGGCACCACCGGCGATGAAATCTTCGCCAAGAGCGCCCAGGTCAGCCAGGACGTGCAACTGGGCGGCACCAAGACCTCGCTGGGCGCCAACAGCAAGGGCGACAGCCTGATCCTGACCGCCACCGTCGCGCGTCTGGCCCGCGGCCAGGAAGTGCCCACCGGCGGCGTGCGCCTGCTGATCGACGGCAAGGACATCGCCGAGGGCGTCAGGCTGGACAAGGCCGGTCGCGCCAGCTGGTCCGTGTCGGCCGACGCCATCGCCGGCCAGCGCGTGGTCGCCGAGTACGTGCCCGCCAAGGACAGCCCGTTCCTGGCCAGCACCAGCGGCGCCCTGGAATACGGCCGCGACCCCAAGCGCGCCAGCGACCCGCTGGCCGATCCGGCGTATCGGCGCTTGTCGAAGTAAACCGATGAAACAGCCCGGCTGCAGTTGCGCCGGGTGAGGTAACTCCGCAGTCACGGGGACGCCCGGGCATCGCCGACCCAATCGGTGGTGCCCGGGCATTTGCGTTGAAGGGGGTCGATATTCCGACGGGGCAGCGCCTGCCGCCCACCGCCTGACCGCACCCCGAAACCGGGCGTATGATGGCCCGGCCCGCTGCGAACGGACCCGGGGGCAAACGGAGTCCGCCGGCAGGCGCAGTACGCATGAAACGCCGATCCACCCTTCAGGGAGGAAGTGGAATGCTCAAGCGATTCGTGGAGTTCTTCCGCAACGACCCGCCGCCGGCCCAACCGCCCGCGCCCGGCGTGCCGCAACAACCGCAACAGGCGCAGCCCCATCAGGCCGCCGTGCCGCCGGTGCAGGCCGCGCCGCCACCCGCCGCTGCCGCGTTGTCGTTCGACCACGCCGACCCGCGCTTCGCGCTGGATGCCGCCGGTCAGCAAAAATTGAAAGCGCTCAGCGAGAACGAACGCCAGGACCTGGTGGCCGCGCTCAAGCAACCGCAGGACTACATCAACGCCAGCGGCATGACCCTGCAGCAGCTGATGGACCTGCCGGACAAAGACCGGCCGGACCTGCTGCAGGCCAGCCAGCGCTTCGGCACGCTCCAGCAGGACGACCGCGCCGCCATCCTGCAGTCGCTCAACGACCCGCACAGCTTCACCAGCCTGGCCGGCATGGACGTGCGCGACATCATGCGGTTCCCCGACAAAGAGCGGCCCATGCTGGTGAAGCAAAGCAACGACTTCTCCGCCAAGACCCACGACAAATGGGGCGCCGGCCAACGCACCGACCAAGAGGCCCAAGCGCTCGGCGATCAGCTATTTAGCAAGAACATGCTGCACATGTACGGCACCATAGGCTTCAGCAACCAAGTCCCCTTGAACGAAACCGCGCGTTATCAATACGCCTTCGTCAACGCGTTGCAGCAGGGATTCCAAGTGCCGGACCTGCCGCCGGACCTCGATCTGTCGAAGGTGGGCAGGCGCGAAGCCGAACCCCTGCGCGTGGCCCTGCGCGAGAGCCCCGTCAAACAGTTCGTGCAGACCGCGCAAACCTTCGGCACCAACCTGGGCGTGGAGCAGACCATGGTCGGCCGCGGCGTGGACACCACCGAGCAGCAAAGAACACAAGCGCCGGAGCAGCAGAAGCCCATAGCGGCCCCCAGCCACGCCAAATAGCGCGGCGCGTGACCGCCCGTTTCGTTTCGTCCAGTTCAGGCGTCAGCCAAAAGGAGCGACCGATGCGACGTCTTACCCTCGGTGCGGCATTGCTCGCGTGCTCCGCCATCGCGCACGCCTACGACTGGCCGCTCACCATCCCCAGCGATACCCAGGCCCAGCACTACATCCTGGAAATCGGCGGCACCTGGCCCGGCCGCACCGCCATCACCCGGCGCACCAGCGCCAGCGGCACGCACTACGCCAAGCGTTTCTACGACTGCCTCAACCACACCGTGAAGTTCTTGGGCGCCGGCGCCACGTTGGACGCCATGGCGCAGTCGAAGCCCGACGAGGACATGGCGCCGGTGGCGCCGGGGTCGGTGGCGGATTATGTGGGGAGGGAGGCGTGTAAGCGGTGACGATTCACCCCTAACCGAAGCGGAGTATCGTTCCTGGAAACCCGATGGGGTGGGTTTGGGGAATCATGGGGATGCAAGCGGTTATTCAATAGGTGACGACAACAGATCCAAGGGGGAGCTATGTCGTGGAAAACTGTCGCGGTACTTAGCGCGCTTGCGCTGTCGGGGTGCGTAACCACCAACACCAACTATCGCCCGGTTGCGATCGACATCAGCGAGCCTCCGCTGGGGCAAGTGGTTAGCGCCGAAGTGGGCGGAACCATGCTGAAGCAGGGGCGTTACACCGAGCATGACGCCATCTTCCTACCCGGTACCGTGAAGGTAGGCGTGATCGGCACCTAAACGTTCTCGCGCGGCTATTACGTCCGCGAAGGCGAAGACGCAAAGAACGAGTTCTATCACCCCGAACCGGGTCCGGAAGGCGGCCGGGTGGACAAAGGGGCTTTGACCGACCCCTACAAGACTCTGCTCGTGCAGAAGTCGGACGGCATGCTCTGCGGCGTTTCCGTGTTCAACGCCAGAGTGTGCGAGCGGAATGTCCCTTTCGAAAGATTGAAGCGCCCCGCGCTCACGGCCGACGGATTCCAGCAGACGCTGCTGTACAGCGGGCGCATCGGCAACAAGATCAACATCTCGTATCGAGAGTTCTCGAACAACATGGCTCGGCCGGCCTTCAATAACGATGTCGAGTACGACTTGGGCGAGTCGATGGTGATTGGCTACAAGGGCGCTGAGATTGAGATCGTCGAGGCGACCAATCGACTAATTAAGTATCGGGTTATACGAAACTTCAATCAGGCGTTGCGGTGATTTCCGGTTCGTGGTGCCGTGGATCAGGTTTTGGCTCCCAAGCCTAAGGGCTTGATTTACCCCAAAATGGGTTATCCGGCTTCATGGTTTAGGCTCGATCCGACCTAACCCGAACGGAGTCGGCGATGCCCAGAACCACCGCGTACAAATCCCATCCGGCCAACGTCAGGCAGGCCGATGCCACGCTCTACGAAGCCGAGGTGTTGGTGCGGCAACACGCCCGCAGCCTCGGCGTCTCCGTCGCCTACTTCTACGCCGACAACGACCTGCTGGCCGAGGCGATCCTGGCGTTCGGTTTGCTGACCGACCCGGAGCGGCGGCAGGCGCTGCGCGATATGAAGGCCAAACTGGGTTACGACCCGGACGATGACGGCGGCGGGAGCAAGCGGGGCAGGGCAGGCAAGGCGCGCTGACCTGACGCAACGCCTCGGCGGCCTTGCCGAAGGGCTCGCCCGCCTTCGCGTAGGGCGGCGAGTGCTTCGCGTAGGTCTTTCCTGCGTTAGCGAAGGCGCCGGCGGGCTTCCGGAAGGGGGCGCGACGATTCGCGTAGGGCTTAGACGGCTTCGCGAAAGACTTCATGGGATTCACGAAGGGCTTCAACGCTTTCGCGAAGAACTCCGTCGGCTTCACCAATGCCTTGGTCGCTTTCGCGAAGGGCTACACCGGCTTCACGAAAGACCTCATCGCTTTCCGGAAGGTACGCGGGGCCTTCCCGAAGCCGTTCGACTCCGCTCGCGAAGGGCTGGATCGTTATCGGGAAGGCGATCCGGCCCATCCGGAAGCACTTCATCCTGATCCGGAAGGACTCAATCGCCTTATGGAATGTCTTTTTTAATTACCGATGGTGCTTTTTGGCACACCGCGATCGGCAGCGGCGCCACCGCCGCAACTATGGTTTGCGATGTCGGGCGCCTCCGGCCTGCCGGCACACTTAAAGCAGGTTCGAAGCTTGGGCGCGGCACTTGACGGCGCAGTCGGCGCTCCTTGAAGCTGGCCCTACGTCGCCCCGGGACCTTTCCCGCGCGCGGCGACGTAAGGAACCGCTGCAGGCCAAGGGGGGCGCATGGCAGTGAGGCACATAGGACGTGCGGGGCGACCGGCCATCAGCCGCTGGCATTGCCGTTGCTACCCATCGACCGATGTACGGCCGGCGCTCGCCGCCTTTCATCGTCGTCTGCCTTCCGCGATCCGGGCCGAGGCCCGCATTTCCGACCACGCGCAGCCGTAAGCCGCTCGCTTGCGGCGCGGTCGCCGGCTGTCATACGACATCGCAATACTCAGTGCATTGCTGCAACCAGACACCAAGGAGAAGGTATGGAGTTGGCAGGAAGGGGGCGCAACGGCGCTCAGATGAGCACCGCCCTCGTGGGTCTGGCTGCGAAGTGCTTGCTTCTGTTCGGGATGGCCCTGCCTGCCATGGCGCAGGAAAGCGAACACCCTTGGCGGATCGCCGGGGACAACGTCGACTACCCGACCCAGCGCGACGCCGAGTTGGCGATCCAGCAGTTCGGCGGTGCGTACGCGCACGTGAAGTACGTCCGCGACCTCGCCATCAGCAAGAACGAGATCAAGGCCACGTACTGGATGGGCCGGGAGGCTTCCGTTGTCCGGGATTGGAAGTACCTGGAATGGATCAATGGCGGCTTCTTCACTTTCGCTACCGAGGCCGAGCTGATCGCCGCCATGGTGGCGAATGCCGACAATCAAAGTGCCGCCAATGGCTGCTCGGTGGGCACCACCGTTACCCAAGGCGCGTGGACACCTGTGAATTCCTGGGATGACGGCATCGCGCGCCAGGAGATGAAAAAAGTGACGCTGGTGTATCGCGCCGACTCGGCGCTAGGCGGCCATTGCGCCCTGATCACGAGCAACAACTTCCCGACGCGGCTGCGCGATCGCTGTTCCAACGACTACCTGACCTGGCAAAGCAGCAGCAATACCTGCAGCAACAACTCCTACGAGGTGGTGCTGCTGTCGGAGCCATTGGCGTGCTCCGCCTGCGGCCTGGTCGGCAACCCCATCGATCTGACGACCGGCGATAAGTTTCAGCAGGAGCAGGATATCGCGCTGGGTTGGTTCACCTTCCAGCGCAGCTACCACTCGGCCGCAGCCAATGTGTCGGGTGGGTTTGGTCCGGGCTGGACACACAACCACGATGTGAAACTCACCTTCGACGGCTCGACTCTCAGCGGGATGCTCAAGCCGGATGGGTCGCACGTCGCCTTCGAAAGCGTTGGTTCGGCTTATGAGGCCGTCGATGACAGCGGCGACCGCGCCGTGCAAGACGGCAACGGCAACTGGTCGCTGCATCAGGCCGGCCAGATCCTTGTGTTCAAAACCACGGGGCGGCTGATCGAAGCGCGTTATCCGGACGGCACCATGCTGTCCTATGTCTACGACACGATTTCGCGCCTTGCTTCGATCGCGCATTCCAGTGGTCGTGTCGTGACGTTTCAGTATGAGAACGGCGGTGGCGAAGCGCCTATCGTCTCGCTCACGTCGTCCGGTCAGGTGCTCGCCGCGTATACCTACAACGCCCAGGGGCAGGTCGAAAGCGCGATTTACCCGGGCGGTGCTGCTCGCATCTATCACTATGGGGACAGCCGTTTCCCGCGTCATCTCACCGGAGTCACGCGAGAGGATAATCAGCGCTACAGCACCTTTGCCTACGACGCCTCTGGGCGTGCCATTTCAAGTCAGCATGCCGGAGGGGCAGGTAATGTTGGCCTTGCCTACTCGTCTACAGGCGGCGCAACGGTTACCGGAGCGCTGGGCAACACCACCGCGTTTGCGCTGACAGCCCCGGAAGGAAGCGGAGTGCCACGGAAAGTTTCGGGCTTGTCTGACAGTCGCGGACCGATCGACCGGACCTACTACCCCGAGTCCACCGACTTCCGCCGCCGCCTCGACACCGTCACCGACCGCAACGGCACGGTGACCAAGCACGAGTATGCCGAGCTCACCGACACACCGTCCGGCCTGACGGTGCGCAAGCACACGGTCACCGAAGCCCAGGGCACGGCGCAGGCGCGCACCACCGAACAGCGGCATGAGCTGGCGACCAACCGCGTGCTGATGACGTTGGTCGGCAACCGCGAAACCCGCATCACCCGCAACGCGCGCCAGCAACCGACCGCGGTCACGGTGCGCGACACCAGCAACAACGCCACCCGCACCACGGCCTACGCCTACTGCGAGGCGGCCGACGTCGCCGCCAGCAACAGCACTTGCCCGCTGCTGGGCCTGCTGAAGTCCATCGACGGCCCGCGCACCGACCTCAGCGACGTCACCACCTACGCCTACTACCCCAGCGACGACGCCGGCTGCGCGTCCGCGCCCACGACCTGCCCGCACCGCAAGGGCGACCTGTGGAAGACCACCAACGCGCTGGGGCAGGTCNTACTACCCCAGCGACGACGCCGGCTGCGCGTCCGCGCCCACGACCTGCCCGCACCGCAAGGGCGACCTGTGGAAGACCACCAACGCGCTGGGGCAGGTCACCGAAGTGCTGCAGTACGACGCCCAGGGCCGTGTGCTGTCGGTCAAGGACATGTCCGACGTCGTCACCGACTACGAGTACCACCCGCGCGGCTGGCTGACCGCCACCAAGGTCCGCGGCCCCAACGCCGGCAGCGAGACGGATGACCGGATCACCTCCGCGATCTACGAGCCCACCGGCCTGGTCCAGCGCCTGACCCAGCCCGACGGCCGCTATGTCGTGTTCACCTACGACGCCGCCCAGCGCCTGACCGACGTCGCCGACAACGCCGGCAACACCATTCACTACACCCTGGACGTCGCCGGCAACCGCACCCAGGAAGAAACCAAGGACAGCGGCGCCGTGCTGCGCCGCCAGCTCGGCCGCGCCTTCAACAGCCTGGGCGAGCAGACCCAGCAGCTGGACGCCGGCAACCACATCACCGGCACCACCTACGATGCCGACGGCAACCCCAACTTGGTCACCGACCCGCTCAGCCGTGTGGTCGACCACGACTTCGACCCGCTCAACCGCGTCTCGCGCACCGTCCAGGACCCGGGCGGCATCGCCGCCGAAACCCTGTACCAGTACGACGCCCTGGATCAGGTCACCCAGGTCACCGATCCCAAGGGTTTGAACACCGGCTACGCCTACAACGGCTTCGGCGACGTCACCGCGCTTACCAGCCCCGACACCGGCCTGACCCAGTACGGCTACGACAGCGCCGGCAACCTCGACAGCCGCCTCGACGCCAACGACAGCCAGGCGCACACCTACGACTACGACGCGCTCAATCGGCTGACCTCGGTGTCGATGCTGGCCACCAGCGGCGGCAACGACATCGTTTACCTGTACGACATCATCAACACCGGCTGCGGTGGCCAGCCGTCGTTCTCGCAGGGCCGTTTGACCCGAATGACCAAACATTCCGGCGCCACGCTGAACTACTGCTACGACCGCTTCGGCCAAGTCGAAACCAAGATGCAGATCGTCGGCGGCCGCTTCTTCATGGTGAACTACAGCTACACCGCCGCAGGCGACCTGAAGACGGTGAACTACCCCGACGGCGCTGTGGTCGACTACGTGCGCAACGCCCAGGGCCGCATTACCGAGGTCGGCGTCACGCCGAACGGCGGCAGCCGCACCGTGCTGCTTAACCAGGCCGGCTACGCCCCGTTCGGCCCCGTGGTCGGCTGGACCTACGGCAACGGCCGCAGCCTGTCGCGTAGCCACGACTTGGACTACCGCGTCCAGACGATCCAGGACAACGCCAGCGGCGGCCTGTCGCTGCATTACGGCTACGACCACGCCGGTCAGTTGACCGAACTCAAGGACGGCCTGCAAAGCGCGTTTCTGTCGCGCTACGACTACGACAACCTCGGCCGCCTGACCATCCTGCGCGACGGCCCGAGTAGTACGCCGATCGAGACCTACACCTACGACGCCACCGGCAACCGCACCAGCCTGCTGCACGGCGGCATCACTACCGCGTTCACGTATCCCGGCAGCAGTCATCGCCTGAGCTCGGCCGGCGGCATCGCACGCACCTATGACGGCGTCGGCAACACCACCAACATCGGCGGCGCGGCCAAGCAGTACGACTACGGCGAAGACGACCGCATGCGCAGCGTCCAGCAGGGCGGCGCCATCGTGCGCAGCTACACCTACAACGCCCTGGGCGAGCGTGTGGTATCGACCATCCCGGGCACGACCGGCAACCCCGACGGCAGCGGCGGCACGCCGGAGGTCCGCACCTACACCGTCTACGACGAGTCCGGCCGCTGGCTGGGCGACTACGACCACAACGGCGCCGTCCTGCAACAAGCGATCTGGCTGGACGATCTACCGGTCGGCCTGCTGGCTGGCGCCGGCGCCAACCAGAAACTGCACTACATCGAGCCCGACCACCTGGGCAGCCCACGTGCCGTCATCGACCGCACCCGCGACGTCGCCATCTGGACCTGGGCCCTACAGGGCGAAGCCTTCGGCAACAGCCCGCCGAATCAGGATCCCGATCTGGATAGCACGAACTTCGTGTTCGACATGCGGTTCCCGGGTCAGCGGTATGACGCGGCGACGGGGCTGAACTACAACTACTTCCGGGATTACGATGCGGGGAGTGGGCGGTATGTGCAAAGCGATCCAATCGGACTACGGGGTGGCATAAATACATTTTCCTACGCAGGCAATTCTTCCTTGAGTTCCATGGATCCATTCGGTCTTGCCACGCAGTATGGCATCGGTCCTTCAGGCACCATCGCTTTACTGCCGGCGGGGGGCGGAGCTGGTCTTAACGTCGGTCTGTCTGTGCCAAACGACTGGACAAAATGGCGGTGCTACCAGCTTTTCGCAGGTGGCCAGCTAAATGGCATGTTGGGAGCCGGAGGATTTGCGGGATATGGGTTGTCTACGACCCGCTCTACCTCTCAAGGTCCATTGGATACCATGTTCGGAGGCGTATATCGGTATCAGGAGGCAGACATTGGATGGGAAGCGTCCGTTGGGGCCAGTCAGCAGGGCAGCGAGAACCTGATTAAATCGGGGGATGGGCCGCTCGATTGGCTTAAACGACTATTCGACCGTAAGGGCTGGGACCAAGACGTTGTATCGAGCCGCTCGGTCACCCCCATGCCGAAGATTGGGCTAGGATACGGCTTGTGGGTAGGCTTGGGATACACGACTGGCGGCGGCTTTGCCACACCAACCATCGGTGATGCCTGTGAATGCAAGGAGTAGCAAATGACTACACCAATGCAAGCCTATCGTCGGCTTGTACTCAACTTGATACGAGCCTTGGCTCTTATACTTGTGCTTGTTGCCAGTTTGATCTTGGTGCTCGCTGTTTTCAGCGTCGTGGTAGGAAATGGAGATTACAGTATGTCTGCCATACCTTTGCTGATTTTGCTTATCTTACTGGCGGTTGGCGTCTGGAAAGTCTCGAATGTTGGCTTGCGCGCATTGCCGAGGCCTGAAGCGCCCAAGGTTTCGTAGACAAGCGTCAGCCGCTTAGTGCGCACTGTCTTTCAAGCTTTACCCGCTAAATGAGGACACCCACATTTCGGCCCTGCGGTCGGCTGGGTCTACGGCAATGGCCGCACCCTGTCGCGCAGCCTCGACCTGGACTACCGTGCCCAGACGATCCAGGACAACGCCAGCGGCGGCCTGTCGCTGCACTACGGCTATGACGCCGCCGGCCAGCTGACCGAGTTGAAGGACGGACTGCAGAGCGCYTTCCTGGCCCGTTACGACTACGACAACCTGGGCCGCCTGACCATCCTGCGCGACGGCCCCAGCGCGGTGCCGATTGAAACCTACGCCTACGACGCCACMGGCAACCGCACCAGYCTGCTGCACGGCGGCGTAACTACCAGTTACACCTACCCGTCCAGCAGCCATCAGCTCAGCGCTATGGGGRGTGCCGCGCGCAGCTACGATGCTGCGGGCAATACCACGGGCATGAATGGCAAGACCTTCATCTACGGCCGTCTCAACCGTCTAACCCAGATCGACGTCGGCGGGCTAACCCAGGCGGTTTATCAGTACAACGGCTTCGGCGA
>NZ_LMHF01000002.1:0-81454 GCF_001427715.1 Lysobacter sp. Root667
CTGGCCGGCGGCGTCATAGCCGTAGTGCAGCGACAGGCCGCCGCTGGCGTTGTCCTGGATCGTCTGGGCACGGTAGTCCAGGTCGAGGCTGCGCGACAAGGTGCGTCCGTTGCCGTAGGTCCAGCCGGTGGCGGGGCCGAACGGCGCGTAGCTGACACCGTTGAGCAGTACGGTGCGCGGGCCCTCGACGGTCAGACCGATCTCGGTGACGCGGCCCAGCGCGTTGCGCACATAGTCGACGACCGCGCCGTCGGGATAGGTGATGGCCTGCAGGCGGCCGGCAGCGGTGTAGGCGTAGCGCGTTACCAGGGCCGAACCGCTGCTGTAAGGCTGCTCCTTGCGCACTACTTGCCCGAAGCGGTCGTAGCAGAAGCGGGTGACGCGGCCTTCGCGGGTGGTGGCGCTGGTCAAACGGCCCTGGGCATAGGTTTCGCCGGTACCGCAGCCGGCGTGCACGGTGTCGTAGCCGTAGGCCACGCTGGGCGGGCCGAACGGCGTTTCGGCCACCAGGGTCAAGCGGCTCAAGGCATCGTAGGCGTAGGTGCGCGGCTGGCTGTCGTTGGCGGCCTGGCGGGTAGCCAGATTGCCGGCGCTGTCGTAGGTGTAGGCGGTGATGCCGGTGTCCGGGCTGGTGAGTGCGGTGACGTCGCCGAAGCCGTTGTAGGCATAGCCGGTGTTCAAACCCTTGGGGTCGGTGACCTGGGTGACCTGATCCAACGCGTCGTACTGGTACAAGGTTTCGGCGGCGATGCCGCCCGGGTCCTGGACAGTGCGCGAGACGCGGTTGAGCGGGTCGAAGTCGTGGTCGACCACGCGGCTGAGCGGGTCGGTGACCAGGTTGGGGTTGCCGTCGGCGTCATAGGTGGTGCCGGTGATGTGGTTGCCGGCGTCCTTGTGCTGCGTCTGCTCGCCCAGGGTGTTGTAGGCGCGGCCGAGCTGGCGGCGCAGCACGGCGCCGCCGTCCTTGGTTTCTTCCTTGGTGCGGTTGCCGGCGGCGTCCAGGGTGTAGTGAATGGTGTTGCCGGCGTTGTCGGCGACGTCGGTCAGGCGCTGGGCGGCGTCGTAGGTGAAGACGACATAGCGACCGTCGGGCTGGGTCAGGCGCTGGACCAGGCCGGTGGGTTCGTAGATCGCGGAGGTGATCCGATCATCCGTTTCGCTGCCGGCATTGGGGCCGCGGACCTTGGTGGCGGTGAGCCAGCCGCGCGGGTGGTACTCGTAGTCGGTGACCACGTCGGACACGTCCTTGACCGACAGCACCCGGCCCTGGGCGTCGTACTGCAGCACCTCGGTCACCTGCCCCAGCGCGTTGGTGGTCTTCCACAGGTCGCCCTTGCGGTGCGGGCAGGTCGTGGGCGCGGACGCGCAGCCGGCGTCGTCGCTGGGGTAGTAGGGTCTTCCACAGGTCGCCCTTGCGGTGCGGGCAGGTCGTGGGCGCGGACGCGCAGCCGGCGTCGTCGCTGGGGTAGTAGGCGTAGGTGGTGACGTCGCTAACGTCCGTGCGTGGGCCGTCGATGGACTTGAGCAGGCCCAGCAGCGGGCAGGTGCTGTTGCTGGCGGCGACGTCGACGGCTTCGCAGTAGGCGTAGGCCGTGGTGCGGGTGGCGTTGGTGGTGGTGTCGCGCACGGTGACCGAGGTCGGCTGCTGGCGTGCGTTGCGGGTGATGCGGGTTTCGCGGTTGCCGACCAACGTCATCAGCACGCGGTTGGTCGCCAGCTCGGTGCGCTGCTCGGTGGTGCGCGCCTGCGCGGTGCCCTGGGCCTCGGTGACGGTGTGCTTGCGCACCGTCAGGCCGGACGGCGTGTCGGTGAGTTCGGCGTACTCGTGCTTGGTGACCGTGCCGTTGCGGTCGGTGACGGTGTCGAGGCGGCGGCGGAAGTCGGTGGACTCGGGGTAGTAGGTGTAGCTGAGGGTGGTGGCACCGTTGTTGACGGAGGCGACCTTCTTCGGGGCGCCGCTAGGCGGGGCCGCGGTGAAGGTATAGGTGTTGGTGCGCTGGAGCGGATTGGTGACGGTGGCCGTGCCCGAGGGGCCGTAGTCCAGCAAGGTCGGGGCGCCCACCAGATCGCCGCGCACGCTGTAGTCCGCACGCGCTTTGGCATCGTAGTCGTAGGTGCTCAGACGGCGGTTGTCTTCGGCCGTGATGCCGGTGAGCAGTGCCGGGAACGACGCCGATGCGTAGTGGTAACGCAGCTGTGCGCCGCCGCTGTAGGTCGCCGTCTCGACCTGCCCGGCCGCGGTATAGGCATAGCTCGCCAGCACGGTGCCGGCGGAACTGATCGACGCGACCGGCGCATTGCCCTTGTTCGAGGCATAGGCGATGTCGAGCGTGCGGCCGCTGCTGTGGGTCAGCGTGGTCAACCGTTGCAGGCTGTCGTAGGCATAGCTCAGCGTGGAGCCGTCGTCGTAGCGCTGCTGCAGCAGGCGGCCGTCGGCATCGAAGCTCAGCACGCGGTCGGCGCGGTACAGCGTCCACTGCGCGCCGGCGGCGACCAGACGATCGCCGCCGCCATCGCTTGCCTCGTAGGCCGCGCCCACAGGCTTGAACGGCGTGTGCACCCCGTTCTCGTCGACCAGACCGTAGTGCAAGGTCGAATTGCCGCTGAGCGGATCGGTGCCGATGGTCAGACGGATGTTGTGCGAGTGCGTCCAACCGTTGCCGAAGCCGCCGCCCGCTGACGAACCGGTGGAGTTGTAGCGGCGCTGGAACGACACCCAGCCCAGGTCGAAGTCGCGCGTGGCCTCGGTCTTGTTACCGCTGCCCGGCTGGCAGTCCTCTTCGTTCGGGCACATGCGCACCGGCGCGCTGGCATAGGTCATCTCCGACCCAGGCACGCCGGCGCAGGCCTGCTTGGCCGCGCTCCAGGCATGCACGGTGATGTTCGGGCACTGGATCGAACGGTTGCGCAAGATCGAGCCGTTCTCGTTCGTGCTGGTGCAATTGCCGGGCGAGCCGACCGCATAGCTGGCCGTGTAGGCGGTGTTCTCGTTCAGGCTCTGCCCATTGTCCCAACTGCTGTCCACCTGCCAGTTCGGCGACACGGTCACGACGGTGGACGCCGGGCAGCCCTGCCCCACGCTTTCCGCATCCAGGCGCTGCGTGATCTGGTCCACGACCATCTGCAAGGTCGCGTTCGGCTGCTGCGGGTCGAGCAGGGTGTGATGGCTCCACTCGCCTACTACCGGCGGCACGCGTTCGAACTCGTACTGGTAGATCGTGCGGTCGTCCAGCACGGTCTGCTGGGTCACTTCGAAACTGAAGGGGCCATAGGGCAGCGAGAAATCATGCAGGCTTTCCATGTCCTGCTGCACGGCGCGCTCGGTGGCGTGCGGGCCGTTGAACGCCCAGTCGCTGACCCAGACCTGCCCGATTTCCTGCGCCGAGGCGGCGCCAGCCAGCAGCGACAAACACCCGAGTGCGACGGCCGCCCAGCGCGTACGCGCGGCGGTGCGGTGGCGGTTCAATCCTTCGTAACCCATACCATCCCTTTTTCGAGTTGTCTGCGCCGGCCTAGCGGACGGCGCGGGTGTTGCCTACGTACGGCACCGGGCCGCACGCACGAATGCATTACACGACGACCCCGTCGCCCGGACTGCGACAGGTTGAGCGCGAAATCGGACAGCGCCGAGACAGGCGCACGACGGACGCGCGACCCGCGGCGAATCGTTGCGATGGGGCCGACGGCGAACGGCCGGCCGATCCACATTCCATATGCATCACTGCTTTGCTCCCCTGTGGGCTGCAGCGGTTCCTTGCGTCGCCGCGCGCGGAAGAGTCCGGGAGCGACGTGAGGCCAGCTTCAAGGAGCGCCGACTGCGCCGTCAAGTGCCGCGCCCAAGCTTCGAACCTGCTTGAAGTGTGCCGGCAGGCCGGAGGCGCCCGGCATCGCAAACGACAGTTGCGTCGGTAACGCCGCTACCGATCGTCGTGTGCCAAAAAGCACCATCGGTAAATAGAAAAGACATTCCGTAAGGCGATTGAGTCTTTCCGGATCAGGATGAAGTGCTTCCGGATGGGCCGGATCGCCTTCCCGATAACGGTCCAGCCCTTCGCGAACAGGTCGAAGGCGTTCGCGAAGGGCGCGCGGGTGTTCCGGAAAGCGGCGGCGGCCTTCGCGAAGCCGATGCGGCCCTTCGCGAATCGCCGCAGCACACTACGGAAGGCTGTCGGCGGCTTCGGTAGTACGGCAATGCCTTACGCGAAGCCGGCGCGGGTTTTCGCGAACCACTGCGGCGCCTTACGCAAAGCCGCCAATGGCTTCGATAATACGGCCAGGCTTTACGCGAAACCGGCGCTGCCCTTCGCGAACCACTGCGGCGCCTTCCGCAAGGCCGCCGACGGCTTCGGTAACCCGGCAAACGCCTTACGCGAAGCCGGCGCTGCCCATCGCGAAGGGGCGAACGCCCTTCGATAAGGCCATCGAGGATCAGCGCCGGTCAACGCGCTTTCCATTAGGCATGGGGCTCCATTAGCCCTTAAGTGAACGGCGCCCGCCCTATCCGCTGAGATTCCCGCAACCGCGGGACTGCATGAAGCAGAAAGGGCCGGAAGCCTTGGTTGGCTTCCGACCCTTTCTGAGCCGTCCTGAGACGGATGTATGGTGGAGGTGGGCGGAATCGAACCGCCGTCCGAAGGCACTCCATCCCCGGCACTACATGCTTAGCGCTCCGTTAGATCTCGCCCCCGGACAGCACGGCGCGCAAAGCGCATCCGGGAACCAGCCTGTTTTGGGTTGACCAGGGATTGACAGGCAACCGTCCCCAGCGATTCCGTGATGATGACCCTACGCTGCGAGCACGGACACAAGCAGTTTCGGGGCTTACGCCTTAAGCGGCGAGAGCGTAGTTGTCGTCGTTGGCAACTAAAAGTTTGCAGCTGGATTTACGAGGAAAGCTACCCCCTCGGCATGCGCCAAGCGATTTTGCAACCCCCGTCGAAGCCAGTGCACCCCCGGGGACAGCTAACGCTGACCCGATCAGTATAGGGACGGCGGGCGCATTCACAAGCGCGGCGACGGCGGCGGTTCATCTGGGCGGCTGCGGCGCGCTCACGGCCGCAGTGCGCCGTCTGTGCCGATAATCCGCAAGATGCCCCCTGCCTTCGCGGACCCCCCAGCCATGACGCTACGCGACCTGCTCGGACTCGATTTCCCGCTGATCCAGGCGCCCATGGCCGGCTCGCAGGGCAGCGCGCTCGCGCTAGCGGTCTGCAATGCCGGCGGGCTGGGCTCGCTGCCGGCGGCGATGCTGAGTCCGGCGAGTTTGCGCGAGGAGCTGACCGCGATCGCGGCGCAGACCGACCGTCCGTACAACGTCAACTTCTTCTGCCACACGCCGCCCGCGGCCGATGCCGATGTCGAGGCGGCTTGGCGCCAGTCGCTGCTGCCCTATTACCGGGAGTTCGGGATCGATCCGGACGCCGGCGGCGCGGCGGTGGGTCGGCGCCCTTTCGATGCCGGGGCGGCGGAGCTGCTGGCGCAGTTCCGGCCGCGCGTGGTCAGTTTCCATTTCGGCCTGCCGGCGCCGGAACTGTTGGAGCGCGTGCGCGCCTGGGGCGCGACGGTGCTGGCCTCGGCGACCACCGTCGAGGAGGCGCGCAGGCTGGAGGCGCACGGCGCCGATGCGGTGATCGCGCAGGGGCTGGAGGCCGGCGGGCACCGCGGGCACTTCCTCGACATGGACCTGAGCCGGCAGCTGAGCACCTTCGCGCTGGTGCCGCAGATCGCGCGCGCGGTACGGGTGCCGGTGATCGCCGCCGGCGGTATCGCCGATGCGGACGGGGTGGCGGCGGCGATGCGTCTGGGCGCGGCCGCGGTGCAGGTCGGCACCGCTTACCTGCTCTGCCCCGAAGCCACCACCAGTGCGGTGCATCGCGCCGCGCTGGGCAGCGAAGCGGCCGCGCATACCGCGCTCACCAACCTGTTTTCCGGGCGCCCGGCGCGCGGCATCGTCAATCGTTTCATGCTGGAGCGCGGGCCGATCAGCGCGTTGGCGCCGCCCTTCCCGCTCGCCGGTGGTGCGCTGGCGCCGATCCGCGCGCATGCCGAGGCACAAGGCAGCGGCGATTTTTCGCCGTTGTGGTCGGGGCAGAATGCGAGCGGCTGCCGTGAGATTCCGGCGGGCGAATTGACGCGGGAGTTGGCGCGGGGGTTCGAGCGCGTAGTTTGAGTCTGCTTCCTGTGGGAGCGGCGTAAGCCGCGATTGCGTGGCCGCGGACAGCGCTAGTCTCCGATCGCTGCTGTCGACATTCTTTTGTGCTATCGCTGCAGAGCAGTTCGCGCGCTTTTCATTGTCGCGGGGGAAAGGCGACGCGTCGATTATGGCGGGTCTGGCGCGCTTCGAGAGTCGCGATGCAGGTGCGGGGTCGCGATCGCGGCTTACGCCGCTCCCACAGGGTGCTTGGGAAGGTGCGTCGTTGGTGGAGGTCGCGGTCGCGGCTTACGCCGCTCCTACAGGGTGGCTTGGGGAGGTGCGTCGTTGGTGGGGGTCGCGGTCGCGGCTTACGCCGCTCCTACAGGGTGCTTGGGAAGGTGCGTCGTTGGTGGGGGTCGCGGTCGCGGCTTACGCCGCTCCCACAGGGTTCTTGGGAAGGTGCGTCGTTGGTGGGGGTCGCGGTCGCGGCTTACGCCGCTCCTACAGGGTGGCTTGGGGAGGTGCGTCGTTGGTGGAGGTCGCGGTCGCGGCTTACGCCGCTTCCACAGGGTGTTGGGAAGGTGCGTCGTTGGTGGGGGTCGCGGTCGCGGCTTACGCCGCTCCTACAGGGTGCTTTGGGAGGTGCGGCGTTGGCGGGGGTTCGTGGTCGCGGCTTACGCCGCTCCTACAGGGTGCTTTGGGGAGGTGCGTCGTTGGTGGGGGTCGCGGTCGCGGCTTACGCCGCTCCTACAGGGGGCTTTGGGGAGGTGCGACGTTGGTGGGGGTTCGTGGTCGCGGCTTACGCCGCTCCTACCCCGGGGCGCGAAATGGGGGTGAAGGCTTAACGCAGCGCTTCGGCCAGGCCCGGGGGATACAGGGCGGTGTCGGGGTCGGCGGCGGTGCCGCGGCGGCGGACCAGGGCCTGGCGTACGCGTTCGGCGTCGGCCGGGGTCACTTCTTCTTCGATCATTTCGACCTTGCCCGCGCTCAGGCAGGCGATCGGCAGGCCGTCGCGGAACAGTAGGCGCGCGCCCGGCAGGCGGGCGACGCGGTCGCCTGCCAGTACGGTGCCGGCCAGGTTGAGCGGGTCCATCGCCGAGACGCAGATCAGTTCGCCGCTGTCGGGGCGCTGGCGTACCTTGCGCAGCGCGCCGATCGCGTCGGGCAGCGCGAACTGTTCGCCCGACATGCCGTCGACGAAGCGGCCGCCGCGGATTTCGCCGCGCGCTTCCCAACGCCGGTACACGCGCAGCAGGTCGCGCCACGGCGGCAGCCAATTGGCTTCGCGCTCGATCAGGCGCCAGAACACCACGCCGTAGCGGTTCAACAGACTGCGCGCGGCGTGTTCGACGGTCTCGGCGTCGATGACCGGCGCGGGCGAGCCGTCGTCGGCCGAACGCGGGGTCAGCGACCAGCGGCCGGCGTCCTGGATGCCGAACATCGGCGTGCGACGGCTGCGGCCGCCGCGCGTGCCTTCGCGCTTGGACGGCGGCACCAGCAGCGCGCGCAGGCCGGCGTAGCTGTCGCAAGTCACGCGCCCGCGCGCGACCAGTTCGCCGAGCGCTTCTTCCAGTTCAGTCTTGAGCAGGTGCGCGCCGCGTTCGAGTTCATCGAAGAAGGAGGCGCCGCGCACGCGCAGGCAGTCGACCACCTTGGCCGCGCGCGAGGACAGCGGCGCCTCGTCGGCGCGGCCGGCGGTCAGCGACGACCACACCGCCAGGTCGCGGCGCGGCAACAGCACGATCGGGGTCTGCCGCACCGAGGGCGCGGCGGCGTTGCTGGCGGCGTCGCTACGCGCCGGGCGCAGCCGCGCCCAGGTCACGCGGCCGGCGCCGCACAGGTCGTCGAGCCAGCCGCTGGCGTAATCGGCGATGCGCGCGCTCAGCAGCTCGCTTTCCCAGGCCGCGGCCGGCGCCTCGTAGCCCTGCAACTGAGTCAGCACCGCCTCGACCGCGTCGCGGCCGCTCATGCGGGTGGCGGCGGACACGCGCTGCCAGTCGAACAGGAAGCGCACGAAGTCGCGCGGCGACACCGGTTCGATCTCGCGGCGCAGACGGCCGACGGTGTAACGGTGGATGCGCGCGAGCAGGTGGCGCTCGCACCACTCCTCGTCGCCGCCTTCGCTGCTCTGGCGGCTGAAGCGGCCGCGCATCACGTAGCCCTCGCTCTCCAGCCGCGCCAGGGCGATCTCCACCGCCACGCTCGGCTGCCGTAACGATGACGCCAAGGCCGGCACCGTGGCCGGGCCCAGGCCGGTCAGGCGCGAGCGCAGCCATTCGGCGAGCACGGCCTCGGCCTCCCAGGCGACGGCGGCGTATTCGGCGGGCACGTCAACTTGCGGCGCCCAGCGCGCCTCGGCGAACAAGGCGCGCGCCTGCGGCAGGGTCTCGGTCGCGATCCACAGCGCAGCTTCGTCGCCGGCGTCGAGGGCGGCCTGCAGCCGGGTCGCGCGGCCGGCCCCGGCCAGGGCCTGCAGCCACGCCAGCCAGCCGTGCGCGCGCGCCTCGCCGTCTTCCACGTAGCTCAAGCCGATCAAGGCTTCGTGCATCTCGTCGGCGTTGCGCGCTTCCGGCCAGGCCTCGGCGCGGACCGCGGCGATGGCTTCCGGATCGAGGCGGCCGAGGTCGTCGGCGCTGTCCGGATCGGTATAGCGGCGGCTCATCACCGCCTGGGTGCGGCGTTCTTCCAGCGGCGCGTCGTCGAGGAAGGCGTAAGGGCGCGCATTGATCGCCTCGGCCGCGATCGGCGACGGGCCGGTGACGTCGCGCGCGATCACCCCGACCTCGCCGCGTTCGAGCCGGCCCAGCAGCCGCAGCCAGCCGGCGGCGTCCATGGCCTCGTACAGGCAGTCGTGCAAGGTCTGCGCGACCAGCGGATGGTCGGGCACCTCGCGCTCGCCGGCCAGGTTCTCGGCGCAGGCGACCTGGTCGGGGAACACGGTCGCGAGCAGGTCTTCGCTCTTCATGCGCTGCAGCTGCGGCGCCACCTTGCGCCCGCCGACGAAGCGCGGCAGCGCCAGCGAGGTGGTCGCGTTCCAGCGCCAGCGCACGCCGAACAGCGGCGCGTCCAGCAGGGCCTGGATCAGCACGTCCTGGGCGCTGGCGCTGTGCAGGTAACGGGCGACTTCGAGCAACGGAAAGCTGTGGCTGGTCGACAGCGACAGCACGATCGCGTCCTCGGTCGCGGCCGCCTGCAGTTCGAAATTGAACTTGCGGCAGAAGCGCTTGCGCAGGGCCAGGCCCCAGGCGCGATTGATGCGGCTGCCGTAGGGCGTATGGATGACCAGCTGGGTGCCGCCGGACTCGTCGAAGAAACGTTCCAGTACCACCGTGTCCTGGGTCGGCACCGCGCCCAGGGCGTAGCGCGTGCGCGCCAGATAGTCGACCAACTGGGTCGCGGCGTCCTCGCCCAGGCCCAGCTCGCGCGCGATCGCGGCAGCGACCTGTGCGTGCACCTGCGCCAGCGTGGCCGGGTCGGGTTCGCCGTGCGCGGCCAGTTGCGCGTCCACCATGCCGCGCAGCCGCGACACGCCCAGCGACAGTTCGTCGCTGCGGCCCGGCGCTTCGCCCAGCCAGAACGGGATGTTCGGCGGCGCGCCCTGCGCGTCCTCGACCCGTACCCGGCCCGGCTCGACGCGCAGGATGCGGTAGCTGGCGTTGCCGAGCTGGAACACGTCGCCGGCCAGGCTTTCGACCGCGAAGTCTTCGTTGACGTTGCCGATGGTGGTCGATTGCGGCTCCAGCAGCACGGCGTAGTCGCCGGTATCGGGGATGGTGCCGCCGGAGGTCACCGCGGTCAGCGCGCCGCCGCGGCGCGCACGCAGGCGCCGGTGCACGGCGTCGCGATGGACGTAGCCGGCGCGTGGGCCGCGCCGGGTGGTGAAGCCCTCGGCGAGCATGCGCACGACTGCGTCGAAATCCGCGCGCGCCAGCCGCGCATACGGCCAGGCCTGGGTCAGGCGCGCGTACAACGCGTCCTCGTCCCACTCGCGCGAAGCGACCTCGGCGACGATCTGCTGCGCCAGCACGTCCAGCGGCGCGACCGGCACTTCCAGCGCGTCGAGTTCGCCGCGGCGCACGCAGTCCAGCAGGGCCGCGCATTCGACCAGATCGTCGCGCGACTGCGGGAACAGCCGGCCCTTGGGCACGCCGCCGACGTGGTGGCCGGCGCGGCCGACGCGCTGCAGGAAGGCGGCGATCGCGCGCGGCGAGCCGAGCTGGCAGACCAGGTCGACGTCGCCGATGTCGATGCCCAGCTCCAGCGACGCGGTCGCGACCAGCACCCGCAACTCGCCGCGCTTGAGCCGTTGTTCGGCATCCAGGCGCAGTTCGCGCGAGAGGCTGCCGTGGTGCGCGGCGACCGCGTCCTTGCCCAGAAGCTCGCCGAGATGGCGGGCGGCGCGTTCGGCCATGCGCCGGGTGTTGACGAAGACCAGGGTGGTGCGGTGTTCGGCGACCAGCCCGGCCAGGCGTACATAGACCTGGTCCCACTGCTCGTTCGACATCACCGCGCTGAGCGGCGACGGCGGCAGTTCCAGGGCCAGATCGCGGCGCTTGTCGTAGCCGATGTCGACGATCTCGCAGTCGGGCCTGCCGTCGGCGGCGATCGCGCCGGCGCCGACCAGGAAGCGCGCGACCTCCTCGATCGGTTTCTGCGTCGCCGACAGGCCGATGCGCGCGATCGGGCGCTCGCACAGGGCCTGCAGGCGTTCCAGGGTCAGGGCCAGATGGCTGCCGCGCTTGCTCGCGGCGACGGCGTGGATTTCGTCGACGATCACCGTGCGCACGGTCGACAGCATGGCGCGGCCAGATTCGGAGCCCATCAGCACGTACAGCGACTCGGGCGTGGTCACCAGCAGGTGCGGCGGTTGCTTGCGCATGCGCGTGCGCTCGCCGGCGGGGGTGTCGCCGGTGCGCACCGCGCTGCGGATACCGGGATCGGGCCGGCCCATGCGCGTGAGCTGCTCGCGGATACCGGCCAGCGGCGCGTCGAGGTTGAGGTGGATGTCGTTGGACAGCGCCTTCAACGGCGAGACGTAGACCACCACGGTCTCGTCGGGCAGCCCGCCCTGCTCGTCGGCCTGGCGCACCAGGGCGTCGATCGCGGCCAGGAACGCGGTCAGGGTCTTACCCGAACCGGTCGGCGCCGCGACCAGGGTATGGCGGCCGGCACGAATCGCCGGCCAGGCCAGAACCTGGGCCTGGGTCGGCGCCGGGAAGGTCGCCGCGAACCAGGCGGCGACGGCGGGATGGAAGGCGGTCAGTGGCATGGCGCGCGGCGCGGTCGCTGCTGCGGGAATCCGGTGGGGGCCGGTTCCGGTATGGGGGCGGCCGGGACGTTTCGGAAGGATAGCGCCGTGGCGGCGGCGGAACGCCGGAGCGGCTGCCGGGGCAGCGTTCAGCGCCGCGCGCCCTGTCCGACGATGTCCCGAGTCTGCCCTGCCCCCGTCTCAGCGACTGCGACTGCGCCGCCCGCTCAGCCGGGCGGCATCGAGACCTCGCGCACCACCTCGGCGGTCGCCCGGCTCTTGCCGGCCAGGGCGATGTCGGCCAGCGAAACGATGCCGGCCAGACAGCCCTCGGAGTCGACCACCGGCACGCGCCGGATCCGCGCGCGCTCCATCAGGTCGATGCAGTCGCGCAGGTCGGCGTCGACGCCGACGGTGCGCGCCGGCGCGGTCATGGCATCGCCGGCGGTGGCGCTGCCGTCGCCGCCGGCCGCGACGACCCGCACGGTGATGTCGCGATCGGTGATCACGCCCATCGGGAACCCGCGCGCATCGAGCACGGGGATTTCGCCGCAGTCGTAGTCGGCCATCATCTGCGCGACCTCGCGCAACGGCGTGGTCACGTAGCACGAAGCCGGGTTGGGGGTCATGTAAGCGCTCACAGTGGCCATGCGGACTCTCCTTCGGTTCTGGTGTGCCGCACTGCCGGCACGGAAATTCAGCAATCGAGATGCTCTGCAATCGAACACCGCAGTGGATCCGGGCCGCCGGCCGGCAGCCCGGTGCGGACGCGGTGCGTAACGCAAGCCGGCCCGATCAACGGCCATGCTGCGCCTGGCCGTGTGTACGGCGCGTCCGCGCCGGCCGTTGTATCCTCGGCCCGGTATGCGTCCTTGACGCGATACGCCCTGCGATGCGACATCAACGGAGAGAACGCCATGACGACCAAGCTGGACAAGCCGCTGCGACGCGAACTGGAAATCGGCGACAAGCTCTACACCCTGACGATCGACGGCCACGGCCTCAAGCTCACCGAGAAAGGACACCGCAAGGGCATCGAACACAGCTGGAACGACATCATCGGCGACGACAAGAACGCTTCGTCTCCGAGCGACTGATCGCCCTGGCCGCGACGGCGACGGTTCCCGCCGTCGCGGCCTTGCGCATCGCGACCGAATCCCGCGATGCCATGCATTACGATGCCGACGCCTGCCGTCGGCGCGTCGACGTCATTTCTTGGCGACCATCAGGCCCTTGGCGTCGACGTTGCGCACGCCCTGCACGTTCTTGGCCACCGCTTTCGCCTTGTTGATCTGGGCCTGGCTGTCGACCTTGCCCGACAGCGAGACCACGCCGTTCATGGTATGGACGTCGATCTTGAGGCCCGACACGTCCTTGGCCGCCAGCAGTTCGGTTTTGACCTTGGTGGTGATCCAAGTGTCGCTTACCGGCTGACTGGACTCGCCGGTCGGCGCGGGTTGCGGGTGTTCCTGGGCAAGTGCCAGCGCCGGCGCGATCGCGATCAGCGCGGCGGCCAGAAGGGAAACATTGAGTTTGCGAATCATGTGCGTGCTCCTGAGGAAGGGATGCCGGCGCGAACGATGCATTCGGGACGCGGCGGACGATTACGGCGATTGCCAGGAGGTGGGCGCCGCGGACGGAGGCACGGCATCGAGGCGCGATGCCGAATGACTCGGTGGCGATGACTCAGTGGTGGCTCTTGCGACCGGAGCCGGACTTCTTGCCGCCGCCGTCCTGCTTGTTGACGGTCGCCCAGGCGCGTTCCTCGGCGGTTTTCTCGGACACGCCTTCCTTGCGATAGCCCTCTTCGATATGTTGGGCCTGACGCTTTTGTTTGTCGGTGTAGGCGGATTTTTCTCCACGGGGCATGGGGGCTCCTCCCGCCGGAACCATCCCGGCGTGAGTGCGACCGTAGTCCGCATGCGGTAAAGGCGACGCCACGATTGTGTTAGCGAGTCCGTGGACACAGCAAAGCGGTCACGATGCGCTCACGAATGCGGCGCTATCACTTCTTTATCGCAGTCAGGGAGCATGCGCGTGCATTGCATTTCGCATCATCGCCACGATCATGAATGCGCCGGCGCGGATGAACGCGCGCGCATCGCCGGGCATGGACATCGCTGAACAGTTCCGCGTCCTGGTCGACACCGCCTACGCGATGGGCCTGGGCGGGCTGATCGGGCTCGATCGCGAGATGAAGAATCGCCCGGCGGGCTTCCGCACCCACATGCTGGTCGCCGGTGCGGCGGCGCTGCTGATCGGCATCGGCCAGCTCGGCCTGACCGATCCGCGCCACCTCGCCAACGATCGGATCGCCGTCGATCCGCTGCGCCTGGTCGAAGCCGTGGTCGCGGGCGTGGCATTCATCGGCGCCGGCACCATCTTCTCGCGCCGCGGCGGCAACGCGGTCGCCTGCATCACCACCGCCGCCTCGCTGCTGATGGTCGCGGTGATCGGCATCGCCGCGGGCTTCGACTACCGCTTGCTGGCGCTGGCCGCCACCCTGCTGACCCTGGCGGTGCTGAGCCTGCTGAACGCGTTCGAACGCCGCATGGCCGCGCGCGCGCCGCGCAAGGACGACGCCTGAGCTTCACAGTTTCGGCAGGCGCTGGCGCGCACTCGCGAAACCTTCCCAGGGATCGGCGCGCAGGCGCGCGGCGCGGCGCTGGGCCTTGGCCAGATCGAAGGCATTGGGCGCGCCGACGCGCGCGAGTTCGTCCCAGCGCAGCGGCATCGCCACCGGCGCGCCGGCGCGCGCGCGCAGCGACCAGCTGGCCACGCTGGTGGCTCCGCGCGCGTTGCGCAGCCAGTCGATGAAGATCCGGCCCTGGCGCTTGGCCTTGGACGCGGTGGCGACGTAGCGCAGCGGCGTGCGCTCGACCATCGCGTCGGCGAAGGCCTCGCAGAAGTGCTTGACCGCGGCCCAGTCCGGGCCGCGCTGGATCGGCACCACTACATGCATGCCCTTGCCGCCCGACAGCCGCGGCCAGCTGCGCAGGCCCAGTTCTTCGAGGCGGTCGCGCACATCGCGCGCGGCGCGCTTGAGCTCGCTCCAGGGCACGTCCTCGTCCGGATCCAGATCGAACACCAGCCGGTCCGGGCGCTCGACGTCGTCGACCTTGGCGCCCCAGGGGTGGAACTCCAGGGTGTTCATCTGCACCAGCGCCAGCACGCCCTCCACGTCGTCAACGTAGACGTAGTCGGCGCGGCCAGACGACTCCTTCAACGCGATCGCATGCACGCCCGCGCCGAGGCTGTCGGCGTGATGCTTCTGGAAGAAGCAGCTGGCGCCGACGCCATCCGGGCAGCGCAGCAGCGAGATCGGTCGCTGCGCCAGCTCCGGCAGCAGCCAGGGCGCGACCGCTTCGTAATAGGCCGCGACCTGAGCCTTGCTGATGCCGTCCTCGGGAAAGACGATGCGTTCGGGATGAGTGAGCTTGGTGGCAGGCATGGCGGCGGAGTCCGAAGGCGGTGTTAGATCGTCGCGCACGCGCAGGAAGCTGGCCTGGCGCACCAGGCCCTCCTTGCCGCGGCCGCGCGAGTGGATGTCGACGGTCAGGCGCGGCGCGACCCAGGTCACGCTGGCGGCGGAGAACGGCACGTGCCCGGGCAGCTTCACGGTCGGCGACCGGCGGCGCAGGGCTTGCAGGCGTTGGGTCAGCGTGCGCAGTTGTTCGTCGCTGAAACCGCTGCCGACGCGCCCGACGTAGCGCAGCCCGCCGCGCTCGGAGGTCGCCAGCAGCAGCGAGCCGAAGCCTTTGCGGCTGCTCTTGGGCGGGGTGTAGCCGACCACGACGAAGCTTTCGTCGGCGACATGCTTGAGCTTGATCCAGTCGCCGCTGCGGCCGCTGCGGCCGCCGCGGTACGGCGCATCGGCGCGCTTGCTGACGATGCCTTCCAAACCCGCATCCAGGGCGGCCTGGAATACCTGCGCGCCGGCGCCGTCGATATGTTCGCTGAAGGCCAGCAGCGGCGTGGGGTCGGCCGCCAGCAGGTCGCGCAGCAGCGCGCGCCGGTCGCGCAGGGCGCAGGCGCGCAGGTCGACGCCGTCCAGGTAGAGCAAATCGAACAAGACCAGGCGCAGATCGTCGTTGTCGCCACGTTCGAGCTCGCGCTGCAGGCGGGCGAAATCGCTGCGACCGTCCGCGTCCAGCGCGACCAGTTCGCCGTCGACGATGAACTGCGCGGCCGGGAGTTCGCCCAGGGCCGCGATCAGGCGCGGCAGGCGTTCGGTCCAGTCGAGCGCGTTGCGCGATTCCAGCCGGACCGCGCCGCGCCGGCCGTATCCGAGCATGCGGTAGCCGTCCCATTTGACCTCGTGCAGCCAGTCCTCGCCCACGGGCGCGGTCGTGCGCAGGGTCGCCAGCTGCAATTCGACCGTGTCCGGCATCGTGGCGACGCGGGCGCCGGCGCAGGCCAGGGCGCGGGTCTTCCAGCGTTTGCCGGCGGTACGCGGAGCGGCCTTGGCGGCAGCCTTTTTCTTAGTCGCGGGCGGCTTCGGCTTGGCTTGGACGCGCGTGCGCACCGGTTTCGCCGATCCCTCGAGCAATCCGTCGGCATCGATGTCGCGCGCGTAACGGTCGGAGCGCTTGATCAATAACCACTGCGGCTGCCGGCCCGAGGGCCGCGTACGCACCAGGGTGTAGCGACCGTGCAGGCGCTCGCCGTCTAGTTCGAACTCGAGCTTGCCGGCGCCGATCTGCTCCAGGGGATCGCCCTCGGCTGACCAGCTTCCGCGATCGAACAGATCGACGTGGCCGGCGCCGTAGTGGCCTTGCGGGATGTCGCCCTCGAAGCTGGCGTAGGCCAGCGGATGGTCTTCGACCTCGACCGCGAGCCGGCGCTCGCCGGCGCGCAGCGAGGGCCCCTTGGGCACGGCCCAGCTCTTGAGCACGCCGTCGACTTCGAGGCGGAAGTCGTAGTGGCGGGCGCGCGCATGATGCAGCTGCACCACGAAGATCGGCGCGCGGCCCCGGCGCGCCTGCGCCTGCGCTTCGGGCTCCGGAGTCTGGCCGAAGCGGCGCTTGCGCGCGTAGTCGCGCAGGCTCACGCGGCCCCCGTGGCGCCGGCGCCCGCCGCGGCCACGTCAGGCCGTCTTCTTGCGCGCCGGACGCCGGGTCGCGCGCTTCTTGGCCGCGGCCTTCTTCGCCGGCGCGGCCTTAGTCGCCTTGGCAGTCTTGGCCGGCGCCTTGCCGCCCTTCTTCTCCAGGCTGCGCTTGAGCAGCTCGGCGAAGTCGATGACGTTGGTGGCGGCGTTCTCGGGCAGCGATTCTTCGGGCTCGCCCTTGCGACGCACGACCTTCTTGGCCTTGACCCGTTGCTCGATGACCTTGTGCAGGCGCTGGCGGAAGTCGTCCTTGTAGCTTTCCGGCTTCCAGTCCGAGCTCATCGACTTGATCAGCTCTTCGGCCATGGCGACCTCGCGGCTGGAGATCTTCCACTTCTCCAACTTGCCCTGCGGCAGCTTGTAGTCTTCCGGGTCCACCAGCTCCTGCGAGAAGCGCAGGATCATCAGCAGCAGCGCGTCGCCCTTGGGCATCACCGCGGCCAGATATTCGCGGGTGCGAATCACCACCCGGCCGATCCCGATCTTGCCGGTGCGGCGCAGCACTTCGCGCAGCAGCACGTAGCCCTTCTCGGCTTTCTTGCCCGGCTCCAGCACGTAGGGTTTTTCGTAGAACTCCGGCCCGATCGCGCCGGCATCGACGAAGCCGTCGATATCCACGGTTTCCTTGTGATCCGGCGCGGCCGCGGCGATGTCGGCCTCCTCGATCACCACGTAACTGCCCTTGTCGTACTCGAAGGCCTTGACGATCTCCTTCCACGGCACCTCCTCGCCGGTTTCGGCGTTGACGCGCTCGTAACGGATGGGCGCCTTGTCGCGACTGTCGAGCATGCGGAAATGCAGGTCGACGCGGCGTTCGCCGGTCATCAGCTTGACCGGGATATTGAGCAGACCGAACGAGAGCGTGCCGGTCCAGATCGGGCGAGCCATGAGGCGTCCTCCGCGAAGGGGACCGCCGCGCGCGTCGAGCGAGCCGGCGGCCGAGGCGGCCTACTGTGCCTCCCTCGCCGTCGAACCCGGGTGAAGCGGATGAACGCCGGCGAACCTGCGCTCACCCTGCCACGACGGCCGATCGGGTGTGCTGTGCCCTGCTTTCCGTCGACGGACCCGCGCATGACCCAGTTCCGCGCATCGCCATGGACCTGAAGAGCGGCTACCCCTATTGGGCCGTGCGCAACGGCCTGATGCATGCGTTTCCGGCCCTGGACGGCGATGCGCGCTGCGACGTGGCGGTGATCGGCGGCGGCATCAGCGGCGCGCTGATCGCCGACGAACTGGCGCGCCACGGTCACGAGGTGATCGTGATCGAGCAGCGCGACGTCGGCTGGGGCAGCACCGCGGCCAGCACGGCGCTACTGCAGTACGAGATCGATACCCACCTGATCGACCTGAGCGAACGCTACGGCGAGGACGCCGCCGCCCTCGCCTACCGCGCCTGCGGCGACGCGGTGATGGCGCTGCGCGAGCGCACGCGCGGCCTGGGCGGGGTCGACTTCGCGCGCGTGGACAGCGTCTATTGCGCGAGCAAGCAGCGCCATGTCTACGTGCTCAAGCACGAACTCGCGCTGCGCCGCCGCCACGGTTTCGACGTGCGCTGGCTCAATGCCGCCGATCTGCACGAGCGTTACGGCCTGCATGCGCCCGGCGCGATCCTCAGCAGCCTGGGCGCACGCGTCGATCCCTACCGCATGACCTACCGCCTGCTGATGCGCCTGGCCCGGCAAGGCGTACGCGTGTACGACCGCAGCGAGATCGCGGCCATCGAACCCGGCGCCCGCACGGTGCTGCTGCGCACGCCGCAGGGCCACGTAGTGCGCGCGGCGCAGGTGGTGATGGCGACCGGCTACGCAGGACAGCGCTGGCTGCGCCAGCGGCTCGCCCGCAACCACAGCAGCTACGCCTTCGTCACCGATCCGATACCCGCGGCCGAGCTGCGCGGGCTGGACCGGACCATGGTCTGGGAATCGGCGCGGCCCTATCTCTACCTGCGCGGCACCGGCGACGACCGCATCATCGTCGGCGGCGAGGACGATGCGATCGACGTGCCGGCCAAGCGCGACGCGCGTCTGCACAAGAAGACGCAACGCTTGGTGCGGCAGGTCGCGCGGCGCTTTCCGGGCCTGGAGCTGGCGCCCAGCTTCGCCTGGGCCGGCACCTTCGCCGAAACCGAGGACGGCCTGCCCTTCTTCGGTCCGCATCAGCAATACGGGCCGCGCGTGCATTTCGCGATGGCCTACGGCGGCAACGGCATCACCTATGCCGAGATCGGCGCCGGGCTGCTGCGCGCCGTGATCGAACGCCGGCCGCACCCGCTGGCGGAGCTGTTCTCGTTCCGGCGGATGGGCTGAGACCGACGTTGCCCGGCAACGCGAACGGGCCGCTTTCGCGGCCCGTCCGGTGCAGCTTCGAGGCTAACGACGCGTGGTTCAGGAGCGCAACGGCACCAGGGTGATCTCGACGCGGCGGTTCTGGGCGCGGCCTTGCTCGGTATCGTTGCTGGCGATCGGGCGGGTCTTGCCGGCACCGGTGAGGATGAAGCGGTCGCGGACCAGGCCGCGCGACATCAGGTAGTTGCCGACCGAAGCGGCGCGTTGTTCGGACAGGCGCTGGTTGACCGCGTCGCTGCCGATGCTGTCGGTGTGGCCTGCGACCTCGACGATGGTCTGGTTGTACTCCTGCAGGGTCGAGGCGACGTTGTCGAGCACCGGATAGAACTGCGAGTCGAGCTGGGCGCTGTTGAAGGCGAAGGTGATGTTGCTGGGCATGTTGAGGGTGATGTTGTCGCCCTGGCGGACCACGTCGACGCCGGTGCCGGCCATGCGGTCGCGCAAGGCGCGCTCCTGGCGATCCTGGTAGTTGCCGATCGCGGCGCCGGCCAGGCCGCCCACGCCCGCGCCGACCAGGGCGCGCTGGCGGCGTTCGGTGGCGTCGTCGCCGCTGAGCAGACCGGCCGCGACGCCGGCGAGCGCACCGATAATGGCGCCCTTCTGGGTCTTGTTCATGCCGCCCTGCTGCTGCGGGGGCGGGTACTGGCCCGGCGGGTACTGCTGCGGCTGGCCGCCGTAGTAGCCACCGCCGCCGGTGGCGCAACCGGCGAGCGCTGCGGTCATCGCAGCGGCGGCCAGCACGATCTTGATCTGGGTTTTCATGGGGGTTTTCCTCAGCTGAACTCGGCAGGGCACAAGCTAATCACGCCGGCGTCGCGGACGGGTGACGGGCGCGATCGCCAGTTCAGCTGTCAGTTCGGCTGTCGGCCCAGTACGTGGCGCGGGTCGCGGGACGTCTGTGGGCCCGGAGTGAACTGCGATTGCGCAGGTTCGGTGGCGATTCGCATCGCGACTTACGTCGCTCCCACAGGAAGCGGTGGTGTCGCGAGTGTGGGGGCTGGTCGCGGCTCACGCCGCTCCTACCCCGGGGCGCGGCGAATGCGTGACGAGGGCGTGAGTTGCGGCCGCGCGAATCGACCGCGGCGCGCGGGTGCGATTCGCATCGCACCCGCTCGTGGGGATACTAGGCTCCGGCGCTCAGGCGTCGAGCGGCACCAGCGCATCGGCGCCGGCGGCGTCGAGGGTGCGGTCCCAGTTGCCCATCAGCGCCAGGTACAGCAGCTTGTCGAACTCGGCGCCGAAACGGCTGATCACGGCGTCGGGATCGGGGATCAGCTTGGCGTCGGCGATCAGGCCGAAGTGGACGCGGCCGTTGTAGCTGAGGATGGAAATGCCGACCCCGATCGAACCGGTCTGCGGCACCCAGAACATCATCTCGCGCAGGGTGCAGCC
This sequence comes from Lysobacter sp. Root667, assembly GCF_001427715.1. Taxonomy (NCBI): domain Bacteria; kingdom Pseudomonadati; phylum Pseudomonadota; class Gammaproteobacteria; order Lysobacterales; family Lysobacteraceae; genus Lysobacter; species Lysobacter sp. Root667. Next base: position 20,226 of record NZ_LMHF01000002.1, read on the forward strand.
GGCCAGGTACAGCGGCTGCTGCGGCCCGGGCACGTTGGTCGCGACCGCGGTCGCCTTGCGGCTGAACAACTCCAGCGCCAGCCCCTGGACCTGCGACGGCGCCATGCCGAGCGCAGCCAAAAGTCCAAATGCGACAATGGCTTGGCGTGAATTCTTAAGGTTATTCATGCACTCGGCGACGCGCTCGATCCGGCGGATCGGATTGCCCTCGCCGACCGGCAGCTCCAGGAACACCAAGCCGAAATGGTTGCCGAGTTTCTTGGCGTGTTCGAGCGGGCGCAGGTTCACCGGCACGGTCGCGCGCAGGGTCACGCCGTCGACGTTGTCGCCGCGTTCGATCATGTAGTTGCGCAGCGCGCCGGCCGCGGTCGCCATCAGCACGTCGTTGACGGTGCAGTCGCAAGCGCGGCCGACCGCCTTCACTTCTTCCAGGTCCAGCGGTTCGGCCCAGGCCACGCGCTTGCTCACGCCGAGCTTGCCGCGCAGCAGCGAGGGCGGGTCGTCGGACAGCGCCAGGGCGTTGAGCAGTTCGCGCGCGATCTCGCCGCCCTCCTTGGCCAGCATGCCGGCCAGGGTCGGGTCGCGGTACATCTCCATGCCCTTCTCGAGCGCGCGCGAGCCCAGCTTCATGTAGCGGTCGACCGCGCCGACCCGGCGCGCGACTTCGGCGCCGTCGGTCTTGAGCCAGGCATGCGCCAGATCGCTGCCCTTGGCCGGTTCGCGGGTGGTGTCGGTCAGCGACAACAGCACCTGGACCAGGGCGATGCCGTCGGCATAGCTGTGGTGGATGCGCGCGACCAGCGCCGAGCCGCCGTCGTAGCGTTCGATCAGGTGGAACTGCCACAGCGGCCGGCTGTGGTCTAGCGGGCTGGATGCGAGCTGGCTGACGAAGCGTTCCAGGCCGCGCTTGCCGGCGCGCCCGGGCAGCGCGGTCAGCTGCACGTGCCAGTCGAGATCGAAATCCTCGTCGGTCTGCCAGGACGCGCCTGCCGGCGTGTCGACCGCCTTCTGGCGGAAGCGCGTATAGGCCAGGAAGCGCTGTTTGACCACGCGCCGCAAGGCGTCGATCGACATCGGTTCGGCGAACATCAGCACGCCGGTGATCATCATCGGATTGGTCGGTCGCTCCATGCGCAACCAGGCCGTATCCACTCGCGACATCGGTTCGCGACGCGCTCGTTTGCGCGGTTCTGCTGTGGCCATGCGCCCTCCAAGCGTCTGCGCCGAGTGAATCACGCAGCCGCGAGCGGCGTCAACGCGGGTGTGCCCGATTCGAGATCGGGACGTGGAGATCGCGCGGCGACGCGGGTCGAATCGCCGGGCCGCTACCGCGCCGCCGAATCGCCGCGCCCTACTCTCGCTGCTTTCGGTAGGCGGCCAAGGCCGCGTCGCGGCCGGCGGCCAGGTCGACCAGCGGCCGGGCCGGATAGTCCGGAGCCAGGCGGCGCAGCGTCGCCGGCTCGCGCCAGGGCGCAAAGCGCAGCGGCACCGGCAACGCCGCCAGTTCCGGCAGCCAGCGCGCGATGTAGCGGCCCTCGGGGTCGAACTTCTCGGCCTGGGTTACCGGATTGAACACGCGGAAGTACGGCGCGGCATCGGCGCCGGTGCCGGCCACCCACTGCCAGCCCAGGGTGTTGTTGGCCAGGTCGGCGTCGACCAGGGTGTCCCAGAACCAGCGCGCGCCGTGGCGCCAGTGATAGCGCAGGTGTTTGCTCAGGTAGCTGGCGACGATCATGCGCACGCGGTTGTGCATCCAGCCGGTGTGCCAGAGCTCGCGCATGCCGGCGTCGACGATGGGCACGCCGGTGCGCCCGTGTTGCCAGTCCTGCAGGCGCGGCTGCGCCAGCCGGGCCCAGTCGAAGTCGTCGAAACGCGGGTTGAAGTTGCGCTCCGGAGTGTGCGGGAAGTGATGCAGCAGGTGATGGGCGAATTCGCGCCAGCCCAGTTCGCGGATGGCCGCGTCGATATCGCCGGCGCGCGTGGCGCTGCGTTGCGCCTCCAGCGCCGCGACCACGCGCCAGGGCGCGATTTCGCCGAAGTGCAGATGCGGCGACAGGCGCGAGGTCCCGACCCGATCGGGGCGGTCGCGCTGTTGGGCGTAGCCTTCCAGCGCACCATCGAGGAAGGTCTCCAGCGCCTCGCGCGCGCCGGCCTCGCCGGGCGTCCAGTGCTCCCAGAAGCCGCGGTCCCAGTCCGGCGACGGCAACAGCTTCAGCGCCGCCAGCGGCACGCCTTCCGGCCCCTGCGCGCTGGCGGGCAGGGCCGCCGGCGGTTCCCAGGTCGGCTGCAACCGCCATGCGGCCAGCGCCGCGCGCCAGAACGGAGTGAACACGCGGTAGGGCTCGCCCTGCTTGGTCGCCAGTTGCCAGGGCTCGAACAGCAATGCGCCGTTGTGGCTTTCCGCGCGCACGCCCTGGCGGCGCAGGGTCTGCTTGATGCGGGTGTCGCGCTGCTCGATCGCCGGCTCGTAGCGGCGGTTCCAGTACACCGCCTCGGCGTCGGTCGCCAGCAGCAACGACTGCAGGGTCGGCAGGCTGGGGCCGACGAAGCGGCGCAGGTGCGAGCCGCGCGCGCGCAGTTCGCGATCCAGCGCGGCCAGCGAATGGTGGCGCCAGGCATCCGACGCCGCGCCCGGGCGCCAGTCGCCGTGTTCGTCGGGGGCGTGGATGTAGATCGGGATCGGCGTGTAGCCGTCGTCCAGCGCGGCCCGCAGCGCCGGGTTGTCGGCCAGCCGCAGGTCGTTGCGGAACCAGACCAGCGCGGTGGCGTCGGCGTCGGGCATCGCTGGACCGGGGCAGTCGAGGGACAGCCAGTATGCCGTTCCGCCGTGCCCGCGACGGACGGGGCCCGGCTGGGCCCCGTCCCCATTGCGTGACGCTTATTGCGACTGCAGCTCGGTGATCGCGGCCTGGGTCTGGACCAGGCCCCAGCCGGTGTTGTTGTCGAAGCCGGCGGCGTCGATGTCCTTGGCGGTCGTGTACAGGGCATCGCGCACCTGCGCCGCGGTCGCGGTCGGCTTGGAGCTCCACACCACCGCGGCCACGCCGGAGACGTGCGGCGTCGCCATCGACGTGCCGCTCATGGTCTCGTAGGCGGTGTTCGATACCGACGGCGTAGCGTCGACGGTCGCGGTCTGTCCGGCCAGGTTGGCGACGATGGTCTCGCCGTCGGCCTTGCTGATGCCCACCGCGGGCAGCGTGGTGGTGACCGGGTTGCTGTTGGCGTCGTACATGCCGATGCGCAGATCGCCGGCGACGTTGTTGTAGATCACCACGCCCAGGGCGCGGCCGGTCTTGGCCTTGGTGATCTTGTCGACGAAGGTGTTGGTGCCGCGCTGGCAGACCACGATCTTGTTGCGCCAGGTGTTGGAGGAGGCCTGGCACAGGCCGCCGTTGACCCAGCCGGCGCTGGCGGTGGTCTGCTTGGAACCGGCGACCGGAATCGCGGCGAAGCTGGACGCGCCGACCACCAGCGGATCGTTCTTCATCGGGTAGGTGCTGAGCGTGTCCACGCCCGGCGCGGCCACGTCGACCGCGGCGTTGAACTGCGAGAAGGCGGCCTTGACGTTGGCCGAGTCCACCGCCGCCACCGACACCACGCTGGGGTAGGACGCCGGGTAGCTGAGGCTGGCATCGCCGGCGTTGCCGGCCGCGGCGATGCTGAGCACGCCGTTGTTGGCCAGGGTCTGGAACGCGTTCTGCTCGGTGACCGAGCTGCTCGCGCCGCCCAGGCTCATGCTGATGATCTTGGCGCCGGCGGCGTCGCAGCGGTTGGCCGCATCGACCAGGGTCGACGAGTAGGTCCAGCTGCACTGGCCGTGGACGCTGCCGTTGGTGCCGTTGCTGCCGAAGATCTTGACGATGTGCAGCGAGACCTTGCCCGGGCTCACGCCGACCACGCCGGTGTTGTTGTTGGCCGCGGCGATGGTGCCGGCGACGTGGGTACCGTGGCCGCAGGTGTCGGTGTCCCAGCCGGCCGGGTAACCGGTGATGGTCATGCCGGCGAAATCTTCGTGATTCTTGTTGAGGCCCGAGTCGATCACGCAGACCTTGATGCCGGCGCCGGTGGCAGCGCCCGCGTCGAGCACGCCGTCCTGGTTGGCGTCCCACACATTGCGCGCCTGCACCTGGTCGATGCCGTAGGGCACACTCTGCGCCTGCAGATAGCGCGGTTGGTCGATCTCGACCGATTCCACATCGGGGTTGCCGCGCAGGGCCTTGATGTCTTCCGGCGAGGACAGGGTCATCACCGCGCTGTTGAGGCGGTCGAACTGGTAGTTCAGCACCGCGTCGCCGCCGCGCGCTGCGCTCAGTTTGCCGCGCAGCGCCTGGATGCGCTGGCCCAGGCTCTGGGTCGAGGCACCGGCGCTCTTGCCGGCGGCGGCGCTGGCGGTGCCGGCCTTGAACTTGACCCAGACGCGGTTCGGGTTGGGTTGCTCCTGCGCCGCGGCGGCGGTGGCAGCGACCATCGTGGCCAGGCCCAGGCCCAGCGCGTACATCAGCTTGCTCTGCTTCATCGATACCCCACGTGGAATGCCGGTCGCACTCCGGGCGGAGCGGCTTGCTGCTCGGGCGCGTCGTAGCGCCCGATCAACCGACCTTTATCCAAACGGGAAAATATCGCGCCCCCCCTACCTGCCGGGGGATATCCCTCAGGATCTATGACCGGATTCTCGTTTTAGAGAATGCCTCGGCGGCCGCGGTGCACCAAGAATCCACATGCCGGAGCCGAGGCCGGCGCACGGGCGCCTCAGCTCTCGACGAAACGCACCCGGCGCGTGATCGAGCAGGTCAGCTCGTAGCCGATGGTGCCGGAGACTTCGGCGATGCGTTCCACCGGCAGTTCCGGCCCCCACAGCGTCACCGGATCGCCGACGCGGGCCTCGGGGATGCCGCGCAGGTCGATGGTCATCAGGTCCATCGAGACGCGGCCGATCACCTGCGCCGCGTGGCCGCCGACCAGCACCGGCGTGCCGGAGGGCGCGGCACGCGGGTAGCCGTCGCCGTAACCGATCGCGGCCACGCCGACGGGCATGTCTTCGGGGCATTCCCAGGTCGCGGCGTAGCCGATGCGTTCGCCGCGCCGCACCCGGTTGACCGCGATCAGGCGCGTCGACAGGGTCATCGCCGGACGCAGGCCGAAGTCGGCGCCGGTGGTGCCCTCGACCACCGACATGCCGTACAGCGCTCCGCCGGGACGGATCCAGTCGGCGTGGGCATCGGGCCAGCCCAGCACGGCGGCGGAGTTGGCCAGCGAGCGCGCGCCGTCGAGGCCGGCGGTGGCCTCGGCGAAGGCGCGCAGCTGCGCGCGCGTTTGCGGCTTGTCGAATTCGTCGGAGCTGGCGAAATGGTTCATCAGCACGATGCCCTCGGCCACGCCGGGCAAGGCCGACAGGCGCGCATGCGCTTGGCGCACGTCCTCGGGCGCGAAGCCGAGCCGGTGCATGCCGGTGTCGATCTTGAGCCAGCAGCGGATCGGCTCGCCGTCGGCGGCCTGCTCCAGCATTTCGATCTGGCTGGCGTGGTGGACCACGGTCTCGACGCCGAGCCGGCGCAGCTGCGGCAGGTCGTCGGCTTCGTCGAAACCCGACAGCAGCACGATCGGTTGCGACAGGCCGGCCGCGCGCAGGCGGTCGGCATCGGACAGGGCCGCCACGCCGAAGGCGTCGGCGCCTTCGAGCGCGCGCGCGACCCGTTCCAGGCCGTGGCCGTAGCCGTCGGCCTTGACCACCGCCATCACGCGGCTGTGCGGCGCGCGCGCGCGCGCCTGGGCGAGGTTATGACGCAGGGCGTCGGTGTGGATGCTTGCGGAGGTGGGTCGTGCCATCGCGCTAGTTTATCGGCTGGCGCGTTGCGCGGGCTGTCGGGCTGGGGTGGGCGCGGGTTCCGGCAGGCAGGCGGGATGCGCTGCGGCAGCCTGCCCCATATCGGCGACCGGTCTGGGCAAGGAGGTCGCCGGTTCGGCGCGAGGTCCGGCCTGGATGCCGTGGGCGCCCCTCTCCCGGCGGAGAGAGGTCCGGGTTCGCTCAGTCGTTGAATTCGACGATCGTGTTCGGGGCCGGACGCTCGTGCTCGCGAGTGAGGCGCTGCCCGGCTTGCGGCGGGGTCCAGGGGGCTTTGCCCAGCTTGGACAGGTCCGGGTAGCTGCCCAGCACGCGGAAGCGCTGGAACTCATACGCGACCCCTTCCGCACCCAGCGGCGAGGCGCGGTCGGCGACATGGAAATGCAGATGCGGGCCGGTCGAATCGCCGGTGAAACCGAGCGCGGCGACGACCTCGCCGCGGCGCACGCGCTGGCCCGGCGCGACCCGTACGCTGCCGGGCTTGAGGTGTTCGTAGAACGCGTAGCGGCCGTCGCCCAGGTCCAGGGCCAGGTAGTTGCCGGTGGCGTCGCCCAGCGCCTGCTTGCCATGTTCGGACACGCGCGCGGTTTCGGTCACGTCGTCGCGCACCGCGACCACGGTCGCGTCGGCGACGGCCAGCACTGGCGCGCCGTAGCCGTAGGCGTTGGCGACCAGGTCGGGGTCGCCGTCGGCGCTGCCGCCCTGCGCGTCGAGCTTGACCCAGTCGATCGCGTAGCGGCCCGGAATGCGGGCGCGACCGTCGACGGTGTAGATCACCCGACGGTGGCCACGCGGCCAGTCCGGATGGTGGATCGCGATCCAGGGGCCGCCGCTCACCGGCGGTCCCAGCATCAGCGTCGCGGCCTGGGCCACCGGCGTATCGCCGCCGACGACTTCGACCGCCGCCCCGCTACCGGCGGGCGCGTAGTGGATGCGGTGATCGAGCCGGCGCGGCAGCGGCGCGCCGGCGGGCAGCGCGAGTTCCAGATACAGCACGCCGCGCTGGCCCGGCTCCAGCGTGCGCGCATCGCTGCCCTGCACCGCCGCCAGACGATCGAAACGGCGCACGAGCGCGTCGCCCGCGTAGTTGGCCAGGGGCGCGCCGCGTTCGGCGTCGCGCGCTTCCACGCCCAACAGTTGCAGGGGTTCGCCGCTGAAATTGCTCAGGTGCAGTTCGTAGACCAGCACCGATGCGCCCTCGATCCGCACCGGTGCCGGCACTGCCGGCACCTGCAGGTCGAAGGATTGGCGCAAAGGCGCCGTGCGATCGGTCGCGGCGGCGCCGCTGGCGAACATCAGCAAGACGGCGAACGCGAGGTTGCGCATGGGGCGGGGGTTCCGGGAATAGGAGGGGCGCAGGCCGCGTCAGGCGGCGCTAGGATCGGGCTCGCGCAGTTCTTCGATAGCGGCGTCCGACAGCCACAGCAAGGTATTGAGGTAATCCTCGATGCAGGCCACGATCCCGGCGCGCGGGCCCTCGCGCCACGCCGGCGAGCCGTAGAAGGCATCCTGCTGCGCGATCAGATCGGCGTGGTCGCGGTAGGCGCGGATCAGGAACCAGCTTTCGTGCTCGTGCTCGCTGCGCCCGAACGCGACCACGTCCATGCCGTGCTCGCGCAACATCGGCAGCGCGCGCGTGCGCATCGCGTCCTGGAACCGCGCCGCCGTGTCCGGCTTGAGCCGGTAGCTGCGGATTTCGATCAGTCGCTTCATGGCCGCGTTCCCGAGGTGATCGGCTGCGGATGCTGAGCGAGGGGGCTGCGGTGCGCAAGTCGCTACGGTCATGGTGCACGGGCGGTCCGGCTTCCTGCGGGAGCGGCGTGAGCCGCGATTCGGCGCGGGATGCAGCTGCGTTATCGCGGCTCACGCCGCTCCTACAGGGGAAGTCCGACGTTCTGCGATCAGGCGTGGCCTCCCTGCCGCGGCCTGGTTTCAGCTTGCTGCCACTGCCTCGCTGCCGCAGCCGAACGCCGACGCCCCAAAACGAAACGGGCCGGCATGGCCGGCCCGTTCGCTGCAGACGAATCGTGCGCTCAGTCGCAGCGGCGCTCGATCACGGTCTCGGTCTTGTTCTGCTGGTTTTCCTGGATCTTGCGCCCGACCAGGGCACCGCCGACGGCGCCGGCCGCGGTCGCGACCTTCTTGCCCTTGCCGCCGCCGACCTGATTGCCGAGCAGGCCGCCCGCGACCGCGCCCAGGGCGGTACCGGCGATCTTGTGCTCGTCCTTGATCTGCTTCGGACGCTGCACCTCGACGTCGTAGCAATGCGGCTGCCTCGGCGCCGGCTTGGCCTTGGACTTGGTCTGCGCGGTGGCCGCGCCGGTCGCCATGACGCAGGACATCAGGGCGACGGCGATCGTGGATTTGAGCTTAGCGTTCATGGGGATTCACCGGAGTGGAGAGAATGGTCACGGCAACATGCGCCGGGGCTTGTCACGATCGCGTTAAGCGGCGACGTGCCTGGGCGACAGTCTGGCGCGTGCAGTCTGAACCGTCGCATGCCTGCGCACCGCAATCGCGATCACATTCGCGCAAACGGGCAGCGGCGTCCTGATCCGGCAGTGCGCCCTGCTCCGCTCATTCCGCACGCGATCGGCCTACGCTGGGCATCGTGGCGACAAACCGTTTCGATCGCGTCAGGCCAGCGATGACCGAGGCCGGCGCAGACCCCGACAAGCGTCGGACGCTGCCGCGCCCCCAGGAGCACGATGGCTCAGGGCTGCGGGCGCGCGACCGCCCCCTCGCCCGCCAGCGCTTGCGGCACGCGGGTCACCTGCGTGTACACCATCCGCCAACCGCCGTCCCGTTTCGCCCAGACATGGACGATGCGGATCAGGCGAGTCTGGTGTTTACCGTCTTGCGTCCAGCTCAAATTCACGACCCCGCCGATCACCGCGGCGTCCGCCCAGACGATTTCGACCGGCTGCTCCATCGCATAGGGATCGATCTTGAATCCGGGCATACGGAAATCGGCGAGCGCCTGCTGTTTGTTCTCCACGCTGGCGTCCGAATTCACCAGCACGTAGTCGTCGGCGAACAGACGCGAGAGCGCCGGAATATCGCCGCCTATGGTCGAGCGGTGGTAAGCCGAAACCGCCTTTTCCAGCTCCGGCGGCAGCGGCGCCGCGGATGCCGACGCGGCGCTCGCGGCGAGCAGCATGACGGCGATCTTCAAGACGACCCCGTGGCCGTACCTCATCGCCAGACCCGCCCGCCGAGACTGCGCGAGCTTCTGGAACATCGGCTTCGCTGAGATAGCTGCCATCGGATTCACTCCCTGTCCGCGTAGTCGTACACGATGAATCCCTCGTTGACGGCCACTTTGTCGTACAGACGACGGCCGGCGACGTTGGTCGCGTGGGTTTGCCAATAAACGCCCTTGGCGCCTGCCGCCTCCGATTCCCTGCGCACGCCTCGAATCAGGGCCTTGCCGATGCCCCGGCCGCGCTCGGACTCGACCACGTACAGATCGCGCAGATAGCAAACCGGCTCGAGCTGCGTGGTGCTGCGATGGAACAGGTAGTGGCTCAGCCCCTGCAGGCGCCCCTGCGCCTCGGCGACCAGCGCGAAAACCGGTTCGTCCGGATCGAGGAAACGTCGCCACACGGCCCGGGTAATCGGCATCGGCAGCGCGCTTTCGCCGGCGCGGCCGTAGAAGGCGTTGTAGGCGGTCCACAGCGGCAGCCAGGCGGCGAAATCGTCGTCGCGGACGCAGCGAACCTGGGCGGCATTCGATGGAAGGTTCATTTCGCGCGCGTATCCGTGGCGATCCAGTTCACTTCCCAGGTCCTGCCGCCGTCGGCGGAAAAGGCCTGTTCGAACTTCGCGGAGTCGGGGCCGATATCGAAGATCACGAAACGCACCAGGATGGCGCGTCCGTTCAAGGTCTCCGACGAATAGAACTCGCCGCGCCCGTCGCGGAATTCGCCGACAGTCGGGATCGTCATCGTCCCCGCCGCCGAGTTGGCGAAGTTGAGGCTCCATTGCCGCGACTGCGGGTTGTAGAGTCGCAGCGACCCGGCGAGGATCTCGCCCGCGCTGCCCTTGACGTCGAGTTCCACCCAGTTCGCGCGCCCGCCCCAGACTTTGCTGACCGTCGTCGTGCCGGAGTACTCGACCCACTCGTCGGATCCGGTCAGGGGCCGCAGGCGTCGCCTGAGATCGGTCTTCCACAGGCCGATTTCCCAGTCGAAGTCCCGCTGCCCATCCCGTGGCGCCGGAACGGCAGCGGCCCGCTCGGTAGCTGGTGGCGTCTGCGCGACGACGCCAAAAGGCAAAAGGCCGGCGGTCAGCGCGCAAGCGGTCAGCAGGGAACGGATCGGGGCATGCATTTTCATCGTGAGGTTCCTGTCCGGTTCTGTGTTGCATCGAAGCCTTAGGTTGCGCTTTGGTGCGGCGGTCGATATCGCGTGTACGGCCTGCGCATGCCGTCGGTACGAGGCTGCGAAGAGCACGCCCTCCCCATCTCGCGGCCATCCGGCCGTCGCCCGTGCCCGCATGCCGGCCGCTACACACCCATCGCGATTTCCAGCAGAACGCGCCAGGCGTTCATCGGCAGCCATTCCTTGTATCCATCCCAAGTCTGGTACTGCGGCAGCGCGACGGCGTTCGGAACCTGCATGAACGGCGTGCCTTTCTTCAACTCGGCAAGAATCGCCGCCCTCAGATCCTGGAGATACTTCAGTTGATCCGCGACGCTGGACCTCGGCCCTACCGGCGCGTTGTGGGCGTACATCACCCGATCGAAATCGAGCTTGTCGATCTCGGCGAGCGTGCGCTCCCATTCCTTGGGAGAGAAGTCCGGCATATAGGTGAACGCCACCCGCTCCGGCACCACCAGATCGACCGTGTAGATCGCTTTCTCGCGCGGAAACCGGAACACGGTCATGCCTTCGCCGTGGTTCGGACCGAAGTACAGAAGCTCGACCCGACTTTCCCCCAGCCGCAGTTCCGAGCTGGATCCGGACCAGGTTCTGTCGGGCATGACCACATCCGGGCTGGGGTGTTCCTCGAGCCAGCGGGCGGTGGCTTCGTGGCTGATGATCGCCGCACCCTCCGCCTTGAACACTTCGCCCCCGCTGATGTGATCGTAGTGGTTGTGCGAATAGATCAAGTACCGGATGGGCTTCGCCGTGAGCTTGCGGATCGCCTGGAGCGATGCCGCGGCGAAATCCTTGTCGAAGCTGTCCATGACGATCACGCCGTCGTCGGTGATCATGAAGGCGTTGAAGGCCATGCCGGCGCCGAAACTGTAGAGCCCCGGCGCGACCTCGGTCGTCGTGTACGGGGGACGCGCCGCGACGGCGCCGCTGAAGGCGCCGAGGCCCAAGGCGAGCGCAGCCATGACCAGCAATTTTCCGAACAGACGATGGGTGGACATGCTTCGCGACCTCGTTTTTCCGGACTGCATAGCGCATCGGCCCCGACTTCGCGGCCCCGCTGCGCTCACGTCCTATGAGGCGGCATCGGGCCGTGCCGCGGGAAGCCTCGCCGCACGCGTTCGTCCCTGCCCTCGACGCGTTCGTCCCCGCAGCCTCGCTCCAGGCTGCGCAAGGCTTCCATCGCCGGCCAACAGTGCGATCATGCGGCCATGGGCGACATCCCGACTCCGGCTATCACGGCCCGCATGCGACCGCTGTCGGACTGGACCATCGACGCGGGGAATCGCCCGGGCCTGAAAGCCCGCGACCTCGCTCTGCTGGCGGCGATCTGGGCCTACGTCACTCTCTCGAATCTGCTGTTCGGCCTGAGCATGGCCACCAGTCTGGCCACGATCGGCGTCACCCACGTGTTCTCGCCCTGGGACGCGCGCCTGCTCCAGCACCTGCTGTTGTTTCCGGCCCTCGTCGGCTGCGCCTGGTTGTCGCGGCGGATCGGCTGGCAGCCCGGATGGCGGGCCTGGCCTTTGCAACTGCTGCTCGGCCTGGGGTTCGCCATGCTGGCCGACCCCAGCCTGCAACTCGGCGACCGCCTCGCCGGCGTTCCGCAATCCTTGATGCCACCGACGATCGCTCCGATCGAGGGCCCGCTGGACAAGCAGCAGCTCCTGTTCATCGCCGCATCGACCAGCCTGCTGCTCAGCTATGCGTTCTGCCTGGCGCTGCTGACCGGCTTCGACCTCTACCGCCGTTACCGCGACTCCCGCCTGCGTACCGAGGCGCTCGAACGGGCCTTATCCAGCGCGCACCTCGCCGCGCTGCGCATGCAGCTTTCGCCGCACACGCTGTTCAACCTGCTGCACACCATCCGCGGCAACATCAGCTGGGATCCGGCCGCCGCGCAGACGATGGTGGTGCAACTCGGCGACCTCCTGCGGCGCCTGCTGCGCCAGGGCGAACAGGAACTCTCGCGCCTCCAGGATGAACTCGAATGCGCGCGCCTGTATCTGGACTTGCAGCAGCACCGATTCTCGGACCGGCTGCGCTTCGCAATGCCGGAGCGCGCGTCGCTGCCCAGCGCCTGGGTGCCGAGCCTGATCCTGCACCCGCTGGTCGAAAACGCGGTCGTGCACGGCATGGCGCACCATACCGCGCCGGTGTCGATACGGATCGAGGTCGAGAGCGAGCGCGATGAACTGGTGCTGCGGGTCTCCAACACGGTCGCCGCCAACGCAGCGGCTGGCACGGACGGTACGAGCGGTATCGGCCTGAAGAACGTCGCCGAACGCCTCGCGATCCAGTTCGGCGAGCGCGCGAGCCTGCGCACTGGCGTCGGGGCAAGCGGCCAATGGCTGGCGCAGGTCCGCATGCCGATGCTGCGGGTCGAGAGCTGAAGCCGCCGCGATGCAGACCGCCGACCCGGATCGCGCGCTCTCGACCATGGACGTGGTGATCGTCGACGACGAACCGGCGGCGCGACGGGCCCTGCGCGAATGCTGCGAACGCGAAACCGACCTGCGCGTGGCCGGGGAATACGGCGATAGCCGCAGCGCATTGGAAGCCTTGCAGGCGCGACCGCCCGACTTGCTGTTCCTGGATGTCGAAATCGACGCCATGAGCGGCATCGACCTGGCGCGCGCGCTCGATCCGGCCACGCTGCCGCAGATCGTTTTCGTCACCGCCTACGACCACTATGCGCTGGATGCCTTCGAGGTCAGCGCGGCGGACTACCTGCTCAAGCCGTTCGACGACGACCGGTTCCGGGCATCGCTGGCGCGCGTGCGGCGCAGGCATGCGCAGCAGGACGTCGCGCAGCACCGTCGCGCGCTCGCCGCGCTGCTGGAACGCCTGCAGGCGGTCGAGCATGCGCCCGCACCGGACCGGGCCCGGATCATCGTCGAGTTTCGCGGACAGATGCGGGTGATCGACACCTGCGACGTCGAAGTCGTCGAGGCCGACCGCAATTACGTCGTGCTCACCGTCGGCCGTGAGGCCTGCACCACGCGCGGCACGCTGCAGCAGGCGGAGTCGTCCTTGCGTTCGCAACCGTTCATGCGGATCAGCCGCTCGTGCCTGGTCAACATGAATCACGTGCGTCAGGTCGACCGGACCCCGCGCGGCGACCTGATCCTGGTGCTCGCGGGCGGGCGGACGGTGACCAGCAGCGAAAGCTATCGCGAGCCGCTGCGCGAGTATCTGAACCGCATGCGGATCGGCTTGGAGGGCTGACGCCGCTGCGGGTAGCGCGACCGTCGGCTCCCGCCGCGCGGCTTACTCGAAAGCGCCCACCGAGTCGTGGCTCAGGTTGTCGAAGCGGGTGTATTCGCCGAAGAACTTCAGCTTCAACGAGCCGGTCGGGCCGGAACGCTGCTTGCCGATGATGACCTCGGCCAGGCCTTTGTCCGGCGAGGTTTCCTTGTTGTAGTAATCGTCGCGGTAGATGAACACGATCACGTCGGCGTCCTGCTCGATGGCGCCGGATTCGCGCAAGTCGGCCATCACCGGGCGCTTGTCGGCGCGGGTTTCCAGCGAGCGGTTGAGCTGCGACAGCGCGATCACCGGCAGGTTGAGTTCCTTGGCCAGGTGCTTGAGCGAGCGCGAAATCTCGGAAATTTCGGTGGCGCGGTTCTCGCTGTTGCCGGGCACCGACATCAGCTGCAGGTAGTCGATCACGATCAGGCCCAGGTCGTGCTCGCGCTTGAGGCGGCGCGACTTGGCCCGCAGCACGTCCGGCGACAGGCCCGGGGTGTCGTCGATGAAGATCTTGGCCTCGCGCAGCTGGCGGATCGCGCTGGTGACGCGGCTCCAGTCCTCGTCCTCGAGCTGGCCCGAACGCAGGCGCTGGGCGTTGACGCGGCCGACCGAGGAAATCAGGCGCAGCGCCAGCTGGCTGGCCGACATTTCCATCGAAAATATCGCCACCGCCTTCTTGCTGCGAAACGCGGCGTACTCGGCCATGTTCAGGGCCAGCGTGGTCTTGCCCATGGCCGGACGCGCGGCCAGGATCAGCAGGTCGGTGTTCTGCAGGCCCGCGGTCATCTCGTCGAATTCGGTGTAGCCGGTCGGCAGGCCGGTGACGCTGCCGCCGTTGGCGTAGCGCGTCTGCAGCACGTCGAAGGCTTCCGACAGCGCCTTGTTGACCGGGGTGAAGTCGGTGCGGCCGCGCGCGCCGGCTTCGGCGATCGCGAACACTTCCTGCTCGGCCTTGGCCAGGATCTCGCCGCTGTCGCGGCCGTCGGGCTGGAAGCCGTCATTGACGATGCCGGTGCCGACCTCGATCAGCTGCCGCAGCACCGCCTTGTCGCGCACGATCTCGGCATAGGCGGCGATGTTGGCGGCCGAGGGCGTGGTGCTGGCCAGCTCGATCAGATAGGCGCCGCCGGCGACCTGCTCGGACAGGCCCATCGAATCGAACCACTCGCCCAGGGTCACGGCGTCGAAGGGACGGTTCTTCTCGGCCAGCTCGCGGATCGCGCGGTAGATCAGCTGGTGGTCGCGGCGGTAGAAGTCTTCCTCGACCAGCTGATCGGCGACGCGATCGTAGGCGTCGGGCGCCAGCATCAGGCCACCGAGCACGGCCTGCTCGGCCTCGACCGACTGCGGCGGCACGCGCAACTGGTCGATGCGCTGCTCGGCGCGAGTTTCGAACCGCTTTTCACCGCGGAATCCGCTTCGTGCGCTCATCTGTGTCGCGGTCCTCGCTGAGCGGCCGTCTGGTGCGGCCGTTGGTATCGGGGGCGGTACGTCGGCCCTCATGGGCCCCGGCCGGTCGCACATCGTAGGGGCGAATGCCCTGCCGGCGTTGCAGACAAGCCTGTGGCGAAGCTGTGGATAAGAGGTGGGCAACTTTCCCTCTATCGCACGCTTCGGTCTCATCGGCTGCGACGATAGCCGCCGCCGCGACGGCAGGCGCTCAGGCGCGCGACCGCCGCAAAAACAAAGGGCGCCTCGCGGGCGCCCTTCGTCCTACGCCACGTCGGCTCGGATCAGGCGACTTCGCCTTCGATCACGACCTTGACGGTGACTTCGACGTCCGCATGCAGGTGCAGCAGGATGTCGTATTCGCCGGTGCGACGCAGCGGGCCTTCGCCCATGATCACTTCCGACTTCTCGACCGGGTGGCCGTGCTTGGTCAGGGCCTCGGCGATATCGCGCGGGGTGACCGAACCGTACAGCTTGCCTTCGGTGGAAGCGTTGGCGTGGATCGTGACCGACACGTCCTCGAGCTTGGCCTTGCGGCCTTCGGCGCCGTCGAGCTGCGACTTGGCCTTGGCCTCGTACTCGGCGCGCTTGGCTTCGAACTCGGCCAGGTTGGCGGCGGTGGCCGGCACGGCCTTGCCCTGCGGGACCAGGAAGTTGCGGCCGTAGCCCGGCTTCACGTTGACCTTGTCGCCGAGGTTGCCGAGGTTGGTGACTTTCTGCAGGAGGATCAATTGCATGGGTGTGCTCCGTATTCGTTAGCGGGCCTGTAGGTCCGCAGCGAGGTGCGCTGTCCGAAAAGGCTTTGTGCGGGTCCGGGCCGCTGTCGCGGCCCTCACCCCTGCCCTCTCAGCTTCGGACGCCTTACGGGCGCCGCCAGCGGGAGAGGGGGACAAAGGGTTCGCCCACGAGCGGGCGAACATCCTTACTTAGGCGTTGTGGTTGTCGGTGTACGGGATCAGCGCGAGGAAACGGGCGCGCTTGACGGCCGTCGACAGCTGGCGCTGGTACTTCGACTTGGTACCGGTCACGCGGCTCGGCACGATCTTGCCGGTCTCGGTGAGGTACTGGCGCAGGGTGTTGAGATCCTTGTAGTCGATCTCTTTCACGCCTTCGGCGGTGAACTTGCAGAACTTGCGGCGGCGGAAGAACTTGGACATGGTGCGTTGCTCCTAAGAGGGTGCGATCAGGCGGCTTCGGCGTTGTCTTCGGCGCTGTCGGCGGTGCCGACTGCGCTGTCGCTGTCGTCGTCACGACGACGGCGCTCGCCGCGCTCGGGCTTGTCGCCCTTCTCGTCCTTGAACTTCATGATCAGGGACTGTTCGGTGTCGGCCTCGTCGCGCTTCATGACCAGGTGACGCAGCACCGCGTCGTTGAAACGGAAGCCGTCGACCAGCTCGTTGAGCACGGTCTGGGTGACTTCGATGTTGAGCAGGACGTAGTGGGCCTTGACCAGGTTCTCGATCGGGTAGGCCAGCTGACGGCGGCCCCAATCTTCGAGACGGTGGATCTTGCCCTCGCCGGCTTCGATCAGCGACTTGTAGCGCTCGATCATGGCCGGGACCTGCTCGCTCTGGTCCGGGTGGACCAGGAATACGACTTCGTAATGACGCATCGTTGTTTCCTTGTGGGTGTCGGCCCGTCATCGGGCCGGTTCAGCCCCCCGCCACCGTGGCGAGTAGGTCGCCGGGCGCGGTAGGGCAAGGGTCCTGCGACGGCACGGGGCCGCGCGGGAGCCGGAAATTATGGCAGGGTCAAGGGCTTAGGTGCAAATCGGGGCTGGGAGACCGGGCCCGGGGGGCTTCGGGGCGGGAGCGGTGCGGGCCGCGACCTGCTCGGGTCCCCCGTGGTGGCGTGGTCGCGGCTTACGCCGCTCCTACCCCACGGCCCGGCGATCGGAGCTGGGCACCCTGCCCAGGACCGCCCGTTCAGGGCGGCCCCGGGACGCGGGGCTTATTCGACGTGCAGGGCCGCGACGGCCGCGCCCGGCAGCGACGGCTCGGCCGGCTTGCCGCGGGCCCGGCGCAGGGTCCGGGCGCTGCCATTGCGCAGGTCGTCGAGGATCGCGTAGATCGTCGGCAGGAACAGCAGGCTGACCAGGGTCGAGAACGCCAGGCCGCCGGCGATGGCGCGCGCCATCGGGTAGTAGGCCGGCATGTCGTTGCCGCCGCTGGTCGACAGCGCGATCGGCACCATCGCCAGGATCGCCGTGCCCATGGTCATCAGGATCGGACGCAGGCGTTCGCGGCTGCCCTCGACCAGCGCTTCGGTGCGCGACAAGCCGCGCCGGCGCAGGTTGTTGATGTGCTCGATCATGACGATGCCGTTGTTCACCACCACGCCCATCAGCACCAGGATGCCGATGAAGGACATGATCCCGAACGTGGTCCCGGTGATCCAGAACAGCCAGAACACGCCGAACACCGAGAACAGCACGCCGCTCATGATCGCCGCCGGGAACAGCAGCGACTCGAACACCGCCGCCATCACCACGTAGATCATGATCAGGGCCAGGGCCAGATTGAACAGCATCTGGCCCATCGCGTCGTCCTCGTCCTCGAACGCGCCGCCTTCGAAGGAGTAGCTGTAGCCGGCCGGGAACGAGACCGCCTTCAGGGTGTCCTCCATCGCCTTGCGCGCTTCCGGCACGGTGGCCTTGTCGGCCAGGTTGGCCTGGATCGTCAGCGTGGTCTGGCGGTTGGCGCGGCGGATCTCGGTCGCGGCCGGACGCACGCTGACGTCGACCATGCTCAGCAGCGGCACGGTACGGCCGTCGGGGGCGCGCACGGTGAACGAGGCGATGTCCTCGACGCCGTAGTTCTCGGCGCCGGCGAAACGCACCCACACCGGCACTTCGGTCTCGCCGCGGCGGAACTCGCGCAGCGGTGCGCCGCGCAGGGCCAGGCCGACGAAGCGCGAGACTTCCTGTGCGCTGAACCCGAACGACGCCGCGCGCTCGCGGTCGACCCGCACCGCCAGCTCGCTGTTCTGGTCGCCGGCGTCGACGCGCACGTCGCGCAGTTCCTTGCGCTTGGCCAGGATCGGAACGATGTCCTTGGCGACCTCGGCCAGCGTCTGGGTCGAGTCGCCGACCAGTTGCACCTGCACGTTCTTGCCCGGCTGGCCGCCACCGCCGCCCGGCCCGCCCTGGTCGCCGATGCCGATGTCGGCACGGGCCGATTTCGGCAGCGCCTTGCTGAGCGCGTCGACCAGCGGTTTGGTCTGGCTGATTTCCTTGGTGTCGAAGGTGACGCGGGTGCCGGCGCCGCCGCTCTCGCTGTAATACGAGTAGACCTGGGTGATGTGGAATTTCTTGCGGTTGGCGTCCAGGAAGTTCTCGATCCGCAGCACCTCGTCCGACATCTGCTCCTTGGTGTAGCTGCCCTTCCATTGATAGAAGACGTTGACTTCGCCGCCCTCGTCGCCGCCGAACATGTCGAACTTGGTATGGGTCGCCGGGAACACGCTGACCGCGATGATCAGCACGATGCCCAGCACGCTCCAGCCGCGGTGGGCCAGAGTCCAGCGCAGAAAACGCGCGTAGCGCGTCTGCAGGCGCGGGATCAGGCCGCGCGTGTTGTTGACCGTGGGCGGGGTCTTCAGGCGCGCCGAGATCATCGGGATCAGGCTGACCGCGACCAGCCACGAGGCCAGCAGCGAGACCGAGATCGTGATCGCGATCTGGGCCATGTAGATGCTGAGGAAGTTGCGATCGCCGAACAGGTTGGGCAGGAACACGATGCAGTGGCACAGGGTGCCTGCCGACAGCGCGATGGCGACGTGGCGGGTGCCCA
The DNA here is from genome assembly GCF_001427715.1 of Lysobacter sp. Root667. NCBI lineage: Bacteria > Pseudomonadati > Pseudomonadota > Gammaproteobacteria > Lysobacterales > Lysobacteraceae > Lysobacter > Lysobacter sp. Root667. Next base: position 38,939 of record NZ_LMHF01000002.1, read on the forward strand.
GAATCGAGGCCAGGCGCGGCTGCTCGGGCATCTTCTCGCGTTCCTGATAGATGCTCTCCACCACCACCACGGCGTTGTCGACCAGCATGCCGACCGCCAGCAGCAGCCCCATCATCGACAGGATGTTGAGGGTGACCCCGGCGAAGTACATGAAGCCCAGGGTCATCACGAAGCAGATCGGAATCGCCAGGGTCACCATCAGCGTCGAGGGCCAGTGGCGCAGGAAGAAGAACAGCACCGCGATCGACAGCAGCAGGCCGATGCCGCCGGCCTCGGCCAGATCGAGCAGCGAACTGGTGACGTTCTCGCCCTGGTTCTCGATGATCTTGACCTGCACGCCGCGCAGCGAGGGCTCCTTGCGGATGTCCTCGACCTCCTGCAGCGCCAGCCGCGAGACCTCGACCAGGTTGGCGTTGCGCTCCTTGAAGATGTCCAGGCCGACCGCGGGACGGCCGTCGAGGCGGCGGCCGTAGTCCATGCGCGCCGGCTTCATGCGCACATCGGCGATATCGCCCAGACGGGTGCCGTTGCCGCCGATCACCAGATCGCGCAGTTGCTGCAGGTCGGTCACCTCGCCCACCGGCTGCACGCGCAGGCGCTGGCCGCCGTCGTCGATCTGCCCGGCCGAGACCGAGAAGTTCACCGCCTGCAGGCGCGTGGTCAGATCGTTGAGGCTGAGGTTGTGGGCGGTCAGGCGGTCGGGCTGGATCGCGATCTCGACTTCGTTCGGCGGCGCGCCGGAGACCTCGACCCGGGCCACGCCGGGCAGACGCTCGATGCGGCGCTTGAACTCGCGGTCGATCAGGTCGTAGGCGCCGGTGAGGTCGGTTTCGCCGGCCAGGCGCACCTTCAGCACCGGCTGATCGGTGGTCGAGAACTTGAGCACGAAGTAGCGCTGCAGGTCCTCGGGCAGGTCGGCGCGGATCGCGTCGATGCGCTCGCGCGCCTCGGACGCGGCGATCGCCACATCGCGGTCCCAGTTCGAGAACTGGATGAAGAGGTTGGCGCCGTCCGCGCGCGCACTGGCATCCATGCGCTTGATGCCGGTCATGGTCGACAAGGACTCTTCGACCGGACGCAGCACGGTGCGCTCGACCTCTTCCGGGGTCGAGCCGGTGTACGGCATCTGCACGAAGATGAAGGGCGGCGATACCTCGGGGAACGCTTCCAAGGGCAGCCTGATCGCAGCGATCAGGCCGACCACGAACAGCGACACGAACAGCATCACCGCAGTGACGGGTCGCTTGATGCTGAGCTCGGCGATGCTCATCGGGCGCTCCTCAAGCCTGGCCCGGAGCGGGCGGATCGACCAGCGGGGTCTGCTCGTCCTCGATCAGCTCGGCCGCGGCGCGTTCCTCGCGGCGGGTGCGGCGCGCACGTTCGCGGTAGTACTCGTCGGAGCGGCGGTCGAGCAGGTCGTACACCACCGGGATCACCACCAGGGTCAGCAGCGTCGACACCAGCAGGCCGCCGATCACCGTGATCGCCATCGGCGAGCGCACTTCGGCGCCCTGACCCACCGCCACCGCCAGCGGCAGGAAGCCGAACAGGGTGCACAGCGTGGTCATGATGATCGGACGCAGGCGCGAACGCGCGCCTTCGATCAGCGCCTCGCGCTTGGACACGCCCTGCTCGCGCAGCTGGTTGACCTTGTCGATCAGGATGATGGCGTTCTTCACCACCAGGCCGACCAGCAGGATCAATCCGATGAACACCACCACCGACACCGGCGAGTTGGTGAGCAGCAGCGCCAGCACCGCGCCGACCAGGGCCAGCGGGATGGTGAACAGGATCACGAACGGGTGCAGCAGCGACTCGAACTGCGAGGCCATCACCAGATAGACCAGGAAGATCGCCAGGCCGAACGCGAACAGCAGCGAGTTGATCGATTGCTGCAGTTCCTCGCCCTGGCCGCCGATGTGCATGCGCACGTCCGGGAGCGGATTGTCGGCGACCATCTTCTGCACCTCGGCCACGGCGCCGCCGAGGTCGATGTCGCGCAGGTTGGCCGAGACGATCGCCACCCGCACCTGGTCGGCGCGGTGGATTTCGCTGGGACCGGTGGTGGAGATCACGTCGGCGACCGAGTCCAGGGTCACCGGGCGGTTGCTGCCCGGGTTGACGATCAGGCGGCGGATGCTCTCGACCGAGGCGCGATCGGATTCGCGCGCCCGCACCAGCACGTCGATCTTGCGATCACGGAAGCTGTAGCGGGTGGCGACGTCGCCGCGCACCTTCTTGACCACCACGTCGGCGATCTGGCGCGTGGTCAGGCCGAGCGCACCGGCGCGTTCCTGGTCGAAACGGATCTGGATCTCCGGGAAGCCCTGCTCCACCGTCGACTTGACGTCGGCGTAGTGCGAATTGGCGCGCAGCATCGCCGCCACACGCTGGCCGGCGTGCTGGATGGTCTCCACGTCCTGGCCGCGCAGCTCGATTTCCAGCGGGGTCGAGAACGAGAACAGTTCCGGACGGCTGAAGTCGACCTGGGCGCTGGGATGGGCGCGCATGGTCTGGCGCAGGCGCTCGGTCTCGGCGGCTTCGATCTCCTTGCTGCCGCCGTCGGCCATGACGATGCTGAGCTTGCCGATGTTCTCGCCGCTCTCGGTCGGGTTGGCGTCCAGGCGCGTGCCGCTGCCGCTGACGCCGAACAGGGCGCCGACGCCCGGGTCCTTGGCGTGCTTTTGCTGCAGTTCGCGCACCAGGGCGTCGGTCTCGCGCAGCGGCGTGCCCGGGGGCAGCTTGACCGTCATTTCGAAGCGGTCCTGGGCCAGTTGCGGGATCAGGTCGGCGCCGAGCATCGGCACGGCCAGCAGGGTCAGCGCGAACGCCGCCGCGGCCGAACCCAGCACCAGCCACGGCCGGCGCATCGCGCTGGGCAGCAGGCGCAGGTAGCCGGCCTCGGCGCGGCTGTAGGGCCACATCGCGATGTCGCTGGCCTTGCGCATGATCGGGCCGACCACGGCGACCAGGCCGCGCCACAGCCGCACGAAGAACCAGGCGATGCCGAAGAACGCACCGCGGCCGGCCACGCCGATGCCGTGGCTGGTGGCGGCCAGCGGCTTCTGCAGCTTGGAATCCGGCTGCCAGCGCGGATGCGGCGGCTCTTCCGGGAACGCCATCGGCGTACGGTCCTTGAGCGCGCTCAGCATCGGGATCAGGGTCATCGACACGAGCAGCGAGATGCCGATCGCCAAGGCCACGGTCAGGGCCTGATCGCGGAACAGCTGTCCGGCGATGCCTTCGACGAACACCAGCGGCAGGAACACCGCGATGGTGGTCAGGGTCGAGGCGACCACGGCCATGCTGACTTCGCGGGTGCCGGCGACCGCCGCCTGGAGTATGCCCAGCCCGCGTTCGCGGGCCTTGGCGATGCTTTCCAGCACCACGATCGAGTCGTCCACCACCAGGCCGGTGGCCAGCGCCAGGCCGCCCAGCGACATCACGTTGAGGCTCAGCCCCAGGCGGTCCATGAAGAAGAAGGTGGTGATGATCGAGACCGGCAGCGACAGGCCGACCACGAAGGTGCTCCAGCCGTCGCGCAGGAACAGGAAGATGATCAGGATCGCCAGGAACGCGCCGATCACGCCGTCCTTCTTCACTTCGGAGATGGAGTGGCGGATGAACTGCGATTGGTCGTCGATGGTGGTCAGTTCGACGTCCGGCGGGATCTGCGCCTTGATCTGCTCCAGGCGGGCCTGGATCGCATCGGCGGTGGCGACGGTGTTGGCGTCGCCTTCCTTATAGATGGCCAGTTCGACCGCTTCCTTGCCGGCCATGCGGATGATCGCCTCGCGCTCCTTGAAGCCCTGGCGCACGTCGGCGATGTCCTTCAGGCGCACCGGCATGCCGCCGGCGACCGTGCTGCCGCCGCCGGAGTTGGCGCTCTGCACCGAGGCCGCCGCGGCCATCGCCGCCGCGTCGCCGCTGGAGGCCGCGATCGCCGCCATCTGCGCTGCCGCGTTGGCGGCTGCGTTGTCGCCGCCGCTCTGGGTGGTGACCAGCATTTCGCGGATTTCGGGCACGCTGGCGAACTGGTTGACCGTGCGCACCAGGTAGCGCTGCGAACCTTCTTCCAGGCGGCCGCCGGAGATGTTGATGTTCTCCTGCTGCAGGCGCTGGATCACGGTATCGATCGGCAGGTTCAGCTGGGCCAGCTTCTGCTGGTCGATGTCGACCTGGATCTCGTCTTCCAGACCGCCGCCGACCTTGACCGCGGCGACGCCTTCGACCGGCTCCAGCTTCTTCTTGAGGTCGTCGTCGGCATAGCGGCGCAGCGTGGTGAGCTGGCGCACCGAATCGCCGTCGGTTTTGGCCGACAGCGCCAGGCGCAGAATCGGCTCGGTCGAGGGATTGAAGCGCAGCAGCACCGGGGCCTTGGCCTCCAGCGGCAGTTGCAGCACTTCCATCTTGTCGCGCACCTCCAGGCTGGCCTGGTCCATGTCGGTGCCCCAGGCGAACTCGAGCACGACGTCGCTCTGGCCGGTGCGCGAGACCGACTTGAGCTTGCGCAGGCCCTTGACCACGCCGACGGCCTCTTCGACCGGCTCGGAGATCAGGGTCTCGATTTCCGACGGCGCCGCACCGGTGTACTCGGTGCGCACGGTCAGGGTGGGATAGCTCAGGTCGGGCAGCAGGTTGACCTTGAGGTCGCGCAGCGCGATGAAGCCGAACAGGATGAAGGTGATGGTCACCATCGCCACCGTGACCCGGCGGCGCGTGGAGAATTCGACCAGATTGAAGGAACCGCCCTCGTGGGCGTGGGTCTTGGGAGGCGGGGTCACGATGGGGTCTCCGCCCTTACTGCTTCGGCTTGTCGGACTTTTCGGCGGCCGCGACCTGCTTGGGCGCGTTCTTGCCGATCAGCTGCACCACGGTGCCGTCGCGCAGCGCGGTCTTGCCCGCGATCACGACCTGGTCGCCCTGCTTGATGCCGGCGCGGACCTCGGCCCATTCGCCGTCGAGGTAACCCAGCTTGACCGGCACACGGGCGGCCTTGGCGTTGCGGATCACGAACACCGCCGGGTCGCCCTCGCCTTCGAGCAAGGCGATGCGCGGCACCACCAGCGCGTCGGCGCGGTTGTCGTAGTCGATGCGGATGCGGCCGAACATGCCCGGCTGCAGCGTCTCGCCGCCGGCGAAGGCGCAGACCACGCGGAAGGTGCCGCTGCCGGAATCCACCACCGGCGCGACGCGATCGACCGTGCCCTGGAACACCTTGCCCGGCAGCGCGTCGACCGCCAGCTGCACCGGCAGCCCGGCCTTGAGCGTGGCCAGTTCGCGCTCGGGCACGTTGAGCGTGGCTTCCAGGCGCGAGGTGTCGACGATGCGGAAGATCGGGGTGTTGATCTGGACGAAGTTGCCGGTCTTGATCGAACGCGAGGCGATCACACCGGAAATCGGCGCCTGCACGTTGGCGTAGGAGAGTTCCAGGTTGGCCAGGCGGTTGGCGGCGCGCGCGTTCTCGAGGTCGTAGCGCAGCTGGTCGTTGTCGTTGGCGCTGAGCAGCCGCTGTTCGGCCAGCTGCTTGGAGCGGGCGAAGTTGGCCTCGAGCTTGCGCATCTGGGCCGAGGTCTGAGCCACCTGCAGCTCCGAGCGCGCCGAATCCAGGCGCACCAGGGTCTGGCCGGCGCGCACGACCTGGCCTTCCTCGGCCATCACGTTCAGGGCCACGCCCGAGGTTTTGGCGACCACCTGGGACTCGCCCCGGGGTTCCAGCGGCGCGGTGCCGGTGTAGCTGGCGGAAATCGCCCGCCGCGAGGCCTGGGCGACCTCGACCGGGACGGCGTCCGGCGCCTTCTCGCCGGCCTTGGCCTGCGCCTCGCCGGCCCCGCCACCGCCCTTGCAGGCCGTCAGGGCCAGGGCGCAGGACAGCGCGAGGAGAGCGACACGGGCGACCCCGGCCTTACGGAATGTGGTGTTTTGACGCATTTCAGACGACCCCGATGGCTGAACTTGCTAGCTGGAACCGGCGCTTGTGCCGGTGTTGTATATAGGTATATCACCCACCTCCGAAAACGCATCCGCCGAAGGTCATGGTGACTGCCGCCATGCTCTCCGCACCGCCGGCCACACCTCCGGTCAACGTGCGGCGCGCGGATGATCGGCACACCTCACATATGCGATGCGTCCAGGGACGACTTCGTTGCATCCGCATCGCGGGCTATACTTGCGGACTTATGCGCGGTCATGACCGTGCACAGCCAGCTACAACTCTTTCGCTAGCCATTCGAGATTGCGGATTACGACATGATGCGACCGCTGACGATCGCCGCCTGCTTTGCCCTCACCATCGCCGCCGCACTCGCGGCGAACGCCGAGGACAAGGCCGCCCCGGCCGCCACTCCCGCCGCTCCGGCAGCGGCCACCGCCGCTCCGGCTCCCGCCGCCAAGGCGCCGACCATCCAGGGCAATGCCGACACGGGTCGCCAGCTGACCTACACCTGCCAGGGTTGCCACGGCGTCACCGGCTACAAGAACGCCTACCCGAACTATCACGTGCCGAAGATCGTCGGCCAGTCGCCGGAGTATCTGGCGAACGCGCTGAACGAATACAAGAAGGGCGCCCGCAAGCATCCGACGATGCAGGCCCAGTCCGAGAGCTTCTCGGACCAGGACATCGCCGATATCGCCGCCTTCCTTTCGACCGCGAAGCAGTGAGCAGACGCCCCATGACGACCAAGCACCTCGCCATCGCCCTGTTCGCCGCATTCGCCGTGTCCGCCTGCTCGCAGGGCGACACCCCGGCCGAGCATTCCTCCGCCGACCGCGCCGAAGGCCACACCTCTTCCTCGTCCGGCCTGCCCGCCGGCCGCATCGCCGAAGGCGAAAAGCTGGCCGGCACCAAGGGCGCGGCCAGCGGCCAGTCCTGCGTGGACTGTCACGGCGCCGAGGGCAATGCCCCGATCGACGCGACCTACCCGAAACTCGCCGGCCAGTACCACGACTACATCGCCCACTCGCTGCAGATGTACCGCGACGGCGACCGCGAGCACGCGCTGATGTCGAACCAGGCCAAGGGCCTGAACGACCAGCAGATCGCCGACCTCGCCGCCTACTTCGGTTCGCGTACCAAGAGCGACCTGCACGATCTGCACAACGTGCACTGAGCCCGGCGCTCAGGTGGCATCGAAAAGGCCCGCGCATGCGGGCCTTTTTGTTGGCGCGGGGTAGGACCAGCTCGGCCGTCGCCCTCCCTCAAATCGCGACTTCGCTGCGGCGAAAAACGCCGCCCGGAGTTCGTCGCCAGCCACACGCGGCAACGCAACTTCGCCCGAGGCTAGCCGCCACCTGCACGCTAGCGACGGGGACGAAGCCCGCCCTACCCGCCCGGCGGCGGCTTCACGCTGCCGTTGTCTTCCTGCAGGCCGGGCTTGAACGGGATGTCCGGCGGCGGGCGCGCGATCGCCGGCTGCTCGTTGAGATTGGGGTCGTTGATGCTGCAGGCGCCGCCCAGGGCCAGCAACGACACGCCGCAGACGATGCTCTTGCTGGTGCCCGGGATCGGGATCGCGACTTCCTTGAAGCCCTTGCGCACCCACTCCTGCAACAGGGTTTCGTTGGGGCGCCAGTACTTGTCGAACGCGGTCGGCTCGTAGTCGGTGGGCTTGCGCCGCAGCCAGGTGCCGGCGCGGTCGATGTTCTTGATTTCCTGGGTGATCGTGCCCGGCGGGAAACCCGGCGACGCCGAACCCGGCTGTTCGGCCAGGCGCACGCTGCCGTCGCTGTTGAACAGGCCCGGCTTCTCGCCGCGCTGGCCGCCCGGCGCGTTGCGGGTCGACTGGCCCCAGTCGTCGCCGCGCTTGGGCGTCGGGAAGCTGCCCGGCGCCGGCGTGGCCTTGGGACCGGCGCCGCCGGCGGTGGCGTCCGGACGCGTGCCGCTGGGCCGCGGCGTGCCGGCGCTGCTGGGCGTCGCCGTTGCGGGCGCGGCAGTTGTCGGCGCCGCCGTTGAAGGCGCAGTCGAAGAAGAGGCCGAAGCGCTGACCGGCGCGGTGGCGGCCGGTGCAGCGGTCGCGGCCGGCGGCGCGGGAATGTCGCGCGTCCGCACGTTGGGCGTGGTCGTGCGCAGTTCGCGCGCGGTGGTGGCCTGGGCCGGCAATTCGCGCACCGGCGCGCGCTGCAGCGGCGCCGGCACCTCGCGTGCGGCCACCTCGGGCAGGCGCGAGTTCAACGCAGGCGCGGTGAGTTCGCGTTGCGGCAGTTCGCGCCGGATCGGCTGCACCGGTTCGGACACCTCGGCCTGGCGCAGTTCCTGGGTCGGCGCCGACAGTTGCGGCGCGGCGATCGCGGTCTCGGTGCGGCGCTTGGTCGGCGGCAGGGTGAACACCGTGGTTTCGGTGTTCGGCACCGGCTCGCTGACCGCGACCGGCTGCTCCACTGTCGGCGGCGGCAGCTGCGGTTCGGGTACGTCGCGCTGCGGGATGTCGGGCACGGCCGCGTCCAGGGTCGGGCTCGGCAGGGGCGGCGATTCGGCGCTGGCGGCCACAGCCGATGCCGCATCGGCGGGTGCCGGCGCGGCCTGGGTGGCGGATTCCTGCGGCTGCTCGCTGGGCTGGTCGGGGCCGCCGCCGGGTTCCTGCGGCGTGCCCACGCCGATGTATTCGACCTGGACCACAGTCTCGCCCTCGGGCGGCGGCGCCGGCCGGCCGAGGAACTGCAGATACATCAGCCACAGCAGCATGCCGCCGAAGAAGATGTGCCAGAGCACGGTGGCGCAGACCGCGAACCAATGCGTGCCGCGGTTCTCGCGCTCCGGCGGTTGCCATTGCTGGCGCCACAGGGTCGCGAAGGCCTGCCAGCGATTGAGGTCGCCGACCCGGCGCGGCGGTTGCGCCAGCGGCCGTTGCAGCAGTTGCTCGACCAGGGAATCGGCGGTCGCGCCGGTGACCCGGCCGATGCGCTCGCCCATGGCCGCAAACCAGATCGCCCAGCCGGGCGGGAACTCGCCGGGCCGGACCGAATCCCGACGTACGCTCAAACGCAGCCTGCGCTGCAGGGCTTCGATGAGTTCGGCGGCGGAGTACATCTACGGCGCCGAGCCGAACTCAGGCCGCCGAATCGCGGCGGATGTAGGGAGCGTCGCCGGTTTCGTGGTCGGTGGCGTCGCGTACCGCGGTCACCCCGGGCACCTTACTCATCAGGGTCTTCTCGATGCCCTGCTTGAGGGTGACGTCGGCCATGCCGCAACCGTGGCAGCCGCCGCCGAAACGCAGCATGACCACGCCGTCGGCGGTCACTTCCTGCACCGAGACGTGACCGCGGTGCTGGGCCAGCTGCGGATTGATCTCGTGCTCGACCAGCCAATGCACGCGCTCGACCAGCGAGGCCGACTCGGCCGGCGCCTCGCCCTTGATCTTGGGCGCGCGGATCTGCAACTGGCCGCCGGTGGCCATGGTTTCGTAGTCGATCTGCGCGCCGTCCAGGTACGGGACGCTGGCCGCATCCAGCCACACGGTGAAGCCTTCGCAGTCCACCGCCCACTCGTCGCCGGACAGATCGCCGGGCTCGGCGAATTCCAGGCGCACGTCCGCGCGCGGCGTGCCGGCGTGGACCGCCGACAGGCGCACGCCCAGGCCCGGCAGCGCCTCGCGCTCGAGCAGCTTGCGGAAATGGGTCTGCGCGGATTCGGAAATGTTGATCATGGGGCTATTCTAACGGGGTCCGTGTCGCGTGAAGACACACCCCGACGGCCGCGGCCGCCCGGCTTGCGAGTTCCATTCAGGCAAGCCCGATCGCCCGTGCAGCCCCGGCGCCGCTTAAGGAGCGCAAGCCCATGAACGACCTGATTCCCCTAGCCCAGGCGCACTGCCTGGCCCGCCGCGGCAGCGAACACCGCCTCAGCGAAGCGCGCGTGCGCGAACTGCTGCCGGAAGTGCCGGGCTGGGAACTGGCCGAGGACGGTCACGCCCTGGTGCGCACCTACCGCTTCGACGATTACTACCGCACGATGGCGTTCGTGAACGCGCTCGCGTTCATGGCCCATCGTGAGGACCACCACCCCGACCTGGGCGTGCACTACGACCGCTGCGTGGTGCGTTACTCCACCCATGATGTCGGTGGCCTCAGCGAGAACGACTTCATCTGCGCCGCCAAAGCCGACGCGCTCATCGGTTGATCGCCGCCATGCCCAAACTCTATCCGCTTCATTCCCGCCCACTGCTCGCGCTCGCCGCCGCACTGGCCCTGACCGCGTCGCTCGCCGCCTGCCAGAAGCAGGCCGGGGAACCGGTCATCCGTTCGACCGAACCGGTCGCGCTGGACACCCCGCCACCCGCGTATCCGATGGAACTGGGTTGCGAGGACGTCGGCGGCCAGGTGGTGCTGTCGGTCACCATCGGCGTCGAAGGCAAGCCGACCGTGATCCGCATGGTCCGCAGCAGCAAGGTCCAGCAGCTCGACGACGCCGCGGTCGCGGCGGTGCGCGGCTGGACCTTCCGCGCCGCCACCCGCGACGGCAAGCCGGTGCCGGTGCCGATCCAGGTGCCAGTGACCTTCACCCCGCCGCAGGTGCGTCCGGAATCGTGCTTCGCCTACGACGAAGAGAAGAAGAACAAGCTCTGAGCCGAACCGTGCGCGAGCGCCATCGCGTGTCGCGCACGGTCTGTCGCAAAACCGGCGCAGGCGCGCCGCAAGCGGCCGCGTATCGGCGATCATCGGCCGCTCCGCCGCGTCAGCCCGCAACGCAACGAGACCTGGGGAGGCCTCGATTCAAATGTCCCGCAGCCATGCCCGCGGCGTTACCGCTGTGCTCGCGCTCGCCCTGCTGTCGCCGTTCGCCGGCCTGCATGCGCAAACCCCGCCGCCGCCCCCTCCGCCGGACTGGGACGGTGTCACGCCTCTGCCGGCCCCGCGCGTGGCCGGTCCGCGTTTGCGTCAGCGCGACCCCGAGATCAAGCGCCCGATGCGGGTGAGCTACCCCGACGCCCAGGCCTGCTTACGCATCTCCGGCACCGCCATCGTGATCGTCGCCATAGACGAGAAAGGCCAGGTGCAGGACGTCTACATCGAGCGCAGTACGCGCGACCGCATGCTGGACCGCGCCGCCATGAACGCCGCGCGCGAGACGCGCTGGTCACCGGAGATCTTCAACGGCAAGGCCGCGCCGTCGCGCGTGCGCATCCCGGTCGACTTCGTGCTGCCGCCGGTTTCGTCCGAAAGCTGCCAGCGCGTGAGCGTGGCCCTGATCGACGCCGAAGGCGCCGCGCAGCTGACCCCGCCGCCGGCCGGCCAGCCGCTGCGCGCCAAGATCGGCCTGTACGTGCCCAAGCCGCTGCAACTCGAGCTGATGCTGCGCCGCGCCGACCCCAACGCCGGCACCGATCCCAGCCTGTATCCCGTCGTGCACGAAGAGCGTCGCGCCCTGGAACGCCCCACGCGCGCCGAGTTCAGCAGTTTCGACTACGCCACCCCACAGCCGCTGAGCGCCGGGCGCTACCTACTGGAGGTCCGCGTCGATGGCGAACTGCGCAGCAGTACGGTGATCGAGGTACGCTGAGCGTGCGCCCGTGCCCGTGCCCGTGCCCGTGCCCGTGCCCGTGCCCAGCAATAGAGTCGAACATGCGCGAGCAGCAACATTGGTTCGTCGTGACGATCGCGATCGGCGTCGTGCTGATCGCGTCCTGCAGCGTTACCACCCGGCCCCGCTACGCACCAGACGCTATCGCACTCCCGCCCGACCCCGAGCCCAGCTTCGAAACCATCGCTCCGGCGCAACTGCCGCCCGGCGAAAAGATGAAAGTGCGCTGGAACACCACCGATCTTGTCGGGTTGCTGAAGCGGCAATACCCGGCACTGAAGGCCGAGCGCGCCTCGCTGACCCAGATGCCGCCGAGCCTGATCCTGGTCGACCGCGTCCCCTATCGTCGGGTCGAGTTCTCTTATCTGGACGAAGCGACGACCAACATGCACGGCGCCTGCGGCCAGAACATCATCCTGTGGATGGCGGCATCGGGCGACGTCGCCCGCATCTACGTGTCCGACATGAGCTGCCCGATCTAGGCTGCTGAACACCGGCGCCGTTCGACGAAGCTGCCCCTGGGAGATCTCTCTCCCCTCACCCCAAGCGATCCAGCACGTCGATCAGCTCCGGCGCCAACGGCGCATTCAACAAATACGGCTCGCGCCCGCCGTCGAGGGCGAACTCCAGCGTCGAGGCGTGCAGGAACAAGCGCCGCAGCCCGGCCTGGTCGCGCAGGCGCTTGTTGGCCTCCGGATCGCCGTACTTGTCGTCGCCGGCCACGGCATGGCCGATGTGCTGGGCGTGGACGCGGATCTGGTGGGTGCGTCCGGTCTCGATCCGGACCTCGCAATAGGACTGCCCGCCGCGCCGCTCCAGCACCTTGAAGTGACTGAGCGAGGCCTTGCCGTCGCGGTGGACCTGAACGTGGCGCTCGCCGCCCTGGCGCAGGCCGATGTGCAGCGGCGCGTCCACGCTCATCACTCCGTCGGGCAGGCGCCCGGTCAGCAGAGCCAGGTAGCGTTTGGCGATACCGCCGTCCTCGCGCATCAGGGCCTGCATCTCGGTCAGCGCCGAACGCTTCTTGGCCACGATCAGCAGCCCCGAGGTGTCGCGGTCCAGGCGGTGGACCAGTTCCAGGGTCTGGCCCGGGCGCAGCGCGCGCAGGGTTTCGATGGCGCCGAAGCTGATCCCGCTGCCGCCGTGGCTGGCGACGCCGGAGGGCTTGTTCAGGGCCAGCAGGCGCGCGTCCTCGTAGACGATGGCCGCGTCCAGGGCGTCCATGAAGCCCTTGGGCGGCGCGGCCTTTTCTCCGACCTCACTGAGACGGACCGGCGGAATGCGCACCTCGTCGCCGGCCTCGAGCTTGCGCTCGGCCTTGGCGCGGCCGCCGTTCACGCGGACCTGGCCGGAACGGACCAACTTATAAATTAATGAACGCGGCGCCCCTTTGAGTTGGCCGAGCAGGAAGTTGTCGAGCCGCTGACCTTCACGATCATCTGGCACACGAATGGTGCGGGCGCCGGGGCCCGTGGCGGTGTTGGCTGGAGAGGTCATCCGGAAAGCGTTATCTGTTACACTCGCGACGCGAGATAAGGTTTTGATTTCGCTGGGAGTTGTCCCGCAGGTCGCGCCAGAAGGGCATGACCGCAGGATTGGGCCGAAAGCCCCTCTTCGCGATTCCGGTCCGCGTCTAACCACTGCCCACGGGGTAGCCATGTTAGCAGCGACGGTCCGGCGGAACCCGCCCTCGCCCGGTGGTTCTCCCGCAGGGGCGACGCCATCGCGATGAACACGACCCGTGCGGCGCCCCGGTTCAAACCGAAGGCTGCCGCCGGGCCCCCCGCCCCGAGCGACGTTCGCGTCGCCGGTCCGAAAGCAGGCAACAAAGAAATAAGCGCTCCCGCGGCGTGCCGTGGTGTAGAAGCGCTGGTAGTGGGAGTTTCGCCGGCGCGCGCCGGGCGCAGAGCGGTTCGCCGCCCTGCTGCGTACAGGCCGCGACGGCGGAGCTTCGGTTCCCAGATAGCGAAACGCCATGGCGTTCCGCGCGGTAGAGCGCGCGAGGAACGCAACAATGAAGCGCATGCTGATCAATGCGACGCAGGCGGAAGAACTGCGCGTCGCGATCGTCGACGGCCAGAACCTGTACGACATCGACATCGAACAACCGGCCAAGGAACAAAAGAAGTCCAACATCTACAAGGGCCGCATCACCCGCCTCGAGCCCTCGCTCGAAGCGGCGTTCGTGGAATACGGCGCCGAGCGCCACGGCTTCCTGCCGCTGAAGGAAATCTCCCGCGACTACTTCCAGGCCGGCGTCGACCATAACAAGGCCGGCCTGCGCGAACTCCTGCGCGAAGGCCAGGAAGTGGTGGTCCAGGTCGACAAGGAAGAACGCGGCAACAAGGGCGCCGCCCTGACCACGTTCATCTCCCTGGCCGGCCGCTACATGGTGCTGATGCCGAACTCGCCCACCGCCGGCGGCGTTTCGCGCCGGATCGAGGGCGACGACCGCGCCGCCCTCAAGGAGGCGATGGACAAGCTCGCCATCCCCGACGACATGGGCGTGATCATCCGCACCGCCGGCGTCGGCCGCGACGCCGAAGAGCTGCAGTGGGACCTGGATTACCTGCTGCAGGTCTGGAAGTCGATCGCCGAAGGCGCCCTGAGCAAGCCCTCGCCGTTCCTGATCTACCAGGAATCGCGCCTGATCATCCGCGCCCTGCGCGACTACATGCGCCCGGACATCGGCGAAATCCTGGTCGACACCGACGAGATGTACGCCGAAGCGCGCGATTTCGTCGAACAGGTCATGCCGCACAACCTGCGCAAGCTGAAGAAGTACGGCGACGACACCCCGCTGTTCAACCGCTTCCAGATCGAATCGCAGATCGAAAACGCCTACGAGCGCACCGTGCGCCTGCCCTCCGGCGGCGCCCTGGTGATCGACCAGACCGAGGCCTTGACCGCGGTCGACGTGAACTCGGCGCGCGCCACCAAGGGCGGCGACATCGAGGAAACCGCGTTCAACACCAATCTGGAAGCGGCCGAGGAAGTCGCGCGCCAGATGCGCCTGCGCGACCTCGGCGGCCTGGTGGTCATCGACTTCATCGACATGTCGTCCAACCGCCACCAGCGCGAAGTCGAGAACAAGCTGCAGAACGCGCTCAAGCAGGACCGCGCGCGCGTCCAGATCGGCCGCATCTCGCGCTTCGGCCTGCTCGAACTCAGCCGCCAGCGCCTGCGCCCGTCGCTGGGCGAATCCAGCCAGCTGGTCTGCCCGCGTTGCGACGGCCACGGCCGCATGCGCAGCGTCGAGTCGCTGTCGCTGTCGATCCTGCGCGTGGCCGAAGAGCACGCCATGAAGGAGAACACCGGCCAGGTGCTGGTGCAGGCCCCGACCGAGATCGCCAACTACCTGCTCAACGAGAAGCGCCGCGCCCTCAGCGAGATCGAGCAGCGCCACGATTCGCCGATCGTGATCGTCGCCGACGATCAGCTGGAGACCCCGCACTACGAGGTCACCCGGATCCGCGAGAACGAGATCGGCGAAGAATCGAGCAAGCCCAGCTACCAGCGCGGCACCCCGCGCAAGCTGCCGACCCACGCCCTGACCAAGGCCCATCTGAACATCCCGGATGCGCCGATGGTGACCAACGTCAAGCCGGCCCAGCCCGCTCCGACGCGCGAGCCGCGCGAGGAGCCGGTCGTGGCGGCCGTCGCCGCGCCGGTGGTCGTGGCAGCGCCGCAGGTCGGCCTGTTCGGCCGCCTCATGAACCTCTTCCGCGGCGGCCAGGCCGCTGCTCCTGCCGCGCCGGCCCCGGCCGCACGCACCCAGGACGGCCGCGGCCGTAACGATCGCAACGACCGTGGCGGCCAGCGCCGCGACGGCCGCAACGAAGGCCGCAACGGCAAGGGCGGCCGCGATGGCGCCCGCCGCGACGAGCAGCGCCGCGACAAGCCGCAGCAAGCCCAGGCCCAGGGCGGCCAGCCGCAGCCCAACCGCGCCAAGCAGGAGCAGCCGGCCAAGCCGCAGCAGCAGCCGCAACAGCCGAAGCAGCAGCAACAGCAGCAGCCGAAGCAGCCCAAGCCGCAGCAGAACGAAGAGCGCGCCGCCAACGCCCAGCCGCAGCAGCAGGCGCAGGCCAACAACGCCCCGCGTCCGCCGCGCGAGCCCAAGCCGGCCCAGGCCCAGCCGCCCAAGCCGGCCGAAGTCGATGCCGTGAACGCCTCTGCGATCGCAACCGCCGCCGCCCTGCCCGCCGTCGCTGTCGCGACCGGCGAAGCCGTGGCCGCCGCGGAGACGATCCAGCGCGAAGCCGCAGTCAACACCAGCAACGAGAACGGCGCCGCAGCCGACGACGCTGCCGGCGAAGGCAGCGGACGCCGCCGTCGCGGCCGTCGCGGCGGCCGCCGCCGCCGCCGCGGTGCGGGCGAAGCCGGCGCCGCCGGTGAAGCACAGTTGCACGACGACGTCCTGAGCGACGACGAGGACGACGCCGGCGACGAAGCCGGCGCGGCTCCGGTCGCCGCCGCGAACCGCTCGCAGCCCGAGTTCGACTTCGACGACGACCATTCGGCACCGGCCAAGCCGGCCGCCCCGGCCGCCAGCGCCAACGCGACTCCGGCCGTGGCGAACGTCGCCGCAACCGGCGCCGCCGTCGCTGCGCCGTCGTTCGCCGCCGAGAGCAAGCCCGTCGAAACCCGCGAGCCCGCGCGCTTCGAACCGGCCGCCGCCGAACGCATCGAACCGGCCCAGCCGAGCTTCGCTGCACCGTCGGCGCAGGCACCGGTCGCCGCCGCTCCGGCTGCTGCCGCACCGGTCGCAGCCGCTCCGGTCGCCGCCGAGTCCGCGGTTGCCGAGTCGGTGACCGCCAGCCCGGTCGCCGCCACGCCGGCCGCGGTCGAGCCGGCACCGGCCGTCGTCGCCGCCGAGGCCATCGCACCGGCGCCGGCGACCGCTCCGGCCGCCGCCGAAACCGTCGCGCCCAAGGCCTACGAAGCACCGAAGCCCTACGAGGCGCCGAAGGCTTACGAGGCCCCGAAGGTCGAAACCCCGAAGGCCTATGAAGCTCCGAAGGCGTACGAGGCACCGAAGCCCTTCGAGGCGCCCAAGCCGGTCGCGGAAGCACTGGACGACGGCCCGATCGTGCCGAAGTTCCTGCAGCCCACCGCGTCCAAGGCCGACGCCCCGGTTACGACGCCCGAATCGACCGTCGTGGTCGAAGCCGAGATCGTGGAACCGGCCGTGGTCGAACCTGAAGTCGTACCGGCTCCGGTCGCGGTCGAGGAGACCGTGGTCGAGAAGGTCGTCCCGGCCGCCACTCAGCCGATCGAAGCCGCCACGCCGACCCCGGCCCAGGCCGAAGTCGACAAGGTCGCCGAGCCGCGCAGCGAAGCCGCACCGTCGCTGCCGCACACCGCCAGCCTGTTCGACCCGGTCCCGCAGGCGCCGCGTCCGACGACCCCGGCCCCGGCCGCGCCGGATGCCGCGGTCGAAGGCCAGGCCGCTGCCGAAGACAAGCCGGACGACGACGCGCACCGCGCCTGATCCGCGCGACATCGCAGTAACGCAAACGGGCCGCGCAATGCGGCCCGTTTCTTTTGCATCGTCCGATTTCTTTTGAATGCCAGGCTTCTTTGCATCGGACGCATTCTCTGCATCGTCCGACCCGGTCCGACCGTCGAGGCATCCCCCGCGCATCGCCCGCGCGACACGAAGCCGCGCTGGACGGACCGTGCCGGATAGCAAAGAAAACCTGCGCCGCGCGATCGCGGCCGCGCCGCCCGCTACAACGCGTGCGCCGGATCCGCCAGCCCGTACTGGCCCGCCAGCCGCGCCAACGCGATCGTGTCCTCCACCGCCAGCTTGTTGAACAGCCGGGTCTTGTGGGTGTTGACGGTCTTGGCGCTGAGGCTGAGCTTCTTGGCGATCTCTTCCTGGCGCAGGCCCTGCACCAACAGCAAGGCGATCTCGATCTCGCGCGGCGACAGTTCGTCGAACGGCGACGCGCCACCGTCGGATTTCGCCAGAGCGATGTTCTGCGCGATCGTGCTCGACAGATAGCGCTTGCCGCGCGCGACATCGCGCACCGCGCGCAGCAGTTCGGCCGCGTCGCCGCCCTTGTTGACGTAACCCGACGCGCCGGCGGCGAGCAGGCGCTGCGGCATCGGCCCGTCTTCGAGCACCGACACGATGATCACGCGCGTGCCGTGGTCGCCCTTGATCACGCGCTCGGTCACTTCCAGACCGCTGTAGCCGGGCAGATGCAGATCGCACAGCACCACATCGGGGCACAGCTTGCGGATTTCGGGCAGCGCGATCTCGCCGCTCTCGGCGTCGCCGACGACCTCGATGTCGGTTTCGGCCGACAGAATCATGCGCAGGCCGGCCCGCACCAGCGCGTGATCGTCGACGAGATAGACGCGTATCGTCATGCTGTCCCCGGCCGCAGTCGGCCCATTGCGAGCGAGGCTACGCGGCACCCGCGGGGCACGCAAGCCGGCGCGAACCTATGGCACATTCGATCAATTCGCACGCTGTGCAAACTGCAGTCAAACCGTTGGGCAAAGGAATCCACATGCCACACAAAACCCGCCTCGTCGCGCTCACCCTCAGCCTCGCGATCGCCGCCTGCGCGCAGACCCGGCAAACGTCGCAGCTCGCGCCGCCGCCCAGTGTGGACGCTGCCGCCCAACCGGCCGCAGCGAGCTGGCTAGCCGACGTGAGCGCGATCTCGGACGGCAGCGTCGCCGGCGACCGCCGCAGCGCGATCCAGCGCCGCCTGCACGGCATGGGCGTGCAATGGCGCGGCGTGCCGTTCGCTGCCGGCGAACATCGCGGCGAGAACCTGCTCGCCGACGTATCCGGTGCCGCCGATGCGCCGCTGCTCTTGCTGGGCGCGCATTCGGACAAAGTCGACGCCGGCCACGGCGCCACCGACAACGCCTCCGGCAGCGCGGTCGTGCTGGCCCTGGCCGAACGCTTCAAGCGCGAACCCTTGCAGCACCATCGCGTCGCGGTCGCGTTCTGGGATCTCGAGGAGCGCGGCCTGCTCGGCGCCAAGGCCTACGTCGCCGACGGCGCGGTCAAGCCGGCCCTGTACGTCAATTTCGACGTATTCGGCTGGGGCGACACCTTGTGGATGATGACGCCCGATCCGAACCAGCCGCTGGTCGCGGCCACGCGCGAGGCCAGCGACGCCGCCGCGCTGGGCCTGTCCGCCGGCGACAAGTACCCGCCGTCCGACCACCTCGCCTTCGTCAAGGCCGGCTGGCCGGCGGTGTCGTATTCCCTGATCGGCGCCGGCGAAATCCAACTGATCCTGGACGCCTACGCCGGCAAGAAGAACAAGACCCAGGCCAAGGTCATGCAGGTGATCCACAGCGACGCCGACACCGTCGGCCAGATCGAGCCGGTCGCCGCCGCACGCGGCGTCGCTGCGATCGAACAGGCGCTGCGACGCTGGGACGCACAGTCGCAATAAGCGCCCCATGCGCTCGCGGCTATACCCGTCGCGAGCGCGAACCGACGGCACGGCGAGCTCCCGGAATCGCGATGCGCGTACACCCGGCGATTGCAGCACGGGCTATCGTTCCTCTCGAAGAGGCACGGCTGCCGGCGCGGCCGAGTCCCGACACACGGCGCGTACCGCGACAGCGATCGCGCCGCGCAAGCCTCGCCGCGGCCCTGTCCGAATCCGGCGAGTCCGCGACGCAGCGATCTGTCAGCATTGCCCTCTTTCCGCACATCCTTCCCCGGAGCACGCCATGACCGACCACGCCGAAACCTTCCGCCGACTGCACGAGGACGGCCTGCTCCTGCTCGCCAACGCCTGGGACGCAGGCAGCGCACGCCTGATCGAAAGCCTGGGCGCACGCGCGGTCGCCACCACCAGCGCCGGCGTGGCCTGGGCGCAGGGCTATGCCGACGGCGACCAACTGCCGGTCGAACGCCTGTACGCGACCGTCGCCAGCATCGCCCGCGCGATCCGCGTGCCGCTGAGCGTGGACGCCGAGGGCGGCTATTCCGACGATCCGGTCGCGGTCGGCGCCACCGTCGCGCGCCTGGGCGCGCTCGGCGCGGTCGGCATCAATATCGAGGACGGCGCCGGCGAACCCGACGCGCTGTGCGCCAAGATCGAACAGATCAAGCGCGCCTGCGCCCAGGCCGGCGTCGAGCTGTTCGTCAACGCGCGCACCGACGTCTATCTGCGCGGACTCGCGCCCGAAGGCGAGCGCGTGGCCATGACCCTGGAGCGCGCGCGCCGCTACCGCGATGCCGGCGCCGACGGTCTGTTCGTGCCCGGGCTCAAGGACCGCGGCCAGATCGGCGACGTCGTCACCGGCACCCCGCTGCCCTTGAACCTGCTCGCCCGCGTCGGCCTGCCCGCCGCCGAGGAACTGCAGACCCTGGGCGTGCGCCGCCTCAGCGCCGGCTCCGACCTGGCCGAAACCATGTTCGGCCGCACCGCCGAACTCGCCGCCGGCTTCTTCCGCGACGGCGATTCTGCTCCGCTGTCCGCCGGCGCGATGCCCTACGGCAAGATCAACGCCCTGTTCGGCGAGCGCTGAGACCACGCGAGGCGCTCACGCCGCGCCGGTGTACATTGCCCGCAACGCGCATGCACCGGCCCACGCCGGCGCGGCGCGCTGAGGCAGACGCATGTTCCACTTGCTGACGGGCACCTTCGCGCACCTGGCCGCCGCCGCATTGGCGGTGCTGATCTACGTCCTGACCACGCGCGTCGCGCAGGAGCGGCGCGCCCCCGCGGCGGCGATCGCCTGGGTGATCGGCCTGGTCCTGCTACCCTATCTGGCGCTGCCGCTGTATCTCGCGTTCGGGCGCCGCAAGCTCACCCGCGAACGCATCCATATACGCGCGCACCTGCCCTCGCAATCGCACTGGGCGGCGGAACTGCTGGTGTCGTTCGGCCTGCCCGCGCCTGCCCGCGCCACCACCCGCTTCGACGCCGACGGCGCGGCCGCGCTCGCCGCCGTGCTCGCCCTGATCGAAAGCGCGCAACGCAGCCTGGACGTCTGCAGCTTCATCCTCGGCCGCGACGCCGTCGGCGCGCGCGTGCTGCAGGCGATGGCGCAAGCGCAGCAACGCGGCGTGCGGGTGCGGCTGCTGCTGGACGGCGTCGGCTCGCTGCGCGCCGACCGCTCCGCATTGCGTGCCCTGCGCCGCAGCGGCGCCCAGGTCGCGTTCTTCCGCAGCCTGTTCGAACGCCCCGACGGCGCGCCGCGCAACCTGCGCGATCACCGCAAACTCGCGATCGCCGACGGCCGGCGCCTGTGGAGCGGCGGCCGCAATCTCGCCGCCGAATACTTCCACGACCGCCCCGGACGACCGGCCTGGCTGGACCTGTCGTTCACCGTCGAAGGCGCGGTCGCCGCCGACGCCGCCGACCGTTTCGAGCGCGACTGGCGCAAGGCGCTGCACCAACCGCAACCGCCACCGGCCCTGCCCGCGCCCGCCGAACCGCCCGGCCCCGCCGCGGCCGCGCAATTCCTGCCCAGCGGCCCGGAACTGCCCGAAGACAGCGCCCAGGCCCTGCTGATCGCCGGCGGCTTCCGCGTGCGCCGGCGCCTGCTCGCGATCACGCCCTACTTCGTGCCCGACGACGGCCTGCAGCTGGCGCTGAAACTGGCCGCGTTGCGCGGTATCGAAGTCGACATCGTCCTGCCGGCGCGCTCCAACCACCGCCTCGCCGACCTCGCCCGCCGCCGCTCGATGCGCGAACTCGCCGCCGCCGGCGCGCGCTTCTGGCTGCACCCGCACATGCTCCACGCCAAGGCGGTGGTGTTCGACGACGACCTGGCCATGTGCGGCTCGATCAACCTCGACCTGCGCAGCCTGTTCCTCAACCACGAGGCCTCGGTGCTGTTCTACGGCCGCGCCGAGATCGACTGGCTCGCGGCCTGGATCGAGGCCCGCCGCGGCGAAGCCCAGCGCCACGAACCCGGCCCCGCCGGCATCGGCATGGACCTGCTCGAAGGCGCGGTGCGCGCGGTCGCGTTTCAGCTCTGAGCGTGGCGGCGGCATTCCCGCGCCTACCTTGAGGCCCTTTCCGGCACTCAATTAACGATATGAATCACATTTTTTACATGGAATCCGACGGATGCTGGTCGAGTCTCCGCACTCGCCTTGCAGCCGCCATCGCCGATACCCCGTCGAAGCTTTCACGTTCTATCCCTTGCCTGTGGACGATGCTGGGCACTGGCCTCAGGCACCAAGAATCGGAAGCACGTACGACATGACGAATCAGGAACGCCGTCAGCCCAACACCGAATCCGACGCCGAACTGCGCGCCGGCCTCACCCACGAACAACTCGCCGCCCTGGTGACGCTGGAGCACTTCCGCTGGCACCTGCGCTTCGTGCGCCGCCCGATGTTCCGCGACCCGATACCGGTGGTGTTCCACGCCGACGGTCGTTACGCCGTGCTGGAACCGGATGGGTCGGTCAACGAAAATCCCGGCTTCGATATTCGTAAGTGATACGTATGGCGCGCTAGCCAATCGATATGGGCATGCACCATCTCTGTGACGAACCCTATCGACCCGCACTTAGGCCGGCGGACCCCGGAGTCATTCTTTTCCTTGTTCGCCTTCGCCTCTTGGCCTCAATTTTGGCCCTTCCGCATGCGACGGGCTTAGGGCACCGTGCATGCACAAATAAGCCCTAGAAGTGACTGCGCGCGGATACTAGGCATCGAATGCACTAACCTGTCACATCACTACTCTCATCTTCGTCCGCTTCCGGATCTGGCTTTTCCTCTTCGAGATACCAGTAGTCGACGTTGACAGTATTGCTGCTGCTCATTTTGAGGATTACATACTCGCCCGGTATTGGGATCCAACCGCCGGATTGGTAGCTCTCTTCACCAGAATTCATCTCTTCTTGCGAAGGTCTTTTCAATGTTCTCCGAACAGCACCAATCAAAACAACTCGTTCCAATTCGCCGTCCGCCGACACCTTAAAATCTTTGAGCATTCCTGCAAACAGGTGAGCCACGCCACCGATTTGCATGTCAGTAGTCAGCCATAGCATGTCAGCCTCATGCCGCAGAAGGTCGTACCAATCTGCACGACGATTCGCCTTTAGTAGGCCATTAGCTAGCTTCCCCACCCCCCATGCACTGAGAGTCGTGGCAAGAAAATAGGCAGCGATCTCAGCCCAGCTCTCTCCAGCAGTCGAGAGGGCTCGGGCGTATGACTGCGACTTCGTGTCGCCGAGCAGCAGAACCAACGCCTGCTCAACGTCTGGTTTAGGGAAACATACCCAAATAGACAGAGCGTACGCCACGCTAATACTCAGCGTATGCATCAAGAGCGCGGCTGGGAATGCTAGAACGAAACCGGTACTCAGCTGCCCATCGAAAGGTGATGGCGATTTAGTGCTGAAGAGTCTCGTCAAACCGAAGACAAACACTATTCCTGGGAGGACATAAATCAACCCAAGAATCACACTCCCTGTGAAATTCATTAGACTCTATCGCTTGACTGGCATCTTCTTCGAACTCGTCGAGCCGACGGTCGTCTTGCGATCTGTGCTGAGAGTGAGTCCATGAGACACGAACTTGCCCGTAGCGGATGATCTCGCTTCAAGAATTCTGTTTGCCGTATCCCGGGCGCGGTCCGGGGAGGAAAACAAGCGCTCAATCACTGTTGGGTTGTACTTAGCTTTTGCAGAAATCGACTTCATGCACGCTACCTGTAGTCGGCTTGTTAGAACGGAAGGCGATGCAGAGACAGTGCAAGTACACAGTCGCAAAGTCCGCGACAATCCACAAGCCCCGACATGAACGCACTAGGCCTCACATGGCGGAAACGCTACAGAGCCAAGCATAAGTACATGATTTTACTAAACATTTGGCGGAGAGAGTGGGATTCGAACCCACGGAAGGTTTAACCCTTCGGCGGTTTTCAAGACCGCTGCCTTAAACCACTCGGCCATCTCTCCGTAGCGGGGTCGCGGCGCCGGGCCTGGCCGGCGGCGCCGCGGGATTCTCTCACGCCGGGGTCTTGCTGCGCGCGTGGGCGTGGGCGTCGTTCTTGGCGACGCCGTCGGGGCACGGGGCGCCCTTGATGTCGCTGCACTGCAGGCGTGCGGATTCGACCAGCGACGGGGCTTTTTCGGCCAGGAAGTCGATGAACACGCGCACCGCCGGCAGCAGGCCGCGGCGCGAGGCGAACACGGCGTGGAAGATGCCCTGCGGCAGGCGCCAGTTCGGCAGCACCACTTCCAGTTCGCCGCGGCGCACGGCTTCGGCGCAGACGGTTTCCGGCAGCAGGGTGATGCCCACGCCCTGCTCGGCCAGCGCCATCAGCATCGGGAAATCGAAGCCCATCACGCGCGGCTTGAGTTCGACCCGGCGCACTTCGCCGTCGGGGCCGTGCAGTTCCCAGCGCTGGCGGGCGTCGTCCTC
Organism: Lysobacter sp. Root667; assembly: GCF_001427715.1. NCBI lineage: Bacteria > Pseudomonadati > Pseudomonadota > Gammaproteobacteria > Lysobacterales > Lysobacteraceae > Lysobacter > Lysobacter sp. Root667. The sequence goes on from NZ_LMHF01000002.1 coordinate 62,827, forward strand.
GCTGATGCTGAGCGTGACGTGGTCGGACAGCTCGTCGGGGTTCTGCGGCCGGCCCATGCGGGTCAGGTATTTGGGGCTAGCGACCAGCAGTTCCTGGATCTGGCCGAAGCTGCGCATCACCAGGCTGCCATCGTCGTCGAGCTTGGAGCGCACGCGCAGGGCGACATCGATGCCTTCGTTGATGATGTCGACGCGGCGGTTGCTGACGTGCAGCTGCACGCGCACCTGCGGGTATTTGGCGAGGAATTCGGGCAGCAGCTTGGGCAACTGCTGCTGGGCCAGGCCGACCGGCACGCTGACGCGGATCACGCCGCGCGGTTCGGCGCTGAGGCGGTCCACCACTTCGCGTGCGGCCTGGGCCTCGGCCAGCATCGACTGGGCATGGCGGTAGACGCTGTTGCCGACGTCGGTCACGGCAAAACGGCGCGTGGAACGCTGCAGCAGGCGCACGCCCAGGTCGGTTTCGAGCTGGCTGATGCGGCGGCTCAGACGCGACTTGGGGATGCCCAGCGCGCGCTCGGCGGCGGCGAAACCGGCGTGGTCGACGACCATCGCGAAGTAGTAGAGGTCGTTGAGATCGTGCATGGCGGTAGTTCCGTATTCAGAACAGTAAGTGATATTAAACTATCTTTATCCCAAATTTGCAACAACCTAAAGTGTGCCTCAACGCGGCATCGCCGCTCCCTGCCCACCGAGGCACACCATGAAACTCCTGCACATCGATTCCAGCGCCCTGGGCGCCAATTCCGTGACCCGTGAGCTTAGCGCGGCCGTCGTGGCACGCTGGCAGGACGCGGTTCCGGGGCTTGCAGTGGAGTACCGCGACCTCGACGCCGAGCCGATCCCGCATCTTACCGGCCGCTCGCTGGCCAAGGCGGACCCGGCCGAAGCGGCCGACGCCGAGCGCACGATCCAGCAGTTCCTGGACGCCGACGTGATCGTGATCGGCTCGCCCATGTACAACTTCGGCATCAGTTCGACCCTGAAGGCCTGGATCGACCGCGTCGCCGTCGCCGGCCGCAGCTTCCGCTACACCGAAGCCGGCCCGGAAGGGCTGGCCAAGGGCAAGCGCGTGATCGTCGCCAGCGGCCGCGGCGGCATCCACACCGATGCGCCCAGCGACTTCCAGGAGCCCTACCTGCGCCAGGTGCTCGGTTTCCTCGGCATCGACGAGGTGGAATTCGTGCGCGCCGAGGGCGTGGCGTATTCGCCGCAGCATCGCAGCGATGCGCTCGCCGGTGCGCACGCGTCGATCCGGACGCCGACGCCGCTGCGCCTGGCCGCCTGAGCCCGGCCACCCGCCCCCCTCGCCGGCGCCCTCCCCTCGCCGGCACCGCGCCGGGCCTGTACGCAGGCCCGGCGTTTTTGTTTGCGGGAGAAGGCGATGCGCGACGGACGGCCCGCAGCTTTGGGGTAGGAGCGACGTGAGTCGCGATCGCGCATCCCCGCTAGCTCGTGCAAATCGCGACTCACGTCGCTCCCACAGGGATCGCTACGCAAGGCGGGGCGCAATGTCGCCTCCGATTACTGCGCCAGCTCGACCGTCATCTGCGCGGGCACGCGCTTTCTGTGGGAGCGACGTGAGTCGCGATCGCGCATCCCGCTAGCTCGTGCAAATAGCGACTTACGTCGCTCCTACAGGGATCGCTACGCAAGGCCGGGCGCAATGTCGCCTCCGACTACGGCGCCAGCTCGACCGTCACCTGGGCGGGCACGCGCTTTCTGTGGGAGCGACGTGAGTCGCGACCACGCATCCCCGCCAGCTCGTGCAAATCGCGACTCACGTCGCTCCTACAGGGATCGCTACGCAAGTCGGGGGGGCAACGTCGCCTCCGACTACTGCGCCAGCTCGACGGTCACCTGCGCAGACATGCGCCTTCTGTGGGAGCGACGTGAGTCGCGATCGCATCCCCGCTAGCTTGTGGAACTCGCGACTCACGTCGCTCCCACAGGGATAGCGATGCAAGTCGGGGCGCAATGTCGCCTCCGACTACGGCGCCAGCTCGACCGTCACCTGAGCGGGCACACGCTCGATGCGCAGCTCGCCGTTGCGCCATTGCGCGAGCTTGCCGTCGATCCGGGTAGCGCCCGGCGCCTGCGGATACGGCCAACTCAGCACCACCCCGCCCGGCGGCGGGGTCAGGCCGGGCTTGAGGCTCAGCTGCACGCGCTTGCCCTCGCGCCGCAGGGCATAGCCCAGCGCACCGTAGGGCGTACGCAGGCCCTGGACCGACACGCCCTCGCCGTCCAGCCAATCCGCGGGCAGGCCGGCGCCGATCACCAGCGCATCGTCCAGGTCGCGGGTGTAGGCGAACAGGTCCAGCGCCGAACGCACGTAGTCGGACTCGACCCAGGCGTGCGGCAGGTCGCCGACGAAGAAGGTTTTGCGCGGCGTGCGCGAGACCACTTCGGCCCACTGGTTCCAGGCCCGCGGCTGCTGGTCCTTGAAGAAGAAGTCCAGCGCCTCGTGCGCGCGCCCGCGCCAGCCCAGGCGCACGAAGCTGCCGATGGTGCGCAGTTCGTAGGGCGTGTAGTCCTTCCATTCGCGGCGGCCGTCGCGGCGGTCGACGAACTCCTTCCAGTAGCGCTCGAAGGTATTGCGCAGCAGCGGCTCGGGCAGGCGGCCCTGCTCGCCGCCGGGCGCCAGCGCGATCGTGGTCGAGGTGGCGTCGAAGTCGCCCAACTCGGCCGCGCCGGGGATGAAGTCGATGCCGCGGTCGCGGGTGGCCGCGGCGATCGAGGCGTAGAGGTCGTCGCGGAACTGGTCGCGCGAGGCCGCGAAACGCCGGGCTTCCTCGTCCTTGCCCAGCCATTGCGCGATCTCGACCGCATCCTTGTAGCCACGCAACGCCCAGAAGTTGTCCCAGTACGAGTGCATCGGCTTGGCCGAATAGCCCTCGTGGCTGATCGAGGCCGGCATCATGCCGTAGAAGGCGGGGTTCTTCGCGCGGTTGGCCTCGGTGCGCTCGCTCAGGCGCAGCTCGTCCATGTATTTCACCGCGCCGGCCACGTGCGGCCACATCGCTTCGAGCAGGGCGCGGTCGCGGCGGTAGCGGTAGACCTCGGCGACGGTGAAGATCAGCTCGCCGTGGCTGTCGTTCTCCGGCACCGGATCGCTGCCACGGTCGTCGACGCAGCACGGCACTTTGCCGTTGTCGAACTGGTACGGCGCGTACCAACGCAGGAATTCCTCGGCCACGTCCTCGCGGCCCATGCGCAACAGGCCTTCGCCGATCATCGCGCCGTCGCGGATCCAGGCGCGCGAGTACGAACGCGTACCCGGCTGCAGGCGCGGGCCGACGCGGCTGATCAGCATGTGCGCCAGACCGGTGCGCAGGGTGTCGACGATGCGCTGGCCCTGCTTCGGTACGGAGATGCGCACGCGGTCGAGTTTGTCGCGCCACTGTCCGGCGACCAGGGCCTGGGTCGCGACCAGTTCCTCCACGCCCGCGAATGCGCCGCTGTCCTGGCCCGACAGCGCGCTGCTCCAGCCGAACTCGCGGGTCTCGCCGGGCGCCAGTTCGACGCTGTAGAACAAGGCGCCCGAGGCCAGGCCGGTCGGGTCGTTCTGGAACTCGGTCGCGGTGCTGCCGCCCAGGCGCTTGAGGATCTCGCCCTGGGCGGTGCAGTTCGCACAGACCTCGTTCCACGGCATGCGGGCGAGCCTGGCGACGATCTCGCCGCCGTCGAAAGCGCCGACCGCCGCGACGTCCGCGGCGGTGGCTTGAACGCGCCGCGCCGATGCGGCCCCGGCCGGGCCTTCGACGCTGAAGCCATGCGCATCGGCGCGCAGGCTGCGGATCGCGCTCACGCCGCCGACGGTGTTGAGGAACTGGCTGGGCGGATTGACCTGGAACGGCCGCGCCGCCAGCACGAACACGTAGCGCCGCTTCGACGCGCTGGTGTTGCTGAGCCGATAACGCCCGTACAGCCGCGAGCGTTCGCGCGTGCCCTGGGCGAAGGACGTCACCGTCAGGCCGAAGTCCGGATGGGCCCAGTGCACCGAAGGAATCGGCAGGTAGCCGTCCTGCAGCGACTGGCTGATCTTCGCATCGGCCCAGGTCGCCAGCTTGCCGTCGCTGATCACGAACGGCTCGACACTGAAAGCGCCCTTGCCCAGTTCGATCGCGCCGTCCTCGCCGATCAGGCCCTGATCCTCGCCGCCGTCGACGCCGACGATGGTCCAGTACGGCTGCTCGCCGCTGAACCCGCGCGGATAGCGGCCGCGCGGCTGGTCCTGGGCGACGGCGGCGACGAAGTCGTTGATGGTGGCCGCGAACGACAGCGGCCGCACGCTGAGTTCGGCCAGTCCGAAGCCCGGCCCCATGCCTTTCTCCGGCTGCAGGCGCAGGTAGCGCGCTTCCGATTCGGGCAGCGCCAGGTAGTCGCTGCCGCCGTCGCCGCCGTGCACGCTGCGCGCCTCGCGCCACTGCCGGCCGTCGTCGGACAGCTGCAAACGATAGTCGGAGGCGTACTCGTCTTCCGCCCAACGCAGTACCACGCCGCCGAATTCGCGCTTGCGGCCCAGGTCGAGGGTCAGGGCCGGGTCGGTGGCGAAGCCGGCGCGCCATGCGGTCCTGGGATCGCCATCGACGGCGAATTCGGCGCGGCTGCCCTGAGCTGCGGTCGTCGCGACGACGCGGCCGGTCAGCGGCGAGCCGTCGTCCTTGGGCAGCGGCTCGAACGCGAGCTGATCGAAGCAGATCGAACCCTTGCCGCCGCTGCTGTTGTAGATCGTGAATTCGAGCTTGGCGCTGCGCCGCAGGGTCGGGTCCGGTGCCGGGCCCCAGGCTCGGCTGATGTGGCGCTGCTTGTAGACCACCGGCGTCCACTGCTGCGGGAACTCGTAGCGGGGCCGGTTGACCCACCAGACGTTGTCGCCGCTGTCGTCGACCAGCTTGAGCTGCAGATCGTTGACCGGCGAGTCGCCGCGCAGGCGGAACGAGAACGCATAGTTGTCCGGATACTGCATCGGCAAGGCGCGCTGCAGGCCGACGTAGCCGGACACGCCGTTGAAGTCGTAGTCCAGGCAGACCGCCTTGCCCTGCGCGCCGTCGGCGATGAGCAATCGGCCGCTGACCTGATTGGAGGCGACGACGGTCCAGGGGGCGGTGGATTCGAAGTCGTCGAGGACGCGGGCTTGCGCGGCGGCGGATTGACTGGCGAGCAGCGCAGCGGCGAAACACATCCCGCCCAGCCCTCGTTTTGCAAAGGAAGAAACCACGGCGCCGGATGCCGGTGCTTGCTGTGGAGCCACGCCGGTCTTCCCCCTTTGCCACAGAGAGACCAAGGGGCATGCACTCTTCGACCACCGCGCCAAACTCGCCAACATCCCGCTCCCTCTGCGTGCGTGCCTCAACCCTTGACGCTGCCGACCAACAGGCCCTGCAGGTAGTAGCGCTGCAGCACCAGGAACAGCAGCAGCACCGGCAGCACCGTGACCACCGAGCCGGCCATCATCAGCTCGTTGTCCTGCACGTGTTCGCGCGACAGCGACGCCAGCGCGACCGGCAGCGTCTGCAGGCTGTTGTCGCTGAGCACGATCAGCGGCCACATGAAGTCGTTCCAGGCGCCCAGGAAACTGAAGATCGCCAGCGTCACCAGGATCGGCTTCAAGGCCGGCAGCACGATCTGGAAGAAGATCCGGAACTCGCCGGCGCCGTCGATGCGCGCGGCCTCCAGCAGTTCGTCGGGAATCGAGCGCGCGTACTGCCGCACCAGGAAGATCCCGAAGATCCCGGCCATGCCCGGCACCACGGCGCCGGCGTAGGTGTTGATCAGGCCGATCTGCTTGAGCATCAGGAACAGCGGCATCATCGTGACCTGGGCCGGGATCACCAGGGCCGCCAGCAGCGCGCGGAACACGCGTTCGCGGCCGGCGAAACGCAGCTTGGCGAAGGCGTAGCCGGCCATGGTGTTGAGCAGCAGCGCGATCAGCGTGGTCATGGCCGCGATCAGGAAACTGTTGAGCAGGTAGCCGCCCATGCCGATGCGTTCGAACAGCTCGTGGTAGTTGCCCAGGGTCGGATGCGAGGGCAGCAGCGGCGGCGGAAAGCTCGCCGCCTCGCCGGGTTGCATCAGCGACACCGACAGCATCCACAGCAGCGGCGCCAGGCTCAGCACCGCCAGGCCGAGCAGGAGGCCGTTGACGATGGCGCGGGCCAGACGCGGGCTCATCACTCCACCCCCTTGCGGCGCGCGAACCAGAGCAGGCCGCTGGTGACCGCGGTCATCAGCACGAACAGCAGGAACGCGACCGCCGAGGCGTTACCCAGGTTCCACCATTTGAAGCCTTCTTCGTACATCAGGTACAGCACGCTGACCGTGCTCTGCAGCGGCCCGCCCTGGGTGATCACATAGGGTTCGGCGAACAGCTGGAAATAACCGGCGAGGGTCAGGATGCCGACCAGCACCAGCACCGGCCCCAGCATCGGCAAGGTCACGTGGCGGAACTGGCGCCAGGGCGATGCGCCGTCGATGCGCGCGGCTTCGTACAAGTCCTCGGGAATGGCCTGCAGACCGGCGAGGAAGATGATCATGTTGTAGCCGAAGTTCTTCCACACCGCGAACAGGATGATGGTCGGCATCGCCCAGGTCGGATCGCCCAGCCAGTCGACCGGATCGATGCCCAACCCCGACAGTGCCCAGTTCACCAGGCCGTAGCGGGTATGGAACAGATAGCGCCAGATCACCGCCACCGCGACCACCGTGGTCACCACCGGCGCGAAGTACGCGGTGCGGAAGAACGGCTTGAGGTAGCCGAGTTTGGAATGCAGCAGCAGCGCCGCGCCCAGCGACACCGCGATCGACAAGGGCACGCCGACCACGACGAAATACAAGGTGTTGCCGAGCGCGCGCCAGAACAGCGGGTTCTGCAGCAGGTTCAGATAGTTGTCGAGACCGACGAAGCGCAGATTGCCGATGTCGGCCAGCGCATAGATGTCGAAATCGGTCAGGCTGAGCGCGAGCGCGGCCAGCACCGGCAGGCCGAAGAACAGGCCGATCACGGTCAGCGCGGGGCCGGCGAACACCCAGCCGGCGGTCGAGGCCTTCATCGCCCTGCCCCCGCCTGCGCCGCGGCCTGGTGATCGAGCATCCAGCGCCGCTTTTCGAGGATCAGGTCGGTGCGGCGGTCGAGTTCGGCCGCGGCCTCGTCCACGCTGAGGCGACGGTTCGCGAGCAGCTCGCCGACCAGCTTGATCTCCATGGCGATGCGCTCCCATTCCGGCACCTTCGGCGTCGGCCGCGCGCGTTCGAGCTGGTCGCGGTAGGCGCGCGCATAGGGATCGTCGGTCAGGGCCGGCGCGTTCCAGGCGCTGCGGCGCGGCGGCAGGTTGCCGGTCAGGCCGTGGAAGCGGATCTGGGTGTCGGTCCGCGACAGGTATTCGACCAGCTTCCAGGCCGCGTCCTGGCGCTTGGAGCCGCGGAACACCACGAAGCTGGCGCCGCCGGCGACCGAGGCGCCGGGGCCGTGCTCGCCGGGCAGCGGCATGGTCATCCAGTCGCCCTGGACGTCGGCCGGCAGGCGCTTGCGGAACTCGGCGATGTTCCAGGGGCCGTTGACGTAGTAGCTGAAGTAGCCGCGTCCGAACTCGTTCCAGACGTTGGCGACCTGGGTGTTGCTCAGCAGCGGCGCCCAGCGCTTATCGAACATTTCGCGATAGAAGCCCAGCGCGCGCTTGAAGCCCGGGCTGCGGAAATTGCCGTAGCGGCCGTCCTCGCGCAGCAGCGGATCGGGCGACTGGATGCCCAGGTTGAGCAGCGGCTCGGGCTCGTTGAGCGGCAGCAGGATCGCGTAGCGCTCCGGCCCGACTTCCTGCTTGATCGCGGCCATCGCCTGGCGCCACTGGTCCCAGGTTTGCGGCGGGGTCTTGATTCCGGCGCGCTCGGCGATGTCGCGCCGATAGAACGGGATCCGCGTCTCCACGTACCAGGGAACCGCGTAGGTTTTGGCGCCGATCACGCCGCTGTCCCAGGCGCCGGGGAAGTAGTCCTGCACGGACAGCGACGGCGTCGCCGCGATCCGCGCGTCCAAGGGCTGCAGGGCGTTGAGCAGCGCGAACTCGGGAATCCAGGTGTTGCCGATCGCGCAGACGTCGGGCAGCGAGTCGCCGGCGAACGCGGTCAGCAGCTTCTCGTGCGCGGAGATGATCGGCAGCTGCTGGATTTCGACGCGGATGCCGGGGTTGAGGCGTTCGAACTCCGGGATCAGCTGGGCGACGACTTCGCCTTCGTAGCCCATCGCCCAGAAGCGCACTACCTCGCGCCCGTCGCCCTGGCGCGTGCATGCGGCGGCGAGCATGCAGGCCAGCAGCACGCACAGCCAGGCGATGCCCGCTCGCAGGCGTCGCGCGCGCGCGGGTCTCGCGTGCGGGGGTTTCGCACGCGCGCATGTGCTGCGATCCGGCGATGTGGGGGACGGGCGCATCATCGCCAGCTTAGTCCGGCTGCTGCTTGGGCGCCTGGGCCTCGTTGGCGCGGCCCGCGCGCGATTCCGCCTCGCCCAGCGCACGCGCGGTCGCGGCGGCCTTCTCGGCCTGGGTCTGCGGCTTGGCCGCGGTCGCGGGCAGCGCTTCCTTGCCGTCGGCCTGCGCCTTCGGCGGCTCCAGCCATCCGCCCTTGAAGCCCGCGCGTTCCAGGCCGGAGCGGATGTAGGGATTGCGCTTCATCACGTTCCAGACGAAGTCGTTGCGGTAGTTGGCGATCATCGCCAGGATCGGGCCCTGATCGATGCCGATGTAATCGCTGGCCACCCAGCCCTCGTTCGGCACCACGCGCCCGGTCTTGAGCGGGATGTCGTACTTGAAGCTGGGATTGAACGAGTCCAGGAAACCGTAGCTGGAGTACAGGTACTCGCCGTAGCGCTCGTGCATGGCCACGGTGCTGGGGATCACGATCTCCGGCGCGAACGGCAGCGAGGCGATCGCCGCGGTCGGGGCGATGGTGCCGTCGTCGAAGTTCTCGCGCAGGCCGGCGCCGCGCGCCGAGTAGTGGCGGAACTGGCGCTGCTCGCCACGGTATTCCTGCAAGGTCTGCTGCGGTCCGTCGCTGGCGGTCAGGCCCCAGACCTCCGGGCCGTAATCCTCCCACTTCATCGGGTTGGCGATGGCGTAGGCGCGCTGGGCGTAGGCGGCGCGGCGGCTGTTCTCGAAATAATCGATGCCGCGCTCGCGCATGTACTCGTCCTGGATGCCGCGGAAATCGATCCAGACGTGGCTGTACTGGTGGCCGAACAGCGGGCCGAAAGCGAGGAACTCTTCGCCCTGATAGACGCCCCAGACGTCGTTGTAGGTGCGCGACCACACGGTCCACGCATCCGGGCTGACCGGATGACTGGGCGAACCCAGCGCCAGCACGTACAGCAGCATGGCCTCGTTGTAGCCGGTCCAGTCGTGCTTGATGAAGCCGCTCTCCGGGAACCAGCCCATCGACACCAGCGGCTTGTTCTTCTGCAGCCAGGTCCAATCGACGCGGCGGTAGAGCGTGTCGGCGATCTCGCGGATCTCCTTCTCGCGCGGCTCGTCGCGGTCGTAGTAGGACTGCGCGAACAGCACGCCCATCATCAGCAGCGCGGTGTCCACGCTCGACAGCTCGACCCAGCTGTCGTAGCGCTCGCCCTTCTGCATATCGAGGAAGTGATAGTAGAAGCCGTTGTAGGTGCCCTTGCCGGTGCGCTGTGGCCCCGCGGGCATATCGCGGAAGAACTTCAGCGTCAGCAGCGTGCGGTCGACCGCCTGGCTGCGGCTGACCCAGCCGTTCTCGACCCCGATCGGATACGAGGTCAGCGCATAGCCCACCGAGGCGATGCTGGCGAACGGACGCGAGGGATAGCGGTCGGGGGTGAGCCCGTTGCGCTCGTTGGTGGTGTCCCAGAAGAACTGGAAGGTGCGCTTTTCGATGTCGCGGAACAGCGGCGGCAGTTCCATCTTGGTCGCCTTGAGCGGCTCGACCTCGATATCGCCTGTGGACGCGACCGGATAGGTTTGCGACGAAGGTTGGTTGCGCTGGCAACCCGCGAAAAAGGTCAGCGACGCCACCAACAGCATCGTGATCAGGAAACGCGGAGCGGAAGCGGCTGACGGCATGAAGCGATGGCCTGTGTTGACGGGGCGACCGAAACGCGGCCGCGAATGGGGGTGTGGGGGTCGAGCTACGCCTCGCCTGCCGCCCGGTGAGGGGCGGCAGGCGGATGCGGTTTACCAGCTGATGCCAAGGGACAGTTTGAATTCGCGGGTGGGCCGTTCGATGTCGGTACCGCGGTTGCCGTAGGTCGGATCCGGGCTGCCATTGAAGCCGCGCCAATTCGAGTACTCACTGTAGTTGCGCCAGTTGAATACATTGAGAACGTCGCCACGGACGCGAACCTTGAGATTGGTTCCGGTGTCCCATTCCTTCTGCAAGGCGACGTCGAGCTGGCGGTAGCCGATGGTTTCGTCCGGCACGAACGGATCGAAGTAGCAGTTGCCCGGCGCCGTCGTCGCGTAGCAGTTGATCGCCTCGTAAGCTTTCGGACTGGCCAGGGTCAGCTTGCCCGACAGCATCAAACCTTGCGCCAGATCGTAGATGCCGGTGGCTACCAGGCGATGACGCGGAATGCCCAGCGCGCGGGTGAAAGCCACATCGTCCAAGTTCGGATAGTCGAACGAGAACTGGTCCGAATTGCTGCGATTCTCCTTGGCGTCGCTATAGGTGTACGCAATGCTGGCGCCCCATCCAGATTCGCGGGTATAGGGTTTCTCCAGCGACACGAGAACCGAGTTCAGACGTGTTTCCACCGCATTGTCACCGAGGAAGAAGCGGCCCCAGCCGGGCAGCGACTCACCCCAGGGCTGGCCGCCCCAATCCAGGGCCGGGTTGTTGCGGAACTGGCCGTTCGGATAACGATTACCCATCGTGAACAGGATGCCGTCGTGGCTGAGGATGTGCAGCAACGTGACCGACGAATTCCATTCGTGCCCCATGAAATTGAAGGCGTTGCGCATACCGATACTGAACTGATCGGAATACGGGGTCTTAAGATCGTTGTTGAGCAGAAAGACTTCGGCACCGTTGTTCGGATTAGCCGCGGCGATCGCTGCCAGATTCGCCGGATCCAGCAAGCTCGGATCCCAGTTCAAACAGGTCGGACTGATCGTGCAGGTGTGCCCAGGCGTGTTGAAGTTCAATTCGTAGCGCTGGAACGCCAGACGGTACTTCTCGTAGGAGAGATAATCGAACTGGTTGCGGTTGTAGGACCGTCCTGCGCCGCCGAAGATCACGTGGCGCTGATCGGCGAACAAGTCGTAGGAGAAGCCCAGGCGCGGCTGCCAACCATCCTTGAACGCCTTGCGGTTGTTGCCGGTGCTGATGTAGTCGTTGTAGTTGTAGTTGACGTTCGCGTTGTTGATGTTCGGCCACGCTTGCAGCGCCGAGACCAGACTCGCCGGGGTCACGTGGTCCTCGTAGCTCGGGGTCTGCTCGTAGTCCCAGCGCAGGCCAAAGTTGAAGGTCAGATGTTCGTTGACCTCCCAATCGTCCTGGATGTACAGGCCGAGCTGCTTGCTCTCCGACTCAACAGTGGTCGGATAGCCGTTGCCGGAGGCTGTGAACTGGACGAAGTACGGCACCGTGGCGCTACGCGTCATATCGTAGCGGAACTGCGGCGTATAGGGGCTCTGCTCGAAAGCAGTGATGTCGATGCTCTTGTACTTGATGCCGGCCTTGATGGTGTGGCCTTCGAAGCCGAAATAGGTGAAGTCGTCCTGGAATGCCCAGCCCTTCTGGCCCTTGTCCTGATAGTCGCCGCCGCCGCCGGCGATCAGAACCTCTTCCATGGCGGGGTTGTTCACGTTCTCTTCGCCGCGACGCGGAAGGAATAGGCGGTAACCGTTTTCGATCAACCTCGGACGGGGACCGAACGTAACGTCCTCGAAGGTGATGTGAGCGTCATTGAGCCATTGGGAGGCGCTGTACTGGTAACGCAGATCCAGTCGCGTCTCCTCGCCCGTCTTGAGCGTTCCCGCCGACGCCAGCTTGGTTCCGCCGATGTTGGTGAGCTCGTCCTCTTCACGGCGCTTCATAGTGAATTCGAGCAGGTGCGCGTCGCCGATCGACCAATCGATCTTGCCAAAGTACAAATCTTCCTTGAAAGGCGCACTGGTGGTGTTGCGCGCTTGGTCCTGCAGATTGGCCGGCAGTGCTTCGATGGGGACCTGGCGGCCCGGCACCACGGCGCGCGGAGAGTTGTACTCCTTGGCCTCGTAGGCGAAGAAGAAGTGCATCGCATCCTGGAGGATCGGTCCGCCGAAGGCGACGCCGTATTGCTCCTGCTTGGACTGCGGCTTGGTGTTGATGCCGCGTTCCTCGCGTACCGTCTCCGAGGTCCAGTCGTCGGACGTGCGATCCCAGAAGAAGTCACCGTGGAACTCGTTGGTACCCGAACGCGTGACAGCAGTGATTCCGGCACTGCTGAGCTGGTCGTACTCGGCCTTGTAGTTGGACGTGATGACCTTGTACTCGGCGATGCCCAACTGCGGGAACGGATTGCCGCGGCTGGAGTCCTGACCGGTAATGCCTCCTTTAAGTACGTAGTCCTTCTGGCCTACACCGTCGATGAATACGTTGATGCCGCTGGACAACTGCGGACCGCTGCGCAACGAGGTCGAACCTTCCGTGCCCGTGTTGAACTGGACGCCAGGCACGATGTCCGCGAAGGCCAGGAAGTTACGCGAGGCCTGCGGCAACGACTCGATCTGCTTGTTGGAAACGTAGGTCGCTATTTCCGACGTCTTGGTCTCGAACACCGGCGCAGCGGTCACGGTCACCGCGTCGATGTTTGTCGCTTCGGTAGACGGCGCGGTCTCGGCCACGCCTCCGGTCGACAGGTTCACGGTCGCGGTCTGGCCGACCTGCACGGTGATGGTCTTGGAATTCGTCTGACCTTCCGCGCTCACGTCGATGCGGTAGGTGCCCGGCGGCAGGCCGGCGACCGCGTAGCCGCCGTTGGCGGTGGACTGGACGCTACGGGTCAGGCCGGTCGCGACGTTGGTCGCGGTGACCTTGGCGTCCGTCGCCGGCGCCGAATCCACGGTCACCTGACCACGGATCGTGGCGGCGGTGGACTGGGCGAAGGCGGCGGGGGCGGCCATCGCCAGGCAGCTGGCCAGGGCGCAGGCTAACAATCTCGGCGTGGGCCGACGGGTGGATCGGTAATACGGCTTCATATGCTTTCCCTCTCTCCAAGAAGCATTCGAGCTGAGTTGTAAACGGTTACATCGATGGGCAAAAAAAGGCGATCACGCGCTTCCGCTGCGCTTGGCTTCCGCGGGCACGCTGGAGGCGCGCACGATCAGTTCCGGACTGAGGGCTTCGCGGCCCTCGCCGGGCAAGGCTTCGCCGGCGACCTGGGTCAACAGCAGGCGCGCGGCGCGCGCGCCCAGTTCGGCGATGTTGACCCGCATGGTGGTCAAGGTCGGGTGCACGTACCGGGCCAGGGGGATGTCGTCGAAGCCGGCCAGGGCGATATCGCGCGGCACGTCCACGCCGCCCTGGGCGAACACGAACAGGCAACCCAGGGCCATCATGTCGTTGGCGGCGAACACCGCGTCCGGGCGTTGCTTGGACGCCAGCAACGTCAGCCCGGCCTGATGCCCGGAGGCTTCGTCGAAATCGCCCGGCAACACCCATTCTTCGGCGTCGGGCAGCAGGCGATGCAGTGCGTCGCGATAGCCGCGCAGGCGCTCGTGGGCGTCGAAGTTGTCGCTGGGGCCGGCGATGAAGGCGATGCGGCGATGCCCGGCGGCGACCAGGTGCTCGACCATCGCGACCGCGCCGCCGTAGTTGTCCACGCCCAGCGACAGCACGCCGGCGGTCGCGTGCTGGGTGTTGATCAGCACCGTCGGCAGGGTCGGCGCGAGTTCCTCGGCCAAGGGGCCGGGCGTGGCCACGAACGGCGACATCACCAGCAGACCGTCGACGCGGCCGCGCATGGCGCGCAGCGCGGCGCCCTGCTCTTCCGGATGGCCGTGGTAGCTGGAGACCAGCAGGTGCAGACGGTGCTCGCGCGCGATCTGGTCGATGCCGCGCACCAGTTCGGAGAAGAATTCGCCGTGCAGGTCCGGCAGCACCACGCCCAGAGTCTGGGTGCGGCGGCTGCTGAGGCTGCGGGCGGCGGCGTGCGGGGTGTAGCGCAGTTCGTTGGCGGCGGCGAGCACGCGGCGACGCACTTCCTCGGCCACGTTGCCGTGTCCGTTCAGGGCCCGCGATACGGTGGCCACCGATACCTGGGCCACTCTCGCTACATCTTTGATGGTTACGCTGGTCACGCCCTAGACCGCCCCTCCGCGGTTGGGATGCGGGGCCGACTGTAAACGTTTTCAAACGCGAGTGTAAAGCTCTCGTTACCAAAGCATGATGCTGCGACGCACAAGCCAAGAGTGGCAAGACACCGCTCCGCTTCACAAGCCCACGGCAACAAGGCCGTACGCAATTTGGTCACAAAATTTAAGTGTTGACTTAAACGCAGGTCCGCATAGTAATGCGGAGTACGAGCATGTCCGCTCGAATCTCAGGGCCAGGGGAATTCCGTGAGCAAGTCCATCATCCGCATACTCGCGGGCATTCTGGTGTGCGCAACGCCATTTTTTGCATTAGCGCAGCAAGGTGAAGTGCCGCCAGAATACTATGAAACGCACCTCGGACAGGCGAGCCAAATCAATGCTCTAGGCTCAGATCTTTTTGGAGATAGGACTAACCTATCTAACGGCAGCACCACCTTCAACGCGACGGACGTCAGCCTTAAGACCAATAGTGGTTTACCGATGTCAATCGGGCGTCGCCTAGATCCCAATGAGATCACCAGAAGTGTCCGCGGAGATGGCGAGAAAGACCCTGCGTCACAAGTATTTGGAAAATATTGGGAGCTCGACATCCCATTCATCAAAGGAACGTTCGACACTCGTTATGGATGGGTTACTACGTGGGATAACGGACAGACTAGATGCTCCAAATTTGAGCCGGATGCAGTAGTTGGTCTAGGGCCATTTTCCATCTACACATATGATGCGGACAGGTATTGGAACGGAAATCACGTAAATATTCCGAACATCGGTCAGGAAGAATTCCTACATCCGCAACAAGCAGCTGCCAGACCCAACAACGGCGATTCATTCTACGCAGTCACAAAGTCAAACTGGTGGGTCAGTTGTTTGCCATCGATCAAGAATGGGCCGGGACAAGGGTTTAAGGTAGTCCTTCCGAATGGCACAAAATATTACTTCGACTGGATCGCCTCCCGATCGACTGCGCACATACTTGATAGCCGATGCCGCGTCTTTCGGGGCGGAGATTGCTCCACGGGCATAGCGGTCCCGAGATCCGACTACTACATGTATGCAACACGCATCGAGGATCGCTTCGGCAATTCGATCACCTACGCATTCGATCCAAACAATCCATTTCGCCTAACCGCGATAACTTCAAGTGACGGCGCATCCATTGCGGTCAACTATGGAAGCAATGGAAAAATCGCCGGCATATCTTCAAATGGGCGCGTTTGGTCCTATTCCTATGCACAAACATTGGCAAGTGTCATCCAGCCAGATGGCGGAACTTGGACATATCAGTATGACGGCCTAGATCTCATCACATTTGACAATCGAAACATATGGAGCGGATGCGTCCTAGACCCTGGAACCATGAAATCCACTGTTGCGCCAGGAGCCGGAGAAGCTGCCTCAATAACGATTGGTCATCCATCAGGTGCAGTTGGCTCATTCATCCTTCGCCGCCTAGTCCACGGCACAAACCGTACGCCCGGAGACTGCACTTACATATCGGAATCCGGAATGGGCGTAACGATCTACTACGAAAAATTCTCCGGCCCGCTTAAGGCATACAGAGCCGTTTCCCTATCAAGCAAGACCATTCACGGACCAGGCCTAACCCCCATCAGTTGGACATACAAATACTTCCCAACATGGAGCTGGCTCTCAGAATGCCCGGAAGCAACCAGTTGCACGAGTCCAACTCGCACTGACGTTATTAATCCAGACGGAACCATTCAGCGACATTATTTTGATAGCAATTTCGACACTGCAGGACAGGCGACAAAATCAACCATTGAAGAAGCCGGGGTAGAAAAACGAAGAATAGAGAATTCATATCTACTCAACGCCAATGGGCAGACATTCCCAAACGCTTTCGGAACCCCCGCGCGACGCGACCTGAGCGCATACTCTTATTCAAATCGCCCGATTTACAACTCAACTGTTAGCCAAGATGGCGTCACCTACACAACCACCACTAATAATTTCGACTACTTTATCTATCCACTATCGATCACTAGATCGAACACTCTAAACGGGGGTTATAGCCGCACTGATACCACCATCTATCACAACAATCTTTCTAGCTGGGTGCTGGGCCAAATCGCTTCGGTGTCGACTAGTGGAATGATCCCGACGTCGACGACCTACGATTCCGTCACAGCATTGCCGTTGACCCACTCCGCATTCGGCATACTCCGCCAAACCCTGACCTATAACGCCGATGGCACGGTAGCCACGATCAAGGACGGCAACAACAACGTCACCACATTGTCGAACTGGAAGCGCGGCATCCCCCAGACCATCCAGCACCCGGCCACACCCGAATCGCCTTCGGGCAGTACCGAGTCGGCGGTGGTCAACGACGCCGGTTGGATCACGTCCACCACCGACGAGAACAGCTACACCACCAACTACCAGTACGACACGATGGGCCGCATGTCTCGGGTCATCTACCCGACTGACGACTCCGTCGCCTGGAACGATAAGCTGTTCCTGTTCGAGCAAATCAACCAGGATGAATTCGGCATTCCGGCGGGCCATTGGCGCAAGATCGTCCAGCAGGGCAACTACCAGCAAGTTACCGTTTTCGACGCGCTATGGCAGCCGAAGTGGGCATACCAGCGTGATCTCTCCAACAACGATGCCACCTTCAGCCTGGTGAGCAAGACCTACGACGCCGACGGTCGCGTAACGTTCGCCTCGTATCCGCGCAATCCTTACGCCGACGGCAACTGGGTCATCGACACTGGCATCTGGACCACCTACGACGCCCTGGGCCGGGTCAAGAAGGTTGAGCAAGACTCGGAGTTAGGCAAGCTCGCTACGACCACCACTTACGAGGTAGGTGGCGATATCACGGTGACTAATCCGCGTAACCAGGCCACTCGTACCCGCTACGCGGGTTGGGACCAGCCGACCACCGACTACCCCATCCAGATCATCCACCCCGAAGGCGCCACCACCATCATCGACCGCGACGCGACCTACTTCCTGCGTCCGAAATCGGTCCTGCGCTCGGGCACCTATGCGGGTCAGACCGTCCAAGCCCTGCGCAAGTACTACTACGACGGCGTCAACCGCCTGTGTCGTACTGACGAGCCCGAAACTGGCTCCACGGTCCTCGGCTATGACTACAACGACAACCTGACCTGGTCGGCCGCCGGCGTGTCCGGCCTGAACTCGGTCGATTGCGATCACCTGGCCGCGTACAACTCCGGCCGCGCGGTCAACCGCAGCTACGACGCCCGCAACCGCCTGCACCAAATGGGCTTCCCCGACGGCCTGGGCAACCAAACCTGGACCTACACCAAAGACGGCCTGCCGGCGACGATCACCACTTACAATGACGCCAATAACACTGGCACGGTGGTTAACAGCTACGGCTACAATAGGCGGCGCCTACTGACGTCGGAAACCAGTGGTGAGCCCAGTTACTACACTTGGCCCTTGAGCTACGGCTATGACCAGAACGGCAACCTGGCCTCGCAGACCTACCCGACCGGACTAGCGCTCACCTATAGCCCGAATGCCCTGGGCCAGCCGACCCAGGTCGCAACCGCCCCGGGCAGCGCCACCGCCGGCACCTACGCCACCGGCGTCAGCTACTACCCCAACGGGGCGATCAAGCAGTTCACCTACGGCAACGGCATCGTCCAYACGATGATCCAGAACGCYCGTCAGCTGCCGCAGACCACCCAGGACGGCAGCGTCGTGGGCTTCACCAATCTCTACGATGCCAACGGCAACACCACCCTGATCGATGACCTGGTCCAGGGCCAGAACTTCAAGCGTTACCTYAGCTACGACGGCCTGGATCGCCTGACGTCGGCCGGCTCGGCGATGTTCGGCGGCAGCACGCACTACATCAACTACGGCTACGACGCGATCGACAACATCCGCAGCGTCAGCCACCCGGGCGTGCGCGAGCACAGCTATTGGTACGACACGAACAACCGCCTNCGTCAGCTGCCGCAGACCACCCAGGACGGCAGCGTCGTGGGCTTCACCAATCTCTACGATGCCAACGGCAACACCACCCTGATCGATGACCTGGTCCAGGGCCAGAACTTCAAGCGTTACCTTAGCTACGACGGCCTGGATCGCCTGACGTCGGCCGGTTCGGCGATGTTCGGCGGCAGCACGCACTACATCAACTACGGCTATGACGCGATCGACAACATCCGCAGCGTCAGCCACCCGGGCGTGCGCGAGCACAGCTATTGGTACGACACGAACAACCGCCTGACCAATGTCCAGAACAGCGGCGGCGCCAGCGTGGTGGGCCTGAGCTACGACGTGCAGGGCAATCTGAACAACAAGAA